>JAZTYW010000032.1:0-75612 GCA_045637085.1 Alistipes sp. | reverse complement strand
ATAATACGCAGAATATCAGTGTTTTACACTGTTTTCCTAAATACTGTTTTATCATCCTTGTAACTGCTTGATAATCAGCGAGATGAAAAATTTGCAAAAATGGGTTTTTCATAGTACTGATAATCAATGAGTTATCCCCCCCCCGCGGAAAAATTCGAGGCTCAAAAATTTGGTTTTAGGCTCTTTTGTGTCATAACTTTGCAGTAGCGAAAGGCACAAACAAGTTTAGCAAACTATAACATTGTAACATTATGAATGCAATTAAGTATTTTTTGATTTTGGTAGTGGCATGTGTTGAGCTTGCTGCATGTGAGTTCAATCTTTATGATTGGGATGCAATACCAGAATCAGAAATAGTAGAAATTCCACAAGAGGGAGGAGTATACCATTTCATGGGATTTGAGCGTGAAAAAGTTGGAACAACGCGAATGATAGATATAGAAAATGATATCTACAAATGTTGTCGCTATCGTCTAAATTTGGGTGATAATATTGGAGAAAGTGTGCATTTGGACTATATACCTTTTAGTTTTGAAGTCCCAGCAAATAATAGTAATGCTGAGCGTGATGTAGTGCTTGAAATATCAAAAGCGAAGGATTTTCACCTATCTGACGATGGAGAGTATCTTGATTCTGGCGTATGCGACAATGCGGATACTTCTGAGGAGTGTTGGGAGGAGTGGCAGACTGTTTGGCGAGGCGTGCAGGCAGGTAACAGCTATTAGCATAGTATTTTATATCCTACCAAATTAACTGGCTACCCACTACAGATTTTATGTACTGTTTTGACCATTAAGCCCTTTTGTCTTTTTTTGTTCCTTTTGTCTCTTTGATAGCGTCGTCGTCACCGCTGACCGCTGATTGTCACAGAGGTAGATTGCAACGTCGCTATGCTCCTCGCAATGTCAATGCGTTTATTGTTATCTGTATGTTGTTCGTGATGGTGACTCTTTGTTACACATCTTGACGTGAATCGGAGTCAGTATTATCTGCTTCGCTCGCAATATTGTGATGACCGACTGTCTCCTCTATAAAGTTCTCAAGCGAGTGTTCCGTTGCCATTCCAATCTTCTGGCGGAAGCGGTGGCGTAGCATGAGAACACTTCTTGGAGCAATAGCCAGTAGCTCGGCGATCTCCTTATTATCTTGCTTCAGGACTATGAGCATTGATAGCAGCTCCTCACGTCGTGTAATTGACGGCACCTTATCGCGTAGTCGATGCAGAAAGTGAGGATATAGCAATTCGAAGTATTGTCTAAACTTTGTCTCTCCACTCTCTCGAAGTATGAACGGTGTAAGCGTCTCCATCTCCTGTCGATTGTCGTTGTCTTTAAGTAGCTCTGCAATCTCTTGTGTTGCCTTTTGCTTTTCGATATTTGATAAGTTAAGTTCTCGAGACAGTATAGTAAATCTCTCATCTGCCTTTTTCATTTGAATAGCATGGTACCTCTTTTGTTTGAAGAGGATTACGACGATAATAGATATTATCACCAAGGAAATTGTTATGCACACAATTAGCCAAATGCGTTGATGCGCCTGTCTCTGTTGTGCGATTTTGAGTGTCAGTCTATTCTGTTCTGTCTGTAGGTCGATGATGCTCTCAACGAGGTTTAGGTTCAGTCTCTTTTGTTTAAAAGTCTGCTGTTCTTGAAACATAAGTCTCGTGAATTGTTCGACTTTGGTATGATTCTTTGTTTGCAGATAGTGGTTTAGTATCGGTTCATAGTCCATCTGTATATTTATGGGCGCATTACTCGAATTGAGTAATGAGTAGAGGCTATCCAACATCGCCTCAGCCATGTCTCTATCTTCGTTTCTCAGATATGTTTGCGCAAGCTGATGATATGCTTTTGCCTGGCTAATTGTTGTGCCTTGTTGAGTTACCTGTTGAAGCTCACGAATACCGATATTTAACGAGTCGCCACCCTTATCTGTTATGAGTGTACCCGATAATAGATTGACATCCACCATTCCGCTATTGTATGGTAGGTTTTGGCTGATGTTGCGAGCTTTTTCTGTGTAGTATGCTATGGAGTCGCACTCGCCCAGTCGGTACAATACACGGCCTTTATTTATGTATGTCTGCGCGGAGATCATAGGATTCTTTGTCTCCATACTCTTTTCTACTCGAACAGCCTCCGATGCATAGATGTTGGCATACTCAGGGATGTCGTAGTACAGAAATAGGTCTATCAATGTATGCAAGCTATTAAGCACGCCTAAATCGTCGCTCTTTTGTTCTGCATCTCTTTTACTCTCGAGGGATAGGACGAGGGCTTCGTTGAGATTGCCATTGCGTTTATAGAGCGAGCTAAGCATTGCCTTTACCCACTGTGCTCCAGATGTGTTGTTGCAGAGTTGGGCCTGTTTTAGCGCCTCCTGGCACCAGATGATTACCTCCTCCTGGTAGTCGGTATTGCTGTAGAAGACAGCAGCTGCGTAGGCGTAGTCGCGAAAGTAGCGTTCGGGTGTAGCGCGATATAGGGGGAGGGCAAAAACCTTCAGCATGGTCTCTTGAGCCTTATCCATACTCTCTGTTCGAGACAATGCATAACCCATTACGGAATAGAAGTCTCTCAAGCACTCCTGCTGTATAAGACGTGATTTATCGAACACCTCTTGTAGTGCTTTTATGCATGCATCGGTCTCTCCCTTGCTCTGGTATGAGTTCATCAGCTGAACCAAAGACTCGGTGTATAGGAAGAGTTCGTGGTCGCTAATATCATCTGCCTCTATCGGCTGATAGAGGTAGTTTTTATATGCTTCAATAGCCTCATCATACTTGCTGCTGCGCTGTAATTGTTTTGCTTGTTTGAAGAGCTCTTCGTTGGCAAAGCCTGTGCCGCATATCAAAAGTAGTATGTGGAGCAGTATTGCACTCTTAATCCATGTTGGCAAATTCATACTTTTGTATTCTTTTTATTTTACCCCCCCCCTTGTTTTTGTAGATTAGTGTAGGGTGATGTCTGTTTTATTGTGTCAATTATGCGTTTACAACTACAAAAATATATAAATTAGTTGTAATTACAAAGCGAAAAGTGTATACAAAACGGTATACAAATGCAGATTTTACTCATTTACCCCATATTGTATAGCAAAATGTAGTATATAGCTTTTTGAATATTTGCAAATAAAAGCGTAGCTTTGCGTATGAATATTTGATATGGTATTCGTGTGTTAGTCGAAACGTCGGATTTATGGGCGTTCGTGATTGTGAAAATGAATGAAGGTGCTCTTAAGTGTCATAAGAGTATTCGACCAAAATAGGAAATGATGAAACCGAGATTTAGTTTTTGCCTTTTACTCATTCTTCTTCTTTTTGGAGGAGTGTCGCAGGTCCGTGCTCAGGACTGGGCTGTTAAGACCAACATCGTCTACGATGCTACAGCAACTGCCAACCTTGGTGTTGAGATAGGATTGGCACCTAAGTGGACACTCGATATTTCAGGTAACTTTAACGCCTGGAGTAAGGACGATCACACCAAGTGGAAGCACTGGCTTGTGCAGCCTGAGGCCCGCTACTGGTTTTGTGATCGCTTCTCGCGTCACTTTATCGGTGCGCATGCCATTGGAGGAGCGTTCAACTTCGGCGGCATCAATAACAATCTGTCGTTTCTTGGAACAGATTTTTCGGTATTAAAGGAGCAGCGCTACCAGGGTTATGCCTATGGTGGTGGCGTTGCATATGGTTTTGCCTTTATGCTTTCGGAGCATGTCAATCTCGAGCTTGAGGCGGGATTTGGTTACATGTATCTCGACTATGAGGTTTTCGATTGTGGCAACTGCGGACGTAGAGTTGGTGAAGGTGGTCACCACTATGTTGGTCCTACGAAGGCTGCAATAAATTTGGTATTTGTCTTCTAAAATCACGGTGTAATGAGAGCTTTTTTCGTAATGGTGGTTGCCGCCCTGTCTGTTACTGTTGGCTATGCACAGGATATTCACGATGATGTAGCCATCAATGATTTTACCATAGAGTTGAAGGATAACGGTTATCTGAACGTTGACATCGACTTGGATTTAACCAATCTTGACATCAAGACTACGCAGGTTGTTGTTCTGACCCCTGTCATCATCAACGGCGAGAACTCGCACGAGTTGAAGTCTATTGCCGTATATGGTCGAAACAGACGCATATACTATCTTCGCAACGAGGATAAGCGTCCTACGACATCTGAGGATATTATTCTCAGCCCTGCGGAGTCGCGCGGTGTGGTCAAGTATAGCACCTCGCTCTACTTTGCGGAGTGGATGAATGGTTGTAGCATTAGAATCTTGCGTGCCGACTTTGGCTGTTGTGGCGTGCCCTCGTCGCTTCTTTTCACGTCGCTTGTCAATGAGTTCCCCATCAAGCCATACTATCCCGAGTTGATATATCTACGCCCTGAGCACGAGGCTGTTAAGACACGTCAGATTAGTGGTTCGGCATTTGTTGACTTCCCCGTGAGTAAGATTGCCATCTATCCTACATATCGCAACAACACCGTCGAGCTTGCCAAGATTACGGGCACTATCGACTCCGTTAAGAGCGATAAGGATGTCACCATCAAGTCTATCTTCATCAAGGGTTTTGCATCTCCCGAGAGCCCCTATAGCAACAATACCTATCTTGCAAAAGGACGTACCGAGTCATTGAAGAAGTATGTAGAGGGTCTCTACCACTTTGGCGACGACTTCATCAAGACGGACTATGAGCCTGAGGACTGGGCGGGTCTCGAGGAGTATGTTGTTGCGTCGTCGCTGCCACATAAGAATGAGATATTGAAGGTCATACGCTCTGATAAGGACCCCGACGTTAAGGAGTGGCTTATCAAGTCTACGTGGAAGGATGAGTATCGTCACCTTTTGGATAAGTGTTATCCTGCGTTGCGTCACTCGGACTATACCATCGAGTATGAGATTCGCAGCTATAGCAACCCCGAGGAGATTGAGCAGATTCTCAACACTGCGCCACAGAACCTGTCGTTGGAGGAGTTCTATATTCTTGCGCAGACCTATGAGCCTGGCAGCGATAAGTTCAACGAGCTGTACGAGACGGCAGTGCGTATGTATCCTAACGATCCTGTTGCAAACCTTAATGCTGCTAACGCGGCAATTTTGAAGGGCGACTTCAAGAGTGCACAGCGCTACCTTGACAAGGCGGGCGATATGGCCGAGACTGTCTATGCGCGCGGAGCTATGGAGGTGTATATGGGAAATAACGCCACTGCGAAGCCCTATTTCGAGGAGGCGCACAAGCGAGGTATTGCGCAGGCTGAGGTTGCACTTGCCGAGATTGCCAAGAACCGCAATATAGTTACAAAGACAAACTAAAAACTAAATAACAAACAACAAACAATTTAATTTATTAACTAAATTTTCAGTTTTATGAAAAAGTATCTATTTATTGCACTTGCAGCATTGGGTTTTGCTGCATGCGCAGAGAATGGTGAGCAGAATGCTCCCGTTCAGAATGGTGAGTTGGAGCAGTCATACATGGCTGTAACTTTCACTGCTGATGACATCACACGTGCTGCTGATGGCAAGTACGACGAGGGTCTTGCTGAGGAGCGTGAGGTTAAGTCTGCTTATGTATTCTTCTTTAAGGATGGTGCTGCTTTCCCAGTAGCATTCGATGACACAACATCTACTTCTACAAACGCTGGTCCTAACAACTACTTGCCAGTTAATTTGACAACCATCGATACAGATATGCCTAATGTATCTGATGTTAAGGATGCTGTTCTTGTTCTTCAGAACTACAAGGGTGAGTATCCCAACAAGGTTGTAGCTGTTATTAACTGGACTCCTACCAAAGCATCATACACTCTTGAGAACCTCAAGACTCAGATTTCTGCTTTGGGCAACGCTACTGATGGTTTCGTTATGAGCAACGCTGTTTATGCTGATGCTGCAGGTCAGGTTGTTGATGCTGTTGACCTTACAATCGCAAACATCGCTAAGAATGAGGCTGACGCTTTGGCTAACCCTGTAACAATCCACGTTGAGCGTGTTGCTGCAAAGGTTGTTTACTCTGCTGATAACGGTGGTAAGTTTGATATTGAGAAGGAGATTGAGGGTAAGCCTGTTTTCGCTCAGATTAAGGACTTTGTGCTTTACAACGACTATCAGGAGTCATGGCTTATCAAGCGTATCGATCCTACATGGACTGGTATTGGCTTTAGCTGGAACGATGCAGATTGGTTCCGTTCATACTGGGCACAGTCACTTGGCAAGGCATTTGAGAATAACACCTTCGCATGGAGTGCTGAGAATACTGAGATTGGCGAGTGGGATTATCTTGGTGAGAACACACGCGCATGGACTGAGGCTGATGATGTTCGTACAAAGGTTATCGTTAAGGCACAGCTTGTTGACACCGATGGCAATCCATTCGAGGTTGTTAACTGGTATGGTAAGGACTACATCGGTGAGGGTGACCTTTTGAAGGTTGTTGCAAACACTCTTAAGAACACTTACTTCTCATCTGCAGATAGTGGTACCACTTTCGTTGGTCTTACTAATGATGATATCAAGTGTGTTGCTCGTCTTGCAACTGATGCTAAGGCTTACGAGGTTTATTTCCAGCTCTCAGATACTGGCGCTAACAAGACTTGGTACAAGTATGAGAATGGTAACTACACTTATATCGACGTTCCTACATTGAACAATGCTCTTGCTGCAGTTCAGCCTGCTCTTGTTTACAAGAATGGTATGACTTACTACTGGTTGGATATCAAGCACCTTGGTACTGAGAAGTCAACTACTGAGTATGGTATCGTTCGTAACCACGTTTACAAGGTGAATATCTCTGATATCACTGGCTACGGTACTCCAGTTTATAATGGTACTACTGACTTTATCGTTCCTGAGAAGCCAGAGGATATCGTAACTTACGTTTCTGCTCAGATCAACATCCTCTCATGGCGAGTTGTTGAGAACAACTACGAGCTCAAGTAATCTAAGATTTTAACTCTTTAACATCACTGATGAAAAGATACCTATTCATAACCCTTGCAGCACTTGGACTGTTGGGATGTACTGAAAATATGACCGAGCCCAATTCCCCCGTCAAGGGGGAGTTGGAGAGGTCATATATCTCTGTTACACTCATGTCGGACGATGCTGCGACTCGCGCCGATGATGTCGATTTTGAGTATGGTGATGCCGCAGAGCGTTATGTCGAGAATGTGCACTTCTTCCTCTTCAAGGGCGATGGCAGTGCCTTTCCCGTGAATGGTGCGAGTGGCAAGAACTACCTCTCATTCACCGTTGGCAGCAATGGCACACAGCCAGGCGAGACGGGAAATGCAAATGAGGGTCCCAACGTCTCGGATGTTAAGGATAAGATACTTGTATTCGACAACTACAAGGGTGAATACCCCGCCTACATCGTGGCGGTGTTGAACTGGGATGCTAAATACATTCAGCCATCATACACGCTCGACAACCTCTACAACGCACTTGCCGCAATACGCAACGACAACAACCACTTTGTGATGAGCAATGCGGTATATGCCGACATGCAGGGTAAGGTCGTAAGGGCAAACCCCATTACCATATATAATATCGGTAAGACGGAGGAGGAGGCTCATGCCAACCCCATAGAGATATACGTTGAGCGCATATCCGCAAAGGTGGAGGTCGAGGCTAATGGCGATGTTGCGGGCATGGATGCCACATACGACATTGAGGTTAATGTGGGCGGCGAGCCAGTATATGCTAAGGTGCTGAAATGGGAGCTCTACAACGACTACAACCACTCTATCATACTCAAGCATATCTATCCCGATAAGTGGGGCATGAGTAGTGAGGTTGGCTTCTTGTGGAACGACCCCAACAGGTTCCGTTCATACTGGGCAGCATCATACACTGGTGGCTTCCCCGCAGATAATAAGTTTAAGTGGGCAAATGGCCTTACAACAAGCGATGTAGCCTACTGCGGTGAGAATACTCGCCCCGCAGAGGTGGACAGCGAGGGCAACGAGGTTGCTAACCCACGCACCAAGGTTATCATCAAGGCACAGCTTGTCGACGGCGAGGGTAAACCTGTGGAGGTGGGCGTATGGTATGGCCACAGCTATGTTGGCGAGCTTGCTCTACGCACCGAGGTTGCGCAGATTCTTGCCAGTGAGCTCTACTACCTCGAGGGTGGTGAGCATAAGGGCATCAGCGCGGCAGACATCATGCTTGTAGGGGCTGTTGCAGCTCCCGAGGGCGTAGATGTTGAGGCATACGAGGTCATCTTCCAGTTGGCTGAGGAGTCCGAGACAAAGGAGTGGTTTACCTACTCCAGTGCTGAGGGCTATGTGGCGGCTACTGCCGACGAGGTGAACGGACACCTTGCAACGGTTGAGCCCGCCATGTTGTACAACGATGGCATGACCTACTACTATGCCGACATTCGTCATCTTGGCCGCAAGGATTCCGCTGCGGAGTATGGCGTTGTGCGCAACCATGTCTACAAGGTCAATGTGGCGACTATCACGGGTCTTGGCACCCCTGTCTACGACCCCGATGTCGACGTCGAGGTCCCCGAGCGCCCAAAGGATATGCACAGCTATGTTGCTGCCGAGGTGCGCATTCTCTCTTGGAAAGTTGTTAAAAACGAATATAATGTCGAATAAAAATTAAAGAAACCGATATGAAAAAATATTTACTTATAGCTCTTGCAGCTTTTGGTTTCGCTGCTTGCGCTGATAATATCGATGATCCCAACGCCCCCATCCACAATGGTGAGTTGGAGGAGTCGTATATCGCCATTAACCTTATGGCTGCCGACAATGACACTCGCGCAGATTTTTATCAAGATGAGGATGACTATGAGGAGGGTACAGCTGCTGAGCGCGCAGTAAGGACTGCATACTTCTTCTTCTTTGATGCAGAGGGTGACCCTTTCAACGTGACTGCTCATACTGATGGTGGTGCAAACGCTCCCGGTGGCACAAAGAACTACTTGCCACTCGCTGTTAGCGAGAATTCTACTTCTGGTATGGAGAATGTATCAGATATCAAAGAGGCTGTTTTGGTTTTGAATACCTATAAGGGTGTCTATCCAAGCCAGATTGTTGCAGTTATCAACTGGACCCCAGATCCAGACAGAGCATATTATTCATTGGCAGATCTTCATGCTGAGCTTGCAACGCTTGGTGACGATACCTACGGTTATGTAATGAGCAACTCTGTGTATATGGATAAGGCAGGCAATATGATTGATGCAGTGCCCCTTACCGCTGCTAATATCAAGACTACCGCAAAAGACGCTACCGATAATCCTATTGATATCTATGTAGAGCGTATTGCAGCTAAGGTTGTACTTACAGCAAGCAAAGGAACAGTTGTAGACGGTGCTATCTACTTTGATACGCAGAATAACACCTCAGCACTTAAACCTGAAGGAAGTCTAAGTGATGTTGATGTATATGTTAAGCTCAATGGTTGGGAGCTTTTCAACGACTATGCAACATCAAACCTTCTTAAGAATATCGAAAAATGGGACACTGAAGACTTGGGTCTTACTTGGAATGATAGCCCATACTTCCGTTGCTACTGGGCAAATTCACAGGAAGAACCTCTTAACGATAGTTTCTCATGGTCATACACAAGTGGTTTCCCAACAGCTTATGGTTTTGGTATAGGAGACTACACTTACTGCGGTGAGAATACATGGTCAGTAACGATTGATGGTGAAGGCAAGGTAACTCCAAATGCTAACAACACCAAGGTAATCCTTAAGGGTCAGCTTATGCAGAAGAATGGCGAGAACTATGAGCCACTTGAGCTTGCTCGTTGGTATGGTACTGAGTATGCAGGTAACGAGGCTTTGAGAATTGCTGTTGCTAATTCGCTTAAGTACACTTTGTACTATCCAGATCCAGTGAATGATGGTAAATACATCTCTATCGCAGATGAGGATATTATGTGCGTTAAGGGTGCTGATGTAGGCGCTCAGGCATACGAGGTTGGTTTCCAGCTTTCAACTACCGGTGAGGGTAAGACTTGGTATCAATATAGCTCTGCAGGTGGTTATCAGGTATTGGGTGGTATTGAGTCAGCTGCAAATAAGGCTGCTACTAATAACCATCTTAAGGGTGTTGAGCCAGCATTGCTCTATGCAAGTGGTATGACATACTACTCTGTAGATATCGAGCACCTTGGTACTAAGGAAGCAAAGTATGGCGTAGTTCGTAACCACGTTTATCAGATTGATATCGAGTCAATCAAGGGTTATGGTTCACCAGTATATAGTGGTGATATTGGCTACATTAAGCCAGAGTATCCTACTGTGGATGAGGCGTCTTACGTTGCTGCTCGTATCAACGTTCTCTCTTGGAAGGTTGTTAAGCAGGGCGTAGATATCGTTCAGTAATATATCTTTAAGGGGTCGCCTGGCGGCTGCTCGACGACCCCTTTATAAAATTAACATCGGGGAAACACCCCACAAACAACACAGAAAATGAACAGAGTGCATATATTCAGAAGATTACTTCTCGCATCGACAATGGTGGTGGCGATGCTGGCAGCATCTTCGTGCAAGAATGGGCTTATCTTCGAGGGTGAGGGAGATTGCGGCGTATACTACCGTCTACGCTTCAAGTATGACTACAACATAAAGTTTGCTGACGCCTTTGCCAACGAGGTGAACTCCGTTGCACTCTACATCTTCGATCAAAGCAACACCCTCATAGAGGAGATTACCACCACTGACAAGCAGACTCTATCATCGGGTACATTCGAGATACCCCTCCAACTCGAGCCTGGACACTATACGCTCTTAGCATGGGGCGGACTGATGAACGAGGAGTCGTTCGACATGTTAGCCGACACAAAGATTGGCACGACAAAGCTCGAGGAGCTACAGGTGATGATGCACCGCGAGCACAACGAAGATGGTGAGGCAACCGTTGAGGATGACCTCCTGCCACTATATCACGGCACAATGAGCCTCGACGTGACAGATGCCCCTGGCACATACATCGAGACGATGCCGCTAATGAAAGATACAAACGCCGTGCGCATCCTGCTACACGAGATGTCGGGCCACGACGTAGATGCAGACAAATTTATATTCGAAATCAAGGACAATAACGGTCTCTACGACTGGGACAACACACTCCTCGAGGATGAGGAGATCACATACTCGGCATGGTATCAGGCCACAGGCTCAGCCGAGATGGAGGAGTATGCTACACGCACAGTGACTGAGGTAAACGTGGCTCTCGCAGAGCTCGCAATAGGTCGCATGCGTGCCGATGCTTCACCCATACTATACATCAAGAACCGCGAGACAGGTGAGGACCTTGTGCGCATACCCTTAGCAGACTATGCACTGCTCGTGAAGGGCTACTACAGAGAGAGCATGAGCGATCAGGAGTATCTTGACCGCCAGGATGAATATACATTGACATTCTTCCTCGACGAGGGAGAGTGGGTAAGTTCGGTTATCTACATCAACTCGTGGAGAGTGGTGCTAAACGACACAGAACTAAACTAATAAGTGAATAAACACCCGTGAGAGGAGCTGTAAAATATATCCTACTGCTTGTTATGAGCATAATCTCGGCATCGTGCATTTTCGATGCGGAGAGATGTGTCATAGCCACAGACCAGCAGTATGGTGTGATGTTTACGGTATCACTCAGCGGTCAGCATACGCGAGCAGCGTGGGAGGAGGAGTACCCCTCAGAGGTGGGTGTGCCCTTCGACTTCCGTGTCATGCCCGACGACCTGCGCATGGTAGTCTTTACAGATGATGGCGAGCGCGTGGGCGTTATCGCCGACCTCGACTACTGGCCTATAAACGAGGCGCACACCGAGTTCCAGTTTATGGGTAAGGTGCCTGTTGAGGTGCTGGATTACATCGCGGCAAATAGCGAAACAGAGAGCAACTACCGATTTATGGTGCTCGCTAACTGCGCAGATAACACAAGTGGTGAGGAGTATATCACCTACAGCCAGGCACAGCTCGACCCCACAAACGAGGCATCAGCAATACCTATGTGGGGTGTGAAGGAGGTAGATGTGACACCATTGTATAGTCGCCGCAGCCTCGACATCGGCGATATATCGTTGCTTCGTGCCGCCGCAAAGATTGAAGTTAAGTTGTGTGATAAGCTAAAGAGCGAGGGCACGACCATAAACTTTGCAACCCTAAAATATTATAACCAAACGGGTTATGTACTCCCCAGTGGCTGGTCGCAGGTGACAGAAACAGAGAAGCTCGATCAGGAGAACTGCTTCAGAATATATCGCCATGCCGCGCTCAATATGCCATTTATCGAGGACGAGGAGACGGGAGACTACTACATCTACATCACCGAGTATGACAACATCAACTACGCGGGTGAGCGCAACAAGATAAGCCTTGAGTTCACGGTTGGTGACGAGGCGAAGTATTTTGAGGATGCTATATCGTTCTGCGAGTATGTGGATGGCGCACCAGTGGAGAATAGCCACTACAACATTGTGCGCAACCACATCTACGAGTTCGAGGTGCTTAGCATCGCCGGCTCGAGCCTCGTGTTGGAGTACACCGTGGCAGACTGGACAGCAGAGGACTGGGGCAACGGCGAGGAGTATGAGGAGCACGACCTCACGTACCCAACATATCACAATCCCGTTGTGCCATACGAGTTCTTAGTTCTCAATGGCACGCAGCAGGCAAGCTATGTTATCACCCAGCAGCCTACAATGCACTACAATGCAGGTAACTGGGAGGAGGGCGGTTTCCACTGCTACTTCCAGATTTTGGCACCAAGCGATGTGGAGTGGAAGCCATCATTTACAGCATCGAAGGAGAACTATCAGCTTCGCGTCTATAAGGTGGACAAAAATCTTATTCAGAGCAGTGAGGCAATCTTCGACTCAGGTGTTTCTGGCAAGCAGGGTAATATTGGCGCTTGCGGTGCTGGCGAATGGTATCACATTGTCATCTTCCCATTGAGTGATGATGGCGAGAATAGTACAGTCATTGAGTTTGGTATATCATATTATCAGAAGTGGACCGACCAGTATATCAACCTATATGTGAATGGTGAGTACGGTAATATCAGATGGCCCAACAGTGGCAGCAACCCTAAGCTTATAAATATCAGACATACATCACAGCCACAACAAGCTAATGATGAAGAGGAATAGAGTATGAAAGATAGAATACTACATATAATTGCCATGTTCGTGATGTCGCTAATTGCGGTGTCATGCTCTGCGGTGTTCGACGACGAGCCAATGCCAAATGGCAACAACTACATCACGATTAGCTTCAAGACGCCCGGCGTGGATACGCGCGGCGAGGTGGCAGATAACGAGTATGAGTCAGCCATGAAGCACATCGACGTAGTGATATATGAGTACAACAACGGCACATACACACCCTTCCACTATGAGCGTGTAGATGTCTCGGCGACACCCACGGGTACGGCGAGAATATCAAAGACCAAGAGAGACTTCGTGGAGAATGTTGCATACCGCTTCTTTATTATCGCCAACAGCACACTCCCAAGCTCGGCATACCACGATAACAATGGCAATATCTTAAACTACGATACATTCTTGAAGCTCGACCAGACCGATAACTACATCCACCTTTCGGGCATTGAGTTTGGCGTTCCGGGCTCTATCTATCCACAGATGTTTCTGATGGATGGCATCGCCTATATGGGTGATAGTGAGCCTGCTAAGGGAGGTAATGTTGTTATCAACGACCCAAATACCGATGAGGATGTTACGGTAAAGGTTACTCTGCGTCGTGCTGCTGCCAAGGTGCAGATAACCATCACGCCAGGTGATATGGTTACCTTCACCCAGGAGCTTATGGCTAAATCTAACGGCTATATGGTGCGAAACATGCCCATTAGAACTACGCTTACTGCCGAGGGTGGCTACCCACTGAACAACGCAGGTAAGAACCCCTATTGGAAGTCATCATCAATCTCGCAAACCCCATATTTCGAGATGACACCTATTAAGGACGAAGGTGGCAACATCACCAATTATCAGGTAAAGATAACCCTCTACTGCTATTCGCACACATGGAACAAGGATGAGGTATTTGAGCGAGGCACCTCTGTGGTTGTTATGCTGCCGATGATGTATGATGGTATAGAGTACATAAACAACTACTACCAGATATCGTTCAGCAAGAGGGAGGGCGAGGGTGACGAGTCCTACCACCTCATCAAGCGTAACACCTACTACGACCTGCGCATCAACCTCAATGCCCCAGGCGCTGAGGACTTCAACGAGCCCGAGACAATCGAGGATATCCTCTACTTCACCGCACCATGGGAGAAGGTCGACCTCGAGGTGTCGGGTGAGGATACGGTTAAGTATCTCAAGGTCAACAAGAATGAACTATACATGTATCATACTGACGAGCTTCTCGACGAGTTATATTACTCGTCATCATCGCCCGTTGAGGTTACCTATGTCAGTGGTAGTTGCCACTACTATGATAAGTACAACCAAAAGGTGAATGTTACGGATAGAGCAATATTAAACACCATATATGGTACTGTTGAAGAGGAGGCTACATCTGGAAATGTAGCGGTGCACAGCGCTAACCCAACAAACAATACCATTCGCTATTTCCAGCTTAAGGTAAGAAACCAGGAGGGCATGGAAGAGATTATAGATGTGGAGCAGTATCCTCTTATCTACATCACCAACAACCTCCCCTGGTACTCCTATCGCGATGACTACTACTATCGCACATCGGGGGGACACAGCTGGAATAGTGTGAGCAACCGTACAAGTGGTGATTTGCCAACAACATATAGATATGCAGGTGACCGTATTACAAGTATATACAAAATAAATAGCGTAGACGTCAATACTAAAACTGTAAAATATACCTACAGCAGTGCTTATCCAAGTCAAAACAACGGTGGTACTGGTTGGACCGCCTCAAAAGTTAGAGGCAACAAAGTAAATAATAGCCAAAACTACAGTATACTGTACTATCAGTATAAATCGGGTACTACTGTGAGTACAAGTGAATGTGAGAAGCACAATGTGCGTAACTACCATGTGCGTGTGATGGCATCATCAGACCAATATACACTTGGCCGTCCTGCATTGGATGAACATGGCTACACAGCGGGTGATGAGGACAATGCAAAGCTTGTTTCACCCTCATTTGTCATCGCTTCGCGCTTGGGCGCTGTGCTCTCAACCTATAGTAATTTGTCAAACATGACTAACGATAAGAAGTTGATAGCTTTTGCCGACCACTGCAAGAACTATGTCGAGGTCGACGATGTTAACGACGATAAGAAAGACCCTGCAATAACCTACGACAACTGGCGACTACCAACCGAGGCTGAACTAAAGATTATTATGGACCTTCAGGGAGGTGATGGTGTTAATGCCGATGCTATCGACTTCTTGCTAAATGGTGGATACTACATGAGTGCAAGTGGTCCAGTATTCAACCCTAAAAATACGGATGGCACAATAGAGCAAAATAACCCTATGAATGCTACTGGTGTCGCTATTCGATGCGTAAGAGATGCATATTAAAGATTTGAAGAGATGAAACGAGTCATATACATATTCACACTATTGCTCCTTCTGCTCGGCTCGTGCGTGCAGGAGGAGGTGGTCGTTACACCTGTGGTAGATGATGTGCCCGAGGGATATACAAAGATTACCTTCACAGCAAACATAGCATCACCCACCACCAATATCGGTACACGCGCAGTAGACCCCGATGGCTTGGATGTGAATAATATGACGCTCTTCTGCTTCAACGAGTTTGGCTTGTATATCAGCTCCGAGGAGGCAACACTTGTGCCTGGAACAAAGAACGATGACGGCATCTCGGAGAGTGGACAGTATACCGCCGTAGTGCCAAACCACACACGTATCATCCACTTCTTGGCTAACCATAGTAGCGGTCTCTACGACGAGAAGGACTTCCCCGGCCAGACCGAGAGCATGGTTGTGGCAAACATGGAGGGCGGCTCGGGTATGCTTGTATATTGGTCGCGCTTCGAGATAGACGCCGAAAGCGACGAATCTATCCACAACCAGCTTGCAGACCTATCATACGAAATCAACGGAAATACCTATCATGGTATTAAGTTAATTAGAAATCAGGCGAAGATTTCGATAGATGACTGGGAGACTGACAAATTTATCGTTACGGGATTCCGTACGGTAAATATCCCCGCATTCGGCACTGTAGCACCCCACCACCCCGACCTAAAGTTTGACATCGTAGATGACTGGGAGCAGACCCCGGAGTTTGTGACACTGCCCAACAACCAGGCATTGATGTCCGACATCTCGGATATCAACACCAAGCCCGCAGACTACATCTTCGAGAGCGAAAACTCGGGCGATAAGCTCATCAGCGTTATCATCAAGGGCCATGCAAAGGGACAGAGCGAAGCCAACGACAAGTACTACCGCATAGTGATGCAGAATGGCGACGGTAGCAACTTCATGATTCGCCGTAACCACCACTACAACATTGTGATTACTGGCATGCTAACCTATGGTCAGGATAGCTTCGAGAAGGCACTCACAGCCCCAGCCTCGAACAATGCGTGGATCTCAATCGACGAGTGGGTAAACGAGATTACGGATGGAGTGGAGACCCTTTGGGTGGAGCAGACAAGCTATGTGCTTAGTAGCGACATCTATGCGGGTACAGACTGGACATTCCCATATAAGTACACCAAAAATGGCAAAGGCGATAGCGTTGCCCCCACAGTAACGTGGATTGACAATAACGTGGCGTATAACAACATCACGAATAACTACAACCCCTCTACAGGCGAAGGTACGGTGACCCTGCGACTATACCCCATGTACGAGGGTAATGAGCAGCAGGTGGGTACGCTACTCATTAAGCATGGTAAGTTGCAGCGTAAAGTCACAGTATATATTATTCGTACCCAGCACTTTACGCCATCGTGGATATCGTCACAGGTGTATGGTGTGGCAGACGAGCACGTCACGCTGATGTTTACCGTACCCGAGACTTGCCCCGATGCACTCTTCCCATTCACGGTGTTGGTATCTGTAAACCATCTCGATGTGCGTTCCGACTCAGGAGCGCAGCTCCCCGTCTACATCAAGGGTGAGGAGGGTTACTTCGGTGCCGACTGGGAGGGCATCAACTACAAGTATGCCTATACCGTAACCGCACCAGGTAAACACCGTCTGCACATGCGCTCTATCCTCAAACATAAGGATGGCGATACAGAGGCGGTGCATCTTGAGGCAAACTTCTTTGAGACAATCACCAAGAATGCGATATTCAGTGGTTATGACCACACTCACCGCAGAATCTTTGTCGATAACCTCCAATCCTATGGTAACGCCTATGCCGAGGACGAGGAGCTATACTACATGCTTGTACCACAGAAGCGTGCCCACCCACTTGTCTTTACCATCATGTTGCAGGAGCGACAGGACGATGGTTCATATACAGCACTTAACCACGCAGCCAATCCAGGAAGTGCACAGTGGCATAAGAATGGACGTGATGAGTTCTTGATATACTCAAAGACATTTAGTGACTATCGAACATATTACGACCATAACGAGGATGTATACGAGGAGATCAAGAACCTTGCATGGGAGGGTGATGTGATACTCTTTGACGAGGAACATTGGAGTGCGAATGGTCGCGTTATGGCATTCCGCACCCAAGACTACAAGACACCGCCATCAACAGTGGAAATGTATGGTCTTCAGGAGGATGGAACATACAACATATACTTCTTGACAAATAGTGCAAATAATAATGATGTTGTGCGCGTTGCATCGAATAATACATATAGTCCCCATGCCTATGAGTACTCGCGCGACAGTTCTCAAAGATATGACCACAACTACGACGGTAACGAGTATCGTTCCGTAATCTTTGACGTTGCACACTACCGCCCCTACCGCTTTGCAGCACAGATAAGAATCTCGGATGGCATAGGAGGTGAGGTAACAAAAATACCTCAAGATAATGAGCTACTAAGCAACGAGAAAAATGGCTCACAGGAGGAGAACGTTGACGACGTGGTATTTAGCTATAAGCCTGGTCAGCAGGTGGATATTCTCTTCGACATAACCAGTTTCAAAGGCTCGGACGGCTGCTCGGTACACCCATTCGGTGAGAACTTCGGCGACCACTTCGAGGTATATATCGACGCTCCGATGCTCGAAATCGACTACGACCGCTACCCTGAGAATTGGAGAGGTACAGCGAATGATGGCTCTGGAGTAGCCGTTGACAAGCTACGCCCACACCCCACAATCCCAGGACGATATATCTACACCGTAGACCGCCACCGCGAGCATGGACATCAGTATGGCAGTCTCCCAGCGGCAAATAAGGATGTGTCACAGGTGCAGTTCAACCAGTTTGGTCAGAAGGTGCCTGTAGAGGGCAGCATCGACCAAAGTGGTGAGCGTAAGTGTCTGCCATTCATAAAGGAATCAATCACCGCAGGTGGCGATATACATATCACTACCGACAAGGATAGAATTGTCTTTTGGGATAAGACCTTTAACGTAGATGCCGAGCATATCAAGGGCGAAATATTCTACGAAAAGGGAGGTCAGCGCATTCCTATACCCAAGGATGCATTCGTGGCATTCGTGCGTCTGCGCACAGGTGCGCGAATTGGTGTAGTAACCATCACGGAGAATGGTAAGTTTGAACTCAATCTTCGTGAAGAGTATCAGTTTGCATGGAATGATGATAGCATCGACTTCTACTATACCGACAATGAGGGCGTTGTGTACAACTATTCGGATGCTGGCATCGACCTGAACACCTTGTATAATCATGTGGGTAGTCTTCAGCCTATTGTGCTTACCGCAAAGTAACGCCAAAAAGCCTTGGTTATGTCATATCTTTGAGTGTCGGTGCTAAACTTTGTTCGTTGCCCGTTTTGCATAAACTATACTTCGTCACGCACTGCAAAAAAGTTGTGTGTTGTGCAATATCGTGTGATATATATCGTTAACTATGCGAGTAAAATAGTTAATTGGTATATGAGGCAAAAACAAATTTCTAACACACTTGAGACGATTATTGATAGAACAGTATCGACATTGACCCGCAACGGAGTATCTAATTCCTACAGCGACAGGCTAATGCTTGAGTTTTTAGCCGATGAGAGTTCGTGTGCAAGTCGCATCATTCACACATTGGCAGGTGGGCATGGCGCGACGGTCATTATGCGAAAAATTGCGCGAGGGCTGTCGGAGGCTCGCGGCAAAGAGTGTGAGTCGGTGTCTCGTCATTACGACGATATGTGTTCGACGCTTATAGGTATGCTAAATCCACAGGTGTTGACATCTGCACATCTACTTTATGGTGCTGCATTCGACTCAACAACGGTAATTCATGGCGCTCTGCATGGTTATGGTATTGCCGCGGAGGATATACTGCGTGAGATTGAGAAGTTGGAGTGTGGTGATGATGTCAGGTGGGTGAGTTAACCCTAATAAATGAAGAAGGGGCTGTCCGATTAATCGGGCAGCCCTTCCTATTATCATATTTATTATGCTTCTACTTCGACTTGATATACTCGTCGATGGCCTTAGCGGCCTTACGACCAGCGCCCATAGCCAAGATAACGGTTGCAGCACCAGTAACGGCGTCGCCACCTGCGAAGACACCCTCGCGTGATGTTGCGCCCATCTCATTTGCTTCAATACAGCCGCGGCGGTTGATGTTCAAGCCACCAGTAGTAGATGCGATAAGTGGGTTTGGTGATGTGCCGAGTGCCATGATGACAACGTCGCAGTCGATAACGAAGTCTGAGCCTGCCTTCTCAACAGGTGAGCGGCGACCACTTGCGTCGGGCTCGCCAAGCTCCATTTCAACGCAGTTGATGCCTGTAACCCAGCCATCCTCAGTGCCGATGATATGTGTTGGGTTGGTGAGCATGCGGAACTCGATGCCCTCCTCCTTGGCGTGGTGTACCTCCTCCTTACGTGCGGGAAGCTCAGCCTCGCCACGGCGATATACGATGACAGCCTCTGCGCCGAGACGCTTTGCTGTACGCACAGCATCCATAGCCACGTTACCACCACCAACAACTACAACCTTACGGCCTACATATACTGGAGTGTCGTTGTGCTCAGGGTCCCAAGCACCCATGAGGTTTACACGTGTAAGGAACTCGTTGGCAGAGAGCACACCGTTGAGGTTCTCACCCTCGATGCCCATGAAGCGGGGAAGACCAGCACCCGAACCTACGAAGACTGCATCGTAGCCCTCCTTGTCGAGGAGTGCGTCGATGGTTGTTGTACGGCCGATGATAACGTCTGTCTCGAACTTAACGCCGAGCTTCTTTACCTCGTTGATTTCGCGTGCAACGACTCTGTCCTTTGGCAAACGGAACTCGGGGATGCCGTAAGAGAGCACACCACCAAGGCGGTGCAATGCCTCGAAGACATCTACCTTATAGCCCATCTTTGCGAGGTCCGAAGCACAAGCCAAGCCTGCAGGACCACTACCTACAATGGCTACGCGCTTGCCATTAGGCTCGATGTGTGTGGCCTCGACCTCGGCGCTGTGATCCAAAGACCAGTCGCCAACGAAGCGCTCCAACTTACCGATAGCCACGGGCTCACCCTTGATGCCCAAGACGCATGAGCCCTCGCACTGTGACTCCTGAGGACATACACGGCCACAGATTGATGGGAGTGAGCTGTCAACATGGATGGTGTCGGCAGCAGCACGAATATCACCCTCGGTGAGGTGGTGAATAAACTCAGGGATGTTAATATTTACGGGGCAGGCAGCCACGCAGCGTGGGTTCTTACAGTTCAAGCATCGTGTAGCCTCCAAGAGGGCCTCCTCCTGGTTGTAGCCGTAGCACACCTCCTCGAAGTTAGTGGCGCGCACCTTTGGGTCTTGTTCGCGTACTGCGACGCGTGGTATCTTATTTGCCATAGCAGTTACATTTGTGTTCGCGGTTCTCGTTGTCTAATCTCTCCTGGTTCTTGTACATTGCTTGACGGCGCATAGCCTCGTCGAAGTCAACCTGGTGACCGTCGAACTCGGGACCATCAACGCATGTAAAGAGTGTCTTGCCACCCACGCTCACGCGGCAGGCACCACACATACCAGTACCATCAACCATAAGGGCATTGAGTGATACGGTTGTCTGCAAGTTCCATGGCTTTGTGGTAAGGCATACGAACTTCATCATGATCATAGGACCGATACATACGCACTCGTCGTACTTGCGACCCTCGACCTCTACGAGCTCCTTCATCAGACCTGTTACCATGCCTTTGTAGCCCTCCGAGCCATCGTCAGTGGCAATGTGAACGTTGCCCACCTTGCGCATCTCATCGGTGTAGATGAGCATATCCTTTGTTTTTGCGCCGATGATAACATCGCACTCTACGCCATGCTCGTGGAGCCACTTAACCTGTGGATATACGGGAGCTGTGCCCACGCCACCTGCCACGAAGAGGTACTTGCGAGCCTTAAGCTCTGCCTCGGGCATATGAACGAACTCTGATGGGCGACCCAATGGACCTGCGAAGTCAACGAGCGACTCACCAGCCTCAAGGGCGCAGATCTTCTTTGTTGAGTGACCAATGGTCTGTGTAACGATGGTTACTGTGCCTGCCTCGACATCGTAGTCGGCAATGGTGAGAGGAATGCGCTCGCCACCCTCATCGGCACGCACGATAACAAACTGTCCGGGGAGGGCTGCACGTGCAACACGCTCCGCGGAAATCTTCATCTCGTAGATGTTCTCCGCAATCTTGCGTTTCTCGACAATCTTAAACATGTTAATCTCTATTTTTGTTTGTGTTCTGTTTGCATTTTCGCTGACCCTAACTATCGCGGTATGGCATTCACTCGTAGCGTCTGCATTGGGCGTAGCGGGTCATTACATATTATATATACGCGCGCGACCATGGGGTTGTCAATATCCTCTATCGCTGCCGCATGTAGGCGTATCGTAACTTCGCGTGATGCACCTGGGGCAATCGTAATCTCCCCCTTGGGACACTCCACAGCCTTTGTGCTACACTCCATGGCACGAATTATCAGCGGCTCGGCACCCTCGTTTGTGAGTGTGATACGCTGGTCAACCACGTCGTTAGGGTAGTTTACATCCCCAAATTTAATAATATTTTTTGAAATAGCGAGCTTTGGAGCCGAAATATCATCCGTATTGTCGAAATTGTCCACCATAACAACCTGTGCGGTGAGGGGGTAGTATGCCTCTACGCCATTAACAACTACCTGTATGGCGTCCCTCTTTGTACCATATATGGTGCTGTCGTCCGATATGGCATAGTGCAATACGATATCGCCTGATACTCCGGCAGCGATGTGCTTGGGGTATTCGATTGTGAGAAATCCCGATGAGTCTGTTTGTATGATATCGAGAGAAATTGCACTCTCAGATGTGTTCACGTAGCCGATACGCTCCGTTATCTCCTTGCCATGTTCGAGATATCCGAAGGCGTGGAAGTTACTTTTCAGGCGAAAACCACCGCCCATGTCGAAGGCATAGAGCTCATATATGGTGCGTTCGCGTGCGTTTACATACCCAGTAATTCCTAATTTTATCTCATGCGAAGAGTCTGAAACGAGCAAAAAAATCTCTTTGTCGATGCGACCAGGGCGGCCAAGAGGATTAAAAGTGACCTCAAAACTGAAATTTTCACCCGCCTCAACCACTTTTTGTGAGTACGTGGCGGTGGTACAACCGCACGTTGTTGCAATTTTTAGCACCTCAATTGTGCTATTTGATGTGTTAACACCATCAAATTTACACGTAACAATACCCCTCTCTTCGTCGATATGTCCGAAGTCGTGGGTAGTTTTTTGAAATATTAGTGCACTTTTTATAGGTTCACTCGCAAAAAGAGTGGTGCAGCATATAACCTGAAAAATGGTAAAAAGTAGGTGTTTCATAGTGCAAAAATAGGATTTTTCCCCGATTTTTAAGAAAAATGCAACTTTTTTTGAATTTTTTTGAGAAAAAGTTTGCAGAATAAAAAAAATGTACTACCTTTGCACTCGCAATCGAAAAGATAACGGTTCTTACAAAAATGCCTGAATAGCTCAGTCGGTTAGAGCACATGACTGTTAATCATGGGGTCCTAGGTTCAAGTCCTTGTTCAGGCGCTAAGTGCGTGGGTCGCACAACGTGAGGTTGAAAACGTAGGTGTGGTCGAGCTTCGAAAGATGACAAGGCTCTTTGAAAAGGTTCCCCTTTACGGCACCCAAGCATTACAAGTCGGGAGCATAGCTCAGCTGGTTCAGAGCATCTGCCTTACAAGCAGAGGGTCAGGGGTTCGAATCCCTTTGCTCCCACGAAGATTAAAGACGGCATTAGTCGTCTTTTTCATTTATAGTATCAATACGCTGTAGTGCACAGTCATTACAACGGGAGCATAGCTCAGCTGGTTCAGAGCATCTGCCTTACAAGCAGAGGGTCAGGGGTTCGAATCCCTTTGCTCCCACCAATGATAGACAACCAAAAGGTTGTCTTTTTTCGTTTAATGCATTTGATGTGCTGGGTCGGTGTCCCACTCAATGGTCGAGATACAAGATAGGTACTACCCGTCGCACGGATAGTACCTATTCTCTTTTAATGTTAACAGCGTTTGCTATCTAACCAGAACGATGTAATCGCTGCCTGCGAGTGAAACGTTGTAGGTCGAGCCGAGTGTAACCTTTGCACCCGTCATAAGATTGGTCCAGACGCCAGGGTTGGTAACGCTGATGTTGAATGAGACGTGCGAGTTAGAGAAGTTGGCAACAACGATAACCTTGTCCATTACGAGATGTTTGCCGCCAAAGCTATCGTCGCCAACCCTCCATGTATGCACGGGGATGTTATCTACGTTGTAGATATCCTCGCGTGAGGTGCGGAACGATATAATCTTTGACAAAGCGTCGTAGAGCGCTCTGCGGTTGCTATCGTTATAGTATTCCCAATGCACGGGCTTGCGTCCTGTTCGGCCATTCTCCTCTATTGATACGTCGTAGCCAAGCTCACCAAACTGCCACATCATCTTGGGATAGGGCGTGAGGAAGTGGAGTGCGTATGCTGCCTGCAGACGCTTTGAAATCTTCGCCCAGTCGTTCTTCATCCATGACTGACCATAGGTCACGGCCTTATATGCTATGCGCTCCTCGTCGTGGGTCTCGATATTGTTGACCCTGCCGCTCTTGAAGTTTGAAAAGTCACTGCTGCCACTCCAACCCATCACCGACTCCATATAGCCATTCTGCTGGGCGTTGTTCCAGCAAAGTGCGCCGATGGAGTTGTAGAGCTCATCCTCCTCATATTGGTCGCAGAAGTGCTCCAGAATGATGTACGCATCGCTCGATACCGACTTGATAGCCTCGGCATAGCCCTTGATGATGCCGATGCGCTGTGCCGAGTAGCCACTTGCGTCGTAATTACCTGGATTCTGCACCAGACCCTTTGAGAGGTCAAAGCGGAATCCGTCGATCTTATACTCCGTGAGCCAGAACTTTAGCATGTGCTTGAAGTAGTCCTGCGTAGCGCTATATGTATGGTTGAAGTCGTGATATACGCTCCAGTTGTGCGGTGCATCGACATTAAAGAACGGGTTGTTTGAGGCCGTCTTATTAGCTGAACTGTTCCACCACATTTTGGCATAGGGGAACTGTCCCGTAGCGTGGTTGATAACAACATCGAGAATTACGGCAATGCCACGCTTGTGACACTCGTCAACGAAGCGTTTTACATCCTCCTTTGTGCCGTATGCCTTGTCGGGCGCAAAGTAGAAACATGGGTTGTAGCCCCATGAATCGTTGCCGTCGAACTCCTGAATAGGCATGAGCTCAATGGCGTTGATGCCGAGATTATCAAGATAGTCGAGCTTTGTCATAGCTGACTTGAACGAGCCTTCGCTGGTGAAGTCGCGCAAGTGAAGCTCATATATTGCGAGAGTGTTCTGTGCAGGGCGGTCGAAGGCTGTTACCTCCCAGTTGTATGGGCGGGGCGAAGTCTCAAATACCGAAACGACGTCAGATGCGTTCGACGGGTAGCTCATCAAGTTGGGATATACCGATGAACTGATGTACTGGTCGTTCCATGGGTCGAGAATCTTCTCGGCGTATGGGTCTCCAATACGTATAGAGCCATCCACCAAATACTGGTAACTATACTCCTTGCCTCGTTGTAGGCCGTCAATCGTAACCCAGAAGTAGTTGTTGTCCTTGATCATCTGTGTTGCGGTCGTAGAGTAGTTGTTGAAGTCGCCAAGGAGGTTGACTCGGCTCTTGCCTGGTGCGTATAGTACAAATGTGGCAGAGGTGCCATTTACGGTTACGCCGTGTGTAGCGCCCAAAGGTCTGCGTGAGAGAGAGTTTTCGACATAGATCAGGATGTCGTTACCCATATCCTTTAGCTCCATGGTGCAGTCTGCCGAACGGAATACGAAGCATATATACTCGATATTCTCATTCGCTGGGACGCCATAGAAGGCGCGAGGTCCACCCTTGATGATATATTGCCATCTGTTATCGTCAATCTTCGTGAGACGGCATGCCTCGGTGTTTACACCCCAGTTGCTCTTTACATATTTCCAGTCGCCAGTCGTGTTACTTCTGTTAGTAAGTACGCCCGTGTGTGCGTATAGCTCGCCCATGTAGCCATCCATTGCTGTGCCGGCGGTGTTGAGCGTGATGATGATGTCCTGGGTGCTGTTTTCGTCGAATGTGGTTGGCGTGGTGGTGATAAATCGTGCCATCTCCGCCTCGCGGTCACTTACGGCGAGGAATATATCCCTGCCATTATCCTTGAGTTCTTTGTTGCCATCTGCCGAACGGAATACGAAGGCAATGTTGAGCACATCATCCGTGGTGTTCACGCCATAGAACTCGCGTATTCCGCCCTTGATGGTGAACTGCCAGATGTTGTTGCCGCGGTTTATCAGCTTGCACTCTGGTATATTCACACTCCAACTCGCCTTGACATACTTCCAGTCGCTAAGCGATGTACTTTTGTCGGTAATAAGACCTGTGTGTGCATATAGGTCGCCCGTGTAGCCGGCTATGGATGTGTCGTTGCCGTTTACCAATATTACTATGTCATCGCTGTCATCGTCATATATGATGCTGGGGTATGACGATATAAGGGGCATCGTTTCGGTGTCGATACTCTCGCCAATGGTGTCGATGGTGCTCATTGGCTGTATGCAGTTGCGTTCTATTGAGATGCTCTTAGATGTAGATTTTGTGATTGTAGAGCCGTCATCAAACGTGATATCTACGGTAATACCCCTGTCAAATGTTTGTGGCGCAACTACGAAGTAGAACTCTGTGGCATAGGCGGAGTTGAGTCTCACGCCATCGCCACAATCGAGGGTCAGCATCTGTAGCGATTTGTCGTTCGTGTTGCCCGTCATGTTGAGCTCCATGTTTGTGTAGTCGAGTGTCGCCTTGCCTGCCAGCACCTCGTTGTTGTTGCCTCGGAGAGTGATGCTGCTTACGCTCTTCGCACCGCATAGATGCAGGCGCAGCCAACCGCATGCACTTCTAAAATAGAAGTTGTCGCTTTTGCCGGTGTAGAGCATAAGGTTGTCGCCAAGACCATACGAATTCTCGAGATATCTCTGCCCAGTGGGTATTGTAAGGGATATGGCCTCTGTCTGTGTATCAAGCGAGTAGTTGGCATCGTAGGGGTAGAGTGCCACGATATTATCAATGGTCTGGCTACCTGTGAGTGCCGTATTGCGAGTCAGTTCGCCACTCTTCTCTCCACTCTCGCCTGTATAACTGTAACGGTTGTTTGCGTTGCTTTTGTAGAATACCGATACGGCATCACCCTTGCTCCATACGGTCTCAAGATTGTTGTTTAACTCTATGCGCGTATCCTCCTCATCAAGTGATGCGATAACCTTGTCGGGAATGCCGTTGATAAGATTGGTTGTATGTTCATCGATGTTGGCATTTGTACAGCTAAAAAGCAGTAGGCATATTGCTGTGTATATATTTAGTTTTCTCATAGGGCCTTATTCTTTAAGTTGATTTCTTGCTCAGTTGTATGTGTAGTTGCAGATATTAGCGCTACATCACACTGGTGTGGCTAAGCGGCACAAAGTTATAAAATTAGATGAATTAATGGAAATTAATGGTATAAATTTCGTTATTTCTGTTAAAAATGGCGACATGCGACAGTGTGCAGCATCATATTTATATGTGTTATGCTCAATCGATGGTTATTCAACGTGTTCTGATGTAGTTGTTAATCGAGAATATATTTTTAATAAAATGTCAAGAATTTAATACTGTTATTTGCATATTTGAATTAATTGTGTATATCTTTGTGAGGTTATTTGGTGTGTAATAACATCAAATAACGAGGTTGATGAGATGCAATAATAATTTTTTAACAAACTACCAAAACCAAAATGAACAAATTTACTAGATGTGCACTCTTGTTGTGTGCTATGTTTTCATTCGTTTCGCTTGTTGGCTGTAACAATGATGTTGATGAGCCAGATGTTAAGCCCACACCCGGCACTCCCGAGGAGTTGTTCAAGATAGAGAGTCTTGAGCATGACAATGTGGTCGTTACAATCACTCCATCCTCAGAGGATGTTGTTTACTACGCATTCCTCTATCCCGACACCGAGGAGTTTATGGGTCGTGACAACTTGGAGATTTATGTAGATATTCGCTATAGCGACTACTTCGAGGATCTCCTCGCATCGGGTACGCAGACACTTACCTTCCAGGGTCTTATTGGTCACTCACACTACAAGGTTGTTTACTTCGAGTATGACGAGGCTACAGGCAAGAAGGTGGGCGATGTGTTGTTCTCGGAGCGTATCACAACGCCAGATGCACCCGAGGAGATCGGTCTTGAGATCTCTGATATCACTGGTATGTCGGCAAAGATTACCGTAACACCTCCAAGCGAGGATATGCGCTACTTCTGCTGGGTATACCCCTTGTTTAACTATGAGAATTACCAGCACTCGAGCGACTATGAACTCTTGGGCTATGACTACTCATATTGGGCATACGCGTCGCAGATGTATGGTATCACCCTTGAGGAGATGATCGAGTTCGATACCACCATTGGCAGTAGTACATTTAGTACCGACGCACTCTTGTCAGTTGCAGAGTGGAATACCGAGTACCTCGTCTGGGCATACGGCGTAACTCTCAACGGCGAGGCAACAACCAACATCACACGCCGCATCTTCAAGACTGCATCACCTGAACCATCTGATATGACCTTCGAGGTGCCCAACATCGATGTAGTGTGGTACGAGGAGGAGACTGCCGAGGGCTTGCTTCGTGGCTGGAGAGCAAATGCCACCATCATCCCCTCAAAGAAGGATGAGAACTATTTTGTTACTATCACCAACAAGAGCTGGTATGACTGGTACTTTACTGAGGATAATGATGGTCGCAACGACGACGACTTCCTTATGCACGAGATACTCTACAACGGCCTCTACAACCGTAATGGCACATCTAAAGATCTTGCAAAGATGTACAAGATGGGCGATTCGGAGTTCGACTGCTTTACCGAGCGCGAGATGCTCCTCCGCCCCGACCGTGAATATGCTGTATTCGTATTCGGCATGGATGAGAATGGCGCAACCACAAAGCTCAGCGTCTTTCCATTTACAACAGGCGCTATGCCACAGTAGGCAAATAATAACTTAAAACCATAAACAACTATGAACAAATTTATGAAACTTTCAATGTGGATGTTGTCGGCAGCGGCACTCTTGGCTACAGCCTGCAACGAGACAGAGGAGCCAACACCACAGCCACAGCCCGAGACAAAGCTCGAGTTGGCATTCAGCGCTGGCGAGGTGACTTCATCAACTATCACATACACAATCACTCCTAACATCGAGGATGCTACATACTTCGCACAGCTCTACGCTGCTGAGGAACTTGTAGAGGAGCGCGACATCGCTATGAAGGCAGCGCTTATGACCATGGAGGAGGCTTACACTGGTAAGCAGACTATCACTGCCGAGGAGCTTAACGCCGAGAGCGAGTATAAGGTGCTCTATTTCGGTTACGACGCAGAGGAGAAGCGCTATACAACTGACTACCTCGTTAGCGACGCTATCACAACTGCTGACTTCGAGATTAACGAGACGCTCGAGGTTGCGTATGTGGAGAGCAGTGCTACATGGCGCGATGCGTGGGTAGATATCACCCCATCTAACAACAACATGGAGTACATCGTAGATGTTATGGAGAAGGGCGAGTGGAATAAACTCTATGCAGAGAACCCCGAGGCTATCGTTGCTGAGCGCATCCGCCTTTGGGAACTTGACGTTGAGTATGGCATTGAGACCTACCCTGACTTGGACACATGGCAGAAGTATATGCAGCTCTACCAGCAGAGTGGCACACAAACCCTCAACGTTAGCGAGTATTACAACCTCCGTTGGGGAGCAGAGTATGTTGTATATGCATTTGGTATGAACGATGAGGGTTACCAGACTACAAATGTAGTAACCGTAGAGTTCGCAACAACAACACCAGAGTCTTCGGCAAATGTGCTCTCAGTTACTCTTGGTGAGGTTACAGAGTCAAGCGTAGCCTTTACTGTAAATGCTACAAACGACGATCCATACTTCGTAACCATTCAGGATAAACGCTACGTAGAGCGCTTCGGTGATGGCAAAGAGGAGTCATGGGAAGATATGATTTGGGATCTAACCTTCGGCAAGACTGATGACCAGATTGCAGCCTTTATCTTCAATGGCACACAGGAACTCACAAACGACTCTATCAACAAGAAGGTAGATACATTGCACGAGTATCAGATTCTCGTATGGGGCTTCAACGATGGTCCTACAACAGAGGTATATGTATCGGAGGCATTCCAGCCACAGTCTGCTGTGCGCGAGGTTAAGCTCTGGTTGGAGATTGAGGACGTTACTCATGAGAGCGTTATTTGCAATGTCGATGTAAACTACGACGACGCTACATACTACGCTGCATGCATCACTCCCGAGCAGCTTGGCGACGATTACGGTGCAACATACTTCTATGAGGTATTGGCTAACGTAACAGCCGACAGCCTCTATACAGGCTCACAGTCTATTACTTTCGAGGGCCTTAACCCCGATTCTGACTACTATGTTGTTGCTTTTGGTTACGACGCAGAGCTTGTTGAGGCTACTACATTCCTTGAGTATGAGGCTGTGCGCACTATGCCCGTACCATCAGATGGTCTCTTTACTATCTCGGTTAGCGAGATTACATGGCGCGATGCTACAATCTCAGTAGCTACTGAGCTTGAGGACGGCTACATCTTCGGTATCTATACCGCTGAGGAGTTTGCAGCAACTACTGCAGAGGAGATTCTCGCAAAGCGTCGTGCTGTATGGGAGGACTACGCAGCATCATACGACAGCCCATGGACAAACTTTATGGGCTATGATATGAAGTATGGCAACAAGACTCTCTATGCATCATACGACATCATGAAGCTTCGCTGGGCTACTGACTATGTATTCTACTGCATCGCTTTGGATGCAGAGGGTAACGCTGTGTCGCAGATGGCTACTGCAGAGTTCTCTACCGTAACTCCTACGCCATCGGATTGTACATTCGATATCTCTATTGACTACACTGATAACTCATCAGTAAAGTTTACTGTTACGCCTTCTGATGCCAATACACAGTACTATGTAACTGTACAGAGACAGTCTGTTGTATCGCAGTATGGTCCTGACCAGTCTAAGTCATACGATGACCTCATCGCATACCTTATTCCAGATTACGACAACCAAATTGAGCCACGCCTCTTCACAGGCGAGAAGTCTATCTCTAACTCACAGCTAAACAACTCTGTAAATAGCTTCTATGAGTATGTGATTGTTGTATTCGGTTACGATAATGGTCCTACTACAACAGTCTTTATGTCGGAGGTATTCAAGCCAGGTAACTAATGATAATCACCAGAATTTAGGTTGATTTGTGTGGGTGTCACGTTTGCGTGACACCCATATTTTTTTAGATGTGATTATGCTTGTTTGCACTGTGCACAATGAATAAACTGTTATAGTATTAAAATAAATTGCATGTGGAGGTGTGTGGAAATTTGGAAAACTTTATGCTGTTATTGAAAATAAAAGTAAATGTGTCGTACAGTCTATTGTAGTGCATTTTTATGGGGTTGAGGAATGTCGTTAAATCTCGGCTTTGTAGTGTTAGTTGTTCGTAAACTTTCCAATAAATTCGCAAATTTATTAAGTAAAATCGCATAAAAATATCGTTGATATTAGAGTAAATGGTTGACATATAGTAATATGTTGCCAATATTGCCTTTGTGTAAAAAAATATTATAAAAAGTTTTGTTATTTCCGCATATTTTATATAATTTTGTTGTAGTAAAAGCTCAATAATCTCAATAACCCAATATATTATGAAGAGATGTAATAACTGTGGATGGTTTAATTTCGACACTGTGTCTCAGTGTGAGAAGTGTGGCGAAGAGTCATTCGAACCTATAGTGGAATCTAACGAGGCTGCATCTGAGGCGGCTGTCGTGGAGGCGGCTCCACAGGTTGAGGTTAAAGAGGAGCCTAAGGTTGAGCCCAAGGTAGAGCCTGAGCAGGCTGCTGCAGTCTCAAATAGTTTTATGGCAACCGTTGCTTATGGCGCGGAAAAAGCCAAACCAAGCAAGGTGAGTGAGCCTAAGCCCAAAAAAGATTTGCGCGCAACCGTAGTGTTTGGTTCTGATAAGGACCTACCTGAAGTTGAGGAGCCAAAACCAAAGAGTAACTTCAAATCTACCGTGGCAATTGGCTCGGATATGCCTATGCCAGTGGCTGAGGAGCCAAAACCAAAGAGTAACTTCAAGGCTACTGTGGCAATCGGTTCAGATATGCCTATGCCAGCGGCTGAGGAGCCAAAACCAAAGAATAATTTTAAGGCTACCGTAGCAATTGGATCTGATGAGCCAGTTCAGCCCGCTATAACTGTTAAGGAGGCTGTCGATGTGCAGCAGCAGATGGCGGCGTCAGTTAAGTGTCCAAAGTGTTGTTATCCTATCACTGGATATGTTGAGTATTGTCCTAACTGTGGTGCAACCATCAAGAATGCGCCCAAGCCTGTGGCTGCAGAGGTTGCTGTGAATGGAGGTTCTCGAAAGGTAGATCGCAACTTGGCAAAGACCGTGAGAGACTTCTCGTCTTGTTTGAAAGATACGGTTGCGGAGAGAGTGGATGATGGACCAGTGCCTGAGACTTATCGTCTTGTGAATATCGACGCTAAAAATGTGCCTGCAATAGAGGTGCGTTTAGGTGAGGTCTTCGTTGTTAATGGTGTGCGTTATAAATTAGAGAAATAGATATGTTGAGTTCGTCACAAATGGGAAGTATGCCTGTTCCTGAGCGTTGTATTTGCAATCCAGGTGATAAAGTCGCTATGCATTATGTCGTTGAGAAGACGCTTGGCGAGGGATCATTTGGTATTGTATACAAGGTTAAGGATGCCTCTGGTAAGGTGTGGGCAATGAAGTTGCTCCGTTTGTGGGACGTGCCATCAACAATCCGTGAGCCACTTATCAACCGCTTTGAGATGGAGTATAAAACAAGCTGCATCAAGAGTCGTAATCTTGTTCACTCTGTAGACTCGGGTTTCTTCAAGGGTAATCCATATATCGTCATGGAGTTCTGCGACGGTGGTGACTTGGCCCAGTATGTAGGCAAACAGGATGTGTCGCTGGTGAGTGTTGCTCGTGATGTGTTGCAAGGTCTTCATGATTTGCATATCAACGGAAAGGTGCATCGCGACTTGAAACCTGAAAATGTGTTGTTTAAGTCTGACGGCACGGCTGTTCTCACGGACTTCGGAATCAGTGGCGATAGAAATAAGCGTATGACCGAGCGCAATATCTTCGGTAAGCCTACGCAGATATTTGGTACCTACGCATATATGCCACCCGAGCAGGTCAATCGAGCGCGAGGTAACAGCACCGTGTTGCCAACGACAGATATGTACTCGTTTGGCGTTATGATGTACCAGCTTATCACCGGAGAGTTGCCATTTGGTAAGTTGGAGGACCAGAATGACTTGGTATACTATCAAAAGCGTGGTAAGACGGGTAGCTGGGATAGAGCAAAGCTACTGGCTACGCCCATAGGCTCGGAATGGGAGCAATTGATCGCTCGATGCCTTGTTCCTGACTACAAAGACAGAATTCAGTCGGCCAAGGATGCGATGAGATTGTTGCCAAACCAGGATGTTCGATCAAGCAACCCCATAAGTGGCTCAAATGCAGAATATCAGTCGTATCGTTCTAATCCGATGATGGCATCGAACGCAACCCCAACTCCTGGCGATTATGTGTTGAAGGTTATGCAGGGCAAGGAGTTCGGTAGGGTTTACGACCTAAAGGCTATTATAGAGGCTACGGGCCGAAGGATGTTGACCATGGGTCGCGACTTGAATAGCTCGATATGCATTGTTGATTTTGATGAGTCATACGTATCGAGAAGACACTGTACGGTTGAGTGCCTGCAGGGAGAGTATTGGCAGATTAGAGATGGTCAGTGGAATGGCGAGGCTATGGTATGGCAGGAATCTACCAATGGTACCTATATAAACTCGGAGAACATAGGTCAGAATGGTAAGTTGTTGAGCAATGGCGACATCATTACCATCGGCGATGTGAAACTAAAGTTTGAATTGAAGTAAAAGAAACAATACAACATTATTAACTAACTTAAAACAAACTAACTTTATGGAGACAAACTACAAAAGAACTGTAGCTGGCTCAGTTGGCGCAGGTGTCGCAGCCGTTTTCAATGCAACTGGTCGTCAGTATTACATTTTGGAGCACAAGACTGAGTCTTTGTACCATCACGCAGGTGAGTCTCAGAAGATTATCGTTGACCAGGTTGAGTTGGGTCGTGATTCAGCTTGCCAGGTACGTTTCGATGAGTCATTCGAGACTGTTAGCCGTCGCCACGCTGCGATTGTTAAGGAGGGTGAGAACTGGAAGATTATTCCTCTTTCACAGACTAACACCACATTGGTTAATGGCCAGGTTATTAATGGCGAGACAGTCCTCAATTCAGGCGACGAGATCCGTCTCTCTTCAAGAGGTCCTCTTATGGGCTTTATCATTCCACAGGGCAAGCAGAGCCTTGTAAGCAGCATCGGTATGACAGAGCGTCTTAGCCTCTTCCGTCAGCAGGCTCTTGCTCCTTACAAGCGTGCATTGTGGATTTTGACTATTCTCTTCATCCTCGCTATCGCTGGTCTTGTAGCATGGAATATTCTTCAGGCTAAGAAGTTCGACGAGGAGATTCAGAACAAGCAGAAGCAGATTGAGCTTGTTAACAAGAACTTGGATGAGAGCGATGAGTTGATCGAGGCTCTTAACGATGAGCTTATCAATACTCAGAATGCTTCATACGCAGAGCGTGCTCGTATTCAGAAGAAGCTTGAGGAGGCACAGGCAGAGCGTGAGGTGCTTCTTATGAGCGCTGTAGCACTTAAGGAGGAGCTCGATCAGGCTGCTAATGATGCTGTTGAGGCAGGTCAGAATGCTGAGGCTCTCAACGATCAGGTTCAGGCTCTCCAGGAGCGTCTTGATGAGGCTGCTAAGGCTGCTGAGAAGAAGGCTGCCGAGGAGGCTGCTGCTAAGGAGAAGGAGCTTAACATCATTGGTAAGGATGCTGCTAAGGCTCCAGAGCTCAAGGGTGAGACTAAGGGCGGTTTGAAGAAGTTCTAAAAAAAATCAAAAAAACTAATAACTAACTTAAAACATTACAACTATGAAAAAGATTTTATTGTTCCTCGTGGCAGTTCTATTCTCTGGCATTTCAGTATGTTCAGCACAGTCTTGGAATCGTAACGATGTGCTCATCCCACTTGATATGATTCACACTGACGCTGCTTTCAAGCAGTTTAAGAAGGCTTCTAAGATGAACCAGGCTGAGATTCTCAACGAGTTGTTGCGCCAGGCTAACAAGTCTTATGTTGAGTGCGAGACAATCGAGGAGATCCGTGACCTTCGTGAGAATGTTGTTTTGATCAACCGTTACCTCGTTTCTGGTAAGCAGGCATTCATGTCAGCACAGAAGGAGTACAACATCCTCTTCAACAAGATCAACAAGACTATCCGTGAGTACGAGAAGGGTACAACATTGTATCTCGAGACAAGTGGTTACTACGACTTCGGTCAGGAGCTCAACTAGTTTCGTAAGTACTGACAGTATTTACTAAGTAAAGTTAATCAGTATGGTGATGGCTTGTCCATCACCATACTTTACCAATTTAATATAAAGTATGTCTGACGTTACCTTTAAAATGACAGTTGCTACTAACGTTGGTTTGGTGCGTAGCAATAATGAGGATAATTTTATCGTCTGCCCCGATTTGAGTGTTAAGGACAACTGGTATGTGCCAGCAGATCCCAATGAGGTTATCTCTTTGGGTGAGCATGGTTGTGTTATGGTTGTTGCTGATGGTATGGGTGGTATGAATGCTGGCGAGGTTGCCTCTGAGTTGGCTGTCAATTCTATCAAGGAGTCTTTCGCAAAAATTAAGGACTTCTCTCGCATTACAGATTGTAGCAATCATGTTGAGGATTTCCTCAAACGCAGTATCGTGGATGCTGATACCGTAATCAAGAAGAGGGTAAAGGAGGACGACTCTACATCAGGCATGGGTACAACAGTCGTTGTAGCTTGGATTGTGGGCGAGGTGGCTCATATTGCTTGGTGTGGTGACTCAAGAGCGTATATGTTCAATCGTAACTCGGGATTGAGTAGATTGAGCAAGGACCACTCCTATGTTCAGGAGTTGGTTGATGCGGGTCAGTTGGATGCAGAGTTGGCATTTGACCACCCCAATAGTAATATTATTACTCGAAGCCTTGGCGATTCACCCAATAAGGCGCGTCCAGATTATGTCTGCAAGCGTATGTCGACAGGAGATTATTTGCTGCTGTGTACAGACGGTTTGTGCGGATTATGTCGCGACGAGGAGATCTTGGATATCATGATGAAGGAGTATCCAAGTCTTGAGGACTACAGAACTGAACTTTTCAATGCAGCATTTGAGGCTGGTGGCTATGATAACGTCACCATTGCATTGATGGAGTGTATGAGTGTCAAGGAGTTCAGTCTTGCAAATACAGTTGCACCATCTGCTTCAAAGAAGCGTAAGGCCGCAAAGAAGGTCGAGGAGAAGCCTGAGGCTGTGGAAGAGAATACCGAGGCTCAGACTGAGGTTCAAGAGACTGAATCGAAGGAGAAGAAGAGTGGTGGTAAGGGTAAGATTATCGCATTTATTCTATTTTTGATAATAGCTGCAGCTGCCGTATATGCATACTTGCAATATGCAGATAAGGCTCAACCTGTTGTTGAACCTGTTGAGGTAGAGGTAGTAGAGCCCGAGGTTACAGAGGAGATCGTCGAGCCAGTTGTGGAGGAGAGCGCAGAGGTAGTAGAGCAGGCTCCTGCTCCAGCAGAAGAGAGTGCTGAGGCATAGGGCGTTAGTCACACCACTTTGCTAAATATGATATAGAAAACACAATTAACACAAACGAAAATATGACAACAAATAAGAAATCTGGTAAAGCAGTAAAGATTATTATCGCTATTCTTTTATTGGCTGGTATCGCAGCTGCGGCATACTATTTTTTGGGTGCAAAGGATGATGAAAATAGAGTTGTAGAGACTGATGAGGTTGTAAGCGTAGAGAGTAATGATGCTGTTGTAGAGCGTCTTACAAAGGCAGAGCTTGAAGAGTCAATTAATAATACGTCTGATGGCTTTGTTCCCGAGGAGATTATCTCACGTTTCTCTCCAAATGAGCAGAAGGTTATCGTAAAGAATGATCCTGAGGCAAATATCGCATCGGGTATCAGTGAGGTGTGGCTCCTTATGTACATGGGTATGTACTCGAAGATTACTGTTGTAGAGGAGGAGTGTGTGTTTGATGCATGCAATCGTCTTGAGACTTTGGTTATCATTGCAGAGTAATGCTCAGGCATGCACACATTTAGATTACGATACACATATAATTTGGTCACAACACTTTTTACAGCTTATTAAAATATGAAATATTCCGAGGGGTGTTTACTTGATGGTCGTTACCAGCTAAAGCGTTTTATTGGTAGCGGTACATTCGGTGAGGTATGGGTAGCCAATGATACAGCAACAGATCTTGAGGTGGCTATCAAGGTATATGTTTCGATGGATGAAACTGGTTATAAGGAGTTTAAGAAGGAGTTTCAGATATCTTTTGAGCTTAACCACTCAAACTTGTTGCATGCAAACTATCTGGGCGTAAATCCGGAGGATAAGTGTCCTTATCTCGTTATGCCATTCTGTCCCGATGGTTCGGTGTCTCGTCATATCGGTAGTATGTCCGAGGCGGATATGTGGCGTTTTATTCGCGATGTAGCAAGCGGTTTGGCATATCTCCACTCTATGAATCCTCCTATTATTCACCAGGATATCAAGCCTGATAATATTTTGATTCTTAGAAATGGTGATTTCGTGATTACTGATTTTGGTATCAGTAAGCAGTTGCGTGCGACGTTGCGTAAGAGTGCTAACTCTCTCAATTCGGCAGGTGCGATCTCGTATATGGGTCCTGAGCGTTTCAGCAAGCAGTATCAGGCAGTTAAGGCGAGCGATATATGGTCTTTGGGTGCATCTATCTTTGAGCTTGCAACCGAGGAGTTGCCATTCTGTGGTATGGGTGGTAGCCTCTTGAAGCAGGGTGCTGATATGCCCGAGTTGCCCGAGCAGTATTCACGTGAGCTCAATATGATTTGTCAGTCATGTATGACAAAGGAGACGTGGAATCGTCCTACAGCGCAGCAGCTGGCTGATTTTGCAAGCAGGTATATTGATGGCGAGACTCCTAAGATTACGTGGAAGATTGCAGCGGATATAGAGATTCCTGAAAATGTTATTGTTGAGGGCCAGAACAAGCCCGCTGCCGCACCACAGGCACCAGATAATGCATCTCAGGCTGCTTCGAAGTCAAATGCGGACATGAAGAAGACTATGGTTAATGCAGCTTCAGCCTTTGCTGAGAATAAGACAGTTGCATTTACCTCCAATGTTAGTGAGCCTGCCGCAGAGGTGCAGCCTGCGCCCGAGGCAAAGTTTGCTATTAAGTCTGATAGGAAGGCAGAACCTATTGCAGCATGGGTATGGGTTGTTGTTGCTATAGCAGGATTAGCATTTGGCTTGGTGTTGAATTATCTAAGTTAGAATGATGAAGCGAGGTTATATATTATTTCTGTTGGTCGCTCTTCTGTTGCCGGGAACCCTTGCAGCTCAGACTTTGACAAATCAGCAAAAGCGAAATATCCTTGATAAGGTATTAACTGTTGTTGAGGAGTATGAGCGCTTGGCATCGTTGGCCGCAGATGGTGATGAGTATGAGTTTAAGCAGTTATTTGTTGATGGTGCGACTGTCGACAGCGATATAATGGGCGATATCTCATACATGAACTCAGTGACGGTTGATGAATATATCAAGCGATTGCAGAGCGCAGGTGTCTACACCGAGATTAGAGATGTGAGAAAATCGGAGTTGTCATACAGCGAAAGAGGTTGGCGCATTCCTATTTCATTCAGTAAGCAGTTGTATTATTATGACAGCAATGGTGTCTACTTTAATGTTAGAAAATATTATGGTGAGGACATAAATGTTGTTATGAATCTTCTGTACAACGATGAAACTGACATGTGCTATATTGAGTCTGTTAATGTCCGAAGCAACTCGTCTAAGCAGTTCCCCAAGGGTAAATTCCTTATCGTTGACAACAATGGCAGAAGCGAGTATAGTCGAGCAGACAGATATTTCCATATGCTTAAGGCCGATAATGCACCTTTGTCATTCGATGAAAACGGATATGCTATCTACGGCGCTAACACACAGTTTACGGTAGACGACTACGATGTTGAGGTAATACATAATAACAAAGAAGATAGAGCAACTGAGGCCTATAATTTCGTCGATTTTGACTTTGTTAGACGCTCTCAGCGTGCGAAGTTGAAGTTGGCATACGCTCCATTTGCTTATAATGTGTCAGGCAATGATAGATTGTCGAAGTCTAAGTCAAATGCCTTTGATGTCGGCATTGACTATGGCTTTACCTTTAGTTCTCGTCGTAAGAGCAAGATGGGAATGTTCTTCGGTGCTGGTCTCTCGTTCAGTAGTGTCACTCTCGGTTTGGGTAAGGAGTTGACAAATACTCATGATGTCCCCAGTCTTAATACAAACACTGGTATGTATGAGATGAAAAGTTACACTTACACCATTACTAATGCTGTCGAGCAGGTTTCGTATATGGATTTGTATGTACCTGTATATTTCGAGATTGAGCACATGTTAGGTTCAAAGGGTCGTGTGATGCTGTCATGGAACTTTGGTGTTAAGTCGTATCTCAATCTGTCGGCGAAAGCAAAGACTCCATACACGGTGACATTTAACACTCTTGTAAATAAAGAATCAATCGAGGTTACAACGACATTTGAGAGTTTTATTGATCCCAATACCTATGAAAAGAATCTTTTTGATTTAAGTGCTATTGCTAACCTGGGTATTGATTGCAATGTCGTGAAGAACAGATTGTATGTCAATGCATCTGTTGGTTATGAGCATGGAATTATGGATTCGTATGTATCAAACAAGCAGGTGTATTCAAATCCTATATTGCCAAAGGTAAATAAGAATGGCAGTGTTGAACATGTGGCTGTTAACTCGTTGATTAGTGGACTTACCATTAATCGACAGGCATTGTGGATTTCGTTGGGACTAAAGTATAAATTTTAATGTAAGATATTGATTATGAATAGAGGAATACAAATAGTTTTATTGGTTCTACTCTTCATTGTGTGCGGAGCTGTTGGCTACTTTGTTGGTGGTATGTTAAGCAGTGACGAACCAGAAGTTGCTGCCACAACTGTTCAGAAGGAAGAGGTTGTTGAGAAAACTGAGGTAGAGGTTGCTGAGGAGCCTGAGGTTGAACATTCAACAAAGCCCGAAATTACAAACACTCCAACTCCTAAGTTGAATAGTGATAATAAGACATATCGCTTGGTTGTTGAGGCTACAGTTGAGAGTGGTGATGTGCTCAGTTATTATATCACAACTGGCAATCATGATGACATAGTTGCTGAGAGCGAGAACGGAATTTTTGAGAAGTTACCTCACTCTTCTAATGGTAAATATCAGGTGTGGGTTAAAAATCTTGCAACAGGTCAGGTTGATACTTATGTTGTTGATGGTTTTGTCGAGAAAAAGACAAAGCCAAGTATTGTGGCTCTCACTATTTCAGAACTCAACAATTCGCTAAGCAATACTACTGATGGTATAGTGCCTACGCACATCTCAAGCAGATTTGGTTCGAAGCATAAGGTGGTTAATGCTGCGAATGGAAGCATTATATCAAGCGATTTTAATTCGCTTTGGACAGATATGTTTATGGGTGTTGCTAAGTATAAGGTTACTGCGGTTGTAGTCGACCAGTCAACAAATCTGTTAGTTGAAATTCATGTCAATGTCATTTAATATAATTTAGATTGTTATGAAGAGACTATCTATTTTATTATTGATGGTAATCACATCATTTACGGCATTTGCACAAAGTCAGGATTTTGAGTTCTATTATATATCGCATGATAGAACGACTCCTGTTGACGATTTGTGTGATCGTCTGGAGTATATCTACGAAAATGCTCTTGGCGATGAGTCGTATGCTGTGATATTCTACCTCCCAAACTATGATGAACATATCGAGGTGAGAATTAACCTGGAGGATGACAACAGAGATGACTTCAAAATCCTTGTCAGAGAGTTACGTGAGAAGGATGCTCATGAAAACTATGCTTATCACGACTATGAGTCTATCATGAAGTTGATTAATAAGTATGATTTCATTGATGAGGAGGGTAATCGTCAATATTCATCGGTTCTGTTTTGTTGGTATGTTACGCCATATTTCTGGGACTGGGGATGTAATGAGAGTCTGATTGCAAGATTATATTTTACCCTGGAGCTTGATAAATATAGAGGCTATGTAAGTACGCAGATATGGCATGCTCAGTATGATGGTTTACAGGTTGATGAACGTAATCCCTTCGGCAATAAAAACCTTTGTCGTCAGATGGGTTTTGTGTTGATGCCATATTAGAAACATGTTTGAGAATTAAAAAAACGATAATATGAAAAGAGTAGTTTTATTATTCGCATTGGCAATGTTTGGTTTTGTCGGCATTGGCAAGGCGCAGACTGAGCTCCCAGGACAGTGCTCAGTCTTTTATCCCGAGACTCTTGCTAAGAAGGCAGTTATCGAGCTAACTGATGCAAGTGCAATTGCAAAGGCCCCCTATGGCCAATCTACAAAGCCCGCAAGCCCTAAGCATTGGGTGGTATATAGCGATCGTATAGATAACGTGACCTATACCAAGCCTGATGGTAGCAAGGTGCAGTTTGCCAAGCTGGGCTTCAATGAGCAGGTTCGAATTGCAAAGATTCAGAATGGATATGCTTTGGTATATACTGAGCCTATGTCTGGTATTGATTATCCAAAGATTTCGCATGAGGCAGTATCTATGGGTTGGATTCCAATGTCTAAATTGCTTTTGTGGCACTCATGCCCTGCTGATAAGTATGGTATCTATCAGAAGGCATTGATATGTGCAAACCTTGATGAGCAGGGTGGTGAGACATCTGGTAGACTTATCTATAATCCTGAGAATAAGAGCAAGTTTGAGCAGCTAAGCTCAGATATGAAGTTCTACTATGTTATGAAGAGCGAGGGCAATATGTCGCTCCTCGCGCACACTCACACGCTTGACGGTCGCTCAAGTATGATGCTTTATGGTTGGGTTGACCAGAACTCATTTGTGCCCTGGAACCAGCGTTCATGTCTTGAGCCTACATGGGATAAGGAGTCTGTTGCATATTTCGTGAAGCATGACCATAGAATCGAATTCTACGCTAATAAGAATAGAGATAATATCCTGGCTCATAGCGGTTTCGTACTCAAACCAGAGCCTCCAAAGTATGATAAGTATCTATATCGTATGAGCAAGGATCAGTTGCGTTACCCAATTCTTGATGGTAGCACTGCAAGTCTCTATAATATCTCAACATTTACCCGACTTAATAGTGAAGGTTCATACGATATGTCTGCTGCGAACGACAAGGCGGCAATGGCTGTTGAGTATAGCGAGAAGATTACCAAGGAGAAGACAAATATTAATATCGGTCTCGTAATCGATGGTACATCGTCTATGGGTGAGTTCTATCCTGCTGTTATCGATGCGATTAAGAAGAGTTGCTCGGATATCTTCAATGCCCAGTACAAGGTGAAGGTTGGTGCAGTTATCTATCGTGATTATTCTGATGGCGACCACTCGGCAGATGTATTCAGACTTACTTCTCCAAACCAGAAGGAGTTCTACCAGTGGCTTGAGAGTGGTAATAACTATGGTATCAAGAGTGCTGCGGCTGATAAGACATACGAGGAGGCCCTCTATCTCGGTATCAATACAGCCCTTGACCAGCTTGGTTTCAAGTCTGACCAGAGTAATATTCTTATTGTTGTTGGTGATTGTGGTAACGACAGAAATGACACAAAGTTCGATCGTGAGGATATTGTTAAGAAGATTGTAAGCAAGGATGTGCACATGATTGGTTTCCAGGTACGTAACAATACTGCTAATCAGGCATTCCCATTGTTTACTGCTCAGATGTCATATCTTATTAAGTCAAGTCTTGAGCGCAAGTATGCAAATCTTCAGATGGAGGTCCCTGTGTCAGTTGAAATTCAGAAGACCAATGATGGTTATGAACTTGTAAATGATCAGAATAGTATCATCTACATTGGTTCGCACAGTTTTCCATCTTCTAATACAGTAATGGATCTTGATAAGTTATCTACTCTTATTACTCGCTCTGTAGCTAAGTGTGCAGCATCGGTGCAGCGTCGAATCGACCTTTTGATGTCTCACGCAACTGTTGGTTTTGCAAACTCAAATATTGCTGGTGATGTTCCTGCGATTGATAAGGCCTTCGTAAAGAGCCAGGTAGGTGAGGAGTATTATGAGCAGCTCAATAAGACCAATACGCTTATTACATTCAGTGGATATGCCGACAAAGAGAAGGATGCCCGTGAGTTGTTCAAGCCGGTTATCTTCATCTCTTCAGATGAGCTTACAGAACTTTTGGCAAAGCTCGATCCAGTGAACGATGCTGCGGCTATGGAGAACCCCAATAACCGTGAGGCTTATGTTAATGCTATGAAGGCGTTGGCAATGCGTTTGACTGGTAATAGTGTTGACCAGGTTAATTCGTTGGGTCACAGAGAGATTATGCGTATGATTCAGGGCCTTAACTCTGCTACAGAATCATTGAAGGGTTACACTATTGAGCAGATTGCCAATCCTCAGTCGGTAGATAATAAGACCTATCTTGGTCTCTTGACTGATTTCCGCAGAAAGTATAGCTATTTGCGTAAGATTAAGGATACCAAGGATTGGAAGTATGCCATCGAGATGAATGGTATCAAGTATTACTGGATTCCTGCGGAGGATATGCCATAACGAAGTCAAAAAAAGTCTGACAATGGATAAACTGTTTGATATAAGTAATCTAAGGTGTTCTTACGATAAGAACTACAGAGAGGGTATCTCGAAGGTCGTGTTGGAGATACACAACCTCGTTATACCTCGTGGAAAGAAGATTTTTATCGTTGGTGAGTCGGGTATTGGCAAGAGTACAATCCTTGAGGTGTTGGGCTTGATGAACAATACGATTGTACATGATAACAATACTAAGTTCTTGTTCTACGACAAGAGCTCTACGGAGGTGGATCTACTTGCTCTATGGCGTAAGAATAGTGATAAGGAGTTATCGGCATTTCGTCTGAATCACTTCAACTTCATCTTCCAGAGCACTAACCTCATGCGCAACTTTACGGCGTATGAGAATATTGCGCTGACACGAATGATTCAGGGTTATTCAAAGAAGGAGGCATTTGCCAAGACCGAGTCTGTGTTAGCAGACCTCGGTCTTGGACACATTGCCGAGGACAGAATGGCGCAGGAGCTTTCGGGTGGCCAGCAGCAGCGATTGGCTTTTGCTCGCGCTATACTTCCTGATTTTACGGTGTTGTTTGGTGATGAGCCTACGGGAAATCTCGATAGTGACAATGCCAAGCGAGCTATGGAGCTCCTCTCTGCGAAGCTCAATCAGTTGGATGGCAGTTCTGCAATCATAGTCTCTCACGATATGCACCTTGCGGCAACATTTGCGGATATGATTATCAAGATCCGCAAGGAGGGTCGTAAGAATGGTGACGTCAAGGACGAGGTTACATATTACGGTGTTATTGATCAGACTTGTGTCTACACTCCGTTGGCTGATAAGAGCTCATGGAGCAATGGTGTGGATAGCTACAATTCCGATGAGTTTGAAACATTCTTAAAACGAATCTAAGGCCTTATGAAATTGTATGATGTGCTGAAAAATGACTATTTCCGCCTGTTTGTAAAGCGAGAGAGTAAGGTCGTATTGGGTCGAAAGTTCTCAACCCTTTGGTTGCTTACGGCTGTGCTTACCGTAACATTCCTTGCTATTGCATTCAGTAATGCCAGTCTTAACTATTTGTCATTCAAGATGGAGGATCCATTTATCAACTGGGTTGACATCAAGAATAGTTATAAGGCTGGTCAGGATGTCCCTGGTTTGTTGTATGCCCTTAATGAGGATTCCAATAAGCAAAAATATCACTTTTATAACTTCCAGGCAGACCATTATATCGCACGTATGTTCTATACCGCATCTGGCGAAGATAGTTCATACGCAAAGATGCGTTTCTTTGAAAGCATGAACACTCCGCTTGTTGATGCAATCCTTAGCGATGATAATGTCGTTAATGGCTGGAGTATTGGAGGCTCGGCAGATATCGATCCAAACTCAATAGGTGTTGTCATCACCCATGAGTTTATGTCAAAACTTGGATATGTTGATGCTCCATCATATATCTACTTCCAGGCTGGTGGTTGTGAGGGAGCCGATGAGTATGGTTTCGATGTTGATAATCAGGGTTTTTCAAAGATGCCATTCCCCGTATTGGCTGTTGTTAAGCGTTTGCCTGGTAATGTCGATATCATTGCAAGCTCATACCTCTATAAGCAGACCGAGACAAATGAGAAACCTTTCAATTTGTGTCAGTCTATCTATGCAGATGATTTGCGCTATTTTGTACCCTCGTCTATAAGTATGGATGACTTCAAGAATAGCGTGAAGCGTATTGCCAAGAAGCATACAGATGCAGAGTTGTTCGTAGATGACCTCTCCTTCTATATGCCACAGATTGATACCTTTAAGGATGGCGATTTGGTATGTATAACCAGTGATTATGAGGAACTTGACTACGCTACATGGCGCTCTATCAATCTCGACATATTGAATATGTATGCGGAGAATGACGTTCATCGTGTTTATGAGTATACGTTCGGAGATACAAACTTGCCTACAGCAAGCTACATCTCTATCCATTTCAAGGATCTTGATATGCTGGAGGAGTTTGAACAGTATGTAAGCTCAGAGTATAATGTCGACATCGAGATGTCGCAGGTTAATGCCAAGCGAAATTTCAATGTGGTGAGTGCAATGGGTAATATTCTCTCTTGGGCGATTATCGTCTTTGCCATCATTGCAATTATTCTCTTTGTTGTAAATCTGTTGCAGTCATACTTCCAGAAGGTTAAGCGTAACCTTGGTACGTTCAAGGCGTTTGGTATCAGCAATGGTGATTTGATTAGTGTTTATGTGCTTATCATGGCTGCAATCATACTTACAGCTGTGGTGTTGTCTGTCTCGATAACATGGATTATTCAGGGTGGTTTGCACATCTGCGGTATTCTTAAGGATGGCGCGTTTGACTACCTCTCGTTGTGGAGTGTTAAGACAGTATGTTCTATTGCTGTTATTGTTGTGGTTTCAATATATACTGTAGGTGCGGTAATGCACAAATTGTTGAAGGCTACACCTGGTGATTTGATTTATGACAGACAGTAAATCTATGAAAGTTATGAAAAAGTATATAGTAGCATTTATATGCGCGGCATTGTGCATGCCGTTGGTCTCTTGTGATAAGGAGGAGCAGGTTCAGCTTGGTGACAACTCCACCTATTTGCCCATCAGCGATATGGAGAATGTATATCCTCTGGGTGATGTGGTAAAGGTTTCGTTTACCTCAGCATCGTCGTGGAGAATTGATGGTACACTTGATTGGGTGACTGTTAGTCCGAAGTCGGGTAATGCTGGTACTACGCCACTTACTATTACTATCGGTTCATATATCGAAAGTGAAAATCTTACAGAGTCTGACGTACGTAGTGAAGAACTGGTCTTTCTGACTGATGCTGGCAAGAAGACGTTTCTGATTACCCAGAATCGTGCATTTATCAAGGTTGTTGAGGTTGCCGATAATGGCAATCACTCAAATGAGGATATGGGTAGTGATGATATCGCTTTTGACTGGAGTGCTGAAACAAAGCGATATAAGGTTGAGTCAAATGTTAGATGGATGCTTGATGTTGACGATGATCGTGTTAGCGTTGAGGTTGATACTCAAGAGTGGGAATCTGACAAGTTGTATGGCTTCAACGATTCATATGACATAAGCATTGCTGTTGACGATAACTTCGATGGCATGTTGGAGGCCAATGTGGCCTTTATTCCTTGCCAGCCTAAGGATGAAGTTAGTGCCACTGATAAGCGTTTCCCAGAGTTGGAGCGTAAGCTCAAGGTCTCTCAGGATTATCTGTATTTAAAGGTTTTCGAAACGTTGCCTTACTCTTCTAATGATCTGAAGAACCTTCCAAGCGCAGCATCGATAGATGGATTTAGTGAGTTGGGTGATGAGAAGGTGTTCTATGTTTTATATCAGGAGAATCTGGAAAATAACTACGACATAAACCTGGATGCGTCAGTATCTGGTGTCGACACAAGTTGTTTTGAGTGCGACAAAGATGGTGAAAGTGCTGAATGTACAGAAAAACCCGATGGAAGAACCATCAGATGGCAGAAGTATAATGCAAAGTTTTCAACGTCTAACCCCGATTTTAATGACGAACGAATAATTTCGTATGTTATCAAGCCTACGGGAACTGATGTGCCAAATGAAGCATGTCGTAGCGTAAATTTTGTTCAGAATGCATACCTGTTCGATATTAAAGAGAATGGTGATGTGGTAGAGTCTGAGAAGGTGGTTGCCAATGCTGGTGGTGCGGAGTACAACTTTACGTTGTATACACATGGCAAGTGGACTGTTTCATATCCTAATAATGTCACCTGGGTTTCATTGACATTCAGTGATAAGGATGGTGAGCTTATCGAGGGTGAGGATAACGGTAGTGATATCGTAGTTTCGGGTAGTGGCAATGCTACTATCGGCGTTGAGGTTGCCGATCGTAACTTGTCATTTGATCTCGACAATGTGCTTAACCTTGCGTTTGAGGCTTCAAATATCAAGGAGGATTATCCACAGGAAAATGCCCAGAAGTCTGTCGATTTTAAGCAGCCTAAGTTTGAATTTGAGATCTCTGTGACTAATGACGACAAGGTTAATTCGACAAATTTCAATGTATCAAGTCACACAAAGAAGGGATACGCTGTTGGTGTTGTGTCATCAGGCTCTTGGAGCATCGTTGAAAATAGCGATTGGGTAAGCTTTAGCGGTTCTGCTGATGGTGAGGGTAACAATGCCGATGCGGGTAGCCTTACTTTTAATCCTAATGAGGCTGACTATCCGCGCGACTTTGTCCTTAAAGTTATCAGTAAGGAGCATGAGGGCGTTGAGGGTTACGAGGACAACTACTACCGTGAGCTAACGATTACTCAGGATGAGATGAAAACAAATATCCTGGAGTATGATGGAGGCCTATCGTTGAATGGTGTAACCCGTTCGTATGCAGCATACAAAAAGAACGATATCGATAGAGAAGATACATTCTATATGCAGTGTTCTGCTCCATGGACAGTGGCTCAGAAGCCAAGTTGGGTAACATTGTGTAAAGGTGGTGAGGTGATGTCTGTTGGTGACGGCGTTGATGATGGTGAGTATTACACTATATCAATGGTTGTTGACAACAACTTCGGTGCACAGTCTCAGTCTGGTAACGTATCATTCTCGGTTGGCGGTAAGACTATTGGCTTTACTGTAAATCAAGATGGTTTTGTGTTTGATGTGCCTGCATTTAACAAGACCTACGATCCAATCACAACGGATGTTGATGAGCTTAACATTACACTTACCAATGAGGCTGAGTTGAACCTCGACGACATTGAGGATTGGGTAAATCTCACCGAGAATGGAACTGTAGATAATGGTAAAACTACAACATATAAGTATCTTGTTAAGCCTGGTCCAAATGTTGAGAATCTCAATCATGATCGAGGTAGAAATTATACGGTTGCAGTCGCAGGCATTCAGTCGTTGAGCAAAAATATTACCATTAAGCAGCAGAAATTCGAGTGGCAGATTGACAAGGCCTCTCTTGAATTTGACGTTATTGGTGGAGAGTCTTCAGAGAGTATAATCATAGAAAAGTGTACAAAGAGTGGTACAGAAAGATGTTATGATTTTGATTTTGTAGGTTGTGATTGGTTGGAATTGTCAGATCCCAGCAGCAATGGATCAAACCTCTTGACCTTCAAGACAACATCAACCAATACCTCTACTACAGGTGAGAGAAGAGGAAAGATCAGATTTTTTGTAAAGCATCATTCTATTTCATCTGATGAGTATAACCTTGGGGAAGTTGATGTTATACAGGAAAAGTATATTTGGAGTGTAGATTACAATGGTAAGACTAACTTTGAGCCTGTCTACTCAAAGAGCAGTGATTATGAGGGTGAAATTGCCATTGAGTCAAGCGGTGAGTGGAAGGCTTCTCGCGATAACAAGGATGTTGTAGATATATCTTCATCATCAGGTAATGGTGATAAGGATTTGAAGTTCACCATTAAGCCAAATTATACCAGAAGTGAGCGTACTGCAGTAATTGAGATTAGCAATGATGATCTTGGCGCAAGTTCTAAGAAGTCATTTACACTCACACAGAAGGCTTATGTATTTAAGGCTGATACAGAATCTGTTGAGTTGGAGGCTACAAAGGGTGACACGGCAAGTGTTTCATTCACAAGCTCTGGTAGCAAGGGCTGGACTTTTGAGGTAGATCCTGTAAGTAGCGACGATTGGCTCGAGGTTAAGAATGAAGATGGCAAACTTGTTGTCACCACACTCAAGGAGAACGATACAACTGAAAATAACGCTACGATAACTGTTACGGATGTAGAGTCAGACCTTGATGTTGTGATTGAGGTAACTCAGAAGGCTAAAGCTAAATAGTTATAGTATTAGAGAATGAGAAGAACGATAAGACTTATACTACTATTACTTGTATTGTCGACTTCGGGCATCATGGCGCAGGGCTATGAACTCCCTGCGCTCAGAGAGATTAAGGGAGATGATCTCGAGGTTCATATAGCCCCACTGCAAAATAAAAAGGGCTTGTGGGGATATGCTGATGAGTATGGCAAGTTCCTAATAAAGCCTGTCTTTACTCAGGCGCTTCCCTTTGAGGGTGATGTTGCACGTGTGTGTATTGGTAACCTATGGGGCGTTATTGGTAATAACGGTCTGTTTGTTGTCAATCCGAGATATGATGCTATTAGTCAGTTCTCGGAAGAGAACATCGCCATTGCAGTGAAGGATGGCTTTCACTCTCTGATTAATAGCGAGGGTTTCAATGTGAATAACTACCTCTATGGCTCGATCGAGAAGACAGACTATGGCTACGTTGCATTAAGTGATGGCATTTATAGCACTATCGATAAGCACGGTAAGGTGTTGTTTGACTATCAATTCGAGGCGTATGGCGATCTTGAGCGCAGACGAGGCAGCTACTACTTCTTGAAGGATGGTAAGTGGGGCGTACTGAAGGATGGAGCTGAAATTTTAGGCCATAAGTGGGATAGTTGTCCTACGCTTTTGTGTGAGGGTGATGATAATGCACCGAGCTTCTTCAAGGCGGTGCAGGATGGCAAGGTTGGTGTTATCGCCTCAGACGGTAGATATATTACACCAAGCATCTACGACGATATATACTTGCATGAATCATCCAACTATTACATCACGGTGAAGGATGGTATGTATGGCGCTTTGTCGCGAACATTCACTGTGATTATGCCTTCAATATCTCCAGTGCCTCCTGTTGTCACCTTAGACCTGTATAGAGTCTATGATGGCAGAACCTTTTATGCGGCAAACATAAAGGGCTCAATAGAGTTACAGCACTGCTCAGACCTGTATCAGGCATTCCGTCCTGGTGACTACGCAACGACCAAGGAGCTCCCCGATTGGATGAAAACATCTATCATCGAGGAGAATATCGCTGAGCGTGAGGAGAAGATGTATGAGGCTGGTGCCGTGTGTCGTATGCTGGCTGCCAGCAACTATGATGTGGGACTCTTGTCTACGGATGACAGTATTCCTCAGGATATCCCATTGAGTTTCAGTGCGAGTGATAACGAAAAATATGGCATAGAGTCAAGCGTAGGTTTTGAGCAGCGTACAAGAACTATTGTTCGCGATAATGTGTCATACTCAACCATCTATCTGTCGCGAGACGGAAGAGTGGCTTTGGCTTCTAATGCCGATAAATCGGAGTATTACATAATTATTGACAATAGCGCATACTCTTTGCTTGGCATCATGCAGAGTAATAACATCAAACCAAATAAGGGTGTATATCCCAAGGATGTTATCTACACCTCTAATGGTGATGCTATCCTTCGTATGGCATTCGTTCGCGATAGCAAGGATGCTACGACATCCTTAATTGAGAGCGATAAGACAGAGTTGCCTGTTCAGCACAAGTCTGTAAGTGTATATACCGGTTCGACATCATCTGTAAAGTGTAGCGATGCTGTTATATGCATCAATATTGCAAAGTCCGAGGTAGTGGCTTTGGCCGAACTCAAGTCGAGTGATGCAGCTCCGATGATTGCCTCAAAGTTTGGCGGTTTCTACACGACAAGTGCCACAGATGTGATTCTCGATGGCAACTCTGTATTGAGAAAGTATGATGCTAAGGGTAATTTGAGTAAGTCGTTCATCACCGCAGGCGGTGAGGAGTTCCACGATATTGAGGAGACGGAGAACTACGTATATCTTTGTGGCTCGATATCGAAGGATGGCGTTACGCGCCCATATTTGAAGCAGTTATCGAAGTATACCGATCGTGTTAATAGCTGGAACGAAGGTTCTGATTCTCACTATTTGTCAGGCATTAAGTGTAGTGGCTATATTTTGTATGCGAAGGAGTCTCCTTGTGATAGCTCGGCGGATGTAAACTACTATCCTTGCTATGCTATGTCTGACCTTGATGACGAGATTGGTGTTCGCCCCTGTTGTGTCTGGGAAGACTGGGGTGGCAAGGAGGTCGGTGGTTGTGGACTTATCGGTCTCGATGGCAAGTGGTTGCAGACGCCTGTATTCTCTTCGGACCAGCATTGTACGTCGTTCTATTGGGAGTTTAAGGAGTTTAAGGGTGATACCCTCATAGTAAAGCATCTCGGCAAATATGGCGTGATGGATCGCAGTGGTAATATGATTATCGATATCGTTTACGATAAGATTGATTACCTTAAAAATTCTGACTATTTCAAGGTGTTCGATGGCAGAAACTATGGCGTTATTAATGTCAATGGTGAGGTCGTGATTCCTCTGAATTATGCTGATATTGGCGAAATGTCCGAGGATATAATTGTCGTGCGTAGTGGTTGGATGTATGGCTGCTACGATAAGCACGGTAATGAGATTGTGCCATGTGAATATGCTAATATCGGGGAGTTCTCCAACGGCATATCTATTGTCTCAACGTCGTACAAGTTTGGCTATATGAATAGCTCGGGCGAGGTCTTTATTCAGCCATTTGCAGATGAGGCATACCCATTCTCTGATGGTTGTGCACGTGTTGTCGTAGATGGCCTTGTGGGCTATGTCGATATGAATGGTGAATGGGTTGTCAAGCCCCAGTATCAGGATGGCGGCAACTGCTCGTGTGGCTTAATCCCCGTTAAGATTGATGGCGTGTACAGCTACATAAGTAAGAGTACCCAGCAGATTGTCTCACGCTCTCACTACGCTATTGCCAAGGATTTCGATCCTATGTATAAGCTTGCTCTTGTGTCAAGAAATGACAAGTGGGGTGTAATCAATATTTCAGGTCGAGAGATTGTTCCTGTGTCGTATGATGTGGTGCACATATTGCCAGACGGATATATCTATGTCGAGCGTGATAAGAAGTGTGGTGTATATACCACTGCGGGCATCCAGTGCTTCACTACAAGCAATGACCAGATACATTATAAGGTTGGTGAGCCTCTCTACGACAATGGCTATATTATTGTCAGCTCGGGCTCTGAGCTCTTGAGAATCGACAAACAGGGTAACAAGGTCTTTAACTACAACTCTTTTGCGAAGTAATGTCAGTTGTAGGGGGTGAGTCCCCTTATCCATACAAAAAGCGACCCATGCGGGTCGCTTTTTTTGTGTGATATAGGATGTTTCACCATTTGGGTAATGTGTATAATGCAACCTGTTTAGCGTCGCTGCTATGCCCCTTCTTTATCAACAAAATAGCTGAATATGCAGCAAACACAGCTTGATATGATTGTCATGGATAATTAGATGTACTCCCAGTGGTACTCTGCACCTTTATCAGAGAGACGAATGATGAGGTATTCGGCACGTTGGGCATTGTCGCTGATTGTACCTATGATGGTGTATCGGACACCACCGAGCACAAGATCCTCACGATAGTGGTCGTGGCCCTGCAAACATAGTGTTACCCTATGGCGACTAAATAGTTCTGTGAGTGCCGCAGTCTCCTCGAAAGCCATATTGCTCGAACCTAATTGCGAGTTGTCAGTGTAGAAAAGGTTGGTATGTGTTAGTATCACGCAGTGGCGATATTTATCCCTCACCTCTGCCAGAAACTTGCGTAGCCAATCCATCTGCTGCTTGCCCAATGTGCCACTCGCAGAGTCAAGCGCGATAAAGAGGTCGCCTCCTGTGGCATACTGCACGTCGAACCAATAGACCGAGGCCCCAAGTTGTTCGGAGTACTTATCCCAGCCTCTATGGTAGATGTCGTGATTACCCAGTAGTGAGAATATGGGAGTATCTGTAGCCTGCACTCCAGAAACATATTTTAATGCTTCGATATAGGTTGGTAGTGCACTGATGCGAGCGTAACAGTCGCCAAGCACAATGCCAAACATCGCATCTTTGCTATTGCGCAGTCGTGTGGAGAACTCTCGTAGATTCTCGTTCGTGTTGTCAATATGTGGGTCGGCGCAAACATAGAATGTGTATGACCCCTTGGCTTCAAAGTTAGCCACCGCTTTGTTGTCGGTTAGCGACATGCTCTTTTCGAAGCGCTTGTCTACTACGTCGCCCGTAGGCATGACCAATCCCTTTAAATCAATCGTCTCACAGCAGACGAAGATTCCTGCCACAAGAACCATGGCTATGCCTCTTACCATTTGTAACATACTCCTACATTTGCATATATTTGATAGTAGTTGCTCGTGATGTTGAACACCCCCGCAGGCTTGTAGCTCGCCCCCAGTAGCACACCCCACCTATCGTTTGGATACCACCATCCTTCAGCGGCAAACGACGGCTGGTAGTGGCGTTCGATCTCAAACAGTTTGCTGTTGGTTATTATGATGTTCAAGTCCCACTTTTGTGCCTCACTAAGACAGCGTATGCCTAACTCATAGCTGATATTGAAGGGCTCACATATACTCTCCTTGCCTATCGCTATGGTGCGGTGGTAGTAGCCCAATGTTACCCATAGGTAGCTCACATCCAGCGATACGCCACAACCTACGATGTAGTTGTTCATGTGGTTTTGATATGTGTATCCAAGTACCGCATGACCTGTTAATTGTCCGATGTTTATGTCGTGATTATATTGTGGTCTTATCTCTGCAGCCATGCGCCCTATGGAGCTGTACTGCGCACCTCCTCGTATGGCGAAGTGCCTCTTTGTCTCGTACTCGACCTCTGCTGATACGGCAGTAAATGCCCCAAATAACGCATTATGACCGTACTTAACACCATATTCCATCTTCGTACTCTGTGCACACACCACACTCACGCTCAAAACAATCACTGCAAGTAGTAAGGAGAGACTCTTCATACTCTAATTTTTTACAAATGTACTAAAATTAGTGCGAAATCAAAAGTGTATATTCCATTTTGTCTTTGCTCACCACCCAACAATAGTAAGGGCGTGCCCTTTTGAATGCAAATATGCGACTGCCTTTAGATTGTCGCTTGTGTGGGGTAATTACAAAACCTCGTCCATCCTATATGGGGTGTATGCGAAGTGTGTGGAGCTACATAATCGGTTGAAAGAGAGTGGTTAATTCTATAATGTGTGAACTATTGTAATAATATTTTCTTAACTTTACACCGATAAATCGCAATTTGAAGAGGCTAAAAATAATGGTTATAGAGACAGAGCGTTTGCTTTTAAGAGAGATGACGGATGATGATTTCCACGCGCTTTACGAGGTGTTGTCAGATTCGGACATAATGCAGCATTATCCCTACGCATTTGATGAAAATAAGGTAAGGGACTGGATCAAGCGTAATATCCAAAGATATAGGGTATTAGGTTTTGGACTGTGGGCTGTATGCTTGAAAAATACGGGCGAGATGATAGGCGACTGCGGCTTAACAATGCAATTTATCAACGGAGAGATAAAACCAGAAATAGGATACCATATCCGAGCTGACGAGCAACGAAAGGGGTATGCAAAGGAGGCGGCTATTGCTGTCAGAGATTGGACTTTTAACAACACCCCTTTTAATGTGGTCTATTCTTGTATGAAATACACAAATGAAGCATCTGCCAAAACAGCTATGTCGTATGGTTGCAAGCAAGTAGATGAGTTTGCTGACGAGGTAAACGGAATCACAAAGGTGTTTGCGATTTTAAAAGAGGAGTGGATAAACCGATAAATTATAGTATATAGAAAATAGGAGGTGTTATCACAGATGAGCAAGTGGAACACTTGCCACAAGCCCTCCTTATCAAAGGAGGGTTTGGGAGGATTGTAAATATAAAGGGAGTTGCGAAGCAAAGTTTCGCAACTCCCTTTGAACGCAAAAAAGCGACTGCCAAATGACAGTCGCTTTTTGTGCCAAGATGTGCTTGACCATCTAATAGTTAACTACTAAGTTTATTATTTCAATACTCGTGCAGAATATTTATAGTAGGGCATTATCTACTAATGCCTCCTTGAGTAAATCGCTTTTTATCTCCTTAAGTCGCTGCTCTAATGCTGCATTTATTGGATAGCAAATGAATGGGTATCTATTCTTAAGGTTTTCTGAAATTTCCTTGACTTCTTTGTACAAATCAATCCTCTCACCTAATGTACCACTCTTAGAATTGGCTCTAAAGATAAAGTAATATATGGCGTGTAATTTGGCAATATCATCAACTACTGATAATAGTATTAAGATATAGACTATCTCACACAATCCGTCTTCAAATGAATATAAGGCAGAGTTGTATTCAAAAGACTTTACCTCCTTTCCATTTGAAAAGTCTATTGTAAACCAATTTTTCCACTCCCTATACGATGCAATCCACTTTGTATGGTTTTTTATTAAATAGGAGTAGGTATTGGGGGCAATTGAGAAATCGCAATAGTTTCCATTGTGGAAAAGTTCAATCTGATAATAGTCATTAGTACCATAATCAGAGTTATGGTCTGTCTGGGTTACCTTCATTCCAAACATAGACGACGCAACATCCTTTGCTTCTATTTCACAGGCTTTTAATCTTCCTAATGATTGAATAACCTTATAAAATTTTTTATCTCCAACTTTCATAATTGATTAATATAAAATAGTAAAGTTCCTTTATGCAAAGCTAGCACAAATGTAGTAATAATTTATATATTAAATATCTGGTTATTCAGTAATTTATCAAAATATTAGCCCTTTATAGATTATCTACTGTTAGCTTGATGCCTAATTATTGGTTTGAATGAAAATTATTCGTATATTTGTGATAAATACAATTATCTTTTATGAATGTATATTTTGTCGACCCCAAGTATATTAGACCTAATGGATGGGAACCTTTGTTACAATATCTCAAGGTTAATGTTGCCATAAGTTTTATACCCAAGAGCAAACTTGCAGCAGAACTTATTTCTATAATTGAGCCTTATTTGAAGTATTCGTATTCTGGTGAAAGCTTGAGAATGTTTACGAATAACTGCGTCTACTGGTTAAGGGAGTATTTCGAGCAAAACATACGTTTGATTTCAGAAGACTATCCCGACGTCAAGCGAATGCCAGCGGAAGAACGCAGAAAATATAGTTCACAATCACCTCACAACAATATCCTGGGTTTCGACATACGAAATTGTTTGATATTGATGGATTTGGAGAGCAAAGTTGATGGAGAGGGTTGCATCGAAGTTCCGACGTGTGTTGGTGATGAGGTGTCTCCTGATGGTACGCCTTGGTTTGTAAATATACCAACCCAAATAGCATCATATTGTCTAAATATTTTACACAAGAAATATCAACATAATCTGTACTTTGTTCAAAGTGCATTCATACTTTTTAATAAATATTTCAGTTGTTCATACCGATATGTACATAAGGCTCGTCGAGGTTCAAGTATCCGTGAAGTTAGGGAGTGGAACAGATGTATTCTAACATTTAAGGATAATAAAAAGGTCGATTTTATTACCACTATTGAACGTGGAGTCCATGCTCTATCTCCAGATAATTTCCCGATAGTTGATGTAGACGGAAAAAAAAGTCGTACTCGCTTGGTAACTGAAGAGGGATTTGAGAGATACATTAGACTCCTTGATTATGCCAAGGAAATTGCAGAACAATATAAAGAACAGCTAAGGTCTGAAAGTGAAGAAGATTGGCAAAAAGAGGTTGACGAAATGAATAGAGCATTTTGGCGAGAATGTGGAGACGCAGGTTCTAATTGCGAATCGTGGCCAGGGTGGGGGTAATTCATTCAATATACCTAAAGTATTGAATGATCTCCGTTAGCGAGAGTTTATTACGGTTTAAATTAATATATAGCCTGGCTTAATGCAACTCGCATTATCAATTACCGCAGACAAGTCTGCCGAGCCGCCACAGTCAGTGCGAGTCCCTTTGAACGCAAAAAAGCGACCCGTTAAGGTCGCTTTTTGTGCGGACAAAGGGACTCGAACCCCCACGCCTCTCGGCATCAGATCCTAAGTCTGACGTGGCTACCAATTACACCATGTCCGCAGGATCATCGCTCTCGAAAACCATCAAGAGGCTCATCGAGATACTCGCGTATCAACCGTTGAGCGGTGCAAAGGTAAAAACTTTTTTGTAATATCCACAACATTATTTCATTTTTTCGCATATTTTTTTCTATTTTTGTCTTTTGAATGTCGCAGTAACGGCGATTTTTATCTCCGAACTGCCAAAAATGAGTGAATTGATATGCCCAAGACCATAACATTGCAACTATCGCCCAAGCAGGCTGCAGACGAGAAGTTTTATATTGCGCGTGCCGCCGAGCGTCTCGGCATACGTCAGAGCGAGATCGCACTGGCGCGTGTCATCAAGCGCTCTATCGACGCACGACAGCGCATGGCAAAGGTGAACCTCTCCCTCGAGATATATGTGGACAAGGAGCCTCAGCCAGCACCCCTGCACTTCGACTACCCATCTGTAGATACTGGCACTGAGGTTATTGTTGTAGGCTCGGGTCCCGCGGGACTCTTCGCATCGTTGCGTCTTATTGAGTTGGGATTCAAGCCAATACTCCTTGAGCGTGGTAAGTCGGTGCTCTCGCGTAAGCACGATATCGCGCTTATCAACCGTGGTGGAGACATTAACCCTGACTCTAACTACGCATTCGGTGAGGGTGGTGCAGGAACATTTTCCGATGGTAAACTCTTCACGCGCAGCAAGAAGCGTGGTGACTACAACAAGGCGTTGCAGACATTGGTATGGCATGGTGCCAACCCCGCTATTCTCTACGAAGCGCATCCCCACATCGGTACAGATAAGTTGCCTCGCATCATCTCGAACATCTGTCGCACCATCAACGAACATGGTGGCAAGGTGTTGTTCGAGAGCAAGGTGTCGGGCTTCGTGGTCAAGGATGGTCGAATTACGGGCGTAAAGGTGGGTGATAACATCATCGAGGGTGCAGCTGTGGTTCTGGCTACGGGACACTCGGCGCGCGATATATATGAGTTATTGCACGCTTCGGGCATCGCTGTCGAGGCTAAGCCCTTTGCTATGGGTGTGCGTATTGAGCACCCACAGCGACTTATTGACTCGATTCAGTATCACCGCGATGAGCGTGGTGAGTGGCTCCCCGCTGCGAGCTATTCACTCGTAAGCCAGGAGGCGGGACGTGGTGTCTACTCCTTCTGCATGTGTCCTGGCGGCTTCATTGTGCCTGCGATGACCGATGGCACACAGTCGGTAGTGAACGGCATGTCGCCAAGTGGCCGTAACTCTGCATTTGCCAATTCGGGTCTCGTCACGGAGGTGCGACTCGAGGACTTCGCTCACTTGAGAGAGGAGTGGGGTGAGCTTGCGGGCTTGCGCTATCAGCAGTTGTTCGAGGAGCTTGCGCGTCAGCATAGTGGCGATAAGCAGGTGGCTCCCGCACAGCGAGTTTCCGACTTTGTATATGGCAGGGAGTCACGCTCGCTGCCCCGAACATCATACATCCCAGGTCTTACCGCCTCACGTCTCGATAGGTGGATGCCCGAGGAGATTGGAGCGCGCCTGCGTAGCGGTATCGCGACCTTTGGCAAGAAGATGAAGGGCTTTGTGTCGGATGAGGCTATCGTCGTGGGTGTTGAGTCGCGCACATCTACCCCTGTGCGTATTCCTCGTGACCCTGAGACGCTTATGCACACGCAGGTTGAGGGTCTCTTCCCTGCTGGTGAGGGTGCGGGATATGCGGGAGGTATCGTCTCTGCGGCGTTGGATGGAGAGCGCATTGCCGATGCTGTTGCTCGCTACTGCAAGGCACATAACTACTAATCCGTAGGGTGGAGCCGTGTCAACGCTATCTATAGTCCTCACCATTGTCGGCTATGTTGCCATGCTCTTTGTGGTTGCGTGGCGCAGCAGTCGTCGTGCCGATAATGCTACATTCTTTACGGGCGGGCGCAGTACGCACCGCGTCGTTGCCGCCATCGCCATGGTGGGCGCGGCAATGTCGGGCGTGACGTATATATCGGTCCCTGGTACGGTGCTCACCGACAATTTTTCCTATCTGCAAACCTGTCTTGGCTTTATTGTGGGCTATGCCGTAATAGCCTATGTTCTTGTGCCACTGTACTATAAGTTGGGCGTGGTGTCGTTGTATGAGTACCTCGACAAACGCTTTGGCATCGTCGCTCACCGCACGGGTGCATGGCTGTTCTTTGTTGCCAAGACCCTCTCCGCGTCGTTGCGTGCCTATGTCATCTGTGTGGTGCTGCAGTCCGTGCTCTTCGACCACTATAATATACCCTTTGCAGTCAATGCCGCGCTTATGATGTCGCTTGTGTGGCTCTACACGCACCGCGGGGGTGTAAAGTCGGTGGTGTGGGTCGAGATGCTCAAAACGGTGATTATGGTTGGCAGTCTTGTTGCTGCTATCGTGGTGCTCTCTAGGGCTATGGGTCTCGGTGCAGGTGGTGCGGTGACCTATATTGCAGACAGCAATCTCTCGCGCATCTTCTTCTTTGATAATCCCATGGAGGGACGCTACTTCTGGAAGCAGTTCTTGGCTGGTATCTTCTTGGTTGTCGCCATGACGGGACTCGATCAGGATATGATGCAGACGGTGCTGTCGTGTCGCAATAGGCGCGATGCCGAGCGTAGCATGATGACCTCGGTGCTTATACAGGTTAGTGTCATCATACTGTTTCTTGCCCTTGGTGTGCTGTTATACGGCTTTGCTGAGAGTCGCGATGTTGCTGTTGCGGGAGATAGGCTCTTTGGCCATGTGGCTACTGAGATGGGGCTACCTATCGTAGTGGGCGTGCTCTTTTTGTTGGGTCTTGTCGCCTCGACATACTCCTCTGCTGGCTCGGCACTCACGGCTCTTACGACATCCTTTACACTCGATATTCTGCGCTCGTCGCGCGATGATGCACGCTTGGAACGTACGCGCAAGCGTGTGCATGGCTCTGTGGCATTGGCAATGATGATGGTGATAGTGGTATTCAATCATTTCAGCAGCTCGGGTGTTATCACTCTTATATTTACCATGGCAAGCTATACCTATGGTCCGCTGTTGGGACTCTTTGCCTTTGGCATTCTCACGCGCCGCAGTGTGCGCAGTGCGGCTATTCCATTTATCGCCATCGCTTCACCAGCGATATGTTATGTGGTATCGACTAACTCCGCCGCGTGGCTTGGCGGCTATCAGTTCAGCTACGAGCTAATCATCCTCAATGGTGCTCTTACGATGCTCGGCCTGTGGGCATTCTCGCGCAAGAGATAGATAAAATAATAAGTGGCTACCAATACGACAGCCCTTTTTCGGCGGTGAAATACTATTCACCGCCGATTTTGTTTATTTACATTAGGTTAGGCTGTTGTGTTATGAAACGACTTTTTGTGCAAAAATGCTTTAAGCGTTGATTTTACCCTTTTGCGTGTAGTCTTCTATGTAGTATAAATTAAGTATAATTAAGATATAATATGCTAAATTATTTGGTGGTCTAAAAAATTAGACCTATATTTGCATAGACAAAACAAATACTACTATGCCTACAATTTTTGAAATTTTCGGACTGCGTTTCTTTTTCTACTCTGACGAGCATCTGCCGATCCATGTTCATATTGAGTATGGAGGTAACGATGCAAAGGTTGAGATTGCGACTCGCAAGGTTGTTCAAAATCGAGGATTGAAGCCACGAGAGTTGAAAAAAGCAACACAGTTGATTGAGATGTACGAGCAGGAGATTATCAAGGCTTGGCACGATTATTTCGACAAAGAGTAAAACACCGTTTAACTATGGAGAAGATTATTAAAATTTCGTTTTGCGGTAACGATATATGTGTCGTTACCGACAGTGGGAAGGAGTACCGCAAGGCGTTAGAGTTCTTCCCCACACTGAAAGAGGCTACACCATCACAGCGTGAGCACTACCAGATAAACAAGTTTGGCGATGCTGTGCGTTGGGCAGAGATAGACGAGGATATTCACATCACAAGCTTAACAGATGGTGCTCAGCCGACCGAGAATGCGATTACGGCAACATTTCGCAAATTCCCATTTCTTAATGTGTCGGAGGTAGCTCGCTCGCTTGGTATGCACAAGAGCCTGCTCTCGAAGTATATCTACGGCACGAAAAAGCCCTCAGCAAAGCGAGAAAAGGAGATTCTCGATGCTTTACGAGAGTTCGGTCGCCAACTGGCGCAGATTTAATTCCTTAAAAAAATCACTTTTTGTGATACATCGTATCAAAAAAAAGTATTAACTTTACACATTGAAATTGAGTGGATTGGGTTATGAATAACTTTTTGGCGACATACCGCAATGCTGTGAACTGCACCTCTTGTGCTGTAGTTGCATCGTGTCCCACAAATACCCCCCCCCATTACTCAATGTTCTAATAATCAAATAGTTAGAGGATATACACCATCTTATGGTTGGCGTTATGGCTTATCGTGAGCCGTAACGCCCTTTTTGTGCTTACATATCAATAAACATAACAATTAAAAAAAGAGTAATTATGAAGACTTTTAGAATGATTGGAATGGCCCTGGTGGCTGTGGTGCTCGGCTTTGCGATGAGCAGTTGTGAAAATGACGATGATGTGGACCCATATAAGGACTATCCGCAGCTGATTGTGGGTAAGTGGTTTAACTTTACGCCAGATGCAAGTGGATTTATAAGTTTTCAGGCAGACGGAAACTATTCTGAGGTTGGCTATAACAAAATAATTGGTTGGATGGAAACATCGGGTACTTATCGATTGGATGGTAATAAACTAACGAATACGATGTCTAATTCAACCGAATATAGTAACATTGTAGAAATAGTTTCAGATATACTAACTTATAAGGCTGGAGGAAATCCTAATTATCCAGAACAAGGAGACCTTGTTTTTTATCGTGTCAAAGAATCTTTCGATATCAAGGGTAATTACTCTTATTTGAATGCTTTAGCAAGAGTCGTTCCTGCTGAAGGTAAAACCGCTCTTCAACTTCCCGAAGGTGTAACTTTCAATGGCCAGAACTCTATCTCTATTGATGCTATGCACGGAGATCGCATCATCGCAGCTATGCAGAAGTTCTTCGCCGATGCTACTTTCGCTGCTGATGGCAAACTCAACCACACACTCGATGGAGAAGCAAAGGTAAAGAACTACACCCTCAATGGCAACAACCTTGTGTTCAACCTCTACGAAGGTAGCGTAGTATATAAGGTAAATGCCACTACTTTCCCGGTCGAAGACGGCGACCGCCTCTTCATCTTCATGCCGAAGCAGGCAGCTTGGATGGGTGGCTTTGTAGAACTCATCGAAATGGAAAACACAGGCCTGAAGATGACCGAAGCGCAAATCAAGGAGCTGGAAACCGAATTCTTGACTACCTTCGATACCTTCACCGTTATCTTGAGTTTGAGCAAGAAGTAAGAGAATAGTCTATACACAAAAATTGGTGCGTGTAGGGAACGATGTAGTCCCGTCACGCACCAATTTTGTTTATACATATCGCATCAGCGAAAGATGCTCGATTTCAGAGCCGTACTTTCAAAACTGCTATACAGATTTTACTCGTCGGGAAATGAATTTAACCACAACCTCCATGTAGTCTTCTATGTAGGATTTCGCAATTTTCGTAAGAATCAACACTGAAAATCAATCAGTTAAAAATTAAAAGACCTATCCATGCGAGTCATCCTTTTTCTATTCATTCCCTCTTGCATAATTAAAAAATAATTTATACCTTTGTACATAATAAAAATTTTATATCACATTAAACAAAATTTTATTTATGAAAAAACTACATCTACTGTCTATCTTTGTTTTAGCGTCTATTTTGACCTTAAATGCGCAACCCGAAGGTGCTCTAAAAGGCATATTCTCAATCGGTACAACCAAAAAAGTATGTTTTGCCAAAGGCAATCTACAATATCAAGCATCGACTGACACTTGGCGCTTTGCAGAAAACCAATACGACGCTCTAACAGTCGAAAACAAAAAAGTGTCAGCCTCATACGATGGTTGGATCGACCTCTTCGGTTGGGGAACATCAGGTTACAACGAAAAATATCCTTATATGCTTTCAACTACCCCATCCGACTACGGCAATGGAACAAACGAAATCGAAAAAACACTCTACGACTGGGGACTCAACAACGCTATCGTTAATGGTGGCAATAAAGCTGGCTTATGGCGCACACCTACATTCAACGAATGGTATTATCTCTTTACACGTCGCCCAAAAGCAGCAGAGTTGCATGGACTTGCTTGTATCAACGGCATCAATGGCTTAGTAGTTCTCCCTGACAACTGCGTAATTCCTGAAGGCTTCATATTCAACCCTGGCGGTACATCAGAAGATAGTTATGGCGCAGACCACTACAAAACCATCAACGAATATTCATTAGAACAATGGGCAGTGTTGGAAGACCTTGGAGCCTTATTCTTACCTACTACAGGCTTCCGATTCGTGTATAGCGACGGTGGCATTGACATCTACAGCTCTACAACTCACGGATACTATTGGTCATCAACATCAAGCAAAGAAGAAGAGGCATTTATGTTGAACTTTGGCCCTGCTTCTATAGCTACCGATGCAACATACACTCGCAATGGTGGTTTCTCAGTTCGACTCATAACCGACAACACATCAACTACAACCAACATTGACAACACAGACTATGCTCCTATCGAAATCTATACAACAAACAACACACTATATATCGAAAACCTCAATTCAGACTACCAAGTATTCAACATGTGTGGCTCGCTAATCTACTCAGGCAACGAAACTGCTATCACCCTACCAAACGGAGTGTATATCATAAAAACTAACAACAAAACACACAAAATAGTGTTATAAATTGATCCAATAAAACATAAAATAAACAAAAAGGTCGAGCTTCATCTCTGAAACTCGACCTTTTTTATTATGCATTATGAACCGAAGGTCATGAGCCGATAGGCGAATAATTATGCATTATTCCAATTGTGCATTGTGAATTACTCCCTTCGGTCGTGATTTTTGCTTTGCTCGGCAATCCAAGCAAGCTTGATTGCTCTCGCTTATCGCAAAAATTGTGCATTGTGAATTGTGAATTGTGCATTATTTATAAGGGCACCCATGGCATCCTGATGCCGAACAGCTCGAACATGGTGTGTCGGAATCGTTGCGACGGAACTTGCGAACGATACGCATCACGATATAAATCAATGCAGATAGCAAAATAAGTCCAACAATGACCTCTTGCCATACATTATGTATAATGCTCTGATATACAACAAACGACACAATCCATGCCAATGCAATCGTATATACTGCCACAAACGCAGCCCACCACCACGAGCCTGTCTCGCTCTTGATGGTTGCCAACGTACCAATACATGGCAAATATATCAACACAAAGAGCATCAAACTGATGGCTACCGCTACATTATACAGAGGGTCGCCATTCTCGTCGGTAGCACTGAGCAATTTCTCAGAAAGCGATGCTGCATCATCCTCATCGGCACTATATAGCACACCGAGCGTACTCACCACAATCTCCTTAGCCGTTACACCCGTAACCAATGCCACCGAAGCCTTCCAGTCAAATCCCAACGGCTCCAACGCAGGTTGAATCGCCTTACCAATCTGACCCAAATACGAATTCTCCATCTCCACTCTGTTATCTGTACTCTGTAATCTGTAATCTGGTCCGAAATAACTCAACGCCCAAATCACTATCGACCCTATCAAAATAGTAGTACCAATCTTGCGGAGATATTGCACCCCTTTCTCCCATGTGTCGCGGAACATCGACTTCATGCTCGGCATGCGATAAGGAGGCAATTCCATTACGAATGGGGTCTCTTCTTTATTGAATAACACCTTTCGGAACACAATAGCCATCAATGCAGCCAATGCTACACCTATTATGTACATAGCAAAGAGTGCCACACCAGCTCGTTGTGGGAAGAATGCACCAGCCAACAGCAAGAATATCGGCAAACGAGCACTGCACGACATGAGCGGAATTATCAGTATCGTAATCATCCGCGCATTGCGATTCTCTATCGTGCGTGTAGCCATTATCGCTGGCACATTACACCCAAATCCCATAAAGAGAGGAATAAACGACCGCCCATGCAATCCTATGTGGTGCATCAGTTTGTCCATAATAAACGCTGCACGAGCCATATAGCCCGACGACTCCATCAGCGAGATGAAGAAGTAGAGAATCAATATGTTAGGCAAGAAGACCAACACACCGCCCACACCCGAGATGATACCATCTACCAACAAGTCGCGCAACATACCAGGCGACATCATTCCACTCAACCACGACGCAAACGCACCTACGCCCATCTCAATCCACTCCATTGGATATGCCCCAACAAAGAAGGTTGCATTAAACGTGATGAATAGCGCCAAAAGGAATATCGGATAGCCAAACCACTTGCTCGTCACCACATTGTCTATCTTGTCGGTCAGCGTCTTGCTCTCCTCTTTGGTCTGCGCCACGTAGGTCTCCTTCAGCGCACCCGCAATAAATCCATACTTCGCATCACTTATCACATTCTCCGCCGTATCCTTAAACTCAGCCTTTATCTCATTGCGAATCTCATTCAACACCCTATTCAACCGCTCCAATCTCGCAATATTCTCCCCCTGTTTTAGGGGGAGTGCCCGTAGGGCGAGGGGGTTCTCAACTCTCAACTCTAAACTCTCAACTATCTCCTCATCTCCCTCTATCAATTTTATCGCCACATACCGAGGCGTGTAGTCATCAATCTGAATATCAAACTCCTGCAACAACGATTTCACTCGCTTAATTGCCGCCTCTATCGTAGCCCCATAATGAATATGGATGTGTCGAACTCGCTGATTCACTGCGTTTGGCACTATCAGATTGCGCAACTCCTTGTTTCGCGACGAGTGTTTGTGCGGCAAATCCAATTCGTGATATTGCTTGTCCAACAAAGCATCGTTCTCCACATTTGCCAACAAATTGCCATCGGCATCAAGATAGTCGCCACCCTCATAAACCTTTATCACCGTGTCAAACAACTCGTTGATACCTCGCATCTTAGGCGACACCGTAGGTATCATCGGCACACCAATCATCGCGCTCAACGACTCATAATCAAACCTATCGCCCTTAGCCTCCAACTCGTCGTACATATTCAGCGCTATCACCATGCGCACGTTCATATCAATCAACTGTGTAGTGAGGAACAGATTGCGCTCCAAATTGCTCGCATCCACCACATTCACAATCACATCAGGTCGCTCCTTCACTATCTGATTACGCACATAACGTTCCTCAGGCGAATAAGCCGACAACGAATAAGTGCCAGGCAAATCCACAAGTTTAATACGATAGCCCTTATACTCAAATTCAGTCTCTTTGGCATCCACCGTCACGCCCGAATAGTTGCCCACTTTCTCGTGTGCACCCGATATCACGTTGAACAACGACGTTTTACCCGCATTCGGATTACCCACCAACGCCACCTGTATCTCCTTACGACGATCCAACGCCACCTGACGAATCTCATCTTCAGTGATAGTAGCAACACTCGAGTTGAAAGTTGAAAGTTGAGAGTTGAAAGTTGAACCGAAGGTCTTTGAGCCTTTGTCGATAAAAAGTTGAGAATCATTCCCTACTCCCTGCACCTTGCTCCTTCTCACCACCTCCTCAGCCTCAGCCACAGTGATAACCTCAATCTTCTCAGCCTCGCTCAATCGCAAGCTCACGTTGTAGCCCATCACCGCATACTCAATCGGGTCGCCCAGCGGAGCACGATTAAGCACCTCCACCACCTTACCCTTGATGAAGCCCATCTCCACAATCCTACGGCGAAAACCACCATGCCCCGCAACCTTCACAATCACGGCACGCCCACCTATTTCTATATCAGATAATTTCATATTTCCACAGAATTTTTTAATACCGATTTTTCTTTCTTAACAGAAGTACATATTCCTCCCCTGTCTTAGGGGAACCGACGCTCGCAGTAAGAGCAGAGGATGCTTGCATACTATGCCTTACAAGGAGGAGGAAGACAAAGTCAAAGTGTCCGAAGGACGGAGGGGTCCACCTTTAGCAGTTAAAGAGAAACATACTTTTGTTTAAATAAAAAATAACTCACAAAATTACAAAAAAAAGTTGGTTTATGCAATACCACAAAAAAACAACCCCTCAATCAACAGATTACAGAGTACAGAGTACAGATTACAGAGTACAGAGTACAGATTACAGAGTACAGAGTACAGAGTACAGATAACAGAGTACAGAAGAGTGAGAGGCATCTGCAATCTGTTATCTGTAATCAATGGTCATTTTTGCCCTTTCGAGTCATCGGACGCTCGAGCCGAGCGTCCCTACTTTTCTGGCAATTCAATGCAATAATGGTCACATAGGTATCGCACTGCCAGCGGATGCAATATTTTTGCTCTAGGGGGCGTAAAAAGGCGCGAGAGGTTCTCTTGATGCTCACGACACCATCGCTGCATAGTTGACATCGACACCCCTGCTGCACGAGCTAAATCGGATTTATAAACACGCTTCATAAAGTTGAAAGTTGAAAGTTGAAAAAAATTAGGAATTTTGTCTACGGTCAACGGTCTACAGTTGCCATTCGGATTTGCGGACACGGCGTGCCGTGTCCCTACTTTGGACTCGCTTTGCTCGTTTGGACGCTCGAGCCGAGCGTCCCTACTGCTATTTGTTGACACGACCGAAGGGAGTTATCTATTCATTAAATAAACTATCGTTCCGATGCCAACTGCGCCGTGGGTGTTGCGCACGCACGATTGGTACATACGATGCGCTTCCGCATTGTCATATTTCGGATGAAATTGGCTGATGCGGTGAAAATAGTGTTCACCAGTAGCACCACAAGTCCCAGCCAAAGCCATAGCCACCAGCATCCAATCATGGTAATCATTAGTAATATCAATACGGCGATGCTCAATTTCTCGCACAATTTTTTCAATATCGTTTTCATAATTATTTTGTCTAAAGTCTACAGTCGAACCCCCTCCGCCCGTTGGGCTCGTCCCCCTAATACAGGGGGACAATATGTGAGCGCTTGTATTCTCCCCCTGTTTTAGGGGGAGTGTCCGAAGGACGAGGGGGTTATCTGTTGTCTGTTGGTTAGTATCTGAATTATTTTGAGGGTTATCGGACACGGCATGCCGTGTCCCTACTTTTAAGAATCGTGATGCAGGGTTGTCTTTGAAGGTGGGTGGGTCGTAGTAGGCATCAGGGTCATAGCAGAGGTAACATGGGCGAGCTATGTCGGATGTGTGGTCGGTGGCGATACTGTGTTGCGTGAGGAGGTATTGGCGGATGCGTTCGTAGAGGAGGCGGTGGTTAATCGTGATTTGTCTACAGTCTACGGTCAATGGTCTACAGTCGCCATTCGGATTTGATTTTTCGACCTTTGGTCGATAGGACACAGCACGCTGTGTCCCTACTATTGATGGTGGGCATTGGGTGAGCCAATGGCGGTCGGGCACTTCTACTACCCATTTCAGTCCGTTGCCAGATGGCGAGCGGAAAAGTAATACTGTGTGTAATTCCTCATCTGCCACTAAATCAGATTTTAGCTTTAATAGTCGTTCTTCGCTTTCGATTTTGTCGATATCGAAGCAGAGGAAACCTGAATGTTCAATCAATTCGTCTGTGCATCGCGATGAGAAACAGCCCGAAAATGTAACATAGTCAAATGCTTCGCTTTTGTATTTTCGTGCTTCCTTTGGGTCTGTTATGGCTCGCAACTGCCGAGTAACATCCGATGCACGATTGCTGATTATGTATTTGTAAATTTGTAAGATGGATGCTTGCGCCGATGGTTTTGTATTGCGTATTGGCGCACGAAAAAAGGAAATCATAATACAAGTTGAAAGTTAAAAGTTGAGAGTTGAAAGTTGAAAGTCCATGGTTATTTTTACCATTTTGGGTCATCGGACGCTCGAGCCGAGCGTCCCTACATTGGGACTCGCTTTGCTCGACATAGTTTTAATGTCCGATTGGATAGCTACTATAGTGGCAATAGCAACTATATTGAGGGAAGTGTCTAAAAAAATTAAATTAATTCAAATTCATACACCACACTATATGGGTTATTCAACACTAAATCCGAATCGTAGAGGCGGTAGAGTTGCGATATCCAGGCTTGGTGGTGTGATCGGAAGTGAATTAGGCTGAGTTCATCGAGGTCGAAATAGCAATAGTATTTTACTCCATCGTTGCGTATGATGTCAAGTCCCTCGTTCAACACATCTTTGGCTGTAGCATTGCAGAGGCGTTCAATACGGATACCTGTAATACGGATTTCGACATTGGTATTGGTCACTTTTAGGATTTCGCCGATGCGATATTTAGGGCTGTACTGAAACGAAGCCCCATCGGTGAGGTGTATGGTGATAGTATCTTTTTCGCCAAAGTTAATAGGTATATCGAGAGATTCTACCTTCGCTGATGGATAGTGGTTAGCAAGATAGCGAATGAGGTTGAATTCGACAGAGTGGAATTGTGTTTTCTTGCCTAATACGAGGGCTTGCATGTGTCCGTAGCGAGCATCAAATTTTACATTTTTCATATTGGTTGTGTTTTATTTTAGTTACTTTTTTAAGTTTAATAAATTGTCTTACATAGCGTTGTGCTGTGCGAGAACTAATGCTGAAAGATAAAGAAACAGAAGCGAGAGTTTTATGATTAAAACTTTCAGGCAGAGCATCTAATAGCATTTTCTCCAATGGTAATAGTTCATTCGTTGCGTCCGATTCTTCTATCGCTGGTAGTTCTTCGAAAATCTCAATCGTGTGGTCGATTAGGACATCTACCATATCGAGCGCAAAACCAAAGTCGGTGTCGGAGCAAGTGAGCGAGGCTGGTATTGTGCTGGTTGGGTTGAGACGAAGGATGGAGAGTATCATAGCTAATCGATAGGCTATCAACCCCATACGTCGAACAGATGGAGTGATTGATGTGCCATAGCACTCGGTTAGTTCGCGTTGCCACTCTTCGAATTTTTGGTTGAACATCGACTTTTGTTGTGGCGTGAGTGAAACGTGCAGTTTATAATTTAACCCCTTTAATCGTTGGTATAGCCTGTAAAATTCAGCCCCTAAAGCATCGAAATACTCATCATCAGAGAGGTCGCGCTCATCCCATACATTGAGCCATTCGAGTTCGATATTGGCTCGGTACATCAAAAAACGCGAAAAGAGTCCGTTCTCGGCATCAGGGATAAGGTGGCGAATTTGTCGTGGTGTGCCTGCCAATAGCACCGATAATCTTGGGTTGTTAATTTCCACATACTCACGCTCTTTGCGGCGGTTGTAGGAAATCGTTTCGTGATGAAAAGCCTTACGCAGTCCGTCGGAGAAATTGCCGTAGTCGGATTTTAGAGCCGTTGCCAAAGTGTCGGCTTCGGTTTCGAAAATCAAGCCCGACCCACCGCAGTCGTGGAGCGTTTGGTAGAGAGCGGTAGCCGATGAGTTGGCAGGCAGGAAGAGCATCGTTTGAGGTACTTTCACGTCTACGTCGATAGTTTTTCCTTTGGTTTCCATTTCGGCTTTGAACTGAGCGAGTTCATCTTGATAGGCTTGGCGGAGTTCTCGATGGATAGGCTCGACAATCTTTTTTGCCATCATCAACCGTCCTTTACCAGCCGAAGCGGGGGCGGAAATGAATAGGAATAGGTTGGGATAGACTACTCGGCGGTCGTATCTGCCCTCGACGTTTGGCAAGCACGCCGACACTGCTGTCAGGGTTGAAAGCACCATCATATCGGCATCAGTGGGCGACTTGCTATTTTTTATAATGTGATTCAGTAGTGGAGGAAGCATGCCCTCCCATTTTGTTGCAAAAGTCATAAAAAAGTTGAAAGTTGAAAGTTGAGAGTCCATGGTTATTTTTGCCCCTTCGGGTCATCGGACGCTCGAGCCGAGCGTCCCTACTTTAGTATAAGGTCTACAGTCTGTTGTCTATTGACCGTTGACAATGATGTTAATCGTTTAGTTTTATATAAAAATTTTCATCTTCGTTGATTTGGATTCCTACCTCATCCATTAGCGCACGGAAACCTTCGTCGTTGCGGGCGGAGTAGAGGCGGTTTTTCGAAATTACTTCTTTCGTAGCTACCAAATCAGGTCGGCGTGATTTGAGTTTTTGTATGACAGATTCAGTCGTTTCGCCCTGTTTGAGCGAGAAAGTCATTCGTTTTTTACGAAAACCGACCACGCCAAACGAAGTTTTCACACATTTTGAGCGAGCGAACAATCGTTTGCGGTGAGTTTCTGCAATCTTTTGTACATCGGTCAGAGCATTGTCGCGCTGGGGTTGCAATTGGGTCAGTTCGGGTTGGTGCTTGTCGCGAGTAGAGATAAGTTCGTTGTTTAGAGCCACTTTGCCCTGTGTGAGCGCAGCCGATTTTTGAGCAAAACTTGCTACAGCAAGCTCCAAGTCGTGTTGTTCTTGGGTTTGAACATCAGCGATAGATTTAGTCTTTTTTGTCATAATAAATAAAAATTTATAGGTAAATATATAAAAAAATAGTCAAATGTTTGATTATATGCAAAAAAAGCATTAACTTTGCAGCAAAATTAGTCAACAGTCAATAGTTGACAGTCAACAGAAAGCAGTTGATAAGCGATTTTGACTATCTTGGGTGCAAAATTAGATATAAAATTTCATATATACAACAGCAAAATGGAAAAACTTGCAAAAACGAAAAAACGCATTTTGCAATATCTTGAATACAAAGGTATTACAAAGCGAGAGTTTTGTGAAGCTACAAAAATCTCATATCCTAACTTATTGGGAAAATCACTCGAAAGTGAGTTTGGTGGGGCTCAAATTGGTGAAATTTTATCACATTTTTCCGAAATTTCGCCCGATTGGTTGATTTTAGGGGTTGGAAGTATGCTTCGCACAGCCGAGCCACATACCATTCCGCTCATTACCGCCAAAGCCTTTGCAGGACCAAACGGATGGGATACCGATGGTGAATATCTACAGACTTGTCAGCATTACGCCGTGCCAGATATGCAAAATATGAAGGCTGATTTTATGATACAAATCTATGGGGATTCGATGTTGCCACGTTATCATAGTGGTGATATGGTGTTCTGTCAGTTTGTGCGTGATAAAAATTTTCTTCAATGGGGGAAGATATATGTAGTTGATAGTGAGCAAGGAGCAATGATTAAGCGTCTTTGCTATGACCCATCAAGTGAAGATACGGTATTGCTTAAATCTGAAAATCCTGATTATGCACCAATCCGACTACGCAAAGACGAAATCCGCCAACTTGCATTGGTAGTAGGGGTGTATCGCATAGAGGCATAAACTCGCCATGTGAACAATATAGACAATATGGACAATGTGGACAGCGTTTGTTTTGTGTCCAAATGCCATTTTTGGGGGAAGTAGAAATATTATAATAAAAAAACGCGTACCTTATTAATAATATTTATATAGAATGTGTATGTATAATAATTTATAGATTTGAGTGCGATTGTTTTATGTGATTTTTTGGGGGGATGTCTATATGTCCATACTGTCCATACTGTCCATATTGTCCATGTTGGGATGAAAAAAACTCGAAATACACACTGAGAGTGGTGGTTGTTTTCTTGCTTGCAGGTTGCTTGCAGGTTGCTGTTGGGTAGGGAGAGGGAGTACACAATGAGAGTGGGTATTTGGAATTGAAAATTATGCGTTATGAATTATTTTTCGTATCTTTGCAACAGGAAAACGAAAATATTTTAAGATTGACACAAGTTGTCAAAAATACATCGTAACTTTGCATTTTAGAATTACAATTTATTTTACCAACAATAAGTAAGCAAAATATTAAACAATAAAAATGAAAAAAGCTTTGACTTATGACATTATAGAAGATAGTATTTGTGATGTACTATCTGATAGTCAAATACCAATGTTTGCATATAAGCCACAAACAACAGAAAATGATTTGAAAATGCTTTCTCTATTTTCAGGGTGTGGTGGAATGGATATTGGTTTTGAAGGAGGGTTTATTTGTCATAAAAAATCAATTGATCCTAAAAAAAATTGGATTGAAAATGCAATAAATAGCGATTGGGTTCAATTGAAAAAAACTAAATTTGTAACAGTTTTTGCAAATGATATTTTAAGTGAAGCTCGAATAGCATGGCTTAATTATATGCAAAAAAGAGGCTATGATGATGAAATTTATCATTTTCAAAGTATTGTTGATTTAGTTAAATTACATAAGCAGGGAGTGAATATATTCCCTGAAAATGTTGATATTGTTACAGGTGGTTTTCCTTGTCAAGATTTTAGTGTAGCGGGAAAAAGAAAAGGCTTCGATTCTACAAAAAATCATGAGGGAAAACTACGTTCAAACGCCGAACCAACAGAAGAAACTCGTGGTAAATTATATTTTTGGATGAAACAAGTGATTGACATAGTTAAACCAAAAATATTTATAGCTGAAAACGTAAAAGGTCTAGTTAATTTAGGTGAAGTAAAAGAGATTATACAAAAAGATTTTTCTTCGGCAGATGACAATGGGTATATCGTTCTAAACCCTAAAGTATTGCATGCCGCAGATTATGGTGTTCCTGAATCGAGAGAAAGGGTTATTTTTATCGGTATTCGCAAAAGTGAATTAAAAGAAGAAGCATATAAAGCTTTAATGGAAAAAGAAGTTCCTTGCAAATATAATCCATACCCAAATCCAACTCACGATTTTTCTTCTAAAAACAGTGAATTGATGCCTACAGTTGTTTGCCGTGACATATTCAAAGGATTAAAAGAACCTGGAGAATCGAAAGATTTATCACAAGCTAATCTTTCTAAAGCTAAATACATGGGTACTCATTGTCAAGGACAGAAAGAAATATCTTTAGATAAAATAGGTCCGACTATTCGTTCTGAACATCATGGAAATATTGAATTTCGCAGATTGTCTAAAGAGCATGGCGGTATGATCACTGATGAATTAGATTTAGGAATGAGCGAACGTAGATTAACTCCAAGAGAATGCGCATTAATTCAGACTTTTCCTCCTGATTATACTTTTGTTAGATATAAAGATTACAGTAAAAAAGGATTTGCTTTAAGTGCTTCTGGAGCTTATAAAGTTATAGGTAATGCAGTGCCTCCTGTATTGGCTTATAATATAGCTATGCGATTACAAGAATTATGGTCATTATACTTTAAATCAAATTGATATGGATGAAAATATAATCTCAATCAGAAATAAAAATAAACTGATAGCAGACAATGCTTTTTCTAATTTCATGGTGTTAACTGAGAATTATTTGAATGAATTATCCAAAAATAATCCATTAAAATTCGCAAATCTAACAGGAGCTGAATTAGAGCAAGTATCAGTGTCTGCAATGAAAGAAATTGCACCACAAACGCCTTTCAGAAGCGAAGAAATACAATTAGTATCAGCACAAACTTTTCCAGATATTATAGCAGAAAAATATTATGGTGTTGAGGTAAAATCGACTAAACAAAATCATTGGACATCAACAGGTAGTAGCATTGTCGAATCGACAAGAAATCAATATGTTGATAACATCTATATGCTTTTTGGAAAATTAGGTGGAACACCTCCTGAATTTAAGTGCAAACCATATCAAGACTGTCTTTACGATATAGCTGTTACTCATTCGCCTCGTTATTTGATAAATATGGAATTAGAGAAAAATGAAACGATTTTCTCTAAAATGGGAACGACTTATGATGATTTAAGAACTTCGCCAGATTCAATAGAGCAAGTTCGTAATTATTATAGAAATAAAGCATTAAGAGAAAATAAAAAAGAAATGCCTTGGTGGTTGTCGGGTAACGCAGCTGAAAGTGCATTCAATGTGCGACATTTTTCATCATTAACACCAAGCGAAAAGCACCAAGTTGTTGCTGAAATGTTCTTACTATTTCCATCTATAATAGGGAATACAGGTTCTGATAAATTTATAAATGTTTCTCTTTGGCTATGTACTTATCACTATATATTAGCAAGCAATTTGCGTGATTATTTCTCGGCAGGAGGTAAAATAAAATATGTTGATGGGGTCAAACTAAAAAATCCTATACCTGCAATTATAGGTAGAGTTGTTAATAACTCTGCGACAATAAAAAAACTACTTAATAATACTTTTGATTTTGAGATATTATCATTAGTTAAAGAATTTAATCCTATTTTATTAAAAAATGGATTAGAAAATATTTATGACACTTGGATAGATGTCATTGAAAAAGAGTGTAATTCTCTTGTAAAAACAGAAAAATTACCTGTAAGACAATGCATTGAAAATGGTTGTATCTTAAGTGTGTAAAAAA
>JAZTYW010000031.1:0-36641 GCA_045637085.1 Alistipes sp. | reverse complement strand
AAGGCTTTGTGAAGTACTGACGACGACGAAGCTCCTTCAAAACGCCTGTACGCTCATACTTTCTCTTAAACTTCTTGAGGGCGCGCTCGATGTTCTCTCCCTCCTTAACGGGCATGATAATCATAATCTTATTCTTTTTTTAAGTTATTCTCTGTTTTGTTGTGGGCATCTTAGTGGGCTTGCCCGCTCCCAAATCATGTTAAGGGTGATTCTCCCTGTCATTTGCGGATGACTCCGAGGTCTGTTCTGGTGCGACCTGTCACACTATTGCCTCTGGCTGCCTTGCAACCTCAGGCGGTATTATCAGTAAATTTACTCGGTGGTTGTTCCCGCGAGTCTTACGACTACTGCGAGACACTGAAGTCGAGATAGGGTGCAATACGCATTGCCTCCTCCGCTGAAAATATGTTATCTTCAATCATCTCTTCTAATTTACTCCAACCTCCTTTCAATTCTCTGTGGTTAATAATCTTTCTGAGCATTCGGTTCGACACATAGGGATGAACCTCCAACTCTTTCGAGGTCGCAAAGTTAATATTTATTTTTTTAATTTTAGCACTATCACAGCAAATTTGTGGCAAAATTCTTTGAAAATTCTCATTTGTAACCACTTTTAGCTCCGAAATTTGCATTACAGAGTAGTATCCTCCCAATAATTCGCGATAAAAGAGGATGTGCGAGGCACTCTTTGGACCAATGCCCGATACTCTGCAAAGCGTTGCCGAGTCCGCACTATTGATCTCTACCGGAAAGGTTATGCGCTCATATTTTTGCTTTGTGAGAGTATCTCGCGCGGGAAAGATAACGTATGGTCGAAGCCTTGCAGCCATAGCTGAGTCTACGGCGTAGCACTCGTCGAACTCCTCAAACGTGCGATAGCCACCAATCATGTCGCGGTAGCTGATTACAAGGTTGGCCTGTCGTGCTGTGAAGCCTATGGTGCGGAGATAGCTCGCCGTTATGGTGTCGAGTGAGAATGGCTCAAGCGTGGCGGTTATGGTTGGTTTTTCGCTCTTTTTGGAATTGCTCGTTTTGCTACGCTTCTCGTATTGATACTCCTTACCTATTATTATATATGGTTCCAGCACGAAATATAACGAGTCGGTCATGTTGTAGCATAGTGCCAGGTCCTCCTTTATGCGATACACCTTGCCTGCCTCGCGCCAACGTATTATAGCCACGGCAATCTCGCGTGGTACGCCCGCCTCGATGAGTGTGCGGTAGTCGGCGGTATTGGGGTCGAACTCGCGCAGTGCGGGTGTTGCCAGTGTGGTATCTGCAACCTCGGCAATCTCTTTTGTTTCGTATTGGGGTTGTGGTTCTGTGTAGCGGTCAGCGGGACGTGCCACCATAATTAGAAGTATGATGACCGCAATAAGCGGCAACAGCAGCGCTATGCCGCGTATGTTCTGCTTAAGGCTATCCTTCATCTAACTCTACCACTGCGCCTCGTCACTAAGCCACAATTTACGATAGTGGCGTGATGGAGACTCTATGAACTCATTGATGCCATACTCACTCCACCTCTTATCTACGAGGTCCATTGTTGCGGGTGATGACGTCACAACATTGGGAAAGCGGCTTGGGTTGTTGCCATAACCAGGACGCTTGGAGCGTGCATCTATTATCATTGTTCCGCGCTTAATCTCTATATCGCGCTTGGGGTCGGTGTTTGCTGCGGCAATCCATAGGAGGTCGCCTGCCGACATATCGATTGCTCCATTATCGAAGATAGCTATATACTTTACGCCGGTCATGCCATTAGCGTTGAGGTATTCATCGACATCTATTCTCTCGCGCCACTCGCTGTCGGCATACGCAACCACAAGTCCCAATGCCTTGAGGTACTCTGTATTGGTGTGCGCTATGCCGCCTGCAGCAGCCACCTTGTCGGGAACAGATGGTGTCGCTACCTCTGCGGTCGGGTCTATGTTGGTTAGGTCTATCGCGAGTTTTGCTCCATATCCCAGTGTAGGTGTCGTGTGGTCGAGTACATCGAGAATACCCTCCGACGCTATAAGGTCGCGGCTGAAATCTACGCGGCGCAGAAGCTGGCATATCTCGTTATTCGAGCGTATGTTGCACTCCTCGGGCGCAATGAGCATATACTTGTTGAACATCATCTGTCCTGCGCCCCACAAGCCTTGTGCAACCTTGGATGCCTGACCTTCGTAGCGCTTGGCAATAGATACGAATGCGAGGTTGTGTGCCGTACCCTCCATGGGCATATAGAGGTCGCGTACCTCGGGCTGCATAACAAGGCGTATTGGTGCAAGGAATATGCGCTCGGTAGCCTTAGCAATATAGGCATCCTCCATGGGGGGTATGCCCACGATGGTAGCGGGATATACAGCATCGCGGCGTGATGTGATAGCCTCGATGTGGAAACGAGGGTATAGGTCGGTGAGCGAGTAGAATCCCGTGTGGTCACCAAAGGGACCCTCCACGGTGAGAGGCTCGGTTGGGTCAACATATCCCTCAAGCACGAAGTCGCAGTCGGCTGGCACCCATATATCATTTGTCAGACACTTGACCATCTTGACGGGTCTCTGACGCAGCATGCCCGCAAGTAGCATCTCGTCCATATTGTCGGGCATGGGTGCTGTTGCTGAGTATGCATAAACGGGGTTGCCTCCGATTGCTACGCTCACGGGCATACGCTTGCCCAGACGCTTGTAGCCGTCGTAGTGGCGTGCGCCAGTCTTATGGCGATGCCAGTGCATGCCTGTTGTGTGGTTATCAAATATCTGCATTCGGTACATACCCATGTTGGGAACACCTGTCTCTGGGTCTTTGGTGCATACCATGGGTAGGGTGATAAATGCACCGCCGTCTGCGGGCCACGAGGTGAGGATGGGTAGTTTTGAGAGGTCTGCATCCTTGCCACGCCATACTACCTCCTGACACTCGCCACGCGAGTTGCTCTTCTTGGGGAACCACTTTGCCATATCGGCCAGAAGTGGGAGCATGCGCAACTTATCCATGATAGTACTCTTGGGTGTCATCACCTCCTTGAGCATATCATCTATGCGCTTAGATATATCGCTCAACTCATTGACACCAAGAGCCATCGCCATGCGCTTATCCGAACCCATCATATTCATCAGAACGGGGTAGTCGGTGCCCGTATTCTCAAAGAGAAGTGCCTTGCCACCGTCTTCGCTCTTTGATATGCGGTCCGTAATCTCGGTAATCTCAAAGCGGGGGTCTACCTTAGCGCTGATGCGCTGAAGCTCTCCCGCAGCCTCCAATTTTGCGATATACTCTTGTAGCCTCATGGTTGATATTGTTTATTGCTCTATGTTAGACTCCTTGATGCGCTTCTCGATGTAACCTCCGGGGTGTACTCGTGCAAAGTCGCTTGCGTGGAAATTATTGGCGTGCATGAGTGCTACCGCCATTGCATCGCCCATGGCAAGTTGCGCGGTGGTAGATGCAGTTGGTACGATGTCAAGTATCGAACCTTCGTCCTCGACATGTGTGTTAATGATTATATGTGCACGTTGGGCGAGTGATGACGACTCGTTTCCCGTCATGGCTATAAGCGTGATGTTGTTTGCCACGACATAATCGGCCACGCGGATAACCTCCTCCGTTTCGCCCGAGTATGAGAGTGCTACCACAACATCGTCTGATGAGATTATCCCAAGGTCGCCATGCAGGGCCTCTGTTGCATGCAGGAATATTGCACGGGTACCTGTGCTGGTTAGTGTGGCTGCAATCTTTCGAGCAATATGTCCCGATTTGCCCAATCCCGTGATTATGAGTCTGCCACGACAATTGATGATACACTCTACAGCCTCGATAAATTTGTCGTTTAACAGGCTCTGCAATGTTGTAAGTGCCCTGATCTCGGCAGCTATGGTGTTGCGACCGATGTCGAGTATGTTTTCTCGTTCGATTGTCATTGTTCTATTGTATAAGTCTCTCGATGAGAGCTTTTAGTTTGTCTATGTGTAGTGAGTTGGGGCCGTCACACAACGCCTTTTCGGGTGTTGGATGCACTTCGAAGAAGTAGCCATTGGCACCAAAAGCCTTTGCTGCGAGCGCCATCGACTCGATGTATCTGTTGTCGCCGCCACTCTGTGTGCCGTTTGCTCCTGGACGCTGCACCGAGTGTGTGCAGTCCATGATTACGGTTGGTGCTATCTCACGCATGATGGCTATGTTGCGGAAGTCCACAACGAGGTTGTTGTAACCAAACATATTACCGCGTTCGGTGAGCCACACCTCCTTTGCTCCACTCTCCATGGCCTTGGTGTAGGCGTGGCGCATATCCTCGCCAGAGAGCATTTGCCCCTTTTTGATGTTTACAACCCTGGCGTGACGTGCTGCTGCTGCGATAATGTCGGTCTGGCGGGATAGTAGTGCAGGTATCTGCACAATGTCTGCCACCTCACTCACAATCTCGGCCTGCCATGCCTCGTGTATATCGGTTGTTACACGCAACCCATAGCGGCTCTTCATGTCGGCAAGTATCTGAAGTCCCTGCTCCATGCCCACACCGCGATACGAGGTTATTGATGTGCGATTGGCCTTGTCGAACGATGCCTTCAACACTATATCTGTGCCGAGCGTGGTATTCAGTTCGGCTATGTGGCGAGCCACCTCATCCAGCACATCATTAGGCTCGATGACGCATGGTCCCGCTATTATCGTTGGTCTTGTCATTGCACTGTTTGTTGTGTCAATTATGCCTTTTTGAGCATCTTCTCTGCGCGTTGCAAATCCTCTGGCGTGTCGATGCCCATCGTGGCGTATGGCGTCTTAGCCACGCTTATGTAGTAGCCATGTTCCAGCCATCGCAGCTGCTCTAATTTCTCGGTTTGCTCCAGTGATGAGACCTCGAGTGATGTAACGTCCCTCAATGTCTGTGCGCGGAAGGCGTATATGCCTATGTGCTTGAGGTAGGTGTGGCGCTTCGACCACTCCGACTGCTCCACATTGCGCTGAAAGGGTATCGCTGCACGCGAGAAGTAGAGTGCGCGACCTCGAAGGTCGGTCACCACCTTCACGCTATTGGGGTTATGTATATCGGCCATATCCTCCGCAGAGGTCATGGGCTTTGCGAGTGTTGCAATCTCTGTTTCGGGGTTGTTGAAGCAGGCAATGAGGGCTTCGATGTGCTCTCTGCGAATAAAGGGCTCGTCCCCCTGTACGTTTACCACTATGTCGTAGTCGCCACCCATCTTTGTGAGTGCTTCGGCGCAACGGTCTGTTCCTGAGCGGTGAGCCTCCGATGTCATTATGGCGCAACCACCAAAGCGTTCTACCTCCTCGGCTATGCGCACATCGTCTGTTGCTACCACAACATCTTTGATGACGGCTTTAACGGCACTATAGACCCACTCTATAATGCTCTTGCCGCCAAGCTTTTGTAGGGGCTTGGCGGGAAGGCGTGTAGAGTGATAGCGTGCTGGTATGATGGCTGCAATTCGCATCGCAATCTTATTTTAACGCAAGGCGAAGCACCTCGTCGTTGGTTCTTACGTAGTGGAAGATTAGTCCCTCGCGGTACTCCTCCTTGATCTCCTCGATATCCTTGCGGTTCTCATCCGAGAGGATAAGCTCGGTGATGCCTGCGCGCTTAGCAGCAAGAATCTTCTCGCGTATGCCACCTACGGCAGTCACACGACCGCGGAGTGTTGTCTCGCCAGTCATGGCAATGCGCTCCTTGACCTCACGACCAGTATATGTCGAGGCGATGGATGTCACCATTGTGATACCTGCCGATGGGCCATCCTTGGGTACAGCACCCTCGGGCACGTGAATATTCAAATCCCACTCTTCGAACATCTTCTTATCGATGCCCAATTCTGCGTGGTGAGCCATAACCCACTCGTAGGCGATTGTTGCCGACTCCTTCATCACATCACCGAGATTACCTGTGAGGTTGAGCTTGCCCTTACCAGGTGTTAGGATAGACTCGATATAGAGGATGTCGCCACCCACCTCGGTCCATGCGAGACCCGTCACTACACCGCGCATGCCTGCAATGTCGTAGCGGTCATTGTGGAACTTGGGCTTGCCGAGCATCTCCTCGACACTCTGCTTATCTACGATTGTGGTGTACTCATTGCCGAAAGCTACGGCCTTGGCGCGGTTACGTGCCATCTTGGCAATCATCTTGTCGAGGGTACGTACGCCCGACTCACGAGTGTAGTCCTCGATAATCTGCACGATAGCCTCGTCGGTGATGTCAAACTGCTCTTTGGTGATACCGTGAGCCTCACACTGCTTCGAGATGAGGTGCTTGCGTGCAATCTGCACCTTATCCTCGAGGATGTAACCTGGAATGTTAATCATCTCCATGCGGTCACGAAGAGCCGATGATATGTTGTTTATGTTGTTTGCCGTAGCTATGAACAACACCTTCGAGAGATCATACTCCGTATCGAGGTAGTTATCATGGAAGGTTGTGTTCTGCTCGGGGTCAAGCACCTCAAGGAGTGCGCTTGATGGGTCGCCGTGGTTTGAGCGTGACACCTTGTCCACCTCGTCGAGGATGATGACAGGGTTTGACGCGCCGCAGCGCTTGATTGTCTCGATGATACGGCCAGGCATAGCACCTATATATGTGCGGCGATGACCGCGAATCTCCGACTCATCATGCAGACCTCCCAATGAAATACGACCGAACTTTCTGCCCAATGCATCGGCTACGGACTTGCCCAATGATGTCTTACCAACTCCCGGAGGGCCATAGAGACAGAGGATGGGGGATTTGAGGTCGCCCTTAAGTTTTATTACGGCGAGGTGCTCCAAGAGTCGCTCCTTAACCTCGTCAAGACCGAAGTGATCCTTGTCCAACTGCTCGCGCACAAGGTTGAGGTCGAGTCTGTCCTCGGTCATCTCCTCCCATGGGAGGTCGAGCATCAGCTGCAAGTAGTTAATTTGCACCGAGTACTCAGCAATAGATGGGTTGAGGCGCTCGAGTTTCGACACCTCCTTCTCGAAGAGGGCAGCTGTGGCCTCTGACCACTTTTTCTTCTTCGCCTCCTCGCGCAGACGCTCGATGTCGGCATCTACACTATCGCCCAGCTCCTCCTGAATTACGCGCACCTGCTGCTGAAGGTAGTAGTCGCGCTGCTGCTTGTCGATATCCTGCTTCACGCGGCTCTGAATCTCGCTCTTAAGCTCTGCAAGCTGCTGCTCACGCACCAAAATCTCGAGCAGACGGCGTGCGCGAGCAAGGAGACCAGGAGCCTCGAGAAGATGCTGACGGTCATCATCCGTAAGATCCATGTTTGTACAGATGAAGTTGATGATGGCGCGACTTGAGTCGAGGTTCTTGATTGCAAATGCCGCCTCCTTGGGCATAGACGATGATATGTCGATAATGTTCAACGCCACCTCCTTGATAGACTCAACAAGGGCTGTAAACTCAACATTCTTGATGTCGGGTGTAGAGTCCTGAATGGGTGTCACCGTAGCCTTGAAGTAGGGCTGTGTCGTTGTGTACTCGCCCACCTCAATCTTGTCGAGACCCGCAAGAATTACCGTAAGGTTGCCATTGGGCATATCGAGAATTTTGAGGATGCGTGCCGATGTACCGATTTTGTGCATGTCGTCGGGCTGTGGATCCTCCACGCTGCTATCTACCTGAAGCACTGCTCCGAGTATGCCTCCGTCGGCATCAACGGCGCGTACCAATGCGATAGACTTGGCGCGACCAACGGTGATAGGGGTTACCGAGCCTGGGAAAATCACAGAGCTGCGTAGTGTGAGGATGGGGAGTACCTCGGGAATTTTAACATCCTCGATGGTATCCTCGCCACCCGATATGATGGGTATTACCTGATGCTTGCCGTCGAATAGTTCGGGCGTAAGAGCAATCTCTTCAAAATCTTTTTCTTTCTTCTTCATATTTTGTTATTTTTCTTTATTTGCTTTGTTGCTATGACCATGCCAATGCTCAAAATTTTGATTTCGGTTTGTGAGTTTGCATGTCTTGCCTAACTTAACGCGGCAAAAGTATAAATTATTTCATAGAAATAAACGGTGTTATGTCACTATTTATGAAAAGTTATTGACAATCCGAAAAAAATAAAAGACTCATGCCGTTATTTCACCGCATGAGTCTTTGTGGGTTGTGGATGTTTTGTATGTCGCCTAAATGTGTTTGTCGCCCGTGGCGAAGCGTACCTCCTCGATGTATGTCTTGATGTTCTGCTCATCGCTCATAGGGCATATCAGCAGTGCATCGTCTGTATCAACGACGATGTAGTCCTTGAGTCCGTTTACCACGGCCACCTTCTCCTTGGGGAGCGAAATGAGGGTGTTGCGAGTGTTGTAGACATAGACCTGCTGGTCGTTGTAGGCATTGGCATAACGATCCTTGCGCAGGTTTTGATATACAGAGCCCCATGTGCCGACATCGCTCCATCCGAAGTCACCATTGATGACATGTACATTGTTGGCCATCTCCATAACGCCGTAGTCGATGCTTATGGGGCGACACTCCGAAAATATTTTTTCTATTGCCTCGCTCTCTCTGTCTGTTCCGATTTCATCGGCTATAGAGGCGAATAATGCGTTGTGCTCGGGAAGATGTTCTGCTATGGCATCGAGGATGTCGCGGAGCCTCCAGATGAAGATTCCGGAGTTCCATAAAAATTCACCACACTCCAAAAATGCCTCAGCCATTTCACGGTTGGGTTTCTCGGTGAAACACTTAACCTTGCATATCTTGTTGTTGTTTGTGCGCTGGATGTAACCATAGCCTGTCTCGGGACGAGTAGGGGTTATGCCAATGGTCATCAGAACGCTGTTGTCCTTGATAAAGTCAAGCGCCTGATTGACTATTGATAGAAATTCTACTTCGTTGAGTATCAGGTGGTCTGCTGGTGTTACTATCATTTCTGCATTGGGGTCGATTTTTTGCAGAGTGTATGCCGCATATGCAATACAGGGGGCTGTGTTGCGACCTATCGGCTCACATAGAATCTGTTTCTCGTCAATCTCGGGTATGTGCTCCATAACTAACTCTTTGTAGCGTCTGTTAGTCACCACAATGAAGTTCTCTTTTGGAACAATACTGTTAAATCTTTCGTATGTATGTCGGATGAACGACTTGCCCGTTCCCAGAATATCCAAAAACTGCTTTGGACAGCTCTGTCGGCTCATTGGCCAGAAGCGGGTGCCAGCGCCACCTGCCATAATCACACAGTATCGGTTGCTATTCATCGCTAAAAAAAGTGCTTTTTTGAGAGTTAAATTTAATAAATTTACACAAAGATAAAATTTTTTTGTATCTTTGCAAAATATTTGGGTCTGTTTTTAACGATAATATACCCGCTAAAACTAATTGATAAGATGAGTAACAATATGAAAATTAGACTGTTCACCGTGCCAAATATGCTTACGTTGGCTAATTTGTTGTCTGGTTGCATTGCTATCATCTTCACGCTCGTATATCATGCGTACGAAACAGCCTTCTGGCTTATTGTCGCAGCTGCCGTGTTCGATTTCCTCGATGGCTTTGCTGCGCGACTCCTCAAGCAGACCTCTCCACTTGGTGTTCAGCTCGACTCGCTTGCCGATGATGTCACCTTCGGTCTTGCTCCCGCAATCGTGATGTATGACCTGTACGTTGGCTCATCGTCGTACTTCAATCTCAACCCCGAGGTTATGGGTTGGTTGAAGTATGTGGTGCTCATCATAGCGGCATTCTCGGTGTTGCGCCTTGCCAAGTTTAATATCGACACCACGCAGACAACTGAGTTTGAGGGCTTGCCAACACCTGCCAATGCGCTTATGCTTATGTCGTTGGCAGTGCTCGCAGATACGGGAAAGATTGCGCTCTATCAGGAGCACATCCTGATTATCGCGGTTGTTGCGGCATTCTTGCTTATCAGCCCTGTAAGGATGTTTGCCCTCAAGTTCAAGAGCTTTGGCATTAAGGGTAACGAGTTGCGCTACGGATTTATTGTGGCATCGCTCGCAATGATTATTTGTGTGCCTGCATACTCGGTGCTCGCAATTATCGTTTTATATATTGTGGTTTCACTCTTGATGCACATCGTGCGTCGCCTCAAGAAGTAATTGGATAGTAATGATGAAGAATATGCGGTTGATACTCATGGCTGTGGCTTTCGTGGTGGCATTGATGCTGCCCGAAGTGTCGTATGCACAGCTTGATGCTGCCGCAATGGCTCGTGCACAGCGTAACGGTGAGAATACCGGCATGATGGGCGCAGGTATTCCTGGTATGGATGGCATGGGCATGGAGGGCGAAGAGGGTATGAATGAGGCAGATACCACTGATACACGAAAAAAGCGTGAGCGCCGCCCCTTGGAGTCCTACTATTTTAACGATACTGTTCGTGCACTGCCCAACTGGAAGTGGAACGTTGACCGCTACTACAATCGCGTGGAGGTCATGCCACTCGACACTACGCTTGCCGACTGGCGTATCGACTATGTCTTTTATCGCAAGGGTGTAGGCGATATGGCTCTTGGTGGCCTTGGCCAGTCTTCACAGCCAATAAATTGGTTCGATCGTAATCAGAGCCACGACTTTACATTTGCGCAGAGCTACGATGCCTATGCTGCCAGCGTTGAGAACGTGCCATTCTACAATGGAAAGAAACCTCTCACCAACCTGACATATCTGGAGTCGGGACAGAAGCGCTATCGAGAGGAGCACCTTGAGCTTGTCCATTCTCAGAATATCAACCCCTCGACATCTGCTAACCTTAATTATAAGGCGCGCAGCACTATGGGTCGTTACGATTGGCAGCGCACAAAGAACCATGCTCTATCGCTCGGTTTTGCCCATACAGGTAAGCGTTACTCGGTGCACGCGGCATACATGAATAACATGGTTGATACGCGCGAGAATGGTGGTGTTGTTGGTGAGTGGGCAATTGTCGATACGGTATTCGAGATGCCTTCGGGTGTTCCAATGCGACTTGCATCGGCACAGGCGCACAACAAATATCGAAATAACGCATTGCTCGTTAAGCAGGCGTTTGCAATCCCCTTGGAGCGTGTGACTGAGTATGACTTCTCGCTTGCTGACCTCTCGGCAGTATATGTGGGTCATCAGTTTGAGTATAACACATGGTCTAAGGTCTATACCGACAAGCGTGCAACATATACCAACGAGCGTGGTGACCACGATAGTGAGGGTAATTATTTGCCTACTACGCATGAGTATTACGACGATTGGTTTATCAATCCCGATGTTACGCGCGACTCAATATCTGAGCGACTTATATCTAATAAAATATTTGTACAGGTGCAGCCCTGGGACCGCTATGGTGTGGTGTCAACCATCGATGGTGGTGTGGGCTTCGATATACACACATACTCATATCTCCGCCTTTCGGATTATCTGCGCGGTGATATGACTCGTGACAAACGCTCGTCGTGGTATGTATATGGTGCGGCGAGTGGTATGATTAAGCGATATGCCGAGTGGAGAGCAGATGCTAAGTATTACCCCTCGGGCTATCGTAGTGGAGACTTGTCGGCGGGTGCAGAGATCACCCTCCGCGCCTTCATTCGTGAACATCCCCTGATTCTCACCGGACGCTTCCGTCAGGAGCTCCGTTCGCCTGGCTACTGGCACGAGAATCTATTCTCAAACCACTATGTGTGGTTTAACTCCTTCGATAAGGAGTCTGAAACTCGCCTCGAGGTTAACTTCTCGGTACCCGATATCGCACTCGAAATCGGGGCATGGCAGGGTGTGTTGAGCAAGATGATTTACTACGGCGATGATAGCCGTGTAGCACAGCACTCTGGCACTGTTAGCCTCACGAGTTTGTATGCTCGTAAGGATTTCCGCATTGCGGGATTCCATCTCGATCACAGGGCATTGGTGCAAATCACGTCCGATGAACATGTGCTTCCCGTACCTACGGTCAGCGCTTACCTATCGTACTACTATGAGTTTTGGGTAAAGCGCGACGTGCTACGTGTGCAGATTGGCTTGGATGGCCGCTTCAACACGGAGTATTATGCTCCCGGCTACAATCCAGCACTCTCGGTCTTCTACAATCAGCGCGAGGTTAAGATTGGTAACTACCCATACCTCGACGCGTTTGTGTCGGCAAAGTGGAAGCGTATGCGTATCTTGCTGAAACTTCAGCACTTGAACCAGAATTTGTTTGGCAATGGTGAGTCCTTCCAGGTTGCTCGCTATCCGCTGAACCCTCGAATGTTCAAGTTTGGTATTTCGTGGTCGTTCTACGACTAACGACGGCGCGTTTTACACCCGTATAGCAGCCCACAAACTGCTAAAAAATGTTAAAAAAGTTCTTATTTGTGGTTCTGTCTGTCACTTTGCTTGTGGCGTATGAATCGACATTGGGTCAGTCTCACACCTTCACCTACAACTACTACGCTGAGGTAGATATTGATGAGACTACTGGCGTGTTGGAGGCTCCAGCCGAGACGGTTATTGAGCCTTGTATTATCTCTTGCTTCGATCCTATTATGCGTGAGGTCGGCGAAGAGGAGGGTTTGGATTGGCGATTTATGAGTGCTATTGCATATAGTGAATCGCGCTTTATTGAGAACCTTAAATCAAATCAGGGAGCTATGGGTATTATGCAGATACGTCCCGTAGTCGCCAGACACTTTAATGTACCAGTTGAGAGTATCAGCGATACAGAGACTAACGTACGCCTTGCTGGTATGCTTCTTTCAGAGCTCGACACTATGCTCCGAATGCCTGCATCTACACCTCTTGAGGATAGATTGAGCATTATTCTTGCAAGCTACAATGCAGGTATAGGACATGTCCTTGATGCGCGTCGTCTTGCACGTAGCGAGGGTGCTAACCCCAACTCGTGGGAGAGTGTGCGTCACTATCTGATCATGAAGTCGGATCCAGCATACTATGAGCAGGATATTGTTCAGAGTGGTCGTTTTACGGGTAGCGGTCAAACTGTAAACTACGTCAACGAGGTTATGCGAATGTATCGTAAGTATTGTAAACTCGCATCATAATCTGCCACGACATCTGATGTGGCATTAATATACTATTGGGCTGAATGCAGTGTATGATTGTTTCACTTCATTCAGCCCATTTTTTGTGGTTATATCTATTGTCGTAATGTCATATAAAGCAAAAGGCTACCCATGGGTAGCCTTTCGTCTTATTTGTTATCGCTATAATAGTCCGTCAAACTCAAGTTGTGTGCGCACCTTTGCCCACTTGACAACAGGGCGGCGTACACCATCGATAAACATGATAGGGCAGCCAAGAGCCGAGTCGTCTATGTAGAGGTCGGCAAACACCTTGGGTGATGATGTCCACTCCTCCTGCTCGGGGTTACGGTTAACAGCCCAAAGCTCAATCTTACGGTCGCTAAACCATTTGATTGCAGCATCAAGTTTGCTGCCCGAGCGCATGGTGTACAAGATGATGCGGTGACCGCGCTTGTTGAGTGCGCGTAGTACATCCACGGCGCCCTCAACATCCATACCTACCGCAGGGTAGTCGTGCTCAACACATGTGCCATCAAAGTCGACAGCGATAATAGAACCCCTCTCTTTACCCATTGTTTAGTGCTTTTTAAATAGTGACAAAATCTTCTTGAAACGGCGCTTTACGGTTACCTGCTCATCGTCGCTATGGTAGCCATATCCGTAACCATATCCGTAGCCATATCCATAACCGTATCCATAGCCGTGCTTAGACTGCTTCACACCGTTAAAGATGATACCCATGTTGTGGATACGCTTCTCCTTGTGCAGACGCTCGATGTCGGGCAAGTGGTGACGGTCGAGGTTGCCATGGCGAATGACATATAGCGTGAGGTCAACTAGTGGGTCGATAACTACAGCATCTGCCACAGCAAGTGCAGGCACGCTATCCACGATAACATAGTCGTAGCGCGATCGTAGCTCCTGGATAAACTCCTTCATGCGCTCCGACATCAAAATCTCAGCAGGGTTGGGTGGCTGTGGTCCAGAGATAATGAGATCTACACCCTCAATCTCATTCTTAATAATTATATCGTTGAGAGAGTTAATCTTGTTTGCAAGGTAGCTTGTAATACCACGTCGGTCGTTGCGGTGTCCGAGCTGCTTTGACAGGGTGCGACGACGAAGGTCGAGGTCTACAAGAACAACGCTCTTTCCTGTTGCTGCGAGGGTCACTGCGAGGTTGGTTGATACAAATGTTTTACCGCTATGAGGTACCGACGATGTGAGCATGATTACATTCACGCTGTTCGATACTGACATAAAGCCGAGGTTTGCGCGCAACATACGGAATGCCTCACTCACCGAGTCGCGGCTCTCCTCCTTCACAACTATATCTCTCTCAACCCTGCCGTTGTACTGTGGAATATCACCCAAGAATGGAGCCGTGATAACCTCATCAATATCGCGTCGTGAGTAGACCTTTGTGTTGAGCAGGTCGAGTAGGTATATTAGCACGAATGGTATTATCAATCCCGCCATCAAGGCAATAAGATAGATGTACGACGTGCGTGGACTCACGGGTTTGTCGCTACCATAGGCGGTGTCGATTATACGGGCGTTACTCTCTGCCGTAGCACCAGTAAGGGCATTCTCCTCGTGCTTGGTGAGAAGGTAGATGTACAACTCCTCCTTAACCTTCTGCTGGCGCACTATTGAGAGCAACTCACGCTCCTTTTGTGGTGAATCCTCCATGCGGTTGTCGGCCTTTAGCTGCTCGCGGTTAATCTGCTCAATCTGCAACTTAAGGGTCTCGATGTGAGAGTCGAGTGAAGATATGATAGTGGCACGCATAGCTATAAGCTGTGCCTTGAGGTCCACAAGAATAGGGTTGCTGGGCTGATTGTCCTGTGACAGACGGCTGTACTCCAACAAGTCGCGGTTGTAGCCCTCGATCTGTGTCGAGAGACCAACTGATGCACCACTTGCAAGGGCTGTTGATGCAGGGATAAGGCGAAGCTCCGAGCCCTCCTCCGAGATGTAGTTAAGGATATACTTTGCCATCTCGAGGTTTGCCTCCAACGAGAGTGCATTCTTCTTCAACTGCTGAATCTCCTCTGCGCTGATTGCAGCCTCGTTTGCTGGGCTGTACAATCGGTTTGACTTTTTGTACTCTGCCACCTCGTCATCAGCTATATTAAGCTCCTGACCGAGTGTAGCAAGTCGATCGTTGATAAACTGCTCGGTAAGACGAGATATCTCCTGCTTGTCGCTGATAGCATCGAGGTTATATGCCTCAATGATGCCGTTGATGACATCTTCGGCACGCTGTGGCGACTGATCTGTCATCGAGAGGTTGATTACTGATGACTGCTTGTCGGCAATCTCACACTGCAACATCTTGCGATACATCTCCACCACGGAGTTCAAAGGCATCTTCGTTACAGATACCTTCGTCTTCGAGTCTGCGTATGGCGTAGGTATGAAGGTGATGTTGCCAAGAGGTGTTGCAATGGTATCGCCAGGCATCACCTCGGTGCTGAAGGTAATCTCGTCCTCTACATCTTTGAGTTTGAAATCGTTGACGCACACCATGCCACTCTTCTGGTCCACCTGATACTTAAATGAGCCGACAGCATCGTTATGCTCATCTGTAAACTTCACAAGCATTGGGCTGCGACCATAGAGGTCTGTTGTGAGCAGTTTGCCCTCCGATGTATAGCGTGTAGTGAGATCGTAGCGCTTAACGACGCTCTCCATGAGTCTGCGCGACTTGAAAATGTGAACCTCATTATCCACCGAACGGCGGCCGATACCACCCATGATATCGCTGAAGGCGACCATCTCGGATGCGGAACCCTTACGAGAGTCCTTTACAAGTACGGTAGCCTTACGAGTATACTCTTTTGGGGTGCTGTTGATGTAAAGCATAGCTCCAGCAACGCATATTGCCAAAGATGCCAAGTACCAATACCAGTTTGGTAGTGTTAGGCGCAGGAAGTCATAGACTCCAAACTTGCGAACATTGGAGTTAGCAAGTTCGCGTGTCTCCTCAAATTGCTGTGACATATTATTGTTACGTGCTTTAATACTTTCTTAAAATTGTAATTACGAGTGTTGCGAGTGAAATTGTTGTAGAGGCCAATGATATCCAGAATGAGCGATTCTGGTTAATCTCTGCTGTTGCAGCCTTGTACTTATTGGGGCTCACTATGACAATGTCATTCTGTTCGAGATAGAAGCATGGTGATGAGAATACGTCGCTTGAGCGAAGGTCAAGCTTTGTTACGATGCTCTTGCCATCCCTCTCGCGCACTACGGCAACATTCTCACGATTACCATAGATTGTAAGGTCGCCAGCCAATGCCAGAGCCTCGAAAATTGTAATCTGGTCCTTGCGAATGTCGTAGCGGCCAGGCTTGCTAACCTCACCAATTATGGATATGGTAAGCTCTGCAAATCGGATGTTTACCTGTGGATCTGCGAGGTAACCTCCCTCGACGATGCGCTTCTCAATCTCTGTTGCCAACTCGTCGCGTGTCATGCCTGCACACTCAATCTTACCGATGATTGGCACGGTGATAAATCCCTTTTCGTCGATGGTCATCACCTGAAGGCTATTCACTGTTGAACTTGTATTTGTGTAGCTGCCTGTGAGCGAATTGTAGCTCGATGACGAATTGAATGGAGTAGCCAACTCTGGGGTCTTGCTGTTAACCACCATGGTTACCTGGTCGAGTGGCTTGAGACGCATGATGTAGTTGTCGGGAAGAACAATCTCGGAACCATTCTCTACATCTTGTAGATACAGGACATTGCGTTGTGCATTGCATGCGCCCAATAGGAGCATTGAGACAAGAGCTGCAAGTTGTAAGAATCTCATCTTAGACATCGCTTTATTTTTGTTTTTATTTATATTGCTATTATATTCAATTAACCCATCATGCCCCGGATAGTGTTCCAAAGGAGGCGTAATATTCGCGCAAATATACACAAAATTGTTTGAAATGCCACATTTGTGTGGGGTAATTAACAAAATTTTGCCTATATTTGTGCTGCTTAAGATTTGATTTTTTTGTATAAGATTGTAACATATAATATAAAAACTAACTACTATGAAGCGACTGATTACTTTTGCCATGGCATTTATGACCATTGGCGCAGTTAACGCCCAGCAGGATAAGGGTGGTATTACACAGGAGATGATGAATGAGATTCGTCTCGGTCAGACAAATGATGCAGCGGAGAAGGCTGCGCGCAATGCTTTGGCCATGAACTCTATTTCTGAGCTTGCTACCAACGCCGACAATCTCGCTATGATCGACACCAACTTCTCCCACCGCGTAAAGACCAAGGGTATCACCGACCAGCATCAGTCGGGTCGTTGCTGGATATTCACAGGTCTCAACGTTTTGCGTGCCAAGATGATTGACGAGCAGAACCTTTCAGGCATGGAGTTGTCGCAGAACTACATCTTCTTCTATGACCAGTTGGAGAAGTCTAACCTCTTCTTGCAGGCTGTTATCGACACCAAGCACCTCCCTATGGAGGATCGTCAGGTGGAGTGGTTGTTCAAGAACCCATTGAGTGACGGTGGTCAGTTTACTGGTGTCTCTAACCTCGTTATGAAGTATGGTGTTGTGCCTTCGGAGGCTATGCCTGAGAACTATCAGTCTAACAACACCTCGCAGGTGGGCAACCTTATCTCGCTTAAGCTTCGTGAGTTTGGTCTCAAGCTCCGCAATCAGAAGGATCGTCGCGCTCCTGTAGCTCTCAAGACAGAGATGCTTACCGAGATCTATTCTATGCTTGTTCGTGCCTATGGTGTACCTCCCACAGAGTTTGAGTGGACACGTCGTGACAAGGACGGCAACGTTGTAGATACTAAGACCTACACCCCAAAGTCATTCTATGCTGAGTATTTTGGTGATCTCGACCTTGAGAATGACTTCGTTATGGTTATGAACGACCCTACACGCGAGTACTACAAGGTCTATGAGATTGAGTATGATCGTCACGTGTACGATGGTGACAACTGGGTATATTTGAACCTTCCTATCGAGGAGGTCAAGGCTCTCGCTATTGAGTCTATCAAAGATAATACAGCAATGTATTTCTCATGCGACGTTGGCAAGTTCTTGCTCTCGAAGAAGGGTACTCTCGATGTCAATAACTTCGACTACGCATCGTTGATGGGTGTTGAGTTCCCCATGAACAAGGAGGAGCGCGTGCGTACATTTGCAAGCGGCTCATCACACGCCATGACGCTTATCGCTGTTGATTTGGATGATCAGGGCAATGCAAAGAAGTGGATGGTTGAGAATAGCTGGGGCCCACAGGCAGGCTGGAAGGGTAATCTCATCATGACTGACGAGTGGTTCGAGGAGTATATGTTCCGCGTTGTTGTGAACAAGAAGTATGTCCCTGCTGAGACTCTTAAGTTGTTGGAGCAGAAACCAATTATGCTTCCATCATGGGATCCTATGTTCGCTCCTGAGATGTAGTATGGCACAGGAGATAGAGCGTAAATATTTGGTTGTGGGCGAGTATAAACATCTCGCCCACAACTCTATGCGCATGATTCAAGGCTACATAGCTTCGGGCAAGCGCACGGTACGTGTCCGCATAGGAGACAGTGGAGCATGGCTCACAATTAAGGGTGCATCCCAAAATGGTGGTCTCTCGCGCTTTGAGTGGGAGAAGGAGATTGAGGTTAAGGAGGCTATGGAGTTGCTGCAACTCGCCGAGGGTGCTGTAATCGACAAGGAGCGCTTCTATGTCGATTATTCAGGTCACACCATCGAGGTGGATGAGTTTCATGGCGATAACGAGGGACTTGTTGTTGCCGAGATTGAGCTCACCTCTGAGGATGAGGTTGTTGAACTTCCCTCGTGGATAGGTCGTGAGGTCACGGGCGAGAAGAGATTTTATAACTCTCACCTGCGAGCGCATCCCTACAAGGAGTGGAGCATTGAGGAGCGAGAGTAGAAGACCCTAAAATTAATATCGGCTGTTAATCATCTTAACAGCCGATATATTTTTATTTAATTCTGTTTATGCGATTTCTCAGTACCGAATAGGCCTTTTGGAATAGTGCCGAGTCCTCCATTGTGGTTAGCATTTCGCGAAAGCGACTCATTGGAATGGTGAACGATAGTTCGTTCTCACCCACAAGAGGTCGTGCCGAGGGGTCAAGCAAACCGATGAAACACCTCCTGCCATTGGCTCTGTTCTCGTTTATGGCGAAGGTGACAATAGCGGCGCATCCCGAGCCGAACTTCGTAGTCACGGCATCCTCGGCATTGTTGTCGTAGAATGACCATGTGGCAAGTCCCGAGAGAATATCGGGCGTAGCGAAGAATAGCAGTGCCTCAGCCTCCTCCCAGCTTTGGAGTTTGTCGATGCGCACAAAATTGAGGTATGGCCTATCCGTAATCTCTATGTTGAGGTTGCGCACATACTCCTCGACCATATCCTTCGATGCTTTGTAGTGCTCCACCTCTGAAACGAAAACGGGAACACGCTCAGGCATCTCCCGAAACGCTGTGTAAAGAGCTCCGCCACCGCAAATAACATTCTCAGCGGCAAGTGTTAGCGACTCCCCACCGCGCACCTTGCTGATGGCACCTACCAGACATTTGGGTAGTCGCTTAATCTCGGTTGCGGGTTGGTTGCTGTAACCAAACGCTATGGGTAGTGGTGCAGCATCGCCGAAGGCCTCTCTGTACTTTGCTACAAACTCGCGTATCTCCATGCTCTATAGTTTTAGAGTGAGCAGACAGCAACCTTAATATCGCTATCCTCTTTCTCGACCTTGAGGCGTGATATCTCAGCCTTGGCCTTTGCTACTGCGCTTTTGTGGCTCTCTATGACAGCCTTTGTGTTGGACTTTGCCGATGCTATCTCCTGTTTTGCTCGTGCTGACTGCTGCTTAAACTGCATCTTAGCCTCCTTCATCTCCTTTTGAGCATTTTTGATTATACGCTTGTGCTCCTTGATAGTAACCTTGCTCTCTGCCTTAATCTCGTTATACTCCTTGCGAGCGACATCAAGATTTGCCTTTGCAGCCTCGATGGTTACGCGTTCCTCCTTGCGTACATTCTCAATGGCAATTTTCTGATCCTCAAGCGCTTGGATATATACGTTGTATGCGTCGTCAAGTGTCTTGTTGTCAGGGAGTTGTGCCGACAGAGAGCCAAATGATGCAACAAGTGCAATGGTTAGTAGTAGTCTTTTCATAGCCTAATTTGTTTTTTGGGGGTTTACTTTTTTCAGTTGTACAAATTTAATAAAAAAAATCCAAAAACACGAAAGAGGGATGACAATATATTTTGTCATCCCTCTATTTTATCAGAATAAAACTCTATCGTGAGAACTCAACGACGATTGATGTCATTGGAGCAACCTTGAGGTCATCCATCTTGACTTTCTCGCCAGTGATGACATCGCGACCCTTGGTGAGACCCTCCGAAATCTCGGCATAGCGAGTCCAGGGTACTGTACGCTCCTCGTTAGAGTTGTTCACATATACGAACACAACCTCCGCGTCGTTGTAACGGAAGAAGGCGTATGTGTTGTCGCGGTCGATGAAGTGTAGTGTCTTGCCTGTGTGGATAACCTCCTTCGACTTGCGCCAGTTCATAAGCGTGCGCGTGTAGTCGAACACCTCCTTCTCTGCACCGCTGTGCTCCTTGTGGTTGAAGAGGTTCACAGCGTCACCCTCCCAGCCACCGGGGAAGTCAACACGAAGTGTAGGGTGGCCCTTTGAGCGATCTGTAGAGCGGAACATAAGCTCGTCACCATACAAAATCTGAGGCATACCACGCATTGTGCAGAGAAGCGTTGCTACAATCTTCATCTTGCGTGCGTTGCCCTCGCACACATCAGCAATGCGGTCTGTGTCGTGGTTCGCAGCCATGATCATCATGTTTGAGAGATCGTGATATACGAAGTCGTGCGATACAACGTCGTAGATGCGAGTCATGCCCTGACCCCAGCCCGCGTTGCCACTCTCGGTCATTGCCGCGCGAATAGCGTCGTGAAGCGGGAAGTCCATGATAGACTTGAGGTTAGAGTTGAAGCCATCCTTGTTGTAGTTGCCGCCCTGCCAGTATGCAAGCTGAGGAATAGATGATGTCCACACCTCACCCACGATGTTGAAGTTGGGATACTCGGCCATCACAGCCTTGCACCACTCACTCATTGGGTTCTTCTCGTTGTATGGGTAGGTATCCACACGGAAACCATCGAGGCCCGAGTACTCAATCCACCATATTGCCCACTGCTTGAAGTAGCGGAGCAGGTAAGGGTTGTCGAGGTTCATGTCAGCCATCGAGCGGTCAAACCAGCCACTCTCCATCTGATAGAGGTCAGCCTTCGAGGCGTTGAAGTCCATGTTTGTTGAGAATGTCCAGTTTGACTGTGTGTACTTATCCCACTTGTGTGTCCAGTCCGCGAAGGGCTGGTCGTTGTACCACCAGTGTGTAGTTGAACTGTGGTTAGGAACGATGTCCATGATAACCTTCAAGCCGTGCTTGTGGCACTTCTCGACGTATGTCTTGAAGAGCTCGTTGGTGCCGTAGCGTGGGTCGATGAGGTAGTAGTCGCTGCATGAATAGCCGTGGTACGAAGCGCCATTCTCGTTGTCGAGGAGTAGGGGTGTTGACCAGATGGCTGTAGCACCGAGGTCGGCGATGTAGTCGAGGTGTGCAATCATACCCTCGAGGTCGCCACCATGCCTGCGGCCAGGATTTGTGCGGTCTGCCTTCTCTACGGTGTTGTCTGTGCTGTCGTTCTCGGGATTGCCGTTAGCAAAGCGGTCGGGCATGATGAGATAGACAAAGTCGGCAGTTGTGAAGCTCTCGCGCTCGCGTGAGCCCTCACGACGCTCATCAATGCTATACTTATAGTCAAATTTGCGCTTACCGTTAGTGAAACGCAAGGTGTAGTCGCCAGCCTTGGCATCCTCGGCAATAGCCACATCCACGAAGATGTAGTTGGGGCTCTCGGCCTTGTGGATTGCCGCAACCTTCACACCTGTGTCCGCGGGCAAAATCTCCACGTTGCACTCTGCAATTGCCTCGCCATTAATCATCAGCTGCAAAGGCATCTCCATGCCTACCCACCACGATAGTGGCTCGACATGTTTTACATTAATCTTAGGTTTTGCTGCCATGGCTGAGACGGTCATAGCCATTAGCATCACTATTGTTATAACTCTTTTCATAGACGTCTTACTACTTTTTTACCAATATGCGGTAGTTCCATGGTGCGATGTGCTCATTCACGTGACTCATTAGCTCTACGCGCTCACCCGTGATAGCATCGAGGTATGTGCCGGCGTATATGCCCGTGTTGAAGTCAGCATGGATGGTGTAGGGCGACAGGTTCATGATTGCCACCACACGACTGCCACCCACCTCGCGTACGAAGGTCATCATGCAATCCTTGGCGTTGTTCTCAATCTCTATCATCTCGCCACCGCGCTCTCCCGCAGCAAGTGCTGCCTCGTTATGTTTGAGCGCTGCAAGGCGGCGATATAGCTCCGTAGTGCGGTTCTCGGTGTATGCCTCGGTGGGGATGAAGTCGCGCTCGAAGAACTCAAATGAGTGGTTGTAGCCCACCTCCTGACCTGTGTAGATAAGGGGCATGGTCGAGGGCATAAGGAAGGTCATTGCTGTCATCACCTCCAGGGCATTGCCAAAGCGCTCCTGCTCCGAGCCGCTCCACGAGTTCTCATCGTGGTTCGACGTGAAGCTCATGCGCATAGCCTCACGCGGATACTTCGCACGCTCCTCGTGTATAGCGTTACGCATGTCCCACACACGGCGTGCACCCTTGGCGATGTCGCACATGATGTGGTGGATGTTCCACTGATAGCTCATGTTGAAAGCCGCGTTGAAGAGGTTGTCCTCCTCCGCCTCTGCCAGCATAAAGATGTCTGACTTTATGGCGTGCAACTCTCGGGATGCCTCCTGCCAGAACTCTATGGGTACAAGCATCGCCATGTCGCAGCGGAAACCATCAACATTGAACTGCTCCACCCAGTAGCGCATAGCCTCGATATGTCCGCGCCATACGTCATGGTTAGCGTAGTTGAGCTTCGCTGTGTCGGTCCAGTCCCAGGGCACCTTAGCCACGCCATTCTCATCGCGCTCATACCAGTCGGCGGGGCGCTCCTCAATCCAGCGAGCGTCGCGCGCCGTGTGGTTTGCCACCCAGTCAAGGAGTACCTTCATGCCGAGGGCGTGCGCACGATTAACGAAGTTGCGGAACTCCTCCGCCGTGCCAAACTCCTCGTTAATGCCCTTATAGTCGCGTATAGAGTAGTAGGAGCCGAGCGAGCCTTTGCGACCCTCGATGCCGATGGGGTAGATGGGCATAAGCCAGATGGCGTCAATGCCTATCGAACGTAGGAATGGCAGACGCTCCATCGCTGCAGCAAACGTACCCTCGGGTGTTAGCTGTCTTACGTTAAGCTCGTAGAGCACTGCCGAATAGCTCCATTCGGGATTTTTATATGTCATAGTCCCTTAGAATAAAAGAGAGTACGCCACCCGAACAAAGAGCAGCGTACCCCAAATGTTAGTTATTACTTCGCCAAAAGCATGAAGCCCCATGGCTCGAGCTCTACAACGTCGCCAGCAGCGAAGCTCTTAGCCTCGCCACATGCGCATGTGTAGTCACCAGCAGCGGCTGCAGTTACATTAAGTGTTGCAGGCTCTGCAGAGAAGTTGAAGATACACAATACCTTGTTATCGCCCTTCTCGCGTGTGAATGCAAGAACTGTCTCAGGAGCACCCTCAACGTAAACGATAGGTGCTACCTCGTTGCCAGCAGCAAGAACATCGTTGTTGTGACGGAACGAGCAGAGGTTCTTGTAGAATGTACGATACTCCTTACCGTAGTTGAGGTCTACGAGCTCCTCGATAGAGTCCTTCTCGAAGAACTGAAGACGACGGCTAAGACCAATCTCCTGACCTGTGTAGATGAGTGGCTGGCTCTTTGGCAATACGAATGTAAGAGCTGCAAATGCCTTGTGAGCATCGCCCATGCGCTCAAACTCGGTACCTGCCCATGAGTTCTCGTCGTGGTTAGATGTAAACATAAGACGCATTGCGGGTGCTGGGTACTTCTCGTCGTCGCGTGCGAGGTATTCCTTCAAGTCAGCAACTGTCTTAGCATCAGTCTTGATTGTGCCGTCGCCAGCTACGTTCTTAGTCTCGCTGCCACCCTTTGCCATAGCGTTCATGATGTGGTGGAACTCCCATGCGTAAGTAGCCTCGAAGCCACTCTTGTGCAACCACTGCTCCTCGCCCTCAGCCAAGAGATATACATCGGGGTTGATCTTGCGGATCTCCTTCCATGCGTTTGTCCAGAACTCTGCAGGCACGTTCATAGCAACGTCGCAACGGTAGCCGTCAACGCCCTTCTCAATCCAGAACTTCAAAGCATCGAGCATAGCAAAGCGCATATCAACATTGTTGTAGTTGAGCTTTGCGATATCTGTCCAGTCGTACTCTACGATAGGAAGGCCTGTTGCCTCGTCCATAACGTACCAATCCTTCTTGCCCTCTTTCCACCAGTCGGCATCGCGTGATGTGTGGTTTGCAACCCAGTCGATGATAACCTTAAGACCGAGGTCGTGTGCAGTAGCAAGGAAACGATCGAAATCCTCCATTGTACCGAACTCAGGGTTGATCTCCTTGTAGTTGATGATAGAGTAGTATGAACCGAGAGTACCCTTACGGCCATCGATGCCGATAGGGCTAACAGGCATAAGCCATACGATGTCAACGCCCATCTCCTTCAACTCTGGCAAGTACTTCTCAGCAGCAGCGAATGTACCCTCAACAGTTGCCTGACGAATGTTCAACTCATAGACAACCGAGTTAAACTTGTTAAACTCGCGAGGTGTTGTCTCCTCCACCTGCTTCTGTGTGGTAGCACAACCTACCAATGTTGCTACAAAGGCAACAAGTGCAAATAGCTTCTTCATAGTGTTTACTTTATATTAAATTATTTGTTTGCAATGATATAACCGTATGCGGGGAGTGTAACCTCAATCTTGCCGTTGCCGAGGCACTTAACTGCGGCACCCTCAGTAGCTACGGCAGTCTCCAACTTGCCACACTTTGCAAACGCGGGAAGCTCAACCTCGATAGTCTTGGTGTTGGTGCGTACGTTGAGAGCTACGATTGTCCAGTCGCCCATGTAGTGACGCAAGAACACCCATGCCTCATCGTCAACGTAGAGTGTGCGCAAGTCTCCATAGTTCAAAGGCATAGACTCGCGGCGTGCGTTGAACAACGCCTTTGTCTGCTCGAACTCGCGTACCTGGTAGTCGTTCTCGCACTCGAAGGTCATCATATCTCGGTTGTCGGGGTCGTTAGCACCAGGAACACCATACTCGTCACCCTGATATACGCATGGCACACCAGGAACGGTAGAGATGATAGCCTTCAACAACTGCAAGCCTGCGTGACCCTTGTCCATGTCACCTACAATCACCTCACGGTGCCAGCCCTCAGCCTTATCGTCATACCAGCCCAACGCCATGTCGCCACCTGCCAATGAGATGAAGCGAGGCTTGTCGTGGTTACCTGTGATGTTACCCATGGTGTGGTGTGAACCGTATGCACGCTCCGACTCCTCGACAGTAGCTGCGATAAGTTTCATAGACTGGTTGGGGTCTGCGATAACGTCGCGTGAGTTGTGGTAGAGGTTGAAGTCGAACTGTGAGTCGATCATACCACTCTTAACATACGAGCCGATAAGCTCTGTGTCGCCGTATGTCTCGCCAATCATCCAGAGGCTGCGGTCGGGCATCTCGCTCTTCATCTTGTGGGTGAGCATACGCCAGTAGTTCAATGGAATGTGCTTGCAAGCATCGTGGCGGTAGCCGTCGAAGTCGAAGTTACGTACCCAGTGCAATGCTGAGTCGGTCATAGGGTCGCACACCTCCTCGCGCTCAAGGTCAAGCGTTGGGATGTGCTCATCGAACCATGTTGTGAGGCGTGTCTCACCATCCCACTGACCGATGTTCTTGCGACCATCGGGGAGGTACAACTCAGTAGTCCAGTCGGGATGCTCCTGCAATACGGGAGAGTTGATGTGGAGGTGGTTAGCAACGTAGTCGAGGATAACGTTCATCTCGCCCTCATGTGCTGTAGAGAGCATTGTGCGAAGCTCCTCATCGGTACCGAAGCGCTTGTCAACTACGGTGCTATAGATAGGCCAGTAGCCGTGGTAGCCCGAGAACTTAGTGTCGGGATTTACGTTCTGACCCCATGCGTCGTAGGGGTTCTGCGTGATAGGCGAAATCCAGATTGTGGTAATACCAAGATCAGTGAAGAAACCCTCCTCAATCTTTGCTGTGATACCTGCGATGTCACCACCCTGGTAGTCAACCTTGTCCAACACCTCGGGTGAGTTGATCTTCCAGTCGTTCTCCTTATTGCCGTTGTTGAAGCGGTCGATCATCAATGAGTAGAGAATCTGCGCCTGGTTATCGGTGCGGCGAAGCTGCTCGGCATCGGTAACAACCTTGCCATACTCCAATGGAAGGAGTACGTCGTTGAAACGACCACTCTCTGATGCTGCGAATACGCGGATTGATGAACGCTCGAAGTTGTTTGCAACCTCGGGGATAGCAACGGTGATGTGGTTGCCCTCGACAACAACATCCTCAATGCGCTCGTTCTGCCACAATGCCACAGCCTCCACTACGGGGAGTGTAGCCTCGATGGCAACAACACCATTCTCAACGCCTACTGATGACATGTAGCTGCCAGCAGTGTCGCGCTCGCCACCCAACACTACGATTGAGAGTGGTGCGTTGTCGTGTGTAACCTCGATTGTTGATACGAGCACATCTGCTGTTGTTGTAACGTCGAACTCTGCCCAGTTATCGGTGGTTGCTGTGAGCGTAAGGCGCTCGTCGTTGGTTGTTACACCCTCAGCACCCTCCCACTGTGGGTAGTAGTCAGTGAGGTAGTGGTGCGTAGTGCCAGTCTTGATGTTCATGGGCAGCACAGTGAAGCTGTTGCCGCGTGCGAACTCAGTGTTCTCATCTTTAGGCTGCTCGTTAAGCGCAAAGTATGCAAATACGCCAATCAGAACCGCCAATGCTACGTAAAGCAGGTTTCTCTTTTTCATGATATATTATTTTAGTATTTTGTTTTCGTTCGTTACTCTATGTCCATCATCCAGTCGATACCCTCGTGGAGGTTGTTGTCGTTGGTGAAGTCCCAGTAGGAGTTGTTCTCCCATGTAGAGCCGTAACCCCAAGTAGCAGGGTAGGTGTATATGCCCAATCCATGACCTTGCTCCTTGCCCTCCAAGAGGTCGGGTAGCGACTCTGTGCCCCAGGTTATAACGCCGATGCCGCCACCTGCCTTTACATCCTCCGCGAGGGCCTTGAGCCATGCGCGCTGCTTGGCGGGGGTGTAGTTTGTAGCATTAGTGGCATCATTCCAGTCGGGGTAGTTGTAAGAGTTATCGCACCAGTCGCCCATCCACTTGCCGTCTACCGTGCCTGTGGTGAAGGAATGCGCCGTCTCGAGTACCATAATGCGCTTGCCATGCTTCTCAATCATCGCCTTGCCCAACGCCTTAAATGTGGGGTATGAGCCCATAGTGTGGCCAATGTTTGTACCGGGATACCATGATAATGCAACTATATCGTAGTTGGTACATCCCGCCTGCTTGTATGTATCGACATAACCAATTTTTGAGGGGTTGGCAATATGGATTGCCGAGAGCACCTCTGCGTTGCAATCACGAGCATAGTCGCGCACGGCATTATGGCCATAGTTCAGCAGTCGCCCTGTGCGTGCACCATCGTGGCTACCATTGAGCAGAAAGCCGATGTTTACCTCATTGCCCACCGCGACGATTGTGGGGTCGATGCCCTCGTTGTGCAGCGCCATGAGCGAGTCGTAAACCCACTTGTATAACTCGCCTCCGAGCGTGTTCTCATCCAATGTCTTCCAATCCTCGGGGATGTTGTTGTGTTGCGCACTCGACGATGTATATTTGTCATAGTCGGGCTTTAGCGTGAGCATGATGTCGAGACCCTCGGCCTTTGCGCGCTTGGCATCCTCCACTACGCGATCCCACTGCTGCCAGTCGATTGTGACGCCATTAATCTCCGAGAATGCCACGCGGTCAAGCTGCAGACGTACTATGTTTGCACCATGCGCCTTGACTGATTTATAAGGGTCTGTCACCTCGCCATTCTCGCGATATACCAAACCGAAATCCTCCATGTAGGATGCAAACGACATCGTCGTACCCTTATAGAACTTATCAACTTCGGGCAGAGGCTCTGGCTCTGGTTCAGGTTTGGGTGCTGGCTCCTCCTTGTTGGGCGTATCGGGGAACTTAATCTCCTCGTCGCCGCCACAAGCCACCGCCACAAGCATCATCATAGGCACAATGCCCCAAAGCAACTTCTTCATACTCTCACTTTTTTTTGTTAGGGGTCGGGAGACCGATCAAAGTCGCCCGACCAAAGGTAATACCACGCGCACGAGCGTACGCGTGGTATTAATTAGGAATTAGATAGCGGGTGTTGCACCAGCCTCAACAACATATACATTGTTGTTTGCACCGTCAATGTAGATGTCGTAAGGAGTGTCGAGTGTAACATTCATAGTGATGTTACCACCAGCCTCAGATACTGCGATAGCATCGCCCGCATTGTGAGTACCACCAGCAGTTGAACCCATCCAAGTACCATTCTTGAGCACCTTGAAGTTAGCACCCTCACCCCATGAGTCCTGGAATGTTACGTTCTTTGCAACGAACAAACCATTAGCAACCTCTGTTGCAACCTCTGAGCCCCACTGAGTGCCGTTAACGTCACCCTTGATAGTCCAAACATCACCTGTTGGCTCTGGTGCTGGAGTTACATCAGGAGCAGTACCCTGAGTCATTACGTAGAGAGTCAAGTCTGCTGGGTAGAAGTAAAGATCGTAAGTACCAGAAACTGCAACCTTCATATCGCCACTACCACCACTTGTAATCAAAGTGATTGCCTCGTTGATATTTACAGTACCTGCAGTTGCAAGACCGTAGTTCTCTGTATCATCCCATACACCATAGAGACGTACTTTGAATGCATCCTCAGTTGTCAATGGCTGGCCCATAAGAGTGTAGCAACCATTACCAGCATCGGTGAACTTGATATCTGGTGAGCCACCCCAACCTGTGAGTGAACCTACCAAGCCGTACTCCTTAACTGCTGGAGGCTCTGGAGTAACAGGTGCCTCACCGTTAACAGTAGCGTTCCACTTGCCACCCTCGTTGTCGGTAAGAGTGATTAGAACATCGTCAGAGAGAACAACACCATTGATATCTACAGTCTGATCACCATCGCCATTGCTGAAGATAACATTTACTGTAGCACCCATCAACGATGCAGGAACATTCCATACATAGTAATCGCCCTCCATAGAAAGAGCCTCACCTGGCCAATTGCCACCAGTGTGGTTTGCACCAGCAGCATCCCAAATCCAAGCATAGCAAGCTGTCCAGCCTGTAGCCGATACATCACCGTAGATCTTGAGAGTCTTAACCGCAATGCCATCAGGAGTCTCGCCCTCGGGCATTACCCACATCTTGAAGTCAACAATGTTGAAGTAGATGTCGTATGTGCCAGCAGGAGCAGAGAGGTTCTTACCATCTGCAGTAAGTGTCATCTCCTCGCCTACAGTAACTGCGAATGGCTCAACGTCGCCAGTAGCACCATAGTTGATGTCCCAACCATTGTTGAAACGTACCTTGAACTGGTCGTCAGCAGTAACGGTAACACCCATGCGAACGTAGAGGTTATCTGCTACCTCGCTCATGTAGAGGTCAGCCTGACCACCCCACTCAGTGAGAGTACCTACGATACCCCAACGATCGGGCTCTGTTACAGGACCCTCGGGCTCGGGAGTAGTACCACCGCCATTAGCAGAAGTATCCTCAGTTGTGCCGTAAGCCTTTGCGTTGAACTCGATAAGACCAGTTGCAGGGTTGAAGTAAACGCGGTAGTTACCAGCAGGAACAGCGATATTGCCGCCACCCTGAGCGCAGTCAACACCCCAGTTGAGGTCCCAAGCTGCGTCTGCACGGAACTTCATCTCGGTAGCCTCAGCAGCCTCGATATCAGCATAGAAGCGAGTCCACTTGGGGTTGTACTTCATAACGATGTCAGTCTCCCAGTCGCCGTTCAAACCGATGATGCCGATCTGGTCAGCGCCCCAAGTCTTCTTCAATACCAATGTAGTGTTGTCGAACTCGAAACCGTAGAAACGCTTAGCGTAAGCCTTGATATCCTGTGAGCCACCACCAGTGATAAGCTGGAGCGATGCAGCCTCAGCCTCAGCAGTAGTGTTATCCTCCAAGCCCCAGTTGCAAGTGTCATCCCAACCAGCAACACCAGTAAGCTTGAAGCCATCAGCAGCCATAGATACGCCATCAGCACCTGCGAAGTCAACAACACCTGAGAATGTAGTGCCAGTAGAGTTGTAATCGAAGAGGAACTGAGTCTTGTCGTGTGCCCAGCCACAGTAGTTACCGATAACCCAAACCTTCTCGAACTTCTCAGTAGGCAATACGTCAGCAACGTATGACTTGAATGTAGCCTTAACGATATTTGACTGAAGCTCGGTACCTGCAACAGCGGCACCCTTATCAGTGTTAAGGTTTGCAACAACGGCGAAGTACATTTCTACCTCTGCGCCAGCCTCAGCGAAGTCCAAAGCAACAACATTGAGGTCAGCCTGTGTAAGGGTGATAGTGTTATCAGTGAATGTAGCCTTAGCCTTCTTCATGTCGGCCATATCCTCGCTCTTTGAGATGTAGAGGTTATGAGCCTGTGCAGTAGCAACACCGAAGTCTGCCTTGGTGTACTCTACAACGATGTCAGCACCACCATCCGAAAGTTCGCAACCCTCGATGGCGCCCAAAGTGGGAGCTACAGCATTCTCAGGGATGTACTGCACATCGATATGCTCCTGGGTACACGATGCCATCGTGAGACCTGCAAGAGCCATAATGCTATATAATAACTTTTTCATTTCTGTTAGTTTTATTCGTTAAACGTGACTAACTCTCTCTATTAGTAACCAGCGTTCTGCTTGAGGTTACCGTTAGCGTTAACATCTGCTGGTGGCAATGGGAAGAGGTTACGGTGGTCAGCAACGGCTGCACCCTCCTTAACTGAACCCTTGTACTCCCAAACGTATGAGTCGGTTGTGAACTGACCATAACGAACAAGGTCGGTACGACGGTGACCCTCCCACAAGAACTCACGTGAACGCTCGTCAAGAACATCCTGAGCTGTGAATGATGTTACCTTATCAAGACCTGCGCGCTCGCGTACAGCGTTCAACGATGCAAGACCCTTATCGTTGTCTGCCTTGCCACGTGCAGCACACTCAGCCAACATAAGATGAGCATCAGCAACACGGAACAATGGCCAGTCGGTGTCAACGTGACCTGAAGCGCTTGCTGCAGAGCCATCGTGGTTAACGTTAGTGAACTTAATTGACTTGTAACCACCTGAAGTAAATGTGAAGATGTCAACGATCTCAGTGCCGTAGTCAGTGAAGAACATTGCACGAACATCACCCTCAGCGTAGCGCTCAGAAACCTGCTTAGTCACTGACAAACCACCCCAACCAGATGAGATACCAGCAGCAGCAGCGTTCATGTCACCACCTGTACCTGCGAAGATGAGGAAGTTAGTACCACCGTAAGATGTAGTGTTGATACCATCGTGAGGAACAGCGAAGATAATCTCGTTGTTAGCACCGAAAGTAGAGTTTGCAGTCTGGAGGTGGTTGTCTGCGCAGAACAACTCAGCGAAGTTTGTGTGGAGGTTGTACTTGCCTACGAGGTCCTCGCAGATAGCAGCACAATCAGCGTAGCGATCCTGGCCTACGTAAACCTCAGCGTTGAGGTACAACTTAGCAAGAATCATCTTCACGAAGCCCTTGTCGCAACGACCGTATACGTTAGTACCCTCAGCTGCGAGGTCGTTACCCTCGAGAAGCTCCTTACACTCCTTCTCGATGTATGCGAAGAGGTCAGCACGGTTGATCTGACGTGGGCCAGTAGAACCTACAGAGTCGTTCTCAGTAGCGAAAGGTACGTTACCGAACATATCGATAGCGTGGTAGTAAGACAATGCACGCAATGCGCGAGCCTCAGCGATAAGAGCACCCTTGTTCTTGAACTCAACACCTGCAGGGTTAGCGTTCACCTGACGGATAAGCTCGTTACAGAGGCTTACCTGATAGAAGATACGGTAGTACATAGCAACGATAAACTGGTTAGATGCCTGCCAGTTCATGTTGTGCATGTCGGGTAGACCAGTATCGTTCCAGCAGCAAGTAGCCTCATCGGTGGTCAAACACTGCAAGTTGAAGTAAGCGCGGAGGTACTGACCGAAACCACCATCAACACCGTTGATGTCTGGACCACCGTTAGCACCATCTGATGATGAGCAAGCAAGACCCTGGTAGCACTTTGCAAGCAAAGCCTCGAAAGCTGCCTCGTCCTTCAAGACATCCTGTGGAAGCTGTACGTTAGGATCGATAGGAGTTACGTCCAAATCGTTAACGCACGAGCTAAAGCCAAGAGCGAAGACTCCGGCTACAGCCAACATTAAAACTTTAATATTTTTCATAATACTTATTCGATTTTAGACGATTAGAAATTGAACTTAACACCAAGGATGTAGGTACGTGGACGTGGGTACATGTTGTTGTCGATACCAGAGAAGATCTCAGGATCGATACCCTTGTAACCAGTGAATGTAGCTACGTTTGATACAGTACCGAACAAATCGAGTGAGAGACCACGGTCAGCAGCCTTACCAAGATCGAAGCGGTAGCTCAAAGTGATGTTGTCGAGCTTCAAGAATGATGCGTTACGTACGTAGTAGTCGCTCAAGTACTGACCTGAAGCACGGAAGTTTGTCTGAGGAGCAGTAACAACACGGTTGTTGGTGAAGTTGTTTGTCCAGAGGTCTGTCAAAAGCTCACCATTTGAAGAGATGTTGTCGTAAACGTAGTTGCCGATGTTAGCGTGTGCCGATACAGCAAGTGTCAAAGCCTTCCAAGAGAGCTGAGTGTTGAAACCGATAGTTACATCGGGAGCAGCCTTCTTGTAAACATACTTATCCTTCTCGTTCACTACGCCATCCTCGTTGCGGTCAACGTACAAGCCCTCGATTGGGTTGCCCTCTGCGTCATAGATCTGCTGATATACGTAGAATGAGTTAGTAGGCTGGCCTGTCTGCTGAACCTGGCAAGTACCACCAACACCACCTGAGTAACCACCTGTGTCAACACCGTAATAACCCTCAGCCTCGTCGTCGTTAGTCAAACGAGTGATCTCGTTGCGGTTCCATGCTACGTTAGCACCGATGTTCCAGTACCAGTCCTGATTCTGGATAGCAACAGCGTTCAACTCAACCTCAACACCGATATTCTTCAAGTCACCGATGTTTGCGTTGAGGGAGTTAGTAAGGTTAGCACCTGCAGGAACTGGAGTAAAGTTCAAGAGGTCCTTAGTCTCACGATAGTAGAAGTCTGCGCTTGCAGTGATGCGACCCTCAAGGAAACCGAGGTCGATACCTGCGTTGTAAGTAGTAGTAGTCTCCCACTTAAGGTCGGCGTTGTAACCTACAGGCTTAATTGGGTGTACAAGACCTGTCTCGTCGGTATAACCACCGAATGGGTAGTAAGAACCGAGTGTATTATGATAATAGGTAGGAAGTGCGTCGTACAAGCCACCTACATCCTGCTGACCAGTCTGACCGTAGCTCAAACGAACCTTCAATGCTGACATAGCGTCAACGTCCTCCAAGAACGCCTCGTTCTTAGCGTTCCATGCCAACGCTACTGATGGGAAGATACCCCACTTGTTGTTAGCGAAACGAGAAGTTCCATCGGCACGCAATGTAGCTGTGATAGAGTAGCGACCTGCGTAAGAGTAGTTAGCACGACCGAAGAATGATACGAGGAAGTACTCGCTCTTCGATGTCTTAGGCTCTGAGCTGTAGAAGTTAGCTGCAGCGGGATCCAAAGCTACATAAGGCTCATTGCTGTAAACATCCCACTTAGTCACATCAGCAACGCGGTTTGTGGCGTTGTATGACTGAGTGTAGAAGTGCTGCCATGAGTAACCCAACATCACGTCGAATGAGTGGTCACCCAAAGTCTTAGCATATGCACCGTAGAACTCCAAAGTCTGGTCGCGACGGAGCTGTGAGTAGTCGGTGTGTGAACCTGAACCAGCGTCACCAGTAGAGTGGATAGACTGCTCAGCACCTGGAAGGACATCAACAGTACCGTTAGACTTAGATACGTCAACACCAAGGTTCAAGTTAAGGCGAAGATCCTCCAAACCGTGAATCTTGTAGTCAACCTGAGCGTTACCTACGAAGCGCTTTGCCTTAGATACGTCGATCTTCTCGTTCAACATAGCAACGGGGTTCTGGTTAGCCATTGTGTTGTGCTTACCATCAACACCACGCCATGAGTAGTAGCCATGGATACCACCCTCTGCGTTGTCGAGATATACTGGCTTAGTAGGATCGAACTGAACAGCCTGTGAGATAGCACCCTCGTTAGCAAAACGAGAATCCATGATCATACCCTTACCGTTAAGGTTGATAGTAAGGTGGTTGTCCAAGAGCTGTGGGTTAAGGTTCAAAGACAAAGTGTGACGAGACATGTTAGATGTCTTCAAAGTACCGTCCTGGTTCAAGTAACCGTAAGATACACGATATGGGAGGTTGTTCTTCTCACCCATCTTCACGTTACCTGACAATGATACGTTACCCTCGTATGACTGTGCGAGCTGGTAGATCTCACGCTGCCAATCAGTGTTCACTGGGTTGCCGTTAGCATCCTTGTACTGTGTAGCTGAACGGTAAGCATCAGTATCCTGTGTGCCGTAGTACCACTCCAAAGCCTGACGCATCTGGTCACCAGTCATTACGTCAACGTAACGAGTGTTCTGGCTCAACGATGCTGTGAAGTCAACAGCTACGTGAGGAACGTTTGAATCGTACTTAGAACCCTTCTTAGTTGTGATGATGATGACACCGTTAGACGCACGTGAACCGTAGATAGCTGTTGCAGATGCATCCTTCAAAACGGTGAACGACTCGATGTCTGATGGGTTGATAGATGCCAAAGCGTTGGCAGTACCAGAGATGCCTGAGTTAGAGATAGGCAAACCATCGACAACAACCAATGGGTCGTTAGATGCGTTGAGTGATGAACCACCACGGATACGGATTGTTGCTGCTGAACCAGGAGCACCGCTACCAGATGTGATTACAACACCCGCACTCTTACCACGAAGAAGGTCGGTGGGTGAAGTTGCAAGACCCTTGTTGGTCTGATCTGCCTTTACGGTAGAGATAGAACCAGTAAGGTCGTTCTTCTTCACAACGCCATAACCGATGACTACGACATCATCGATCATCTCAGAGTCGTCCTCCAAGACTGCGTTTGCAAGTAGGTCTGAGTTTGCTGCGAGAGCCAAAGTCTTGTAACCGATGAAGCTAATCTCGATGATAGACTCTGGACCATTAACTCTCAGCACATACTGACCGTTAAGATCGGTGGTGACACCGTTTGTCGTGCCCTGCTCGATAACAGATGCTCCGATAACCGGCGTTCCGGTAGTATCAACTACCACACCTTTGACCTCGTATTTGTCCGACTGGGCAAACACTTGGGCGGGAACTGCCATGACGAGCATAGCAAGACCCAAACACATAGTTAAGAATTTTCTCATAGTGTTTTAGTGTTAGTTAATGATAAAGTTAATAAAATATATGAATTGTGTATCTTTCAACTTCTGCTGTGTTGGTGGGTTACTCCTTGCGTGTGCTTATGCCAAACACCGCAACTGCACCCAAGAGCAATGACGCACCCGCTACAACAAGCATAGCAATCTGACCTGTCTGCACGCCATCAACAACGTCGCCACCTACAAGACCGAGGATGAGACCGCCAACCAACGATGCTGCAATCTGTGGCAAGCATATTGTGCAGTTGAAAAGACCCATGTACGAGCCGAGTGACTTGCCCGTGAGGGCATTTGTGAGCAGTGCGAAGGGGAGTGCCAACATCGCTGCCCATGCACAACCGATAAGCAAGAACGATACGGCGAGCAAGTACTGGTCGTGGATGAAGTATGTAGAGATGAAACCTGCAGCACCGAGCAACAAGCTCACAGAGTATGCAGTCTTGGGGTTGTGGAACATGGGGATGACCATAGCCCAGAGGATTGAGCCCACGGCCTGAACTGCGAAGAGTACGCCAGTCCAGTCACCCGCCTTCTGATAGCCTGCCGATGATGGGATAATCTCACCCCAAACAGTCTCGGCGATACCACCTGTGGTGTATGTCCACATATAGAGGAATGCAAACCATGAGAAGAACTGCACAAGGCCAATCTGCCAGAATACCTTTGGCGCGTGGAAGAGCAAGCTGAAGAGGTTTGTCTTCTCGCCAGCATCCTCAGCCTTGATGTTGTTGTACTTGGCATAGTCTGCGGGGTTCCACTCCTTAACCTTAGCGCCTGTGTAGAGCACGCAGAGGATAAGGATAGCGGCGCCAACATAGAATGACCATGTCACAGAGTCGGGAACCTGACCCTCGGCTGCTACAGAACTGATGCCGATAGCGGTGAAGTCGGAGGCCAAGCGGTCTTAGGAAGACAACATCATTTTTCAACTCCTTGGC
>JAZTYW010000030.1:0-44075 GCA_045637085.1 Alistipes sp. | reverse complement strand
ATCACGAAGTAACGACGATAAAACTCCGTCATCGTTACGCAACAAGTCGGAGAACACAAGATTACCCTTATCCTTAACCATAAAGGCTCCCAAAGCAGGCACAACTAATCTGCGATTAGAGCCCAAATACTCTAATATTACCTCAGTAACGATTTTCATATAAACTTGTGACAAAAATAGTCCTTTTCCTACTTGCTCTTTGCAGCTATAACCGAATCGATGTAAGCCTTAATCTTCGGCTTTGGATCCTCCCAACCCTCGGGCTTGATAACTTTGTTATCCTTTGGATTGTAGTGAGGTTTTCCGTCCGGCCACAACTTTGCCATATTTGCCTTCTGCACGATATCGAACAACTCGTCAGCCTCCAAGCCCATCTCGACCATTGTTCCGAGGGCGAAGTACATCAAGTCGATCATTGCATCAGCCTGCTCATAGATATCCTCTGCAATCAAGAACTCGGCAACCTCCTCGTTCATCCACTTTGCACGCGACAAGGCACGCTTCTTATCTACCATCTTTGGCTCCGCAGCCACAGGATGGCCAAACTTTTCGTGAAACTCACGAACATCATTCCACTCTTTTTTCATTATTTTTGCTTTTTAGATTTTTCAATAGAGCAAAGATAGCAAAATAAATTAAGGCAAAGAAAATTTTTCGAATTTCTTTGCCTTGAAAGGATAATTACTTGGACTATAAATTATATACGTCCCAACCTAACACCAAACTGCAAATAAGTAGAGTTTGCCAGTCGCACCCTACTTTCATCTAAATCCATAGCACGATTGGCATAACCTCGATATCCCAATGATAAAGAAAACCTCCTTACCTCTACACCTATACCACAATGTAAATAGAGGCCCCAGTTAAGCAACATCGTAGCAGTTGTTCCAATCGACAGAATAGAAAATAATGAGCATTTTTCTTTTATAGGCAATATACCCTTGATGGTTGGTGCAAAATTAAACTGAATGCATGGAATCGGTTGTGCGTAGTTCAAAAGAAATGTCGATAAAGAAAACTCACCTCCAGCATATAGATATTTATTAACATTTGTGCGCACATCAAAATCCACAACAAATCCCAAAGCTCTATCATAGTGACCCATAATATCAGGCCGAGCAACATGATATGGCATTTTGAATGCAATAGTGGGAGCTACCGAGAGCTGATACTCTACTTGACGTTCTTCTGCACTAACTTGAGCCTTAAGAGCTATAGGGATTATCAACAAGATAATTATAACAATTAATTTTCTCATAACTAGCAAATAATATACTACAACAAAGCCCCACTACTCATTAGGAAGATCATAAGTCACAACCCTAAAATAGTAACTATAGCTACGATGCACTACTTCGTCAGGTCTATCTGCAAAATCTTCATCTGTCTCATTTTCATAACGTTGATCATTATCCACACTGGACTTCGCTACATAATAACCATCATTAAGTCCTGACCATCCCCAATTAATATGAAATAGTTGCTGAGGTTCTCCGTATTTCCTATCAACTTTACAAGTACCATCGGTGTAATGATAATATGTACTTGTCCTTTTACGGCGTTCTACATAACCATCATAAACCATTGCATGGCCATACGGAATAAACTTATGAACTCCTACATATACAGGTTTCCCGTTTTTAATCATTTTGATTGTTGCATCTATATCAGCCTCAGCAAAACCCAATCTCTTGTCCACATTTTCATACCCCATATTAATTAGAGTTTTTTTTGCTTTCTTGGCAGTCGATGAACTTCCATCTACGCCATACGATACATCACAATTCTCTGGTTTTCCTAGCTCAAAACATATATTACTCAATTGATTTGCAATAGCATCCTCTTCTAAATCTATTTCATAATTTTTCGGATTGTAATTATATGGTCTATATTTTTTTGCCGTCTTCCAATCAACCATCACCCCATTAAACTCTCTATTTTGAGGATATTCATTGTAAGCCATAATCTGGGCAATAGCCGTTACAGTACAACCAACAGGGCAATACTCTCCATCAATTTTACAAAGCAAATTAAATGGACTTAATTGATCCCATTTAGTAGTAAGCATTGGGCTACAGAATTCTATAATTTCATAGTCTACAATAGTTTCAGTGTACCGAATAACCGCAGGAATCTCATAATCTATAATATCAGACGAAGGTGTTTCAATAGTATTTCCTCCGATTAAATCTCCCACAATCACATTCGCTGTGAGAGCATACGCTGCATCAGTAGGATCTACAGCATATTCAACAGAATCATTTAAGGTATTTTCTGTATTGTCAATTAATTGTTGATACTCAAATTCTGATAATATATTATTATTAATCTCATACTCGATAGCTTTATTAAACTTCTCCATATCAAAAGATCCCGATTCTGTTATAGACAATATTGGAGATATAGTTGTTCTCGCTGATAATACTGCATATCCTTTGTTATTATCAAAAGGCTGAATATAAACTAATGTATCAGGCAATTCTATTAATGTTGAAGTTCTTGTAGCAGGAGGTAACACGAATGTTATCATATTGCTTGAAGAAAATTTAGGTCTTGTGTTTGCTCGTGTTCCTGAATACAATTCACCAATAATAGATTCTAAATTGGATACTGCTTCATCAATAGAAATTACTTTCCCATGAATAAAGTCACACTTCTCAGCTGCCTTTTCACATTCATAATAATAGCAATTATCATTTTGACAAGAAGCTAATAGAAGCATCAAAAATACAGATGTAAATAAACTATATTTCATAGAAAAAAGTTAATTAAATTATAAATTAGTTTTGGAATACAAATAAGACTCTATAATACCTAAACGATACTACAAAGATAGGAACAAATAATAATATTTACAAATTTATCTGTAAAAAAATAAACATAATTTTACCATAATTAACACCATTAAATAACTGACAAAAAATCATTTTTCTCAATTTCGATATTTAGATAAACAAATATATCTTATAGTTGATTTCAAGATAGTATCACTGGCATCATTTTTTATCAACGACATAAGTATCATCCTATATCAATTTGCATAATGGACAAAAAGATGTAACTTTGCCGAAATTAATCGTGAATAAGTTATGGCAGTAACCATAAAAGCAAAGTTCAAGTGTAGCTCCGAGAAGATATCGCAAGTGCCTAAGGATGACCTTAAGGATATAGCCTTTATCGGCCGAAGTAATGTGGGTAAGTCGTCGCTCGTAAACATGCTTACGGGCGTGAAAAACCTCGCAAAAGTGTCGGGAACACCCGGCAAGACGAAGCTCATAAACCACTTCCTCATAAACGACAGCTGGTACTTGGTCGATCTTCCAGGCTATGGCTACGCCAAGGTGTCGAAAACAGCGCGCGGCGAATTCTCAAAGATTATCACCGACTATGTGCTCAAGTGTGAGAAGATGCACTTTCTGTTTGTGCTTGTCGACTCACGCCTCGAGCCTCAAAAGATAGACATCAGCTTTCTGGAGCTACTCGGAGAGAACGGAGTGCCCTTCGGCATCATCTTTACAAAGACCGACAAACTCTCTCAGGCTCAGCTCAATCGCAACGTCACAGCATACAAAAAGCGACTCCTTGAGCAATGGGAGGAGCTGCCACCCATGCTACTATCGTCAAGCGAGAAGGGCTCGGGCAGAGAGGAGATACTCTCCTTCATTGAGGCGTGCCTCACAGAGCAGACCGAGGAGTAAAATTGAGCTATAAATAAAATAAGTAGCGAAAAAGTTGCTTTATTGGCTTATTTGCTCTACTTTTGTACAAAAGTTTATCAAACCTTATATAAAATCATGGCAATCCATAAAATTAAGTTCTTTGCTGGCCGTGGCTCACGCTACCTTGCAGAGAAGATCGCAGCCGAGTATGGCATTAAGCTTGGTGACTCTGACGTATTGCAGTTCAGCGACGGTGAGTTCCAGCCCTGTTTCCACGAGTCTATCCGTGGTTGTACAGTCTTTATCATTCAGTCTACGTTCCCACCAACCGACAACTTGATGGAGCTCTTGATGATGGCCGACGCTGCTCGTCGTGCATCTGCTCACCAGGTTATCGCCGTTATCCCTTACTTCGGTTGGGCACGTCAGGATCGTAAGGATCGTCCCCGTGTGCCTATCACCGCGCGCCTCGTGGCTAACATGCTTATCGCAGCGGGTGTTCAGCGCGTGATGACTATGGACCTCCATGCTGATCAGATTCAGGGTTTCTTCGACCTTCCAATGGATGCACTCTACGCATCAGGCATCTTCGTGCCTTACATCCAGAAGTTGGATATTCCAGATTTGTCTATCGCTTCACCTGATATGGGTGGTGCAAAGCGTGCTTCATCTTACGCTAAGCACTTCAACGCACCTATCATCATCTCTCACAAGGAGCGTGCAAAGGCTAACGTTGTTGGCTCAATGACCGCTATCGGTGATGTTGAGGGTCGTAACGTGATTATCGTTGACGATATGATTGATACTGCTGGTACTATCTGTATGGCTGCTAACATGCTTATGGACAAGGGTGCTAAGAGCGTTCGCGCTGCAGTTACCCACCCTGTGCTCTCTGGCAAGGCTTATGACCGCATCAACGAGAGTGCTATCCAGGAGGTTATCACAACAGATACTATTCCATTGAAGGAGGGTGAGGATTTGTCTAAGTTTACTGTATTGAGCGTAGCTCCCATCTTTGCAGATGTTATCGAGCGCGTACACAACTACAAATCAATCTCGTCTATCTTTTACCGCTAATTAGCATAACAAGCCGCAATCTGCGGCTCATAACTAAAAGTAACCCACCCAGGGATGTACGTCGAAGTACTATTCCCAAGGTGGGTTCTTTTTTATGCGCCATCCCTACACTATTCTAACAAGAAATTGGGGACATCACATCAAATAAAAAAGGCAGCAATAGTCTTTGCTGCCTTTTACGTATGTATTGCTCCTATCTCCAAAGACTATATCTCGGCGATGACGTAGTTGCTTCCGCCAATGAAAATTGCATCGTTTGGCTGTGCAAGACAGCGGGCGCGAATAATCGCCTCACGGACTGAAGAGGCTGTTTCGTAGTCGAGTCCGAGCTTATCTGCCTCAGCTGCAATATCCTCAATAGCACGAGCACGCTCTATGCTTGCGCGCGTAAAGATATAGTGTGCCTTCTTGGGCAACATAGCCATGATTTTTGCAAGTTCCTTCTCGCGTGCAAAGCCCATAACGACATACAACTTATCACATTGCAACGCCTCGAGCTGCTCTACGACATAACGTATGCCATCCTCGTTGTGACCCGTGTCACACACCGTGTAAGGCTCCTCGGCAAGCACCTGCCAGCGACCTGCGAGACCTGTTGATGCTGCGGCAGCATTAAGGCCCTCTCGTAGTGCGCGACGTGATATTGTGAGTGGTGTATTCTCGGCAAGGAAGTCGACAGCAGCGCACACCGTGACGATATTATGGCGCTGGTAGTTGCCGAGAAGGTCGATATCCAACTCGAAACCACGAGCATCGCGCTCACGCACAAGGCTGAAGTGCTGATGCGTATCATCGAAGTGCTCCACGCCATTGAGTGTCCACTCATCCTCGGCAAAGATAACACGCGAGTTGAGTTCCTTTGCACGCTCCACAAAGACATTGTCATAGCACTCGTTGTGCTGACCGATGATTACTGGCACACTCTTCTTGATAATTCCTGCCTTCTCGGCTGCAATCTTTGCGAGGGTATCGCCGAGAAACTCCGTGTGGTCGAAGCTAACGTTTGTCACAACGCTCAAGATTGGGGTAATGAGGTTTGTAGCATCGAGGCGACCACCAAGACCAGTCTCGATTACCGCCACCTCAACATCGCTCTGATCGAAGTAGTCGAATGCCATAGCTGCAGTCATCTCAAAGAATGAGAGGTCCAGCTCCTTCATCTTATCGAGGTGCTTATTCACGAAGTTGGTAACCTTCTGCTTGGGTATCATCTCGCCATCTACGCGTATGCGCTCACGGAAGTCCACAAGGTGTGGCGAGGTGAAGAGACCTGTGCGGTAGCCAGCCTCACGAAGAACAGAGGCAATCATGTGAGATACCGAGCCCTTGCCGTTTGTTCCAGCAACATGAATAGTATAGTAGTTGCGCTGTGGGTTGCCAATATACTGGCAGAATGATGCTATACGCTCCAATCCTGGTTTATACGCATCGCCACCAACACGCTGGAATGACGGCATGGAGGTAAATAGAAAATCGAGTGTCTCAGTGTAGTTCATAGTATATGTTATTGTTTTTTATTTAATCCACAAGATGGTTTCGGCGCTTGACACGGTATGCCATATAATACATAAGAGCAAGAGCCGCAACGTATGTCGCTATGCGCGCTATCCAGTCACCATACATGGTATAGAAGGTTATATCCTCGCGTAGCTCAATACTCTCTGTCAGCACACCGCGCTCATCCCACTCCAGACGCTCTCCAATAACCTCGCCACGAGGAGATATAAAGCCCGAAATACCCGTATTGGCACTGCGAGCAATAGCACGACGCGTCTCAATAGCGCGCAAACGACAATAGTCAAAAAGGCGCTTATGTCCAGGGGTGTTGCCCCACCAGCCATCGTTCGAAATGACAGCCATAGCCTCAGCACCCTCGCGCACAAAGCCGGCAAAATGGTTGCCATAGAGTCCCTCATAGCATATCGCGGGACCTATCTTCGCATCGCCATTCTCAAACGCCATGTGTTGCTCGCCCCAACCGAGTTGACCCGATATACCACCGAGGTCTACCTTGAAGTTCTTCAAAAGACGGCGGAAGGGGATAGCCTCAACACCAATTACAAGTTTCTGCTTGTGATATATCTGCTCCACCCCACCCTCAGCATCAATGAGCAGTGCCGAGTTATACAAGTCATAGAAGTATCCATAGTCGGACTCACGCGCAGTATCCGTTGCCGCCACGTCACCATAGTAGCGCACCGTAGAGGCACCCGCAATAATCTTCATCTGACTATCAGCGCCACCGTGCAAACTTCTGAACACAGGGGCATAACGATCCGTATTCGCCTCATCCACAGAGCCTACAAATGGAAGATAGGCAAGTGATGACTCGGGCAGTAGCACAAAGCGACTATCGGCAGGAACCTCCTCCATAAGCGAATATAGCGTCATTGATGGATCCATCATATCAGCCGCCACGCGCCCCTCCTCATAACATGGCACATTGGGTTGCACAACAGAGATCTGCACACTACGCTCCGATGGGTCATAACTCCAATATAGTGACAACGAGATGATTACAGGCACAATAATTATTGCCGCTGCCATCACCATACGCGAGCGCAAACGTGTACGCAAAGCCTCAAATATGGCTATATTTGAGCACAACACCCAGAGTGAACCTCCAAAGACGCCAGTGTACTCATACCACTGCACCGCCATCACATCGTTCGAAAAGCCATGACCCAGAAGCAACCAAGGGAAGGTCATAACCTCGGCCGAGTTGTAAGCCCACTCCGTAGCCAACCACACAGATACAAGAAGCGTGTATGCCAAGGCGCGTGGCGCGCGCTTCGAGGTATAGTGATACGCCATCATGCCACACAGGTTGTAGAACGAACCCACGATGCTCGCTACGATGACACCTATAGGTGCGGCATTCCATACCCACCATATCGTAGCGAAGCTCCACAAAAGAAACGTCATCGCTGCCCAGCCGCACATACGCCACCAGTCGCCACGTGAGTCGCTGTATCCCTCGCTTAATACGAGCAACGGCACAAGAGCACCCAACATAAAACCGCCACTTTGACCCAACCAACCGAGGCTCAGGAGCAATGCTGAGAGCAACACCATCAAGAGGGGACGCGCCCCACGACATATTTTTGGAGATTTCATACGCAATAATCACTCTATTGGGCAACAATTTTGCACCCATATTAATATTAGTACACAAAAGTAGTAAACATTCATCAATAATCAACCTTTGGCACGCGAGTTTCTCACAAAAAAAGAAAATTCATATATTTGCACTATAATTTTGTAGCGATGGATAAGATACAACATCATCTTAATGAGCAGTCGAGCCTTGTGCTCGAGGGTGGTGGCATGCGCGGAGTATTCACCTGCGGCGTGCTGGACAACCTCATGGATCGCGGCATTCACTTTCCCTATGCCATTGGAGTGAGCGCGGGCGCATGCAATGGTCTGTCATTCATGTCGCGCCAACGTGGCAGGGCAAAGTTCAGCAACATCGACCTATTGGAGAAGTATCAATACATTGGTTTTAAACACCTTATAACCAAGGGCAACATCATGGATTTTGACCTGTTGTTCCACACTTTTCCCGACGAGATTATCCCCTACGACTATACAACCTATGCCGCCTCGCGCGACCGCTTCGAGATGGTTACAACCGACATCACCACCGGTGAGGCAACATACATGGAAGAGTATCACAACCCCAAGCGCGTAATAGCCATAGTCAAGGCATCAAGTTCGTTGCCCTACGTCTGCCCGATTGCGGAGGTCGATGGTGTGAAGATGCTCGACGGAGGCATCAGCGACTCCATACCCATTGCCCGTGCTCGAGAGCAGGGCTTTCCTAACAGCGTAGTGGTGCTCACCCGCAATAAGGGATACCGCAAGCAGGGCAGTTCGTTTGTTCCACCACTATTCTATCGCAAATATCCCGCACTACGCGAGGCACTTGCTATGCGCAACACCATCTACAACCGTCAAATTGAGGAGGTTGAGAGATTGGAAGAGGAGGGTAAAATTATCGTTATACGTCCCGAAAAGCCAATAAAAGTTGGTCGCATGGAGCGTGACACGCACAAACTGCTTGACCTCTACAACGAGGGATATGAGTGCGCTGCAAGGGTCACATTTGAACTATAATTGCCACAAATTTGGTAAAATGCGCTTTTTTGCATAACTTTGTGGTATATTCGTTTTTATACTAAACGTCAATTAAATGGGCGAAAAACCTCAAAATAACGACACTCTGCGCTGGCACCAGCAACTTACACTCGAGTTGCTTTGGGCATTGTGCTCTACAATCGGCTATATGCCCCGCTGGTTTCGCCATGGTATACTTCAGAGATTCATATATATAATACTGCGCATGATACGCTACCGATATGGCGTTATGCGGTCTAATATATCACTCTCGTTTCCCGAAAAGAGTCCACAAGAGGTTAAGCAGATTATACGCGGGTCATACAACACCCTCGCTGAGGTTATTATTGACACTATATGCTTAGCGGGAGCTAAGCGCCGAGGTGATCTTAACCATGTCACATGGGTCAATGCCGATGAACATAGGGCTCGAACCAAGGGTCGTGACTGGATTGCCATGGCATCACACTTTGGCTGCTGGGAGTACTTTCCATTGTGGAGCCTTACAGATAGTGACACACACTTCATGGGCGTGTACCACCCCTTGAAAAACGCTATTTTTGAGCACTTCTATCGTCGTATACGCAACTTTGCACCCAACTACCACCAAGTTACGATGCAGGATACCGTGCGCCACTACATCAAGAATCGTAGTGCCGATAGAGGCGTCACACTAGGACTTATCTCCGACCAAACGCCCAACCTGCGTGCAGACACCGAGTGGTTCGACTTCTTCGGTCGCAAGACCGCATTCATCGATGGTAGCGAGAAGCTCGCCATGCGCTTTCACATACCCATCTACTTTGTCCATGTTGAACGCGTTAAGGCGGGACACATCGCCGTACGCTTCGACGAGATATACGATGGCGTGGAGGAGGTTGAACCCAATGAGATTACACGCCGCTATGTCGTGGCTCTCGAGAGCATGATTAGGGAGCACCCCGAGTTGTGGTTGTGGTCGCATAAGCGCTGGAAGCATACGCCCGAGAAACAGCTGCAACGCTTTGGCAAGATGACCACAAGTGGCGAGAGATAACCACGCTACCCAACAACAATGACGGAAACCTATGAACAAGTACAGAATATCATTCATCACAACGATATATGGCGTAGAGCCCTATATCGCCAAGTTTGCCGAGAGTTTTCTCGGGCAGACCTACCACGATATTCAGTTCATCTTCGTTAACGACGGCACCAAGGATGCCTCTATGGAGATCCTCAACGCCCTTATCGAGGAGCGTTTCGCACACCTCAAGGAGCGCATCGTAATCATCAACAAACCCAACGAAGGTCTGCCCCTCGCCCGAAAAAGCGGTCTCGAAGTTGCGGAGGGTGAGTATGTACTCTTTGCCGACTCCGACGACTGGCTTGAGTTGGATGCTGTGGAGAAGATTATGGCGATGGCAGACAAGACAAATGCCGATATAATCTATTTCGACCTTGTTAAGGAGTATGGCTACAAGCGTAGCATAAAACTGGAACGTGAGTACACCGCCGAGACACGCGAACTGTGGGTTGAAAACATGTTTAACTATCGTGCACACGGCTACACCGCAACCAAGTGTTTCCGTCGCTCACTCTACACACAGGCATTCGTACATACTCCCCTGCTCGGCATGCACGAGGATATGTACCTTATGGCGCAGCTTATCTATCGTGCCAACAGCATCGTTCATCTGCCCGAAGTGCTCTACCACTACCGCAAAGACAACGAAAATGCCATGTGTTCACAGCGACGCAAGGTGCGACACACGGCATCATCACGCAATATGCTCGACCTATACTCGAAGTTTATGGACAACCTTGCCGAGAGCCCAATAAAGGATGTTGCAGATGGTCTTGTGTTACGTGCTGGCTGGCACCACATAATACACGACTATGACCACTATGCTGATCATCCATGGCTTGGTGATGCTATTCGCAAGGCACGCCTCGGCACCAACTACCGCACGCCGCTTCTGTTTCAACTAATAGTAAAGTGCTATAACGCACTATTTCACTAAAACACAAAGAGAGTAGCCCTAAGGTTACTCTCTTTTGCTTGACATCTTATATTCGTATGAGTGTCGTCCCTCAGCCCTGAAATCGAGATTGTAACGCTCCAGAACCCCCTTATAGACCTCATCGTATCGTGGAATAAATAGATCGTCGCCGTGCTCCATGTGCATAATTATACTCTCGGCAAGTTCGCGCGTCATAGCCAGGTCTGTCACTCCGTTATAGAACGAAGTACCCTTGATTGCACCCGGTGCTACATGAAGAATTTTATTCTGCGAACCACACTTCTCCAGCTCCACATTTATGCTCTCAATAAATATTTTGAGCGACGCCTTCGACGCACCATATACAGCAAACAGTGGTGACGATATAAAACCTGCGATGCTACCCATAACAGCAGTACGAAAGGGGTTATCACTCGAAATTCGGCCGTAGAAATGGTGAATAATACGCATCACGGCCGTTGCATTGACCGTCATACTCGCAACAACATGCTCCTCCTCAACATCTGCGAAGTGGGCAAGACGACCAAAACCCGCAGTGATGACAAGCGTATCAACATCCTCAAACCCATCGAATAGCGAGAAGTCGTCACCCATAAGGTCGAACTGCGTGCAGCAGAACTTCGCGTTAGCATGCTCCGCAGCCACAGCTACCCTATCGACGATATAGACTCTGTCGCACTCCTTGCGCTCGGCAAGCAGCGATGCAATAGCGAGACCTATGCCATTGGCACCTCCGACAACTAATGCGCGGCTCATATCTCAAACAGATTTTCGCGGTTGGCAAACTGCTCCATAACACGCGCCATGACTATGCTTTGGCGTGGAGTAAGTCGGGCTGACGAGCCGCGGCGATTGACAATACACGACACAAACTCCTGTATCTCATACCTCAGGCCTGGTTCATCCCACTTATAAAAGTACTTCTTATTGCGATTCTGATCCTCGTAGCGCAGCTCAAAGTAGTCGGTCTTCCACCATGGCGAGGGCACATATACGTAGCCCTGTGTGCCCGAGATGACAAGGTTGCCCTCGGTCTTTACACCCAGACCCAGCTGGAATGAGGCGATGGCACTACGATAGCGCACGATGCCGCGTGTATAGACATCCACACCATTCTCATTCATGCGACTATATATATTAATCTGTTCGTACTCCGTACCGAGTAGCTTAACGATTGGCAATAATGGATAGGAACCCATCTCATAGAGTGAGCCACCAGCCATCTGTGGGTCAAGCTCGCGCTTAAGGTTCTCCTCACCCCACAACTTCGACTCCGAGGCATCAATGCCCACTACATCACCGATAAGTCCACTCTTGACGAGCGTAACAAGGTGATTGAAGGCGGGCGAATAGGCTGTTTTGTTGGCCTCCAACAACACAAGACCACGCTCCTTGGCAATAGCGAAAAGCTCCTCAGCCTCCGCCTCGCGCAACACCATAGGCGTTTCACACAAGACATGGCGACCATGCTCCAAAGCGTACTTTGCCTGCTGATAGTGGAGGTTATGCGGCGTGGCAATATATACAGCATCTGCCCTCTCCACGGCCTCCTCAAAACTCTCCGATACGAGACTCTCATTGAGCGCTGCCGCAGCCTCACGGTTGATATCGTAGAGTGCGACGACTTTGGCGGCATCGACCCTATCCACCTCGGAATAGAAGCGCTGGGCGATACGACCACAGCCGACAATGGCGATATTTACCACTACCTCGCTCTCGGCACGCAGCATAGTGGAGGATACTCCCTCGGTGCGTGGCAGATAGACAACCTCGCAATACTCCGAGAGGTAGTCGAACTTACCCTCCCAGTCGGAGCCTATAGCGAAGACATCGACATCATATTTGAGTATATCGTCAATCTTCTGACCCACATAATCCTCAATAATAACCTCATCGACGATGCCCGTAGCCTTGACAGCCTCCACGCGCTCCAGCACATTATTGCGCACGTTGAGTTTGCCGCGCTCACGATCGAAACTATCATTCGTAACACCTACGATAAGGTAGTCACCCAGCGCCCTGGCACGGCGCAAGAGGTTTATATGCCCCTCGTGCAAGAGGTCGTAGGTTCCGTATGTAATAACCTTTTTCATAACGAATTAAGCCTTTCCGTAAATCTCCTCAATATACTCTTTGCAATGAATACACTTGCGTATCTGCTCGTCGCTGGGCAGCGTGCGCCAGTCGCCATACACGTTTGTCAGGTAGGCATCCATATCCTTTGGCACAGGCAACTCCACCCCCTCGAAACGTGCCTTGGTGAGTGGCAATGTATCCTTCATAAAGAATGTGTGGCGTGCCCAGCCTGTGCCCAATGTGTAGTGATACTCCTTGCGTGGATTTATCAGTCCCACAAGGCGCAAAATGGGGTTGACTATACCGAAGCAGAGGCCCTGCACCAGGCGAATAAGGGGCTTGCGTATCCATCCCCTACGGATGTAGGATGTTGTGTGTTGCAAGTTGTTGTATATCACTGCTGCAGCACGCGCTGCGAAGTAGTTTGTCTTCTCGATAGCGAAGATATCGAAACCTATGCCCGCCCATTTATAGTAGTCGCAACGGCGCTTGGAGGTGGTAATGCGCCCCTCGCGCTTGCGGAACTTACCAAAGGCGTTGACATAATCGACATCTGTGCGCATGGAGTGATAGACATACTCCTTGCTGTCAAGTCTTTCAAGAATACGCTCAAGACGTTTACAGTCCCTTTTCAGCAACACGATATCGAGGTCGTCATCCCAGGGAATAAAACCCTCGTGGCGTGCCGCGCCGAGCAGCGTTCCCGAACTCAGCCACCACTGGATGCCGTTGGCATCGCATATATCCGTCACCACGCGGAGCATCTTCAGCAGCTCCATCTGGTCACGTCTGAGCTGCGAGCCTTCGGGGTTGTACTTGGCTCTGAGAGCCTCGTTATCGATGTTAGTAGTCATATTCCAAAGCGTAATATTAGGCAAATTTACACTTTTTTTCCTAATAATGGGAATATTTGCTATCTTTGTGTTAGCAAAGCTAAACTTTTCGAGGAATGAAACGCTTATCGCAGGTCATAGGCTGGGTGCTCAACCGCATAGTTAAGACACCCCTAAATATTGCGGCGTGGGTCGCAAACATCGTCACGCCCATCAAGCGCGGCCGTGTAGTCTGCTGGGCATACAACTTCCAGCAGTATAGCTGCAACCCCCGCTACCTGACCGAGTATCTGCTCAAACACAACCCCGAGTTCGAGATATATTGGGTATTCCGCAAGGGTGTAAACACCTCCGAGCTACCCGAAGGCATCAAGGTTGTGCGCTTTCGCACGTGGGAGTATTTGCGCCTTATGGCATCGGCAGAGTTTCTGCTTACCAATGCACGCACCGACCCATGGCGCATCTACTGGCACAAGCGCGAAGGACAAAAATATGCCATGCTTTGGCATGCGGGCGTAGCACTTAAGCGCATCGAGGCAGATGCTGCTGACAAGCTAAGTTTCAGCTACTTGCAGCGTGCAAAGGCCGACTCCAAGGTCTGCGACCTGATGATATCGGGCTGCCGCATGCAGACAACCCTACAGAGGGAGAAGTTCTGGTACGAGGGCGAGATATTGGAGCGCGGCATACCCCGCAACGACATCTTCTTCGATACGGCACGGCGCGGTGAGTTGCGCCAACGCGTAGCAGCACACTACGGCATCGCCCCCGATAGCCGCATAATCCTCTACGCACCCACCTTCCGTGTGGACCTCAACACCAAGCCCTACGCCATAGACTGGGCACGCATAATGCCTGCTATCAGCAAGATGTTTGGAGGGGAGAATGTAGCAGTCTTAGTGCGCATGCACCCCAATCTTATTGGCAAAGTGGATACCTCGCACCTCGTGGCATACAAAGGTGTCTGCGACGCCACACTATACCACGATATGCAGGAGCTATTGTCGATTGCCGACATGCTTATTACCGACTATTCAAGCTCGATGTTCGACTTCGCCCTGCAGGGTCGTCCATGCTTGCTCTATGCCACCGATGCCAACGCCTACGACCGCGGCTTCTACTTCGACCTCAAGGAGTTGCCATTCCCTCTCACAGAGAATCAGGAGCAGTTGCTCGCCACAATCGAGAAGTTCAACATCGAGGCATACACCTCTCGGCTTAACACCTTCTTCACCGAGCGCGTAGGGCTAAAGGAGGATGGTCACGCCGCCGAAGCACTCGCCGAGTGGATGGTGGCACACCGCTTGTAAATACGAAAACATCAATATCAGTTACCATGAAACGCTTATTGCTTATTTTGATTGCACCGATAGTGTGTATGGCAGTGTGCTTGGGTCAGAACGCACCCCAGCTACACAACGAGGAGATTGAGAGTTCAGCACGTTATCAGTCTGGCAATATCTACCAAAAAGACCTTCTTCTATATGTAGATATGCTCGGAGCGACACACCCCTACTATGCAGACGAGGCTAACCGTGCGAAGCTGGACAAGCGCATAAAGAGAATGTACAAGGAGTGCGCAAAGATTGACAACTCGCGCGACTTTAAGGCATACCTCCAGCGCATTGCCTCATCACTCCACGATGGCCACACAGCGATATACTACTGGGAGAACCTCAATGCTATATTTCCGTTGGGTCTTGATATCAATGGAGACAACCCATACATCATCAACATCACATCCGAGGAGCATCGTGAATTGCTGGGCAAGGAGGTAAAGAGCATAAATGGTCATCCGATGAAGAAGATACTCGCAATGGCACGCGCTCTTGTCAGTGCCGACAACGATGTCAACTTCGAGAAGTTAGTGACTCAATATCTGATGCTTACCGATTTCTGGAAGATGCTCGGCATGAGCGATGATGAACTTCGACTCACTTTTGCCGATGGCAGCAGCGCCACCATCCCCGCCATTAATAAGCAGAGCCTCAGAATTGCGCAGTTGCAGCGCAACACCGCAAACCGTGTTACCGCGCAGCGCGGAGTACTCTTCGACTACACCATCTTCGAGAACGAGGGTATATGCTACATGCAGTTCAACCAGTTTGCTGACCGCGTGACACACCCCAACTACCCTCAGCTCGCACGCTTCGATGACACCATGCGCGACATGATGGCAGAGATGGAGGCAAAGGGTATAGAGACCCTTGTGGTTGATTTACAATACAACGGAGGAGGAAATAGCTCACTCGGCACCGTGCTATTGTCGTGGCTACAACCCTATAAGGAGACGCAGAATGTTTCGGTTACCCTCCGCTACTCCGACCTATTATGCCAGCACTACCCCTACTACCAGAACTTTACCATCGAGGGTAAGCCTATGGAGCGCGGCAAGAGCTACGACCTCTGGGGCTTCGACCACAGCAAGGATTATGTGGTTGACTACGAGAAGCAGGACTCTGCGCAGCACGTTATCAACATCGACCCCGAGCGTATCTTCAAGGGCAACGTGATATTTATCCAGGGCAAGGACTCATTCAGCAGCGCGACACTGCTGCTCACCTTGGCACAGGATAACGGCATAGGCACAATCATTGGCGAACTTGCAGGCGGCAAGCCCTGCCACTATGGCGACATCCTCTATTGTATGCTTCCCAACACCGCGACACTGGCGACAGTGAGCCACAAGCACTTCACTCGCCCCAACCGTTCATTGGAGCACGACGACTACATCTACCCCGACGTGATGATAGACCTCGACAACCCCGAGCGTGATATGGCTTGGGAGTGGATAGTGGAAAATTACGGCAAAAAGCGATAAAAAGTGCTAAAAAATTGTGAATTAGAGAATTTTTACTACCTTTGCGGTCCAAAAGCAGATGTCTATGGGGTTGCGAGTGACTATCGCAACTGAGTGGCATCGAAGTTAAACTATTAAATATCAAATAATTACTATGAAGTCAATTCAGATTAACGGTACTGCACGTGCAGACTTCGGTAAGAAGTTCGCAAAGGCAGCTCGTCGCGAGGGTCAGGTACCTTGCATCATCTACGGTGGTGGCCAGGAGAAGGCATTCACAATCGACGCTAAGGAGCTCAACCAGCTCATCTACACTCCTAACTCTTACATCGTTGAGCTCAACATCGACGGCGTTGTAGAGAAGGCAGTTATGCGCGAGGTTCAGTATCACCCAGTTCGCGAGCAGGTTCTCCACGTAGATTTCTACCGCGTTCAGGAGGGCAAGGCAGTTGCAGTTAACGTACCAGTACGCCTCACAGGTAACGCTGAGGGTGTTAAGATCGGTGGTAAGCTCCAGCTTTCAGCTCGTAAGCTCACTGTTAAGGCATTGGTTGAGTACATTCCAGATGAGATCGTTGTTGACGTAACTCCTTTGAAGGTTGGTCAGACTATCTTCGTTGGCGACCTTAAGGAGGAGAACCTCACATTCGTTACTCCCGCAACTACTGCAGTTTGCGCTGTTCGTGTAACACGTGCTTCACGCGCTGCGAAGTAATCGGTGAATAACCCAAAAGAGGAACTAACGTACTAACATAGAATTAATCTATGAAGTATCTTGTTGTAGGGTTGGGAAATATCGGCGCCGAGTACGCCAATACCCGCCACAACATAGGTTTCAAAGTATTGGATGCCTTGGCTGAGGCATCCAATATCTCTTTTACGACGGTGCGTTATGGCGCAATGGCTATCCTCAAGCACCGTGGTCGTACCATCTACCTGCTCAAGCCCTCGACATATATGAACCTGTCGGGCAAGGCTGTGCGCTACTGGATGGATCAGGAGCGCATCCCACGCGAGAACCTGCTCGTGGTGTCGGATGATATAGCACTACCCTTCGGCTCGTTCCGCATGCGTAAGAATGGTTCGGAGGGCGGACATAACGGTCTTCGCAACATCACCGAGCTATTGGGAGATAACCAGTATGCACGCTTGCGCTTTGGTGTTGGTGGCGACTTTCCCCGCGGTCATCAGGTTGACTATGTGCTTGGCGACTTTTCTGACGAGGAGAACAAGACTATGCCCGAACGCTTGAAGCTCTTTGGCGATGCTATTTTGTCGTTCGTCAGCGTGGGTGCCGACCGCACCATGAACAGCTACAACGGCAAGTAAGTATAGATAAGTTTAAGAAAAGACATCCTTCGGGGTGTCTTTTTTTATGGGATAAATAATGTAACTGTGACATGAAAAAGCCCCGGATGGATAGTACTTTTTCGTACATTCCATTCGGAGCTTTGATTGAAGCGCCGCATATGCGCCGCTATCATAAGAAAGCTTATTTCGCATCAGAAGAGGTCAGGCTTGGTCTATCGCAAGAGAAGACCCCACGGGATAGTACTCAAACGTACAGCCCGTGGGGTCTTACTATTGGGATGGGCCGAGAATGGCCCCTTATCATGCGAAATTAACGCTCTGGACGCATCACAACCAAAGTACGGTTACCATCCTCAAGCATCTTCTTGGCCATTGCCTGAACATCCTCAAGTGTGATGCTCTCAAGAATACCGAGGTACTCCTCCTTATAGTTGTAACCCTCCTCGTACCAACGCTCGATAGCGCTCATCCAACCGCTGTTGTTCTCGAGAACGTTAGCGTAGTTCTTCTGGAGGAACTCCTTAGACTTAGCGATATCGTCAGCGAGAGGACCGTTCTCAGCGATCTTAGCGATCTCAGCGTCGCAGATGTCGATAAGCTCGTCAGCAAGCTGCTCGTTAGTGTCGAATACGATTACTGCCATGTACTGCTCAACGGGGTACTCGTTGATGCCACCCTGAACGTGAACACCGTATGTACCACCCTTCTCCTCACGGATTGATACCATGTAGCGTGAGTCGAGAGCGCGTGTGAGAAGGTCAAGAACGAGGCGGTTCTTAGCGTTATCCTCGATATCACCAGTGAATGTGAGGTATACAGATACCTTAGGCTGCTGCATAGCTACGCGGAAGTCGTTAGTCACACCATCCTCAGCAAAGCGTACGCCATCGTCAACAACTGCATACTCTACCTTCTTAGAAGTAGGAAGTGAACCGATATACTTCTCAACGAGTGGCTTCAAAGTGTTGAGGTCAACATTACCTGCGATAACGAAGCGGAAGTCGTCAGCATAAGAGAAGAGCTGCTTGTGTACGCTTGCCAAAGTCTCGAGGTTGAGAGACTCGATCTGAGCAGCAGAGGTTACCTGACGACGAACGTGGTTCTGGTAGAGAGTCTCCTGGAATGCCTTACCCATGAGGTAATTTGGATCAGACTCCATATTGCGGAAGTAAGGAACGTACATCTTCTTCAAGTTATCGAGATCGGTCTGATCGAAGCGAGGAGCTGTGAAGTTGAGGTACATAAGCTGGAGGATAGTCTCGATATCCTTAGGTGAACCACCAGCGTTTACAGCATGCTCGTACGCGCCAACACCTGCTGAAGCGTATGCGCTCTTACCAGAGAGCTGCTTAGAGAGCTCAGTAGCAGAGAACTTGCTGATACCTGACTGCTGCATAACCATTGCGAGGTAGTCGCCGTGGAAGTAGTCAGCGTCGCTCAACATAGACTTACCACCCTTTGCCGAAGCAGTAATGATAACCTCGTCAGCCTTCAATGTAGAGGGGCGAACAACAACCTTGATGCCGTTCTTCAAAGTCCACTCAGTGTAGCCAAGTGACTCGTTTACAGCTGTAGACTTAACCTTTGAACCCTTAAGCTTGAGTGATGGGTCGAGAAGAGGCTCGATAACGGTGTTATCCTCGAAAGGAGCAATCTCAGAAGCCTCAACCTCAGCCTTGATAGCCAAAAGCTGCTCTGCTGTTGGGATCTCTACGCCCTCCTTCTTTGGTGAGCGAGCAAGGATTACGAGGTTCTTGTTAGGAGCAACCAACTGCAAGTAAGCCTCGTTGATCTGATCTACGGTGAGGCTGTTGATGAACTGCTGGTCGAGCATCCACTCAGTCTCAGCATCCATCATAGGTGAACCATCAGCATAGTTGTCGAGGTAGCGCTGTGCATACTCTGCGTTGCTTACGTCGTTGCGGTTTGTGTAAGCACGCTCAGCCCAACGGAGAATCTCCTGCTTAGCACGCTCGAACTCGCCAGCTGTGAAGCCATAGCGACGCATACGCTCCATCTCTGTGTACATAGCACGGAAAGCCTCGTCGATGCGGCCCTCGTGAGCTGTTGCAGAGAACATTGTTGACTCCATTGTAGGGCAGATACCGATACCACCCTCGCTCATGCCACCACCAAGGAATGGTGCATCAGCAGCCTGTGCGATATCCTCGAAACGCTCATTCATCATGATTGATGCGAACGAGTAGATAAGGTTGTATGAGTAACCAACGATAGTGTTGTTGTACTCCTTTGGAAGAGCATCACGACGAGCAAACATCATAACGCTTGACTGTGTCAACTCAGGATCAGAGAATACTGATACGATAGGCTCCTCAGTTGCAGGAACAACGTGCATTACCTTCTGAGCAGCATCTGCTGGTGAAGCTGGGATGTCAGCCATGAGAGCCTTGATCTTTGACTCAATCTGGTTAACATCGATATCACCAACGATTACCAACGCCTGGTACTCAGGACGATACCACTTCTTATAGAAGTTTACCAATGCCTGCTGATCGAAAGACTTCAAACCATCGAGGTAGCCGATAAGGTTACGCTTCTCGTAGAGTGAACCCTTGAAGAGGTTGCGAATCATGTCGTTCTGTGCACGGAGGCTTGCACCATCACGTGTACGGAGCTCCTCCATGATAACACCGCGCTCAGAGTCGATCTCCTCAGGCTGCAAAGCGATGAACTGTGACCAGTCGTGGAGGATAAGAAGAGCGAGGTCTACGTTCTCCTCAGTAACAGGAAGATCCATCACCATGTACTGTGTGCAGTCCCATGAAGTGAAGGCGTTGAGGTTGTTACCAAACTGAACACCGATAGTCTCGAGCTTCTCGATAATCTGCTTGTCGGGGAGGTTCTTGGTACCGTTGAATGCCATGTGCTCGAGGAAGTGAGCAAGACCCTGCTGGTCGTCATCCTCCTGGATAGCACCTACATCGTGGTAGATGTAGAAGCTTGCCTGGCCCTTAGGCTTCTCATTGTGGCGAATGTAGTAAGTCATGCCATTGTCGAGCTTACCGACGCGTACCTCTGGATCCAAAGGCAACTGCATCTCAGCAGGATTCTGTGCATTAATGCTCGCAATACCAATAAATAGTGCTACGAGCGAAAAAAACATTTTTTTCATAAAGTTGATATTTAAGTAAAATAAAATTATTTTCCGTTTCACCCGTTCACCACACATCAAATGTGGCAATTATTCACGCAAATATACTATTTTTTTGTCTAAATATATACTTATATCTATTTTTTTTTCTTATCGGACAATAAATATTACATATAGAGTAATGCACTGATAACTAACGCCGGTAACCTGTTTTTATTATTAGCAACAAAATAAAATATTAAAGACCAAAGTCTTACAACAACCTTGGTCTCTATTATTTCAATAATCAGGAGGTCACTCCTCGCGCATCAAATCGTGCGTAGCACTGATAATTTCGTTGGCTGTACGCTGCGCCTTAACCAGGCTATGGATGCCAAAGGCAAGACCTATGGCGAAACCCACCGAGCCACCAATCATAACTGGGAGATTCTCCACCTTCAGGATGTCGTAGGCGAGCAGGCCACCCCACACCAGAACAAAGGGAATAGAGAAATATAGCCATTTTATATTCATGCGCTTGTAGCGTACCATCGTCTCGGCAATCTCCACTATGGAGTAGCGAGAGAAGTGTTCGTCACGCAGACCCTTACATGTATGCCACTCGGTGATGGCGGCGATGATGAGGAACGCGGCAGCCGTATAGCCATAGATGGGGTTAAAGCCAAGGAATTCCATTGCCCAAATTTCATAGGGGGCAAATAGCAAGGCTATCACAATGAAGAAGATGCTGCGGCGCATAAGTTTATTTGCCTTCTCGGACATCGTTCTGCGCATCATGCGCTCGGTAATCATACGCTCGGAGTTAAGCATATTCTTAAGTTTTGCAAGCTGATCGCGCATATCGTCAAGTTCCTGATAATCTGTATAGTTTTTCATATCACGCCATGTTATTCGTTCGACATATTTTTGAGTTGCTCCTTTATGCGGTAGAGCTTCACCGAGACATTCTTAACGGATATGCCGACAATGGCGGCAATCTCCTCGTAGCTCATATTCTCGAGCCACAACATAACAATTGCACGATCAAATGGTTGCAGGCGGTGTATGCGCTTGTGAAGCATCTGTATCTGCCTACTGTCGCTATCCTCGGCGGTATAGAGGTCGCGGCTCATATCGAGTTTCAGTTGCGATGAGCGACGCTTACTGCGCTCCATCGAGATACATGTATTGAGGCTTATGCGCCAAATCCATGTCCTAATGTTGCTGCGCTGCTCAAAGCCATCGAAGCCATGCCATAGCTTGATGAGCACCTCCTGAAATAGGTCATCGGCCTCGTTGCTGCACTTGGCGAACATGAAGCACACGGAGTAGATTGTGCTGCGATGCTCGCGAACGATATTCGTAAATTCTTTCTCCTTTTCTGTCATAGTTCCTCACTTAATTAAATAGGCCATTGTTTTAATCCTTTTACTCGTTAGACGCACAACACGCACTATTTACTACAAAAATACGAAAAAATTTTTTATTCGCTGAGTTTTCCGAGCGCGATGCATGGTCTATTAGTTGCTTTTCACCATTCCGAGTTTTGCGTTTTAGGGGAATAATTCATATCTTTGCATATAAATAGAATTAGACTATGGCAGAGATTACAACATATAAATATCGTGTGGAGCCACAGGATGTGGACTTTACACTGCGCGCCTCGACAAGCGCAATCATCAACTATATGTTAAATGTTGCCGGCAGCGACGCACACAACAAAGGCTTTGGTGTGGAGGTGCTTCAAGATAGTTCTCTCACGTGGGTACTCATGCGCTTTGCGGTGGAGATTGATAGCCGCCCCGAGCAGTATGCCAACATAGAGATTGACACCTGGATTAGCGACTTCAACCGCCTCTCCTCTACGCGTAACTTCCGCATGCGCGTGGGCGACAAGGTCATCGCATCGGGCGTGTCGCAGTGGTGTGTACTCAACATGGAGACCCGCCAGGCCGCAGATATGTCAATGATGAAGGAGGCGCACGACAGATTTATTGTAGCGGAGGCTTCACCTATTGCAGCCCCCGCACGTCTGCGCCCCATAGAGGCCGCAGCAACAGTATCTCGCCCCGTGGTATATAGCGACATCGACTTCAACCGCCACATGAACACATTGCGTTACATCGACCTTATCTTCGACACTCTACCCCTTGAGCAGTTCGAGAAGGGCGATGCAATGCGTCTTGATATTAACTTCCTTGCCGAGGCACGCTATGGTGAGGTGGTATCGGTGGGTTACCTCGATGCGGAGGGTACACGTCAGTTCGAGATAACATCAGACGCCGACAAGGTATTGTGCCGCGCAAAGATTGAATTCAAATAGTCAACAACATGACACACAAGAGGTTGAAGATAGCAATCGTAGGTCCTGCGCACCCCTATCGCGGAGGACTGGCATCCATCATGGAGACCATGGCGCGCGAGTATCAGTCGCGCGGCTACGAGGTGCATATACTCACCTTCACACTGCAATACCCCGCATTGCTCTTCCCGGGCAAGAGCCAGACCGTCGATACTCCTCCACCCGCCGACCTCAACATCAGCCGCAGAGTATCGACCATAAATCCGCTATCGTGGTGGAGTGTGGGCAGAGAGTTGTGCAAGATGCGCCCCGACATCGTGCTAATGAAGTACTGGACACCATTTATGGCACCATGCTTCGGCACCATAGCACGCCTTGCGCGCAGGAACAACCACACGAAGGTAATCTGCCAGATAGACAATGTCGAGCCACACGAGCACCATATAACAGACCGACCATTCAACAGCTACTACCTGCGCTCGGTGGATGGATTCGTCTATATGTCGGAGCAGGTGCACGAGGAGCTAAAGGCCTATACCTCAGCGTCAATGCGCTTCTCGCCACACCCCATGTTCGAGCACTTCGGCACTCGCGTAGAGCGCAACGAGGCATGCACAAAGTTGGGCCTCGACCCTGCTGAGAGGTATGCTATGTTCTTCGGACTGATACGCGACTACAAGGGTCTCGACACGCTGCTTGATGCATGGAGCGAGTTTAGGCGCAAGGGTATAAAGTTGCTTATCGCGGGCGAGTTTTACGCCTCACGAGAGAAATATATCGCTCATATCGAGCGACTTGGACTAAAAGATGAGATTATTTTGCACGACTTCTTCGTGCCCGACAGCGATGTGCGCTACTACTTCTCTGCTGCCGACTGCGTGGTGCTACCCTACAAGACTGCGACGCAGAGTGGCGTAACACAGATATGCTACAACTTCTGCACTCCCGTTATCGTTACGCGTGTGGGTGGACTGGCAGAGATTGTGCCCGATGGCGTTGTGGGATATGTCTGCGATCCATCGGCCGAGGGTGTGCGCGACGCGTTGGAGCGCATCTTTGAGGGCGACAGAATAGCCCAGTTTGCCCACAACATGATTGAGGAGCGCAAGCGCTTCTCGTGGAGTACGATGTGCGACGAGATTGAGGCGGTTTATCGCTCATTAGTCGAGTAGGAAGCGCATTGTATCTACCCCATCGGCATAGTCCATAAGCGCGGGATATTGCGCACGACCCAAGGGCTGCGAGCCCTCAATTCCACAATTAGAGACCACACATTGTATTTTTTCGGTGTTGCCATTAAGCCACGCCTTAACCTCCTCTATATCTGAGTATTCACAAAGCGTAACAACAGCCAACGACTGCGCGAAGTCACTACCTCGGCGCATGATGAAAGCACCCGCATCCCAGAACTCTGCCCCCTCAATCGTAAGCGTAGCACGCATAGCCTGGATATTCCGTTTCAACTTCGTGTTTTCCGCCACGCCACGCTCAAAATTTGGCACATAACCTGGTGGCACGAAGAGCATCGACACCGAGCGACAGCCGAGGCCCGAATATGCAGTAATATCGTTATACAACGCGCATAACTCCTCCTTGCTCTCCGCACCATTAAGCACCGCGACAGAGTGGCGACTACCGCGCAAGAGCGTGCGTGTACCCGCAAAGTGCTCACGGAAGTAGGCATTCGCATCATCACCTCCCGTTGCAATTGCCATATCGTATTTAGCATCCGGCGAGTAGTCGTATATAGCGATATTTGGCTCTATATCTCGCAACTGCTCAACAACATAGCGCATCAGTACGCTATCCTTACTCGATGGCTTGATGTGGCACTCATGACCCGAAGCAAGCACACACAGCAAATCAAAAAAGCCAACCAAAGGAATGTTGCCTGCCATAATAACCGCAACTCGCTTTGCCTCGGCACACTTAGTGTAGTTTTTTATCCAATTTGCAATCTTCTCGTGATCGAGCATCTCGACGCGTATTGCATCAATAGCTCGCAGGATATCCGAACGTGTAAACCAGCCATTGGCAGCGACAGCCTCCTCTATAATGCGGTTGCTGTGGTCATCATTTCCAAAGTCTGCAAGGCGCTCGCCAAGAGCAACAAATATATCTACAACATGCTTCATAACTACAAGATTTTTAGTGCTATAGCAGCGCACGCCTCTGCATCTGCCAAAGCATGGTGATGCGACTGCAAATCGTATCCACACACAGCTGCGACAGTGGGCAGGCGGTGGTTGGGCAGCTCCTTGCCATAGACCTTACGCGCAGTGCGACACGTGCAATGGAACGTATAATTCGGATAGGGCATATTATAGGTCTCATGCACAGCCTTGAGGCACCTCTCATCGAACGAGGCGTTATGCGCCACGAAGTGGAGACCCGCAAACATGGGCTGCAACTCGCGCCACACCATGGGAAAACCAACCTGAAAATCAGTATCGCGGCGTGTCATGCCATGCACGCGCGTATTGTGGTACGAGTAGTAGTTGGGCACGGGGCGCACAAGGCGATGCACACGATGCTGCACCCTACCCTCGCGCACAACGACAATGCCCACAGAGCAGATGCTCGATGGGTCACTGTTGGCAGTCTCGAAGTCTATGGCTACGAAATCTCTCATATTACATCGCCTCGAAGTAGGCTATGGCGTTCTCAATCTGCGCCACCGAAGTGCCATCTTTGATTATCACACGTTTCTCGCTATCAAGAAGATAGAGCGAGGGTATAGCCTGCAAGTTATAGCTTCGCGCTTCGGTGATGCGCATGCCTGCATCGTAGGCGTTTATCCAACTTTTTGGGATGTCACCGATGTGGTCGCGCCACGCCTCAAGGTCCTCATCGGGATATATAGCCAACACCTCAACGAGGTCGTTCTCCATCATCTCGTTGATAAGTGGCGACGAGGTTATCTCCTCGATAATCTCGCGACACATGGGACAACCAGGGTTCGAGAACATTAGGATAACATAGTCGGAATCAATGCTATGCAACCTGCCCGTCTTACCATTTGCCAGCGTATATACAATGTCGTTTGCCACATTGCCAATGCGGTTCTGGCGAGCCATTTCAAGGTCGTAGAGGGGCGCAATGCGGTCATACTCATCATAGAGTGGCGACTCTACAAGGGCCTCAAGAATAGGGATATAGAGTTCATCGTTTCGCATCGGTGAGTTGGGATCATGAAGCACACCCTCAGCGACAAATGCAAAGAAGTCGAGCACGGGGCGACTATGCTCTGCGCGGCGCACGAGAGCCTTGAGGAGCGAATCGCGTCTATCGCGTCCCGTTCCCACGTCGATATATGTGGCATAGTCGGCAAATGCCTGCATGACATTCGCCGTGTCGTACTCGATGACGCGCTCACCACACTTGAAATCGAAGCCATCCCAGTAGCGGTCGATAGCCTCATCAAACTCATGCTGCGAGGTAAGTCTATAAACGTCAAAGTCTATATCTACGAGGCGCGTTCCTGGCTCGTAGTGCTCAATAGTCGCCTCTTTTGTCTCCTCCTTTGTTGTCTTGGCACCGCCACACGACACCAACAGCAATGCTACCAATAGGAGTATGTAATAGTTCTGCTTCATAGTCTTAAAAATAAGGGGGTTATCCAACTTTTGTTGAACACCCCCACATTATAATTGTGCTTAATTTGTTAGCGACCGTATATGCGCCCTTACCCAACCCAATTTGTTGTCAGAAGGGTTGCCGATGTGGTAGCGAGTCGCAGGCCGATAAAGCGGAGCATACTTAACGTATGTGAGCATATAGCGGACAAGCTCGATGCCACAGATGCGCCCTTATCACAACAAATTAAAACTACATTCTCTCAGGAACATTAATACCGAGCAATGACATCGCTGAGCGAATAACGCGTGCCACCTCCGCAGCAAGCTTCAAACGCAATGAGCGAACCGCCTCGTTCTCCTCCTTGAGGATTGAGTGATCGTGGTAGTAGCCGTTGAACTGCTTTGCAAGGTCGTAGGCGTATGCTGCGATAACCGAGGGTGCGAACTGCTCGCCCGCTGTGCGTACAACTGCGGGGTACTCAGCCAAGGCCTTTACAAGCTCAACCTCCTCAGGAAGGAGCGTAGCGTTAGTGTATGTGCTTGCATCGATGCCCGCCTCCTCTGCCTTACGCAATATAGAGCGGATACGCGCGTGAGTGTACTGGATGAATGGGCCAGTGTTACCGTTGAAGTCGATAGACTCGCGGGGGTCGAAGAGCATGGTCTTCTTGGGGTCTACCTTGAGTATGAAGTACTTCAAAGCACCGAGACCAACCATCTCACAGATTGCCGCAGCCTCCTCCTCAGAGCAGCCATCGAGCTTACCGAGCTCGTCAGACATCTCGCGCGCTGTGCCAATCATGTCGGCAATGAGGTCGTCAGCATCCACTACGGTACCCTCGCGTGACTTCATCTTACCCTCGGGCAACTCAACCATGCCATAAGAGAGGTGGAAGATGTTATCGCTCCACTCGTAGCCGAGCTTCTTCAACACGAGCTTCAACACCTGGAAGTGGTAGTTTTGCTCGTTACCCACAACGTAGATCATATCATCGAGACTGTTCTCCTCGAAGCGGCTGAGCGCTGTGCCGAGGTCCTGAGTCATATATACCGATGTGCCGTCGCCACGGAGCAGGAGCTTCTGGTCGAGACCATCTGCCTCGAGGTCGATCCACACTGAGTTATCCTCCTTGCGGAAGAATACGCCCTTCTTCAAGCCATCCTCAACGAGGCTCTTACCCAAGAGGTAGGTCTGCGACTCGTAGTATACCTTATCGAAGTCGACGCCCATAGCCTTGTATGTCACGTCGAAGCCCTCGTATACCCAACCGTTCATGGTCTCCCACAAAGCGTAAACCTCGGGGTCTTTAGCCTCCCACTTACGCAACATCTCCTGTGCCTGGAGCATGATGGGTGCCTGCTTCTTAGCCTCGTCCTCAGAGATACCCTTCTCTGCCATGAGCTCCTTGACCTGTGCTTTGTAGTGCTTGTCGAACTCTACATAGTACTTACCCACGAGGTGGTCACCCTTCATGCCTGAAGATGCGGGGGTCTCACCATTACCGTAGAGCTGCCAAGCGAGCATAGACTTACAGATGTGGATACCGCGGTCGTTAACGAGGTTTACCTTGATTACGTTGTGACCATTAGCCTTGAGGATAGTGGCAACAGAGTAACCAAGCAAGTTGTTACGCACGTGACCGAGGTGGAGGGGCTTGTTGGTGTTGGGCGATGAATACTCAATCATGATTGTGCGACCCGATGGTGCTGCCATGCCAAAGTTCTCCGTATTGACAATCTCCTGGAAGCGCGCTGCCCAGAATGATGCGTCGATGGCGAGGTTAAGGAAGCCCTTAATCACGTTGAACGACTTGATCTCGGGTGTCGAAGCAACGATCTTCTCACCCAACTCCGTAGCTGTAGCCTCGGGAGACTTGCGCGACGCCTTGAGCAAGGGGAACACCACAACGGTGTAGTCACCCTCGAACTCCTTGCGTGTCTTCTGTATCTGAATGTTGTCGCTCGTGCCATACAACTCCTCGGTTGCACGCTTCACGACGCTCAAAATAAACTCTTCTGCGTTAATCATAGTTGCCTATATTGTTACCTATATTTATAATCGTGGGTGCAAAGGTACGTTTTCTTTGCGAAATAATCGTTACTTACACCAAAAAATTGTTACCTTTGTCCTATAAATATTGCATCTTATGAAGATTTCAGATATTGAATTGGGTAATAACCCCCTCTTTCTTGCCCCTATGGAGGATGTCACCGACCCCTCGTTTCGCTATATGTGCAAGCGTTTCGGCGCCGATGTCGTATACACGGAGTTCATATCGTCGGATGGCTTGATACGCGATGCGTGGAAGTCGCGCGCCAAGCTAAACATCGCCGACATGGAGCGCCCCGTGGGTATTCAGATATATGGCCACCTCATAGAGCCTATGGTCGAGGCAGCACGCATAGCCGAGAGCGCCAACCCCGATATTATAGACATCAACTTCGGCTGCCCCGTGAAGAAGATTGCCAACCGCGGCGCTGGCTCAGGCATGATGAAGGACCCCGACCTTATGGTCGAGATGACACGACAGATTGTCAAGGCGGTAAACAAGCCCGTGACCGTGAAGACACGTCTCGGCTGGAGCGACGAGATGAAGAACATCGAGGAGATAGCCCTGCGTCTGCAAGATGTTGGCATCGCGGCACTTACAATCCATGGCCGCACACGCTCGCAGATGTATCGCGGCGAGGCTGACTGGACGCTAATTGGCAAGATTAAGAACGACCCACGCATCACCATCCCCATCATCGGCAATGGCGATGTAGACTCGGCGGAGAAGTGCAAACTTATGTTCGACCGCTATGGCGTGGATGGCGTGATGATTGGTCGCGCAACCTACGGCCGCCCATGGATATTCCGCGAGTGCAAACACTACCTCGAAACGGGCGAACTACTACCACAACCAACTGTAATCGAGCGTGTTGCCATAGCCAAGGAGCACCTCGCAAAATCATTGGAGGTGAAGGGTGACCGTGTAGGCATCCTCGAGATGCGCCGCCACCTGACAAACTACTTCAAGGGGCTCCCCGACTTCAAGCAGACACGCCTGAAGCTCGTGACATCGTTCGACGTGGAGGAGATACTCACTACGCTCGACTACATAGCGGAGCGCTGGGGAGACTTCGACATGCGCAACACCGTCCCCGCACCTCTATCGCACGATATTTAACAATTAATTGATAACATAACAGTGGACCGTCAAGTAATAAACTTTGGCGGTCCACTGCTTTGTTAATGGTGGGCAGATGCAGTATTTTAAAGAAAAAAACATCAAATATGCAATAAATTATTACACCCAAACGTTATATTGGCACAAGAGTTGATATAAACTCATACAGCTACGTTGGCAACGAGACAACGTGGTTAGGTTTCTTCATTTATTTTAAGTTTGGGTTAGTAGTTTTTACAGAATTTGTTTCTGGAAGGCGAGCGGCAGTCGGGAGACTCCCGCTCGTTCTTTTTTTATCTCTGTAAAAACTATGACTGCTCCCGCGGTGTGGCAGAGTTGTCTGCGAGGCTTGTATGATAGTTTGGCCTATTGCTACGCAATAAGAGTGGTTGTGCCGTAGGTCTTTTGCAAACAAGTTCACATAGACCAACAACACAACCACACGCCTTCGTCGTCACCAAACCATCACACCTTCTCTTGCTCTGCTCAAACCTTAAGGAGAGTTAGTAGTTTATAAGAGGTGTTACGCTACGCTCCACAAAAGTAGTTTTTTACAGAATTTGTTTCTGGAAGGCGAGCGGCAGTCGGGAAGACTCCCGCCTAATTTTCTTTTTATGAAGTAAGTAAATAAAAACTCCTGATAGCTTAAGATGTGGCAATAATGCTAATTATAATATAATTGCTCTATTTGAGATAATTTTGCAGGTATGAGTGCCATATCATGGCTAGAGGATTTATTACAAACTACTAAATGCGCTATATTAGGATTATCAGATAAAGATATATTACACATACTTCCATTAAAATCAAAAACTAAATAATTTGTAGATTGTATTATTACCCCATCATATGTTTCAGCCATAAAGTATATATATGATGTGTGAGGATTATTTTTGGAAGAATACTTTACGCTCCTTTGTGTACTGCAATTCCACTGTGCTAAAGTAAGTGCATCACCCCTACCTGGTGTAGTCCAATTGCCTTCATAAACTGGATATACACCATTCATTAATAGCCCTCCTTTAACTCTAACATTGATTCCATATTTAATCTTAAAATCCCAGGTTTCATCATCTGTTGATTCTGTTGCTACCACGACAAGATCTGTAATAGTTATTGAAGGCTCCTCTGTGAGTTTTTTTCTCAAGGTATCTAAAGCCTCTGTGGTCAACTCTGTACCTAATTGTACACCAAGCTTTGCTTTTTTTACTACTCCACCAGAGAGTATTTGTGCTAAATCCCATCCAGCTTCATTTAAGTTGCCAGAAGATAGATTACGGGTAAGACTTTTAACATCCTCAATGGTAAGTATGGACATTAATGTGCGAGCACATGCGGATAATAATGGCATTACTCGTGTTCCTTCATCAAGGGTATATGGGAAATATATATCAAAAAAATAAGTACTGTCACCAGATTCTCTAATAATTTGTAAATTTATTTTTTGACCTCCGGTCCAATATACATTGCCTACGAATTGTTCTGTTACAAATGTTTTTAATCTCATATCCATATCAAAATACATAGCTAGTCCGTTGTCGTTAGAGTTCTTCATATTAACATAGACAATGACTTCTTCTGCCGACACATCCTCTCGAACCAACATAAACAAATCATCTTTAGTTATGATACCTTCTTGCCAGTCGAGCATATCTGTCATATCGAGATACGCATAATCATAATCTTTCTCCGATTCACCATTCTCAAAGTCGTAGCCAACAATTGCTGAAGCGTACTCACTCCAACCATAAGCACTCTTATAAGCACTTACCGACTCCGTTGGCACATAAATCTTGCGACCACTGCCGTTATCGTCAAAAACATAGGTTCCACCCAATGCTGGAGGTGTTGTAGCCTTGCAATATACACTTGTCAGGCTGGTGCAAGAATAAAATGCCGCATCTCCAATCATCGTTACGCCATCACCGATAGTAACACTTGTCAGGCTGTCGCACCAACCGAATGCACCATATCCAATCGTAGTTACGCTATCAGGAATATTCACACTTATCAGGTTGGTGCAACCACAGAATGCATACTCTCCAATCTCCGTTACGCTATCAGGGATAGTAACACTTATAAGGCTGGTGCAATCATAGAACGCATACTGTCCAATCTCCGTTACGCTATTGGGGATAGTCACACTTGTAAGGCTGCTGCAATAAGAGAATGCACCCTCTCCAATCGTAGTTACGCTATCACCGATAGTGACACTTGTAAGGTTGTAGCATTCATAGAATGCATAATTTCCAATCGTCGTTACGCTATTACCAATAGTAACACTTGTCAGGCTGGTGCAATAATAGAATGCTCTCTCTCCAATCGTCGTTACGCTATCGGGGATAGTAACACTTGTCAGGCTGTCGCAATTTTCGAATGCAGAAAATCCAATTATAGTTACGCTATCAGGGATATTCACACTTGTCAGGCTGTCGCAATCATAGAATGCATACTGTCCAATCGTTGTTACGCTATCACCGATAGTCACACTTGTCAGGCTGTAGCACCAACCGAATGCAAAACCTCCAATCGTCGTTACGCTATCGGGGATATTATATTCAGTAATACCAGCAGGAGCAAATGCTATTAATACGCCATCAACGACCAATATTCTGCCATTATCCTCAGCAAACTTACCAGTAAACTCTGTCAGGCTGGTGCAATGATAGAATGCACCCATTCCAATCTCCGTTACGCTATCACCGATAGTAACACTTGTCAGGCTGCTGCAAGTAGCGAATGCCAACTCTCCAATCGACGTTACGCTATCGGGAATAGTCACACTTGTAAGGCTTTCGCACACAAAGAATGCATTCTGTCCAATCGTCGTAACGCTATCAGGGATAGTCACACTTGTCAGGCTGTAGCACCAACCGAATGCATACTCTCCAATCTCCGTTAGATCCTTATCGAACTTAATCACCCAACACTTCTTTTCGGCATTATAGCTGTTTGACTGAATTGTAGCGTCGCCAAAGGCACTGGGAGTTTTAGGCGCAGTAGGCTCGGTTGTGCTCCCGTTGGTGTACCATATCTCATCGTTTGCGGGTGCGTTAGGGTTTGTCCATTTTGAAATTGCGGGCAACAGATAGGCGTGACCAATCTCAAGGTTCTTCTCATACTTCGCGCCATCGTAAGCACCGCGATCAATGGTGTATGTGTAGGCAGCCGTGCCATTAGTTAGATAGAAGTGGTACCTCTTATTGGCATCGACATTCTCCAAGTCGGCACGGCGCTCAAATACAAACGATATATCATCTCCGTTCTGTACGCAAGCGCACTCGCTATACCAGGCATAATCTTTGCCCCACGTGCCAATCATACCATTTTCCGCGTCAAAGCGAAATAGACCACTAAAAGTAGCATAGTGGGCAAGCTGATTCAGAGCCGTCACATTAGACTCGCTGGGAGTATAGTTATCATTTGCGATAGCCATAGTCCATCCATCAGCAGCATTTAAGCCTGGAACAGAGACCTGAAACAGTCGTCCTGCCGCGTAGCTATTATTAGGGAATAGGCTCATCGTGATTGAGCCGAGGCTGATAACGCCATCGGCTTTGGTATAATTACCAGCATAGTAGAGAAGCTCTCCACCGTTATATGTTTTGAATGTACCACTGTTGTCGACAGTTATATTCTCGTCGCTGCCAACCCTATGGTGAATAGCACGGAACTCGCCACTCGACTCCATCTCGGCAACTAAAGCAGCACTAACAGGCGAAGCACTCCACGCAGAGCCATCATATTTCAGATAGATAATCTTCGCATTGTCAGAAACATATTCGCCCGAGGCTGTCGGACGACAGAAGATAGCAATCTGGTCACCCGCAGCCCACGTAGTCTTAACAGCACGTGTCGTAGCATCGAAACCGCCCTTATCGGCAACGTTGAACTCAACGGCATAGTCAGATACCTTTGGCGTATCGAAAACCTCATCCTTGGTACATCCTATAGCCACCACAGCTACCGCCATAGCAGCTAAAAATATATTTATAAGTCTCATCTTCGTAAATTTTTAAGTTAGACACTACCACCACTCCTCTTCTGAATCAAAACCATCATAGAATGGATCGCCATAGCTGGGATCATTCTCCGAAACTGCAAAGCCCTGCTCCACGTCCACCTCTACGACCTCCAATAGTGGAGTTTCGTAGTACAACAAATCTGTCGTCTTCATAAACTTAATTTAAGATTGTATATTACAAAACCATCTATAATCACTACGTATTCCGCAATTATACCACAAATCTACAAAAGTTTATTCAAAAACGCAAGGAAAATATCTCAAATAAATATTAGTGTATACCTAAATGTTCACAACCCTTGGGTTAGTAGTTTTTTACAGAATTTGTTTCTGGAAGGCGAGCGGCAGTCGGGAGCCGTTGGCTCCAATTATATTCACATTCCTCCCCATCCCCTCCTTTGCCAAAGGAGGGACATAAACAGAAGTGACCCCATTAGCTTTGTGTCTAAGCTTATGGGGCACTTCTAATTGCGCTCGTTTTTTTTATTTCTGTAAAAACTATGACTGCTCCCGCGGTGTGGCAGTGTTGTCTGCGAGGCTTGTATAGTATGTGGCGCAGATGCTCCGCATCTATTGTATCTACTTTGCCACCAAGCACTTCATATAATTCTTAATGTTTAGATAATTTAAGGAATTTAATGAATTTAAGGAGTCTAAGGCATCTAACGAAAAATATCTAATCTCACTAAATTCCCTATACTCCTTAATCTCATTACACAAAACAATACCTATGGCGTGGCAGTGTTAGTGGTTTATAAAAAAAGAGCAGCAATCAAAAGACTGCTGCTCATAATGTTTAATGATTATCGAAGTTCATCTATGGAGTTAATCACACGAATACCTTCAATAGGCATTATTGGCAAGTTTGATGGCTCAACACTACACTGCACTGCACGTGTTGCACTGCGAGTAAGAGAAATAGTACCAGCACGGTATACAACTGGGAATGTAGATGTATAGTATCCGAACATTCCAGTAGATGGATTATAAGCATATACCTCAGTTGAAAGGACTGTTAGCTGAGAACCATCAATTGTCTCTTTCACAGGAGTCGCAGTTGCTGTATCACCATTCATAGTAAACTTATAACTAACCCTCTGTTCAGACAAGAAGCCTCGCGTATTAGAATATTTATAGTAAATCAACCAAGTAGGCTCATAACCATCAGAACTTGCATTACCGACAGACATACCACTTATCAAATTGATAACACCATCGCTATCAACATATGCACGAGCAAAATTATCTGTTACAGAAAGACCATAAATTAACACCTCTTCCTTGTACATAGGATGAGGAACGATTGTGATATCAAACTTGATTGGGTCATTCTTAATAACAATATCACCCTCCTCTGTGATGGTCATAGACTGTGATGACTCTGCACTCCACTGACCAATCCACTTATCGCGTGCAGGGTAACTCTGGTCTACATCATCCACCCTATTATTTTCATAATCATACAATACCATACAGTCTGCATACTCACTCCATCCCGCTGCTGTTTTGTAGTCTCTACCAGAGTCCTTTGGAATATAAATTGTTATATTTGAACTATTTGCAAAAATAGTACCCGTTGCAGTAGGAGGAACAGCCGTCTTACAATAAACCAATCTCAACGATGAAGCATCATATAAACTACTACCGATACAAGGGTCATTCAGAGTTGTCAAGCCAGCACCAAAGGTAATGCTTACAAGGTCAACACATCCCCAAAATGCAGAATCACCAATTGTAGTAACGCTATCTGGAATCACTAGATTTTTTAGATAGAAATTATTGCCAAATGCCCAGCCTCCAATCTCCTTTACATTCTCACCAAGTGTAAGTTTAGTCATACTTGCTGTAGTAAATGCGTGATATCCGATAACCTCTACATTCTCACCAATCACAACCTCATCGAATCCCGCATTCTCGAATGAAAAATCAGTATAATTCCAAAGTGTTGTATCAATATTACAGTTGATAAATGCCTTGCCTGTACAATTCGCAAAAGCGTCAGTACCAACAGCTGTTACACTCTCTGGGATAGTAATCTCCTGCATTGCAGAGCAACCTGAGAATGCAGAGCTACCAATAGAGGTTACGCCATTAGGAATATCGATAGATGTAAGATTTGTACAAAGAGCAAATGCCTGTGCAGGGATAGCTGTGATAGGTGCATCAAAAAGCAACCAGCCACCATTATGATCGCTCTTGAAATTACTACCGAGATATGTTGCACCAAAGCCCTCCGTCTTGTAAATATCCACAGGCTTACCATCGTTAGTGGTATAGGCTACCATATAACTTGAGTTCTGCTCAATATTCATTGTAGCCAGGGTATTACCTGACATGTCTACGAACTCTACTTCAGCAGTACGAATGCTACCCTCTGACATTGCAGGCACACTGAATAGAAGTGTATCTGTCTCATCTTCGCTTGTCTTAACATACGACAACCACGCTTTAGCAGCATCACCAATCAAAACATCATATTCTACATTCGATGTTACGGCAACCTCAACAGAACCACCATTCTTATCAAACATGGCAAAATCCTTATCAATAGTAAAGATAAGCGGCATCGCCTTCTGGGTAAACTTTAAGGTATACTGCTTGCCATTAGACACAGAGATAGTGACAAGCGTCTCTCGCTCGAATAATGTATTGTTAGGAAGAATGGTAAATACAAGTGTCTCAGTACGCACAGCACGTGTATCAGCAAGGCTCAACCACGCTTGCGCATCAGTTGGAATATCAACAGTGTACTCAAGGTTGGTAGAGACCTTTATCTTAACCTCACCACCCTTTTCATCAATTGAGAAACTTGTTTTTTGGCCCAAGTCAAATGTCTCAGCCTCACCCTGCTGCACGATAACAATGGTCTTCAAAACATTTTTATCCTCGCCTAAAATGTTAATGTTTGCTCTGCGCTCCTCGAGAGTCTGGTTTGCAGCAACTACAAAAGTTAGAGTCTCAGCGCGTACTGCACGTGTATTAGAGAGTGTAATCCAAGACTTTGCAGATTCCTGTATCTCAACATCATAAGCAAGGTTGGTCTCCAACTTAACACTTACATTACCACCATTGGCAACCACTGAGTACTCGCCGTTGCCGTTAATAGTGAATGTTGGCTGCTCGCCAGCCTGTATCACCACGAAACGATACGACAGGTTGTTTAGCGTTGACATCTCAACATAACCCTCACGAACATCGAGAGAATCGTTTGCATCTACCTCAATCGCAAATGAGGTATCTGCTGATGTACCAGAGGTCTTTGACACATTAATCCACGAATCCGAAGTAGACAACGTCCAGTTTGAGTCTACGTCAAATGCAATATTCTTAGTACCACCCTCTGCATTGAACTGCAGAGTAAAAGAGGTTCCATCAGCAAACGTTACGACACCGCTGGGTTTCTCCACAAACTGCTCACACGCAATACCAAACAGCATTAGCGCAATGAAATAACAAAATTTTCTAAACATAATAATGTAATTAAAGTTAATTATAGGTTTCTTTTTCAGTTAGATAGCAACCGTTTAACTTAAAATTAGGAGAATACCTATAAAAAGAAACGTGGGTAGTGCCTATCGGAAGAAGGGACGACCAAGTACCCATACGAACATAAGCACACCCACGCCGCACGGCGTGAGCATCTAATGTGCCTATTGTCTGTTCGTTTAATAATTTTGGTCGTTTTACTTCACGAAACAATAGCCTAAATGCCATCTATAAACACTGCGTATTCCGCAATGGTAGCACAAATATACAAAAGTATTTTTGAAAGGCAATGAAAATTACAAAAGAATTTATACAGGCTCTTGAACATCCACAATAACATCTATAATCTCTGCTTATACTGCAATAAGAAAATAATTTGTGGGCATAATGTTGAATATTCCATTTTTTTGCTACCTTTGCACCCGAAAACAGATGTGGAAGGATTTGAGCTGATTGCAACCACAATAAAAAAGTGCTAAAACGGTATCATCAAAAGCCATAATTGCTTTTTTATCGGCAATCACAACAACATGCGAAGCACTGTTTTTAGGTCATCGACATACGATGGCACGCACTATTACGTTTATTAATAACTAAAAACAGGTATAATTATGGCATTTTTGTTCACTTCAGAGTCAGTATCAGAGGGTCATCCCGACAAGGTTGCTGACCAGATTTCAGACGCTATTCTCGACGAGTTCCTTCGTCACGACCTCAACTCGAAGGTTGCCTGCGAGACACTCTGCACAACAGGTCTCGTAGTGGTATCGGGTGAGGTGCGCTCAGAGGGTTATGTAGATATTCAGGGCGTGGCACGCCGCGTAATCGACCGCATCGGCTACAACAAGAGCGAGTATCAGTTCGACGCTGCATCATGCGGCATCCTCTCGGCTATTCACGAGCAGTCATCAGACATCAACCAGGGTGTAGACCGCAAGGATGGCGAGGAGCAGGGCGCAGGCGACCAGGGCATCATGTTTGGTTACGCCGTAGAGGAGACACGCGAGTTCATGCCCGCAACACTCATCCTCTCACACGTTATCCTCAAGGAGCTCGCCGTAATCCGTCGCGAAGGCGAGGTTATGCGCTACTTGCGTCCCGACTCTAAGAGCCAGGTGACTATCGAGTATGGCGACGACCGTCGTCCTAAGTGTGTACACACAATCGTTGTATCTACACAGCACGATGAGTTCATCCTACCAACCCACACACGCACAGAGGCCGAGGCTGAGCGCGAGATGCAGCGCATCATCGCAGACGATGTACGCAACATCCTCATTCCACGCGTTAAGGCACGCCTCGAGCGCGCTAACGACAAGCTCGCAGACCTCATCAACGACGACTACATCCTTCATGTCAACCCCACAGGCAAGTTCGTCATCGGCGGTCCTCACGGCGATACAGGACTCACAGGCCGCAAGATTATCGTTGACACATACGGTGGTCGCGGTGCACACGGTGGTGGTGCCTTCTCAGGTAAGGACTCATCGAAGGTTGACCGTTCGGCAGCATACGCAGCACGCCACATCGCCAAGAACATGGTTGCAGCGGGCGTAGCACGCGAGATGCTCGTACAGGTGAGCTACGCTATCGGTATTGCACAGCCACTCTCAATCTATGTAGACACCTATGGTACATCTAACGTGAGCCTCACTGATGGCGAGATTGCCGAGAAGATCAGCACTATGTTCGATCTTCGCCCCGCATCTATCGTTGAGCGCTTCGGTTTGAAGTACCCAATCTTCGAGGCTACAGCATCGTATGGTCACTTTGGTCGCCGACCCTACACCGAATTGGTGCGTTTTGTAGGCGAGGGTAAGGAGTTTGCCAAGGAGGTTGAGTTCTTCTCATGGGAGAAACTCGACGAGGTTGACAACATCAAGGAGGCATTTGGCCTCTAAAAGGTAAAAAATTCTCCAATATGTAAAAGGCTCGATAACAACAACTTAGTTATCGAGCCTTAAAATTTTGCAAAAAAGTTGCAAAAAAGTTGCGGAAAAATTTGCAGAATAGAAAATTGTTACTACCTTTGCACTCGCAATCGAGAATTGCCCAGGTGGTGAAATTGGTAGACACGCCACTTTGAGGGGGTGGTGGGCGCAAGCCCGTGTGAGTTCGAGTCTCGTCCTGGGCACTGAAACGGAAGGTTATCCTTCCGTTTTTTTTGTTTTTATCCCTGTGTCCCCACCTACACTCTACCCCACTCCACCTCTCATCTCTACTGATTTTATCAGTTCCCTATTGCATAAGAATATGTTTTATATTATCTTTGCGTGATATATATAACATAGGTATGCAGCGAGTTGCGATATTTCCGGGGTCATTCGACCCATTCACACGAGGTCACGAAGCGGTAGTTGAAGAGGCGCTAAAACTCTTCGACAAGGTTTATGTGGCAATAGGTTACAACACACAGAAGCGTGGCATGCTCACCATTGAGGCCCGCAAGGCATTCATCGAAAGAGTCTACAAAGATAACCCTCGCGTGGAGGTTACGACATACACGACACTCACAGGTGACGAAGCACGCCGCGTGGGTGCACACGCTATGGTGCGAAGTGTACGCAACATGACCGACTTCGACTATGAGCGCACTATTGCAAGCGCTAACAAGCATATCTATCCAGACCTTTCAACCGTGATTATACTTGCACCCGCAGAGGTGGAGCACATCAGCTCGTCGCTTGTGCGAGAGTTACACGCCTTTGGTCGCGACACAAGCACACTCCTACCCGAGGGCATACACCTCGAGGAGTACCTAAATTTTGATAATAACTAAAACTAAAATAGAAAATGCAGTTTACAGCAGAGATGATTGCCGGTCTTTTGAACGGCACAATCGTTGGCGACAAGAATGCCACAGTATCAACAGTATCATCAATCGATGGTGGTAAGGCTGGCTCATTGGCCTACCTCACCAACCCCAAATATGAGCCCTTCGTATATACAACGGAGGCATCAATCGTTCTCGTAGATAGCACCTTCGAGCCAAAGGAGGAGGTAAAAACTACACTTGTCAAGGTTGAGAATGTAGGTCAGTGTGTACTCAACCTTCTCGAGATGTACAATGCCACACGTCCACGCAAGACGGGCATCTCTAATATGGCATCTATCCACGAGGGCGCAGAGGTTGGCGAGGGTTGCTTCATCGGCGATTTCACAGTCATAGAGGGCACAGCAAAGATTGGTGCTAATGTTCAGATTTATCCACAGTGCTACATCGGTGACAACGTAACCATCGGCGAGGGCACAAAGATCTACCCTGGCGTTAAGATTTACGAGGGCTGTGTTGTGGGCAAGAATTGTATCCTCCATGCAGGAGTGGTAATAGGTGCCGACGGTTTTGGCTTCGCGCCCAAGGAGGACGGCACATTCGCGAAGATTCCACAGCTCGGCAACGTAATAATAGAGGATAACGTGGAGCTCGGTGCAAACACATGTGTTGACCGCGCAAAAACCGACTCTACAATCATCCGTTCGGGCGTTAAGCTCGACAACCTCATCCAGGTTGGTCACAACGTGCAGATTGGTTCCAACACCGTTATGTCAGCACAGGTGGGCATCGCGGGCACAACAAAGATTGGTTCTAACTGCTTCGTAGGTGGTCAGGTGGGCTTCGCCGACCATATCACCGTGGGTAACAACTGTAAGATTGGCTCGCAGAGTGGCCTCGACAAGAGCGTACCCGATGGCGAGATTCGCTTCGGTTCACCCGCACTGGCTGGTGTACAGTATCATCGCTCGTTTGCCGTATTCAAGACCCTCCCCGAGATGTCGCAGAAGTTGCGCGAGTTGGAGAAGCGTTTGGTAAAGGTCGAGGAGAAGTAGCGTGGAGACACCTTTGCGCATAATGGGCATCGACCCTGGCACCAACTACATGGGCTATGGCGTCATAGAAATCCGCAATGGCAAGCCCGAGGCATTGGTAATGGGCGAAATAGACCTGCACAAGATTAAGGATGCACACTGCAAACTTGCCTACATCTTCGAGCGCGTACGCAACCTCACGGAGACCTATCGCCCCACGGAGGTATCATTCGAGTCTCCCTTCTTTGGCGAGAATGTGCAGTCGATGTTAAAGCTCGGACGCGCACAGGGAGTGGCTATCGCGGCGGTGCTGAGCGTGTCGAAGGAGATTGTGATAGAGGAGTATGCACCGATGCGCATCAAACAATCGATTACGGGCCGTGGCTCTGCATCGAAACAACAGGTGGCAACGATTATCAACTCGATACTATCGACAGACTATCAGCCACGCAGACTCGATGCTACGGATGGCATGGCCGTAGCGTTGTGCCACTGGTTTACGACCTCGAACGTGCTTACGCGCGCCACAGCGGGCGAGAAGCGTAAGGGCCTGGGTGGCGACAGCAAGTCGCGCAAGGGCAGCTCATCGTGGGAGGCTTTCATAAAGTCAAACCCCGACAGAGTGAAAAAATAATAAAGCACAACGCACAGCGTTTTGTGTAAAGATTATAAACTTAAAACTAATTATAACAACTATGAAGAAGTATTTTTTGTTCCTCGCAGCAGCGCTTATGGTTGCTTGTGGAGGTAATGTACAGAAGGAGAGTGACGAGGTAAAGGGCGTCACCGTAAATGTTAATCTTGAGGGTATCGCAGGTGTTGAGCCAGGTGCAACCGTAGCTATTGCTGTTATGGGCGAGAAGGAGCCTGCCGTTGAGGCTGTTTTGGCTGAGGATATGACATGTGCACTTGAGACAGAGATCGCAGGTGTTGAGTTTGGTTCATTCCTCGTTAATGGTCAGCAGTATGCTGCCATTGTATTTGATGGCAACGACATCACCGTTGTATGCGATGCCGAGACTGGCGACTTGTCATTCGACGGCTCAGCACTCCACAAGGAGCTCAAGAGCGCTATGGAGGGCGTTATGGAGATTATGTACAGCGAGACAAGCACCGAGGAGGACTTGATCAACTACCTCGACAAGTATGTAGTGGAGCACAAGGATAGCGCAACAGCACTCTACTTGTTGCAGTACTACACAATGTTTGGTGGCGACGAGGCACGCTTTGCAGAGCTTTTCAACATGCTTGAGGGCGACTTCGAGCACCTCTACCTCTATGATGAGTTCACAAAGCACATCGAGAATGCAGTAAACACCGTTATCGGCGCCGAGCTTAAGGATCTTCAGCTCCCCGACGCTGAGGGCAACATCATCAGCGTTGCTGAGTTGTGCAAGAGCGGTAAGTATGTCCTTGTAGACTTCTGGGCTACATGGTGCGGTCCTTGCCGTGGCGAGATTCCATACCTTGTTAAGGCATACGAGAAGTTCGCTCCTAAGGGCTTGGAGATTTATGGCGTATCTTTCGACCGTAATGGCACTGAGGCTAAGTGGCAGGAGTTCATTAAGGCCAACGGCATGAGCTGGGTGAATGTATGGGGTACAGACGCTGAGGGCGGCTGGAGCGTAGCTGAGCACCTCAATGTTAAGGGTATTCCTGCAAACTTCCTCTATTCACCCGAGGGTAAGCTCGTGGCAAAGAATTTGCGTGGTGAGGATGTTGAGAAGATTCTCGCTGAGCATATTAAGTAATAAATTGTAACGATATTGACCTATGAAGAAGATTATCGCTATGTTGTGCGCCGTTGTCACGCTTGGCATCTGCGCAACAGATGCCCTCGCTGGTGCACCAACCGTGGGTGATAACTATTCTGATATTAAACTTGAGGATGTGAACGGCAACAGTGTTGCCGTTTCACAGCTCCTCGAGGATGGCAAGTGGGTGCTCATTGACTTCTGGGCTACATGGTGTGGTCCCTGTCGCGCGGAGCTTCCCTACCTTAAGGAGGCCTACGCAGAGTATGCTCCTAAGGGCTTGGAGATCTACGCCGTGTCGCTTTGCGGCCCTGGACGCGAGGCAAGCTGGAAGAAATTTATCAAGGAGAACGACATGACATGGGTAAATGTATGGGGATATGTAGGCCGCGAGAGCAAGGCTGCCGCTGACTATGGTGTAGAGTACATCCCTACAAATTTCCTGATTTCTCCATCGGGAGAGATTGTTGCCACACAATTGCGTGGTGAGGAACTAAAAAAAGTGCTTTCAGAGCACATCAAGTAACACACTGATAATCAGCAAACATCAGATGATTTGTAAAAAAAACTTAATTTTTTTTGTAAAAAAGTTTGCAAATTATTTGGTGGTGTAAAATATTTGCTCTATATTTGCACTCGCAAACGAAAAGCAACGGCTCCGTAGCTCAACTGAATAGAGTACTTGACTACGGATCAAGCGGTTCCAGGTTTGAATCCTGGCGGAGTCACCAAGGCGGTAATCGAAAGGTTACCGCTGCTTTTTTTTATATATATTGGCTTATTGGGGCTACTCTCCTTGGGGCTTATTGGTCAAAATAGTACATAAAATCGGGGCTGTTTTTGTTTATTGGTCAAAATTAGTACATAAATGCGGGTATTTGCCCGCATTTTCTACTTGTATTTGAGTTTGAAATACTCATCTATAAAGAGTCTTCGATACCTCTTTGACATTCCATTATGTACTCTCAGTTTTGTTTTTAGATCT
>JAZTYW010000029.1:0-54382 GCA_045637085.1 Alistipes sp. | reverse complement strand
CTTGGTCGAGGGGGGCGGATAGTTCTCGATGAGCGGGAGCAGGAAGTCGTTCAGCTCCGAGGTGGCAATGCGACGCTTGCGGGCCTCGTGTACGCGAATGGCTGTCTTGAGCACATCGAAGATGCGCTGCTTCTCGAGTACCGAGGTGAAGATGATCGGAATATCGCTGAACGGAGCGAGGCGCTTCTTGAGGAACTCGATCCACTCCTTCATCGTGTTGTTGTCCTTTTCGATCAGGTCCCACTTATTGACCACGATGACACAACCCTTGCGGTTGCGCACGATGAGGTTGTGAATGTTCAGGTCCTGCTGCTCCAAACCCTGCTCGGCATCGAGCATCAGGATGCAGACATCCGAGTTCTCGATGGCACGAATCGAGCGCATCACCGAGTAGAACTCCAAATCCTCCATCTCCTTGCCCTTCTTGCGCATACCGGCCGTATCGACCAGGTAGAAGTCCATACCGAACTTGTTGTAGCGGGTGCCAATCGAGTCGCGGGTCGTACCTGCAATCGAGGTAACGATGTTGCGCTCCTCGCCCAGCAGGGCGTTGGTCATCGACGACTTACCCACGTTGGGACGGCCTACGATGGTGATGCGCGGCAGCGAGTCATCCTCCTCGGCGGCGGTATCCTCGGGCAGGGCCTTGAGGATGGCATCCATCAGATCGCCCGTGCCGCTACCCGACATCGACGAGATGCAGTAGGGGTCACCCAGACCGAAGGCATAGAACTCGTGCGAACCGTAAATCTGGTCGTTGTTATCGACCTTGTTGCAGACCAACAGCACCTTCTTCGAGGTGCGGCGCAGAATGTCGGCCATCATCATATCCAGATCGGTGATGCCGGTCGTCACCTCGACCAGGAACAGAATCACGTCGGCCTCGTCGATGGCCAGCATCACCTGACGGCGAATCTCATCCTCGAAGATATCCTCCGAGTTTACGGTGTAACCACCCGTATCGATTACCGAGAACTCCTTACCGTTCCAGTCGGTCTTACCATAGTGACGATCGCGTGTTGTACCTGCCGTCTCATCAACGATAGCCTGACGCTGTCCCACAAGACGGTTAAAAAGTGTTGACTTGCCCACGTTTGGGCGACCTACGATTGCAACAAGACTCATAGCTATATATCTTTGAATTATTTCTCTTATCTACATATTACGCCGCAAAGATAAGTTAAATACTCCGAAAAAGAAAACTTTATAAAATATTTGCGCAATATTTTGGTTATTTTATCAAAAGTAAGTAACTTTGAAGGATTAACCTACATTAGTAGGCGTTTCTGATGCGGTTGGTCGAGAGTTTATGATTGGTTGAGCAATGAAGAGCATGTATAGATGTATAAGAGTAATAATTGTTGTCGCTGTCGCGCTACTGACATCAGTGGGCACTGCCGCGGCAACAGACTACGCCTTTGCACCTGAAAAGAAAAAGCCCAAATTGAGCTTTGAATGGGGCGTGGGCGTAAGTGGCTCATCTACTACAATACGCAACATATCTACCACTGCCGTAAATATCAATCCGAAGCTTGCTCTTGGTGCACATCTTGATATGGCGTTGTGCGTAGGTCGCAACTTTGCATTCGAGACGGAGATAAACTACGAGGGCGCATCCCTAAAGGCAAAGCTGGCAAATAACAAGAGTAAGAGTACCATCAGAACTCGCTCGATAGACATACCGCTGATGGTGTCGTTACGCATGCTCGGCAGTCGCATAAGGTTGAGTGCCGGTCCTCTGTTTACGGTTAAGTGCGACACGGAGTATCCCGAGGGTGACAAGACCGCATTCTTCGGCCCTATCTACCCCACTTACAACCTTGCTGCGGGTGTAGGCGTTGGTCTATCGCGCCACTTAATTATCGAGGCCAGATATATCTATGGCCTTGGCGAGTGTGTCAATCAGTATCGCGGTGTGGAGTTTACGACACAGGCATCACGACTCTCGGTGGGCATGACGCTATTCTTTTAGTGGTGTAAAGAGATGTTTTATTATTGAAGACTATGAGTGAAGAGATAACAAAAGAGATATTGGTTGAGGGTGTCGATGCCCGCGAGCTTTATGGTGCACAGGATGCCTACCTGGAGCAGATGCGCGAGCTATGCCCCAAGATTAAGATTGTGGCACGTGGCGATAAGATTAAGGCTCTCGGTGCACGCAGCGATGTAGCGGCCTTCGAGCGCAGAATGAATGCACTGGTAGACTACTACGTTAAGTATGGACACATCTCCTCAGAGGTGGTATCACAGGCGTTCTCGTCGAGTCTTGAGGAGCTCTCGGCAGAGCCACCCGCAGTAGATAAAGATGCTATCGTATATGGCAACAATGGCAATATTATCCGTGCCCGCACCGTTAATCAGCAGAAGCTCGTCAAACTTGCGGAGCGTAACGACCTGCTATTTGCCGTAGGCCCAGCAGGCTCAGGTAAGACATATACGGCTATTGCCCTTGCCGTGCGTGCATTGAAAGAGAAGGAGGTGCGCCGCATCATCCTTACGCGCCCTGCGGTGGAGGCGGGCGAGAAGCTCGGTTTCTTGCCTGGCGACATGAAGGAGAAGCTCGACCCATATTTGCAGCCACTCTACGATGCGCTCAACGACATGATACCTGCGGCCAAGTTGCAGAAGTTCATCGAGGAGGGCACAGTGCAGATTGCACCATTGGCATATATGCGTGGTCGCACGCTGGACAATGCCTTCGTGATTTTGGATGAGGCGCAGAACACCACCATGTCGCAGATTAAGATGTTCCTCACGCGAATGGGACGCAACGCCAAGTTCATCGTTACGGGTGATGTGACACAGATTGACTTGCCTCGTCGCTCGGATAGCGGTCTTACGCGAGCTATGGAGACGCTCAAGAACATCGAGGGCATAGGTATTGTGGAGTTCGACAAACGCGATATTGTGCGCCACCGTCTGGTTAAGTACATCGTTGATGCCTTCGACAAGCGCGATGAGTTGGAGAACAGTTTAAAGAACCAGCATAAAGAGTAACACTGAAATTATATAACTAACAACTAATAACAATTTGAATTATGGACAAGAATTTGAAAGGTTTGAAGCCAGCATTGGTGTGGAAGCACTTTGCTGCAATTTGTGAGATTCCTCACCCCTCACACGAGGAGGATGCCATCCGCGCATATATCGTGAAGTGGGCAGAGGAGCTTGGTCTTGAGCACAAGGTTGACGAGGCACAGAACGTATATGTCTATAAGCCCGCTACTCCTGGCATGGAGGATCGTAAGGGTATCATCCTTCAGGCACACACCGACATGGTGCCACAGAAGAACAACGACAAGGAGTTCAACTTCTCTACAGACCCTATCGAGGCATATATCGATGGCGAGTGGGTAACAGCTAACGGCACAACTCTCGGTGCTGACAACGGCATCGGCTTGGCTGCTGCGATGGCTGCGATGGAGGATGCTGACCTCGTACACGGCCCATTGGAGTGCCTCTTCACAGCTACTGAGGAGACAGGTATGGATGGTGCTTTCGGCCTTCAGAGCGGCATGCTCAAGGGCGACATCTTGCTCAACCTCGACTCTGAGACTGAGGGTGAGTTGTATGTAGGTTGCGCTGGCGGTATGGACGTTAACGTAACATTCAAGTATCGTGAGCAGCCTCTCGAGGGCAAGTTCGCTGCATACAAGGTCACTGTAAAGGGCTTGAAGGGTGGTCACTCTGGTATTCAGATTGGCACACAGCGTGCTAACGCCAACAAGGTGTTGTTCCGCCTTTTGCGTCAGGAGACCGAGTCATACGGCTTGGAGCTCGCGTCAGTTGAGGGTGGCAACATGCGTAACGCTATCCCACGCGAGGCATGGGCTGTTGTTGTAGTACGCGAGGCAGAGAAGGCTATCTTCGAGGCTAACGTTAAGTCATACGAGAAGGTTATCATCAAGGAGTTCGAGGGTATCGAGGACTCTATCGAGATCTTCGCAGAGGAGGTTGAGTGTCCTAAGATGATCATCCCACACCTCGAGTCACACTCGTTGATTCGTGCAATCTGCGGTTGCCCCAACGGCGTTCAGCGTATGTCTATCGCTATGGAGAACCTCGTTCAGACATCTTCAAACTTGGCTATCGTTGTATCTAACGGTTCGACTATCGAGGTTAAGTGCTTGTTGCGCTCATCTGTAGACACAGAGAAGGGTGAGTTGGCAGGTGCTATCTCTTCAGTATTCGAGTTGGCAGGTGCAGATGTTGAGCTCTCTGGCTCATACAGCGGCTGGAATCCTAACATGAAGTCACCTATCTTGCACACTATGCTCGAGTCATACGAGAAGCTCTACGGTGTTAAGCCAGCTGTTACTGCTATCCACGCAGGTTTGGAGTGCGGTATCATCGGTGCTAAGTATCCCGGCATGGATATGATCTCATTCGGTCCTACCATCTGCTACCCACACTCACCAGATGAGAAGGTAAACATCGCTTCAGTGGAGAAGTTCTACGACTTCTTGCTCAACACAATCAAGAACGCTCCCAAGAAGTAATAAAACGAGGTAGGTATGAAAGAGCATACCTTGAATAACAGCACCGTCGAGCACGGTGTAAAGTGGTTCGTAGTCGTCAACCCCATTTCCGGTTCGGGAAAGGGGCTTGACGACTTCCCTCTTATATCGAAGCTGCTACGCGATAATGGCATACGCTGCGAGTCGGTATTCACGGAGCATAAGCACCACGCCACGGAACTTACCGTATCGGCAATCAACGAGGGCTACCGCCACATCATCGTTATTGGTGGCGACGGCACATTGCACGAGGTGGTAAATGGACTATTCATACAGAAGTGTGTAGAGCCTGCGGAGGTGACAATAGCTCTTATCTCGGTGGGTACGGGCAACGACTGGATACGCATGTATGGCCTGCCCAAGCAGTACTCCGCCGTTATACGCGCAATCAAGGAGGGTTACACGTTCTTGCAGGATGTTGCGGCAGTGGAGTACGAGGAGTCTCGCGTGCGCCAGACTCGCTATATGGCAAATGTTGCGGGCGTAGGCTTCGATGCTGCGGTTATCAAGCACGGACAAAATATGAATATCGGCGGTAAGAAGAGGGGTGCAGGATTTTACATACGCGCACTCGTTGGCACCTTCTTTGGATATAAGCCCACGGGCGTGAAGATATGGGTCGATGACAGGCTTATGTACAACAACCTACTCTTTAGCCTTGCCACAGGTGTGGGCAAGTATAATGGTGGCGGCATACAGCAGCTTCCCGTCTCTGTTGCCGACGATGGTCTGCTGGATATAACACTTATCAGACCTATCCACTGGTGGCACATAGTCTTTCGTCTGCGCCGCTTCTTTAATGGAGAGATCTACTCTATCGGTCATGTTCAGCACTTCCAAGGCAGCAAGATACGCATAGAGTCATCCCCTGAGATAGAACTCGAGATTGATGGAGAGCTGTTGGGAGGCACACCCGTAGAGATGCGTGTGCTGCATCGCGCGGTTAAGGTCATCGTCAACAAGTCGTTCATCGACAAGATTTACCCCAAAGGCTAACACTCCCACATCAAAAACTTAAGAGGTGTCCAGACGTTTGTCTGAACACCTCTTTTTGTATTTACACCACACTATGAGGTGTGGCTCGATTAATTTGCTGAATTGTAACCCGATACTGGATATAGTGCAAATGGATAATATGCTGTATAGCCATTAAGCACAATCTTCGAGTTGCCACTCTCCGAGCTCACGGTGTAGGGCTGCAAAATGGGCACTGAACCATCATCAGAGTCAGCGATGTAGAGCTTTGTAACGTAACCCGTAGCGTTATCCATCTCGTAACCCCAAATGGTCACAGCGTGTGCGCCATTGAAGTTAGACGACATAGCAACAGCCATGCTCGACATACCGTGCTCAAATGCATTGATGATATACTCCGAGAACTTCATCAATGGATCAGCAACGCTGCTACCACGCCAGTTGTAGTTGTTAATCTCGGTAGCATAGGTATATGGCTCACCTGTGTACCAAGCCCAACCATTCTCATACTTAAACATATTTGCATAGATGCTACTCCACTGCGACTTGAAGTAGCCACCTGTGCCACTACGAGGATGTGCGCAAGACTCCTTACCGTTGGTCTCATATACATCGCGGCCCTCGAAGTACCAGATAACACCGCCATCAGTCCAGTTACCGCGTGCGAGGTTATCCCAGTTGTCACGGTACACATCCATAATCTGAAGCTCGTAGTCATACTTGCTCGATGTGCCGTTGGGGCAACCCGCGGGGAGTGTATTGCCATCAGCTACATAGCGATCCTGGAACCACTGAATGATGTTCGACGATGACGCTGCCCAGCACATCATGGCATCTGCGCCAGAACTATTCGCTGTGCTCTTCTTGTTTACATCATACCAGCCCGATGTGAGCGTTACACCCTCGGCGAATACGGTTGTTGTACCCGTTGCTGTAACCTCCTCGGCAGTGATGGTAATCTCGTTAGACTTCATCTCACCCTTTGTTGCGTAAAGGGTATATGTGCCAGGTGTTGTGGTTGCGAACTTGTTGCCATTAAGCGCACCACCATTCACGAAGATAGTTGCAGCATTTGTTACATCTGCACCACCCTCCTCAGTTACGGTCAACTGCGCAATGTCAGCGCCATTGGCCTTGATTGTGCTCTTCGATGCAGTGAGCGTAATGGGCTTTGGCTGCTCAACGACAACCTCGGTAGCCGTTACCTCCACGGTGTTAGACTTCTCACCCTCGCACATAGCGTAGAATGAGTATTTGCCTGCTACGGTTGTAGAGAACTCGTTAGCGGCAAGCTGTGTATCGTCCGCAGCGTTATATACCTCGAAGTTAGCCTCCAAAGCGCCATCTACCTTGAGTGTAAACACAGCCTTCTCTGCGCCATCAGCAACAATAGTTGCGGGTGATACGCTGAGCACATACTCCTTCTTAACGGGGTCATCATTAGGGTCGTCGTTGGGGTCGTCGTTATTGTTGCTTGGCTCCTTAGCAATGATTGTCCACACCTCCGACTTTGCTGTGCCGCGTTTTGCGTAGAACGAGTACTCGCCAGCATACTTTGTTTTGAAGGTCATGCCCTCCAAAGCCTCGTGTGTGTCGGCGAAGTGGATTGTAGCATCCTCCAACACCTCACCCTCCATATTCTTCACGGTGAATGTAACGACATCGTTGCCGTCTGCAACAATCTCGCTCTTATCTGCCGAGAGGTTGATTTTCTGTTCAACGACAGGCTCATTAGGTTCACACGCCGCAAAGCCAAGTAGTGCAACCAGAGCAAAAAGAATCTTTTTCATAGTTTATACATTTAATAAAGGAACCTGGCAGAGTATACACCCCACCAGGTACCAATCTACTTATTACTTTACTCGCTTAAGTACGATATCGCTTGTAGCAATAGCCCAAGGAGCGTTATCACGGAATACAGCAGGACGATAGATACCGTTGCCAAACAACTCAACAGGCTCCGAAGCACCGATGGTGATTGTGTCGCCATCTGCCGAGATGGTAACAGGGAATGTAGCAGGTGCAGTCCAGCCGTTTGTGGTGTCAGCACCGAAGAAGTAGAATGTTCCATCTGTTGTCCAGTTGTAGAAGTAATCAGACTTCGACGAAGGAACAGTCACAACGTCGCCCTCAGCAATCTCGAAGAAGATCTTTGGACCGCAGTCGCGCTCAGCAAGCTGTGGGTTGTTTGCCCAGTATGAGTTTGCCTCCTTAAGGTCTGCGGGTGAGTAATAAGGTATAGCCTCGTGTGTGCCGTCACCGAATACGTTGAATGGCCAGCCCTGAACTACAAGGCGGTTGTGGCTACGGTAGAAGTCTGCGCTGTTTGCGTCAGTACCCGCTGCGATAGTAACCTTCTCATCCTTGATGTTTACGCTAACATTGTTGAACTGGATGAGTGAGTATGACACCTTCCACTCGCCGAGAAGCGATGTGAAGAGGTCTGACTCTACGCGTGCAGGAACGGGCTTAACGAGAGTCTTGGCAGTTACAGAGATAGCGGTCTCGGTGTTCTCCGAGTTCTTGATGCTAATCACAGCCTCGTACTCAACATCAGGGAACAAGTACTCCTGTGTGAGAGTAAGGCCAGTAGTGCGGATAGCATCAACCTGCTCGGCAGTAAGATCCATACCATAGATGCGAGCGATATCCGAGTCAGGGTAGTTATACTGGTTGCGTACATCATCAACATCAGCCTTTGTGTTGAAAGCATACTTCACAGAAGCAGCCTCAGCACATGAGATATTGAGGTCGAGAGTGTAATAACCCTCCTTCTCAGCTGGCACGAGCTCAGCCTCGATTACAGGAGCAGCACCCGAAGGCTCGAGAGTCTTGAATGGAACGAGTGACAATGCCTGTGCGCCCTTGTTGTCGTTAACCACGATGTGACAGATATACTCCTTATCGGGATCAAGACCGCCCCACACAGCCTCGTTAGCGCCTGTGAGCTGCCATGAGCCTGCTGAAGGATATGTTACAAGTGTGGCAAGCATAGTCTCGCCATAACCCGCTACGATGCTATCTGACCACGCCTTATCCTTAACCAAGATGAAGTAGTCAACGACATTGCTATCGGGAGTAGTCTTAATCTTTACGCTTGTAGAGGTGATGTCTGTAAGCTCTGTTGTAAGGCCTGCAGTAGATACAGGACGCTTAGGAGTGTGAGTGGTCTGATAGTAGATATCGCCAACTACAGTCTGACCATCAGCAATTGCTGCGATAACATAGTAGTCGCTATCCTCACGAACATGCATGTCGAATGCACCATACTTACCACCATCTACCCACTCAACATCCAATGCACCCTTTGCTGTAGGGCCGATGCCAAGAATAGAGATATACTCCTCGGGGGTAAGGTTGTTATACTCGAGGTATGCCTTGTCGATACACTGGAAGACGTATGTACCATCGATGTTGATAGAGAATGAGATGGTGTCGTATGTCGTGCTGTTGATGACGATAGGGTTAACCATGCCATCATCAGGTGTAGTGAACTTCAAGGTCTTTGGCGCACTCTGCTGACCACCTGCACGCAATACGGCATAGAGCGTGTAGTTGGTGTTGTCGTTAAGATTCTCAACCTTAATCGTTGCTTTGTCGGCAACCTCTGCCGAGTTCAACGAGTAAAGTTCATCAATCTTTGGAGCGGCATAACCCTCTGCTACTACGGCGTAGCCAAATGTACCAGCCACGGTTGTCGTTACCTCGAAGGTGAACGAGTCAAATGTAGCCTCCACCTCTGTAAGGGTGATAACAGGCTTCTCACCAGGTACAGGTTCTGGGTTGTCGGGTGTTGGATTGTCGGGACTACAACCAACAACAAAAACTGCACTTAGAAGTAGTGCCCACAAAAGGTTTAGTTTTCTCATGGTTTTTTAGGTTTTAGTTTATAAATTTTTGTTTACTCTCTCATGTACAAAGTGTAAAACACTTTACGGCGCAAAAATAGTAAAAAAAATAATAACTTCAAAAAAATAAGTATAAAAGAGAGGTGGGGGGAGGGAAGGGAGTTTAGTGGGGGTAGGGAGTTTAGAGAGTTTAAGGAAGTTAAGGAAGTTAAGGAAGTTAGGGAAGTTAGAGAGTTTAGAGAATTTAGGGAATTTAGGGAAATCAACCCTAAGCTCCTTAAACTCCTTAAGCTCCCTAATTTCCTTAATCTCCCTAAGCTCCCTAATTTCTCATCACCCCGAGACCAATTTGTTGTTAGAGTGGTGTGGTAGTGGTGCATCACAAAAGAGACCGCCCAGGGATAGTACAGAGTAGTACAGCCCTGGGTGGTCTACTTTTAGGGATGTGCCGCTAACGCGCCACTATCACAACAAATTATCGGCCTGACTCCGCAATCTTATGCCTAATCATATTGTTAAGCTCCTCAGACTTAAGCAACTCCTCGAGGGTGATGTGCATGCGGTAGCGCCAGTAGTGGCGTGAGTTCGCAGGCACGTTGATACGCTCATCGTGTGGGTTCTCGCGACGGAGGTTGCCATCCATAGCAATCCAATCCTGAAGAGGAAGCACAGTAAGCATTGCGGGCGACTTAAGGTGCATAGCAACAACCTGCTCGCAGATCCATGGCTCGCAGAAGTAGGGAGCCTCGCCCCATGCGCCAAGCACCTGGTTGTAGAAGCGCTGTGTTACACCGCGGTCCTCCTCCCACCATGCACGCAGAGGATTCATGTCATGAGTGCCCGTAGTGCAGATTGAGAGGTATGGATAGTCGTATGTTGAGCCGAACTCCACCTTAGGATCCTTAGGCATGCGCTGAATCTCGAGAGAGAGAATCTGCTCGCCCGCCATGACTGAAGGCACGCAGTCGGGAATCATGCCGAGGTCCTCACCACATACGAGCATGCCTGTTGCCTCGGTAAGTGGTGGCAACTTCTTGAGTGCCTCCCACTTCCAGAAGTCGTTGTGGCGGCGATAGAAGAAGTCGTTGTAGAGGCGATTGTAAGCCTCCTTCTGCTCGTCAGAGAGCCAGCGGTAGCAGTCGGTGTTGTATGCCGAGATGCGGGGGTGGTAGTGACCCTGCTTAATCTTATCCTCAACAAAGAGCATATTATCGGTCTCGGCGATGTTGCCCACGTGCCAGTGCTCGAAGTTGAAACCGTAGTCACGAATCTCGTCGACGCTATATGGCAATGCGGGGTTGAAGCGACCAAGAAGAGCATTCACAGCATTCAATGGAATCTCCCAGATGCGGAAGAAGCCCAAGATGTGGTCGATGCGGTATGCGTCGAAGTACTCCGCCATCTTCACGAAGCGAGCCTTCCACCATGCGTAGCCATCCTCAGCCATCTTTGCCCAGTTGTATGTTGGAAAGCCCCAATTCTGACCCATAACAGAGAAGTCATCGGGTGGTGCACCCGCTGATGAGTCCATGTTGAAGAGCTCGGGATATACCCATGCATCGACACTTGTGCGAGAGATACCGATTGGAATATCACCCTTGAGGACTACACCCTTAGAGTGTGCATAGTCGCGCACCTCGCGCAACTGCTTCGAGAGGTGATACTGCACGAAGTAGTGGAATGCCACAGCCTCGGGGTTCTCCTTCTCATATTTTGACGCCTTTGCCTTTGTGTACTTTGCCATAGCACCCCACTTCGAGAAGTCGGGAGTGTGCTTAGCATCGCGCAATGCCGAGAAGACAGCATAGGGGCGCAACCACTCCTCATTAGCGGCGAGGAATGCCTTAAACTCCTTAGATGCGAGGGTCTTCTTGCCATCCTGAGCAAACACAAGGCGCAAGTACTCGTTCTTTGCATTGTTCACGCGCTCATAATCGACATTGGGGAATGAGTTGAGCTCCTTGCCGAGAGCCTCGAAGCGCGCCATAGCCTCCTTATCCTTAAGTTCACCCACGTGAGGCAGGTGCAAGAACTGTGGATGGAGTGCGAATGTAGAGTTTGCGTTATATGGATATGAATCCTCCCATGTGCCGAACATAGTTGTGTCGTTGATAGGGAGAATCTGGATTATAGACTGACCTGTTGCCGCAGCCCAGTCCACCATAAGGCGGATGTCGTTGAACTCACCAACGCCAAAGCTATCATTTGAACGGAGCGAGAATACGGGGATAGCCACACCAGCACCACGCCATGGAGCCATATCGAAGTGTGGACGCAAGCCCTCAACAACAAGAGCCTCACCCTCTGCCACTGTATCACTGAAGAAGTAGTTCTCGCCCGACTGCCATGCCACAGCATCACCCGACGCAGAATCTACAATGACAAACTTATATGCAAAGCCCGACTTGGGAGCCTTGATGCGCGCACTCCATACAGGAGCATCAGCATCGTTCATCTCAACACCCTTCTTAACATCCCAGTTGCCGAGAGCCTTGCCATCGCCAACCATAACCACACGCTGCGAAGGACGCACAACGGCGATATCGGCACGGAAGGTTACGTAGCCCGCAGCTACCGTCTGAACCTTCTTAGCCTTCTCGCGGCGAAATACGCCATCGGTAAACATTGATGAGTGGAACGAACGATCAGCAGGCATATCATACCAACGGTCAAGAACACGAACCGATGCAGCCTTCTTATCCAACGACAAGTGGTGCATGCCATTACCCCACTCCTTGCGCAATACGGTGTCGCCATAACGCACCTCGTAACGATATGCGAGTTCAGATACCTCAGCCAACTTAAGCGACGCCTCCCAGCGACCATCACCAACATAGTGCATAGGATAGGCCTTCTCGCGTCCTGAATCTACGACAACATATAGCTCCTCACCATAGGCTGTCATATACTCCAATCTTAAATTCAGAATCATAATTATCTTTTTTTAGTGATTTATTGTATTCATTTTTAGAGAAGTGCATCACGCAACTCCACGCAACTCTCCTCGGGATTTCGGGCATTGAAGTGATAGCCACACCAGCCCTCACCCACTGCCGCCTCGATGTTCTCTTTGCGGTCGTCGATAAAGAGCGTCTCCGCGGGGTTGAGACCATAGCGCTCCGTGAGTGTTGTATATATCGCGGGGTTGGGCTTTATGATATGCTCCTCGCACGACACAACATCACCCTCGAAATTGCTATACACCTCCTGCTCGCGCAAGAACTCGATAAACTCCTTGGACATGTTGGATAGAACGAAAAGCCTATATCCCTTCGCCTTGAGTGCCTCGATAAGACTCTTGGTGGCGGGTATGGCCTCTTGCGTGAGAATTGAGCGACGTAGATTTTTGGCCGCTAACTCTCGGTCACAGCTGTTATACTCTGCCAACGCCTCAATCACCTCGTCATACGAGACAACACCACGATCATACTCCTCCCAAAACTCAGGCATTTTGGGGAGCATGATGTATGAGAAAAACTTGATAAATTCGGGTTCGAACTTTCTTGGGTCGCGCGCAAAGACCACACCGCCCAAGTCGAAAACTACATTCTTAACATTTTCCATAGTCACAAATGTAGGAATTTTAAGCGAAAATTGCAATTTAATGCACCATTTTTTTACCGAATGGCATATTAAATTGGATGAGTGGCACGCGGAAGTTACTCTAGTTAGGTACTTGGAGGGCGAAAGAGCGTTCAGACGGACATTAGGACAAAAGGGATAAAAAAGACCAAAGAGACAAAAGCGAAGTCGCGGACAACTATTGATAACATCTTCCCTTCGGTCTCTAAGGTCTCAAAAACCATTAATCGTTAAACTCCTCACCTACTCCACCTTCTCCTGGTTTACACACTTCAAAATTGTTGAGCGCAGAGCTTCGACGATAGACTGTTTGACATAGGTACGACTGACTGCCAAAGCAACGCGGCGCGATGTAGCGTTTTTGGCAATAGTTTTGACTCTATTTCTACGTGACAACGGGATAAATTCAAGCGCCATCTCAGGAATAATCGTCATGCAAGTTGTGCAATCTACCATGCGCATAAGCGTATCCAATGAGCCTGACTCGAAGTAGAAATGCGATGGTATCTCGTGCGCCGCCTGGCACAACTCAAATATCTGGTCACGCATACAGTTACCACGACTCAAAAGGATAAGATCCTTAAAATCAATATCCTCTATGCGGATATTCGAGCGCTCAAACAATGGATGCGAGGGCGACACATAGGCATAGAAGTGGTCACTAAAGAGGTCATGCTCCGTAATACCCTCACCACACGTACCCGATGCCACAAGTGCAGCATCAATACGATCACGACGCAAAGCCTCAATAATGTCAGCTGTCACCATTTCGTGAATCTCCAACTCCACCTTTGGGAACTCCTTAACGAAGGTGGGAATAAACTTATGCAAGAGGTAGGGCGCAATGGTGGGAATAACACCCAGACGCATCTTTCCCGCCGTCTCACCACGCATCTCTGCAACCGTCTCGTGGATATGTTTATATGAGCGTAACGCCTCGCGAGCCTGCTCCAACACCACCTCACCAACAGCCGTGGGAATAATAGGTTTCTTCGTACGATCGAGAAGCACTACACCAAGCTCCTCCTCGAGGGCCTTAACCTGCATCGAGAGCGATGGCTGCGTAACGAAACAATGCTCTGCAGCCAATGAAAAACTACCACAATTGGCAACCGCCAAGAGGTACTCAAGCTGAATAATAGTCATAGTCTATATAAGGGTATACTGTTTACTAAGCACAAAGTTATAAAAAAAATCTATAAACACAAACAGATATGGTTAATAATGCGATTTTTTTTATATATTTGTCCGTTTTATTGCGCGTACGAGATGCACGCGCACGCATGATGAGAAACCCAAAATGAAATAATACATTGATTATGGCAAAGATAATACTTACAGGAGACCGCCCAACTGGCAAACTCCACCTCGGACACTTCGTAGGCTCGTTGAGCCGCCGCGTAGAACTTCAGAACACAGGACTCTACGACAAGATATTCATCATGATTGCCGATGCACAGGCACTAACCGATAATGCTGACAACCCCGACAAGGTGCGTGAGAACATTATCGAGGTGGCACTCGACTACCTCTCATGCGGCATCGATCCAACAAAGTCAACAATCTTCATCCAGTCGTACGTTACCGAGCTTACGGAGCTCGCATTCTACTATATGAACCTCGTTACCGTGCAACGCTTGCAGCGCAACCCAACCGTGAAGGCAGAGATTACACTCCGCGGCTTTGCGGAGCATGGCGAGGAGCAGGAGAACCAGCAGCGTAAGGGTACGCCAGTAGGCTTCTTCACTTACCCTATTTCACAGGCTGCAGACATCACCGCATTCCGCGCAACCACCGTTCCTGTGGGCGAGGACCAGGAGCCTATGATTGAGCAGACACGCGAGATTGTACACAAGTTCAACTCCGTATATGGCGAGACACTCGTTGAGCCCGAGATTATGCTTCCCACAAACTCGGCATGTTTGCGTCTCCCAGGCACCGATGGCAAGGCGAAGATGTCGAAGTCGCTCGGCAACTGCATCTACCTCTCTGACTCGGCTGAGGATGTAAAGAAGAAGGTAATGAGCATGTACACCGACCCCTACCACCTCAAGGTGTCAGACCCAGGCAAGGTGGAGGGCAACTGCGTCTTCACATACCTCGACGCCTTCTCTACCGATGAGCACTTCGCAAAGTACTGCCCCGACTACGAAAACCTCGAGGCCATGAAGGATCACTATCGTCGTGGTGGCCTTGGTGATGTTAAGTGCAAGAAGTTGCTCATTGCAGTATTGGAGGAGTTGTTGGAACCTATCCGCGAGCGCCGCAAGCACTACGAGCAGCACATCGAGGAGGTCTACGAGATTCTTCGCCGTGGCTCTGACGAGGCACGCAAAGCCGCTGCAGAGACCCTCAACGATGTACGCAACGCTATGCGCATAAACTACTTCGACGACAAGGAGCTTATCGCTCGTCAGGCGGCGGAGTATCGCAAGGAGTAACACTCATTACCCAACTCTATGAAATTTGAACAACAGATAAAGGAATACATCTATAACGGCTATCTCGCCATCTCGCGCCGTCTAACCAACGCGCAGACAATGGCGATACTCGCCGTTTTGGTGGGCTTGTGTGCAGGTATCGGAGCATACATCTTCAATACGTTGCTGCACACCATAACCCATCTGCTAACCTCATGGACTCCCGATGACCAGGCGCAGTGGCTCTACCTCATCTACCCCGCCATAGGTATCATCCTGGCGACACTCTTTGTCAAGCACGTCGTCAAAGATGGTATCTCGGAGGGTGTGACGCGCGTTTTGTACGCTATGTCGCGTACCGACTCGCGCATCAAGGGGCACAACACTTGGACATCAATCGTGGGTGGTGCTACGACAATCGGCTTTGGTGGTTCTGTAGGTCCCGAGGCACCTATCGTATTGACTGGTGCTGCCATAGGCTCTAACATCGGTAAGCTCGCACGACTGAACTACAAGAACATCACGCTCCTATTGTGCTGTGGCGCGGGTGCTGCGGTGGCGGCAGTCTTCAAGGCACCGATTACGGGCGTTGTCTTCGTGCTCGAGATTCTCATGCTCGAGATCACCTCAAAGTCCATCATCCCGCTGCTTCTGGCATCAATGACTGCTACCATCACATCGCTGGTGTTCCACGGATTTTCACCCATCATTGCCGTATCGCTCACACGTAGCGATATGTTCCAGGTTGAGCAGGTGCCGCTATTCATCATCCTCGGATGTTTTTGTGGTTTGATGGCATTCTACTTCACCTCGGTGAACTCCAAGGTGGGTGGCTTCTACAAGGGTGTGGGCATACAATGGAAAAAGTGGCTTTACGCAGGTATCACCCTCGGTGTGCTCATCTTCATCTTCCCTCCACTCTACGGTGAGGGTCACGATGCCTTTGGCGCATTGATGAGTGGTAACACCGACACTCTTTTCAACCACACGCTCTTTCCAGCACTGAGCCATACGGACTGGTTCCTTATCATCTACCTCGTTGCCATCATGCTCTTCAAGGTAATAGCCATGGCTACGACAAATGCAGCAGGTGGTGTAGGTGGTACGTTTGCCCCCTCGCTCTTTGTGGGTGCCTTTGCGGGTGCTACAATCGCCGTGGTATGCCAGGTAATATTCGGATGGGATGTTTCAATTACATCGTTCACGCTGGCAGGTATGGCGGGCGTTATGTCGGGCGTAATGAAGGCTCCGCTTACGGCAATCTTCCTTATCGCCGAGCTATCAAATGGCTACGGACTATTCATCCCGCTGATGATTGTGTCGTGCATATCATTTGCCGTGAACTACAGCATGGACCGCGACTCTATCTACACCAAGCAGTTGCGCTTGCGTGGCGAGTTGCTTACACACGACAAAGATTCTTCGGCATTCGTATTTTTGCGTCTCGACCAGCTTATGGAGACAGACTTCATCCGCATACGCGAGTCGCTCACGCTGGGTGATGTTGTGAACATCATATCGAGTGCACGCCGTAACATCTTCCCCGTTGTAGGCACATCGGGAGAGTTGCTTGGCATCGTACAGCTCGACGACCTGCGTCACGACATGTTCAACCGCGACAAGTGGGCTACATCTATCATGCACTACATGATACAGCCACCCGACAAGGTGCAGGAGCATGAGATGATACAGAGCATCATGCCACGTTTCGAGCAGAGCAACACATGGATGCTCCCTGTGGTGGATAAACAGAACCGTTACCTCGGCTTCATATCCAAGTCTCGCATCCTGAACGCCTACCGCGAAGCCCTCGTGAATGTCTCTCAGGCAGACTAACGTTAAATTAGGTTATGATATAGTGTCATTCTGAACGAAGTGAAGAATCTCCTGTGTGGGTACCAGTTCTCGACGATGTCAATAGACGGCTTCGAGGAGATGCTTCGAAAAGCTCAGCATGACATTCATGAAGATACTACAAAAAGAAGAGATATTAAGGAAATAAAATAATAATTAAAAAATATAGAATTTTATGGCATTACAATGTGGTATTGTAGGACTACCCAACGTAGGTAAGTCAACACTTTTCAACTGTTTGTCTAATGCGCGTGCGCAGGCTGCAAACTTCCCCTTCTGTACTATCGAGCCCAACGTGGGTGTTATCACCGTACCCGATGAGCGTCTTAACAAGCTCGTGGAGATTGATAACCCCAAGCGCGTTGTGCCCACAACAATCGAGATTGTGGACATCGCAGGTCTCGTGAAGGGCGCATCAAAGGGCGAGGGTCTCGGTAATAAGTTCCTCGCAAACATCCGTAACACAAACGCCATTATCCACGTATTGCGCTGCTTCGAGAACGAAAACATCACACACGTTGACGGCACCGTAGACCCTGTACGCGACAAGGGTATCATCGACACTGAGCTTCAGCTCAAGGACCTCGAGACAATCGAGAACCGCATCGGTAAGTGCCAGAAGCAGGCAACAGCAGGCGACAAGCTTGCAAAGCGTCAGTACGACATCCTCTGTCAGTATAAGGAGGCATTGGAGCAGGGTCTTTCGGCTCGTACCGTAGAGCTCACTGCCGAGGAGCGCAAGTGTGTTGCCGACCTCAACCTTCTCACCGACAAGCCTGTGCTCTATGTATGTAACGTAGATGAGGCATCGGCCGTAACGGGTAATGCCCACACCGAGGCTGTGCGTACCGCTATCGCAAGCGAGCATGCCGAGATGCTTATCGTAGCGGCAAGTGCCGAGGCAGACATCGCCGAGTTGGAGACATACGAGGAGCGTCAGATGTTCTTGCAGGATATGGGCTTGGAGGAGTCGGGCGTAAGCCGTCTTATCAAGGCAGCATATAGCCTCTTGGATTTGCAGACATTCTTCACCACAGGTGCTGACGAGAGCCGCGCATGGACATTCCGTCGCGGCATGAAGGCTCCCGAGACTGCGGGTATCATCCACACCGACTTCGAGCGTGGCTTCATCCGTGCCGAGGTTATCAAGTATGCCGACTATGTAGAGCTTGGCTCGGAGCGTGCTTGCCGCGAGGTGGGTAAGATTGGCATCGAGGGTAAGGAGTACGTTGTTGAGGATGGAGACATCATGCACTTCCTTTTCAACGTGTAACCTACGACTATTTACAAGTTAATAATTGAACAAAATTTAGAATTTAAGATACTATGAAACGTGAAGTAAGAGTGCGCTTTGCACCCAGCCCCACAGGTCCACTACACATTGGTGGCGTTCGTACAGCACTATATAACTACCTCTTTGCACGCCGTCATGGCGGTAAGATGATCCTCCGCATCGAGGATACTGACTCACAGCGCTTCGTGCCAGGTGCCGAGGAGTATATCATCGAGTCATTGAAGTGGTGCGGCATCGAGATTGACGAGGGTGTAGGCGTTGGTGGTCCACACGCTCCCTACCGTCAGAGCGAGCGCCGCGAGATCTATTTGAAGTATGCCATGCAGCTCATCGATGCTGGCTGGGCATACTACGCTTTCGACACCCCCGAGGAGCTCGACGCATTGCGTAAGGAGGCTGAGGATGCGGGCAAGACCTTCGCATACAACTACGAGGTACGCACAAAGTTGCCCACATCGTTGACACTATCGAAGGAGGAGGTCGAGGCACGCATCGCACGCGGCGATCAGTGGGTAGTACGCTTTAAGATGCCCGAGAACGAGGTTGTAAAGATGGATGACCTTATTCGTGGTCACGTGGAGGTTAATACATCGACGCTCGACGATAAGGTGTTGTACAAGTCGGCAGATGCTCTTCCAACATACCACCTCGCAAACATCGTCGATGACCACCTCATGGAGGTATCGCACGTAATCCGTGGTGAGGAGTGGTTGCCATCGTTGCCTTTGCACTATCTCTTGTATCGTGCATTTGGCTGGACAGACTCACAGCCCGAGTTTGCACACCTTCCATTGTTGCTAAAGCCTACGGGCAGCGGTAAACTCTCGAAGCGTGATGGAGACAAGATGGGCTTCCCCGTATTCCCCTTGTTCTGGACATCGCCCACAGGCGAGACATCACGCGGCTACCGCGAGGATGGCTACCTTGCCGAGGCATTTATAAACATGTTGTCACTCCTTGGCTGGAACCCCGGCACCGAGCAGGAGATATTCTCTATGCAGGAGCTTATCGAGGCATTCTCGCTCGACCGCGTATCGAAGGCGGGAGCACGCTTCCAGCCCGACAAGGCAAAGTGGTTCAACGCGCAGTACATGCACAACCTCTCTGACGAGGCTCTCGCACCATTCATGCAGCCCATCTTGAAGGCTCATGGCATCGAGGTGTCGGATGAGTTGGCAGGTAAGGCCGCAGGCATCATGAAGGAGCGTATGACACTCACAACAGATATGTGGGACCTCACATCGTTCTTCTTCGTAGCACCCACAGAGTATGAGGAGAAGCTCGCAAAAAAGCAGTGGAAGGGCGACAACCCGACTATGTTGGGCAAGCTCCGCGGTGTGTTGGAGGGTATCGAGGACTTCTCTAAGGAGAACACCGAGAGCGTAGTACGCGCGTGGCTCGAGGCTGAGGGCTACTCATTGGGTCAGGTGATGAACACCTTGCGTCTTGCTCTGGTAGGCGCTGGCAAGGGTCCAGGCATGTTCGACGTTACGGAGTTCATCGGCAAGGCTGAGTGCTTGAAGCGTATCGACAATCTTTTGGCTAACCTAACACCTGCTGAGTAATGGAGATTTTACAGCATATATGGGGCTCAACGCCCGAGGGCGAGGGCATCATCCTCTACACCATGCGCAACAGCCTTGGCTCGGAGGTGCAGCTTTGCAACATCGGCGCATCTATCGTGAGCGTCAAGTTTGCTGACCGCAATGGCAACATCGACGATGTGGCACTCGGCTATATGGAGCCTACGAGCTACATCGGTGATGGCGCGGCGAGTGGTAAGAGCGTAGGTCGCGTGGCGGGTCGCATCGCGCGTGGTCAGATGACCATCGATGGCGTGGAGTACCGCCTTGAGGTAAACAATGGCCCGAACCACCTTCATGGTGGTTCCAAGGGCTTTGCCAACCGCTACTGGGAGGGTCGCGTGGAGACAAACCGCGTGGTATTCAGCTACGTATCGGAGGATATGGAGCAGGGCTACCCTGGCGAGTTGGTTGTGGAGGCTATCTATGACTTCGACGACGAGGACAACCTCGAGATTACATACCTCGCAAAGTCTAACAAGAACACCGTATGTAACCTTACGAACCACCTCTACTGGAACCTCCATGGCGAGGGCTCAGACAAGACAATCCTCGATCACGAGCTTAAGCTCAACTGTTCGGAGGTGTTGGAGATGGACATTGTGCAGATTCCTACGGGCAAGCTCCTCGATGTCAAGGGTACGGCGCTCGACTTCACCTCGTGGCGTAAGTTCGGCACGGAGATAGACTCGGAGTTCAACAACATACGCAACTACCACGGCTACGACCACTGCTTCAAGGTAGATGGCTGGCAGAAGAACATCCTCGGTGAGGTTGGCGAGTTGCGTTGTGAGGCTACGGGACGTAAGGTAACAATCCTCTCGTCACAGCCCGCGGCGGTGCTCTACACGGGTAACTGGCTGGCAGGTGGCTGCCCCAAGACAAAGTCCGACAAGTACTATCAGGATTATGCGGGTGTGGCTATCGAGTGTCAGGGCTTCAGCGATGCTGTGCACCACCCACACTTCCCCTCTATCGAGCTTAAGGCCGACGAGCTATACTGTCAGAAGATAGTATTTAAGCTCGGCACGTTCTAAAACTAACAGAACTGACCTATGAGAAAGTTATTTTCGCTGGCTCTATTTGCAGCTCTTGCAGTGGCATGTGTGAACGACCCTATGGAGGGTAGTCACACCGCGCAGTGTCCAAGCAACAAAATATTCTACGCTTCGGATGATGCTGCACAGGGCATGCTGCTTGTACGACTCAGCACAGCAGATGCAATGCCCACAATTGAAGGTATTGACATCACGCTTGAGCCTCTCTTCCATGGTGTGGAGGATGCCAAACTCGGGCGCTGGATGATCGCAAAGTTTGACGAGCAACTAAACCTTGACACCGTTGCAGAGCTTCTTGCTGGAGAGAGTTGTGTGGAGCGCATCGAGTATAATGTGCGCATCAAGCCTATCAAGAGCGAGGTGCTGCCCATGCCTACATCACGTCCAGAGCCTACGCGCTCGGTGACCATGCCCTTTGATGACCCAGAGTTGGCATGGCAGTGGCACTACTACAACGATGCGTCGCTCGACCCAGAGCTATGCAAGGTAGGTGCAGACATTAACCTCTTCAATGCATGGAAGTACACTGCGGGAGATAACCGCGTGATTGTAGCAGTGTGTGATGGAGGTATCATGGCAAGCCACCCCGACCTTGCCGACAACATGTGGGTAAACGAGGCGGAGAAGAACGGCCGACAGGGTGTCGATGATGATGGCAACGGCTATGTTGATGACGTACATGGCTATAACTTCGTAACCGATAGCGGCAATGTTACTGCCGACGACCACGGCACACACGTTGCGGGTACTATCTCTGCGGTGAACAACAATGGCTATGCTGTTTGTGGTATCGCTGGCGGTACGGGTAATGGCGATGGCGTAAAACTCATGTCGTTGCAGATATTCGAGGGCAACAAGGGTTGCTATCAGCATCAGATGGCACAGGCATTTAAGTATGCAGCGGACAATGGCGCAGTTATCGTGAATAACTCGTGGGGCTATGACATTGACGGCTATCAGAATGACGGCGAGTTTGAGCAGTGGGATTCTGTACTCAAAAATGCTATCGAGTACTTCGAGACAAATGCAGGTCTTGATGGTGCGATGACTGGTGGTGTGGCAATCTTCGCCGCAGGTAACGAGAGTTACCATGAGTCTACCTACCCTGGTGCATACAACAAGTATGTATGCGTTTCGGCAATGGCATCGGACTACACCGCAGCCTACTACACCAACTATGGTCCTGGCGTTAATGTCTGCGCACCTGGTGGTGATGCCTACTATGGCACCACGCTATGTATATCATCCACCTCGGTGCAGTATGCCAACTCTTATGGCTACGAGTATATGCAGGGTACGTCTATGGCAACACCTCACGTGTCGGGCTGTGCAGCACTCGCAGTGTCGTACGCCCTACAGAGGGGTTATGAGCTTACGTCGGACGAACTTAAGCGTCTTATCCTCACATCGGTGCACGACATCACCCCCTACCAGACAGGCTCGAAGCAGTTCTTCGACTACAATACAGGTCAGTATGTAGATATGTCGCTTGCACCATACGCAGGCAAACTCGGCTCAGGATATATCGATGCTCATCTGATGCTTATGCAGATGGATAGCACGCCTTGTCTCTACCTTAAAACAGGCGAGCAGAAGTCGTTGTCGCTCGACAACTACTTCGGTAGCGGTTCGAAGGACCTCAAGTATGAGGAGTGCAGCGCATCGAACAATGTACGCGCGGAACTTGGTATCGAGAATCTAAATATCGAGAACGGCATGCTCAACATCAAAGCCACAAAACCTGGCTCGGGTCGCATAACGGTTAAGGCTATCGTGGGTGGCGATGTCGTAGGCGGCAGCACCACCATGGGTGGCACACTCGTTGAGCGCGAGTTCGAGGTCATTGTACGTGGCAAGGTTGCCGAAAATGGCGGATGGTTGTAATTCTTAACGAGAGTATAACTATGAAGAGATACCTATATATATTATTATGCACACTCTTCTGCATCTCTTGCGAGACCCCACACGAGGGTAATGATGTCAAGCAGGAGTATGTGGATATATGCATCATTGCCGATGCCGAGGAGTGCAGTGATAGCCGCGTTACACTTGATGGCAACAGCGCAGAATGGATGGTTGGCGATCGTATCGTATTGGCACTCAAGGCCGATGATGTCAAATACGCAGAGCTGGAGATCAAGTCATCGAGCGACAGAACAGAGGATGGCAAGCGCGCCAAATTCCGTGGTCAGATACCCGTTGGCAGCTACTACGGCATCACGGCTCTATATCCAGCAACGGAGGTCAAGAATGATAAGGCAGTGCTCGATCGCAATGCCGAGCACAACATCTTTATGATGGCTCACATTGAGAACGAGACAAGCCCCGTGCTCACGGTTGAAGCGAACAAGAGCGCAGAATTAGCCCTTACATTCAAACATCTGATGCACAAGATGGACTTTGACATCACACTCGACAAAGATGTAACATACGAGACTATCGGTGTTGAGATCAGCGCCACAAGCAATGGCACGCCTATCATGTTCACAGGCTGCAAGACGTTGGACTTCACAACAAGTGCATTAACCGCAATTGGCAATAGCGAAAGTGAGTCGATAATGGTCAGCAGCACCAAGCCCCGTTTCTCGGCAATGCTCTTTCCGATGACAGAGGTTGATAATGCGGTATATACGTTTGGTGTATTTATCGACGGCAAGAAGATTGGCGAAGTACGTAAGCCCGAGAATGGCACACTTGATGGATTTGCAATGCACGAGGGTAAGACCACAACCGTAAATCTTGACCTTAGCAGCAACGCCGGCAAGTACGAGATGACGTGCAACGGCAGTGCCGAGGCAAAGGGTATATGGACAGATGTTAAGTTCGAGAATATTGCCTATTTGGTGGACAATCAGCCACAGGAGATTGTTTCCCTAAGGTTGGAGTATGCACCCGCAGACAGCAACGCGTGGACAGGTTGCGACTTCACATCACAAGCAATCATCAACGGTGTTTTTGAGCATCGCATACCATTTGAGGGCGAGGAGTATCTTGAGGAGAACAGCGAATACAAGTGCCGCATCACGCTCTATCCCAAGGATAGCAACAGCTACACGCCTCTAACATCGGAGCCATTCGAGTTCAAGACCAGATATGCAGATGTAACGGCTGATATCGCTACACCAAGAGCAGAGGTTAAGGGCGACAACCTGTGTGTCGAAATAGCGAGCGTAAAGGTCTATTTCGATGGTATATACCTCACGGACTATCCACATCTTGCCTATGGCTTTGCGTACCGTAAGCAGGGGGACAACTCCCCTATTACAGATGGAGAGATTATCCGTGCTGAGTATAGCAAGTCTAATGGCATGAGCCTATCAATATCCCTCAATGAGTTTGAGAAGGGTGCGACATACTGCTTCTACGGAGTTGTTGTTGCGGGTGCCGAGGGCAAGTTGTTCACATCGGAGAGTGCAAGCGTAACTATACCCAATGGAAACACTCCTCCTACGCCTCCTGTAACGGGCGATGCCGACACCTCGACAATCGCAGGCGACTGGCACCTTACATCATGGCGAGGTGCAGCACCCTCGTTCGATGTCTACCTCAGCATCACTGAGGATGGCGTGGTGACACTATGGCAGCGCATAGATAGCTACTCATGGGAGGTATTCAACAGCGTCGTTGGCTTTGAGAATGGCGTAATCTCAGGCGTATATGCCGATGGTGTAGCATGGGGTGCGTCGTATAGTGTTACGATGTCGGAGAATGCAATGACGTGGACTGACACAACAGACAGCACAGATGTTTCAGTCTATACACGCTGCACACTACCCGACTTCGAGAGCAACAACACTCGCTCAGTGATTAACATGGATACTAAGCGCTTCCTGTAACAAACAACGACGCGTAATAAGACGAAAAAACACCAACATTCGTGTTGGTGTTTTTTTTACATCTATATTGCTTTTACTTACTCAATACGAGTTTTTCAATCTCCTCAATCTGAGCCTTGAACGACTTGTCGGTATCCATCATATCGGCAACAGCCTTGCACGAATGGAGCACCGTAGCATGGTTACGACCACCGATAGATGAGCCGATAACCGTAAGCGGCGACTTGGTGTGCTGCTTAGCAAGGTACATGGCAACCTGACGCGCCTGCGCAACATCGCGAGTACGCTTTGTCGAGTTGAAGGTTTCATGCTCGATGTTATAGTAGTCACACACTGTCTTTACGATGTGCTCGATGGTAATCTCGCGCTGCGTAAGCTTGACATAGACCTTCAAAATATCCTTAGCCAAAGAGATAGTAATCTTACGGTTGAGGAACGAGGCATTTGCAATGAGCGACGAGAGAGCACCCTCAATCTCACGAACATTTGCTGAGATATTCTCCGCAAGGTATGTAACAACCTCCTCGGGGATACTTGCACCGAGACGCTGAGCCTTGGCACGGATAATCTTTACCTTAGTCTCATAATCGGGTACACTCAGCGATGCTGAGAGACCCCACTTGAAACGAGTCAAAAGACGCTGCTCAATATCCTTAAGCTCCACAGGGGGCTTATCAGAGGTGAGGATAATCTGCTTACCCGCCAACTGAAGGTGGTTGAAGATATTGAAGAATACGTTTTGCGTACCTGTCTTACCCGTAAGCTCCTGAATATCGTCGATAATCAGAACATCGACCATCTGATAGAAATTGATGAAGTCGGTAATCTCACCATTCTTGTAGGCAGTCTGGAACTGAGCCTGGAACTTGTTCATCGAGACGTACAACACCTGCAACTCGGGGTGACGCTGACGCACCTCATGACCAATAGCCTGAGCGATGTGGGTCTTACCCAAACCTGAGTCACCATAAATATATAATGGGTTGAAGGCTGTGCTACCTGGCGACACCGCTACTGCCATACCCGCAGAGCGTGCCAGACGGTTACACTCACCCTCGATATGGTTGTCAAAGGTGTAGTTATGGTTGAGCTGTGGGTCAATTACTATGCGACGGAGACCTGGTAATGCAAAAGGATTTTGTATCTTTGCAGTGTCAATGGGGCGTGCGAACTCTGGGAGTGCTGTTGCTGTAGTCTCCACCTTCTGTGGACGCACCTCGCGAGGCACGGCATAATGCAACTGTGTATCAGCGCCATAAAGCTCCATGATGATAGGTTTTAGGCGCGAAAGGAACTGCTTCTCGATGTTTACAACGAAGCTCTCATTGGGCACGCGGAGACGCAAGTTCGCACCATCGAAACCAATGGGGCGAATAGGCTTAAACCACTTGACATACTCCTCCTCCGTGATTGAGAGTTGAAGTCTGTCGAGGCAGTCTTGCCATACCTGTGTGTATGTCTCTGTTTGTGTCATTGTGCTCTAAAATCTATATCTCATTAGGGGCGATAACTCCCCTGAAACAGTTCTAATGCTCTGTTTCAACAAGTTACATTGTTTATTCCAAATTCTGCTAAAACCAACCCCGATTTACCGTCGGTAATAAGGCTGTTTTGACAGTGCAAAGATGTGGATAATTTTATTAAAATAAGTTTGAAAAAGAGTTGCAAAATTCGATTTTTTTAGTAAGGATTTCCGGGCCCAATTTTTGCTGAAAAATTTAATGCGCTGATATAGTAGTATTTCAATTATTTTTAGTATATTTGCATATCGATATTTTTACCGAAATGAGTAATTATCTATAAAAATAACTAATAGTATGGCAAACGAGTTGGATAAGATGGTATTGTCGAAGGCACAGGCATGGCTCGACGGCAACTATGACGAGGCTACAAAGCAGGAGGTTCGTCTTTTGATTGAGAATAACCCTAACGAATTGGTTGAGAGCTTCTACAAGGACCTTGAGTTTGGTACAGGTGGTTTGCGTGGCATCATGGGCGTGGGCACAAACCGCATGAACATCTACACCGTGGGTGCCGCAACACAGGGATTGGCTAACTACCTTAAAATCAACTTTGAGGGCGAGCAGATTAAGGTGGCTATCTCTCACGACAGCCGCAACAACTCGCGCATGTTCGCTGAGCGCGTAGCTGACATCTTCGCATCTAACGGCTTTATCGTATATCTGTTCGATGCTCTCCGCCCCACCCCGGAGCTATCGTTCGCAATCCGCGAGCTTGGCTGCCAGTCGGGTGTTATGGTCACAGCATCGCACAACCCTAAGGAGTACAACGGCTACAAGGCATACTGGACAGACGGTTCTCAGGTCACTTCACCACACGATGTAAACATCATCGCCGAGGTGGGCAAGATTACAGACAACAGCCAGGTGCTCACAGGTAAGAACCCAGAGAACATCCACATCCTTGGCGAGGAGTTCGACCAGAAGTATTTGGCAGCAATCAAGGCTTTGTCACTCTCTCCCGAGGCAGTGGCAAAGTACAACGACATGAAGATTGTCTACACACCATTGCACGGCGCTGGCGTCAAGCTCGTTCCACAGTCGTTGCGCAACTATGGTTTCAACAATATTATATGCGTAGAGGAGCAGATGGTGCTCGATGGCAACTTCCCAACTGTTGCATCACCCAACCCCGAGGAGCGCAAGACAATGGCTATGGCTATTGAGTTGGCCGAGAAGGAAGGTGCTGACTTTGCTATGGCTACCGACCCCGACGCTGACCGATTGGGCGTTGCTTTGCGCACAGGCAAGGGCGACTACGTATTGTTGAACGGTAACCAGACCCTTGTTCTCCTGATGTGCTACCAGCTTACTCGTTGGGCAGAGCTCGGCAAGATCACAGGCAAGGAGTTCGTCGTAAAGACAATCGTGACATCTATGATGCCCGATGCAGTGGCTGAGCACTTCGGCGTTAAGTGCTACAACTGCCTCACAGGATTCAAGTATATCGCAAAGATTATTCGCGAGCAGGAGGGATTGACAAAGTATATCGGCGGTGGTGAGGAGTCATTCGGTTACTTGCCAGGCGACTATGTACGCGACAAGGATGGCGTTGCTGCTATCACCCTCGTAGCGGAGGCCGCAGCATGGGCACGCGACACTATGGGCATCACACTCTACGAGTGGTTGCAGCAGCTATATGTTAAGTATGGCTTCTTCCGCGAGGGCTTGGTGAACGTTGTTCGCAAGGGTAAGGATGGTGCCGCTGAGATTCAGCAGATGATGGTTGACTACCGCGCTACACCTCCAAAGGCTATCCTCGGTTCACCAGTTGTAACAATCCTCGACTACAAGACTTTGGAGGAGCTCGATGTACGCACAGGCGAGCGTAAGCCTATCGAGGGCATCGACGAGAAGAGCAACGTATTGCAGTGGATTACTGAGGATGGTACCAAGGTATCGGTACGTCCTTCAGGCACAGAGCCTAAGATTAAGTTCTACTTCGGCGTTAAGGCTAAGTTGGAATCAGTGGATAAGTTCGACGAGACTTTGGCTGCCCTTGACAAGAAGCTTGAGGACATCGCAAAGGAGCTTAACCTGTAATCAGGATACAACATAACGTAGAATGGGGTTACATATCGTAACCCCATTTTTTCATCTCGTGATATCTGTATAGCTATTACTATTCGCCTATAAACACCCTTTCCACAGCTATGTCATGGTCATCGGTAGGAAGAGAGTCGAAAATCTGACACGCGAAGGCCACACCATACGTAACAGCACGAAAAGCGGGAAGCGACATATACTTATCATAAAAACCTCCGCCACGGCCCAATCTGTCACCTCGCATAGTGAAGGCGCGCGCAGGGACAATCATCAAATCTATATCGGCAGCCGCAACCTCAGCATCACCCTCTGGCTCGACAATGCCAAAAGCACCCACGCGCATAGCATCGGGATGATAGTCGTAGTAACGCATAACCTCCCCCTCAACTCGGGGCACAACTACCCTTTTGCCCATTTCGCGCCAACGTTCAAGCACCTCGGTCGTGGGCACCTCATCCCACATAGCCGCAAAGAGCGCCACACACGTCGCAGCGCGAAACACGGAGGTAGCCTCGATGGCTGCAAACACTACGGCTGACTCATGCTGTTTCTGCTCATCGCTCATCGACTTTATGCGACGACGCACCTCCTGGCGAATACTCTTCTTTTCCTCCATATCTACGAATATTACTCCTGACTTATATATATAATAATGTACAATGCACCAAAAGTATAATTTTAACGCTTAAAAAGTGGGTTTTAGTATTGTTATTATGCAAACATTTGTTATCTTTGCAAGAGCATTTACCATGTTTTGACATAGCATATGCCATTATTGGCACAGATAAACAACAAAACTATTTACAAATATAATTAAATTTTTTTACACTATGGGTTGTTTTCTAACTAAATCATCAGTGGGAAAGAAGGTTGTTATGAGTTTGACAGGTTTTGCCCTCGTCTTCTTCATTCTTTTCCACATGTCAATGAACCTCACAATGTTGTTTAGCCCCGAGGGTTACAACATGATTTGTGAATTTCTTGGTGCTAACTGGTACGCACTCGTTGCTACCGTAGGCTTGGCAGCGTTGGTTGTTATCCACTTTGTCTATGCCTTCATCCTCAACCTCGACAACTATCGTGCTCGTGGTAAGCAGCGCTACGCAGTAACCGTTAAGGAGAAGGGCGTAAGCTGGGCATCTAAGAACATGCTCGTTTTGGGTATCATCGTAGTTCTCGGTCTTGGTCTCCACCTCGTACACTTCTGGTCTAAGATGCAGCTTGTTGAGATCATGGGTCACCACGCTTCTGTTGTGGGTGAGTACGGCAACGTAGCAGCAACTAACGGTGCAGCCCTTATGGCTATCACATTCTCTAACTGGATCAACGTAGCTCTCTACCTCGTATGGTTCGTAGCTTTGTGGTTCCACCTCACACACGGTGTATGGTCAATGTTCCAGAGCCTTGGTTTCGCTAACGACAAGTGGTATCCACGCCTCAAGTGCATCTCTAACATCGTGGCTACACTCATCCTCTTGGGCTTTGCTGTTGTTGCAGTATTCTGCTTCGTTAAGGCTCAGGATCCTAACTACATCACCGAGATGATCAATATCAACAAGGACTTGGTAATCTTTGGTTAGTCTTAACAGTGTCGTAAACAATAAAAACACAAATATATTATGGCTTATAAATTAGATGCTAAAACTCCAGCTGGTGAGTTGGCACAGAAGTGGAGCAACCATAAGGCTGCTATCAAGGTTGTCAGCCCAGCTAATAAGCGTAAGTTGGACATCATCGTTGTAGGTACCGGTCTTGGTGGTGCTTCTGCAGCTGCTTCACTCGGTGAGCTCGGCTACAACGTAAAGATTTTCTGCATCTCTGACTCACCACGTCGTGCTCACTCTATCGCAGCACAGGGTGGTATCAACGCAGCAAAGAACTATCAGAACGACAACCACTCTGTATATCGTCTCTTCTACGATACTATCAAGGGTGGTGACTACCGCGCACGCGAGGCTAACGTATATCGTTTGGCTGAGGTATCTAACCTCATTATCGACCAGTGCGTAGCTCAGGGTGTACCTTTCGCACGTGAGTACGGTGGCTTGTTGGCTAACCGTTCATTCGGTGGTGCTCAGGTATCTCGTACATTCTATGCTCGTGGTCAGACCGGTCAGCAGCTCCTTTTGGGTGCTTACGCAGCATTGAACAAGGAGATCGCAGCTGGCTCAGTGAAGTCATATCCTCGTCACGAGATGTTGGATATCGTTGTAGAGAACGGTGAGGCTTGCGGTATCATCGCACGTAACCTCGTAACTGGTGAGCTTGAGCGTCACGGTGCACACGCTGTTGTTATTGCAACTGGTGGCTACGGTAACGTATTCTTCCTCTCTACTAACGCTATGGCATCTAACGGTTCAGCAGCATTCCAGTGCTACCGTAAGGGTGCAGGCTTCGCTAACCCATGTTTCACTCAGATTCACCCTACATGTATCCCCGTACACGGTACACAGCAGTCTAAGTTGACATTGATGTCTGAGTCATTGCGTAACGATGGCCGTATCTGGGTTCCTAAGAAGATGGAGGACGTAGAGGCTATCCGCAAGGGCACTAAGAAGCCATCTGACATCGCTGAGGGCGATCGTGACTACTACTTGGAGCGTCGTTACCCAGCGTTCGGTAACCTCGTACCTCGTGACGTAGCATCACGCGCAGCTAAGGAGCGTTGCGACGCTGGCTTCGGTGTGAACGAGACAGGTTTGGCAGTATTCCTCGACTTCAAGACAGCTATCGAGCGTTTGGGTAAGGAGACTATCAAGCAGCGTTATGGTAACCTCTTCGATATGTATGAGGAGATTACAGACGTTAATCCATACGAGCAGCCTATGCAGATCTTCCCCGCTGTTCACTACACAATGGGTGGTATCTGGGTTGACTACAACCTTATGACAACTATCCCTGGTTTGTACGCTATCGGCGAGGCAAACTTCTCAGACCACGGTGCTAACCGTCTTGGTGCTTCGGCTCTTATGCAGGGTCTTGCTGACGGTTACTTCGTATTGCCTTACACTATCGGCGACTACCTCGCAAAGAAGATTCAGGCACCTAAGGTTAAGACCGACACAGCAGCCTTCGACGAGGCAGAGAATGGCGTTCGCGCACGTATCGAGCGTTTGTTCGCTATCAAGGGTCAGCAGTCTGTAGACGACATCCACAAGCGTTTGGGTCTCATCATGTGGGACAACGTGGGTATGGCACGTACTAAGGAGTCTTTGGAGAAGGCTATCAAGGAGATTCAGGCTTTGCGCAAGGAGTTCTACAAGGATCTCAAGCTCGTTGGTACAAACGAGTCATTCAATGTTGAGTTGGAGAAGGCTCTCCGCTTGGAGGACTACCTCGAGCTCGGTGAGCTTATGGCACGCGACGCCTTGAACCGTGAGGAGTCTTGCGGTGGTCACTTCCGTGCAGAGCACCAGACTGAGGATGGCGAGGCATTGCGTCACGACGATAAGTTTGCTTATGCAGCTGTTTGGGAGTACAAGGGTCTCGACCAGGCTCCAGAGATGACTATCGAGCAGCTCGACTACGAGTTCGTACACCGTGCACAGCGTAACTACAAGGACTAATTTGACGTTAACACTTTAATAAGACTAAACTATGGATTTTAAATTAAAGATATGGCGTCAAAAGGACGCTAAGAGCCAGGGTGCATTCGAGACCTATGAGGTTAAGAACATCTCTGCCGACACCTCGTTCCTCGAGATGATGGATATCCTCAACAACGACCTTATCCACAAGGGTGAGGAGCCCGTAGCCTTTGACCACGACTGCCGCGAGGGTATCTGCGGTATGTGTTCTATGCACATCAACGGCCACGCGCACGGTCCATCACAGGCTGTAACAACTTGCCAGATGTACATGCGTAAGTTCGAGAACGGCTCAACCATCACTATCGAGCCATGGCGTTCAGCTGCCTTCCCCGTAATCCGCGACCTCGTTGTAGACCGCGCTGCTTACGATAAGATTTTGCAGGCTGGTGGCTTTATCTCTGTACGCACTAACTCAGTGCCTGATGGTAATGCTATTCCTATTCCTAAGGCAGATGCTGACGAGAGTATGGACGCAGCTGCTTGCGTAGGTTGTGGTGCATGTGCTGCAACATGTAAGAACGGTTCAGCAATGTTGTTCGTTGCAGCTCGCGTATCATCACTCGCTAAGTTGCCACAGGGTAAGGTAGAGGGTGCACGTCGTGCTAAGGCGATGGTTGCAAAGATGGATGAGCTCGGCTTCGGTAACTGTACTAACACTGGTGCATGCCAGGCACAGTGTCCTAAGTCAATCTCTATCGCTCACATTGCTCGCCTCAACCGCGAGTTCTTGGCAGCGAAACTTAAGGACTAACGCTTTGTCGTGATAAGGCAGACATCTACGGCCTCTAACTAAAAATGCCGTCAATGGGACGTACGCACAAGTACTACCCATCGACGGCATTTTTGTTGAGCGTTGTATCTGCAGCCTTCTGACGACAAATCGAATTTTTCGTGATTGCGGCGCTACTGCGACGCTTCAATCAAAACCACCAATGGGACATACGTCAAGTACTACCCATCGGTGGTTTTTTCATGACAGTGCCACATTAGCACCACTCTGACAAGAAATTGCACTTTGAGGCTATTAATGGTGTGTTTAGGGAGATTAGGGAATATAGGATGTTAATGAGTTTCGGGGTCAATAGTAAAAGACTCCTTAAATTCCTTAAACTCCTAAATTCTCTATTGTCCCTCTCCTTCTACACTAATTTGCCTAAATACTTGCATGTTATGCAAAAAATATCTATCTTCGTGTGATAATTTGCCTAACAGTACGAATTACTTAAAAACTACTCTATATGAACTGCAACTTTACACCCGAGGAGCGTCGTGAGATTATCGCCCTCATGAACCGCGAAATTATTCCCGCAATTGGCTGTACTGAGCCTATAGCTGTGGCTTTGTGCGTAGCAAAGGCCACAGAGACCCTCGGCAAGCTGCCCGAGCATATCACCGCACGCCTAAGCGCAAACGTGCTTAAGAACGCTATGGGTGTGGGCATCCCAGGTACAGGCATGACAGGTCTCCCAATCGCCATGGCACTCGGTGCACTTGTCGGAAAGTCGGAGTATGAGCTCGAGGTGTTGAAGGATGCTAACGAGGCCTCAGTAAAGGAGGGTTGCCGACTTATCGACGAGAAGCGCATATCGGTGGACCTCAAGGAGGGTATCGAGGAGAAACTCTACATCGAGATTGAGGTTAAGGCGGGCGCAGACAAGGCCGTAGCAATCATCGCAGGTGGCCACACACGCTTCGTATCTATCACACGCAACGACGAGGTGCTCCTCTCGGCAGATGCCCCTGCAGCAAACGCTGGCGAGGCTCCCGCAGAGCAGAAGGACCCCGCACTCTCACTACGTCGCGTATGGGACTTCGCAATGACAGCACCCCTCGAGGAGCTGGAGTTCATCTTGGAGGCAAAGCGTTTGAACATGAACGCAGCATACGAGTCACTCAAGGGCGACTATGGCCACGCCATCGGCAAGCTCATGCGCTCGGAGTCGGAGCGTAACATCATGGGCGACACACTCCACTGCCAGATTGTCGGCATGACAACAGCGGCGTGTGACGCACGTATGGCGGGCGCTATGATTCCCGTTATGAGTAACTCTGGTAGCGGCAACCAGGGTCTTACGTCTACAGTTCCCGTAGTGGTATATGCCGAGCAGACAGGTGCTACGCACGAGCAGATGGTGCGCTCACTTATCCTTAGCCACCTCACCGTGATCTACATCAAGCAGAGCCTCGGCCGCCTCTCGGCATTGTGTGGATGTGTAGTCGCTGCAACAGGCTCATCATGCGGCATCACCTACCTTATGGGTGGTGGCTACGACGAGGTTACAAAAGCCGTTAAGAACATGATTGGCAACCTCGCAGGTATGATTTGTGACGGTGCCAAGCCATCATGCGCAATGAAGTGTGCATCGGGCGTATCTACAGCCGTTGTATCGGCTCTTATGGCTATGAATGGTCGCGTTATCAAGTCTGTGGAGGGTATCATCGACGATGATGTTGATCGCTCTATCCGCAACCTCACAGATATTGGTCGTGACGGCATGACACAGACCGACGCCATGATTCTCAAGATTATGACATCAAAGAGCTAATATCGGCGCGATGATGGAGGTGTAAAGAGTCGGACTTAAGGCATATAGATAGGCCTCTCTCGGCCAATACAACTTCATTAAACGCATACTTACTTGCACTACCCTATCAGTAACGTGGCGTAGCGCAGAGAGCTTAAATAGCAAATGACTAAGGGGACTGAAACATTGTTTCGGTCCCCTTGGTGTTGATATTACGCCACCGCGCTATCCCCCCCCAAGGCAACCTACGCACAACAAAAAAAAGGATGACCTCTCGATCATCCTTTCTGCGGTATGGACGGGACTCGAACGACAATATCGTAGAGCCGATACCATAAAGCGCAGGGCAAATGCCCGAGCAATAGAAATATCTATCGGCTCAACCCGTACTTAGTGAGTAGTGCCGACAATAACGCATATATCAGCCTTGCAAGATAGCGGGGCATTGCGTAGCAATGGGTTGGGATATATTATGGTTTGAGCTTGCTCAATTACCATAATATATCACAGCCCAAAGGCTCCACGAGACCCGCCACGCTAACCTCCGCCGCGGCGCCCTACGCACAACAAAAAAAGGATGACCTTTCGATCATCCTTTCTGCGGTATGGACGGGACTCGAACGACAATGTCGTAGAGCCGATACCATAAAGCGCAGGGCAAATGCCCGAGCAATAGAAACCATCTATCGGCTCAACCCGTACTTAGTGAGTAGTGCCGACGATAACGCATATATCAGCCTTGCAAGATAGCGGGGCATTGCGCAGCAATGGGTTGGGATATATTATGTGATGAGCTTGCTCAATTACCATAATATATCACAGCCCAAAGGCTCCACGGGAGCCGCCACGCTATCCCCCCCCCAAGGCGACCTACGCACAACAAAAAAAGGATGACCTCTCGATCATCCTTTCTGCGGTATGGACGGGACTCGAACCCGCGACCCCCTGCGTGACAGGCAGGTATTCTAACCAGCTGAACTACCACACCTTTTGAGTCTTGCAACCGTTATTCCTCGATTGCGTTGCAAAGGTACTACATTTTTTTTAATCTGCAAATTTTCAAGCAACTTTTTTCAAGAAAATTACTCTTTTTTGAAGAACGAGAACTGAACACTTCCATAACTACGTGTCTGCCAATAGTTTGGAAACATGCTCACATCCTGCTCTTTTGAGTGCTCAAATATCAATATGCCATCCTCGTTGAGCAAATCACGCTCAAAAACAAGGCGTATAACCTCCTCGCTACCCTCCAAGTCGTATGGCGCATCCGAGAATATAAGGTCAAACTTCTTGGTACAGCTCTTGAGATAGAGAAAAACATTCGCCTTCGTAGCGTAGAAGTTCTCAAACTTAAGGTCGCGCGCAGTCTGACGAATAAAGTTATGGTGCACGCTGTTCACCTCCACCGAGGTCACACTCTTGGCATCGCGCGAGGCAAACTCATAGCTTATAGAGCCTGTTCCAGAGAAGAGGTCGAGCACATCGAGCTCCTCGAAGTCCACGAGGTTGCCAAGGACATTAAAGAGGTTCTCCTTGGCGAAGTCTGTCGTTGGTCGTGCTCGCAGATTACGAGGTGGAACGATAGTACGACCACGATATTTTCCACTTATTATTCGCATATTAGATTTTTGAATATCTGTTTACACAAACGCTGCAATCGGGCAGCGTCACCCTTCGCGTGCGCGGACATATTAAATATAGCATACACCTCGTCTATGACGGTGAGGTAGTAGAGAATGTCAGCATCGCTCTTTATCTCCATAACCTCCGCAAAGCGCAGGCCGTCGCCATATACGCTAACATAGAGCAAATCATCCTCAAGGCTTAGCACGCTACCCTGCTCCACTCTCTGCTCGGCAAGTAGCGGCGATGTAAACACCACCTCGGTAGCAACACTCTGCAAATCGGCGAGAGTGCGTCCAGCAATGGCCATAACTGCCACAACGCCATTCTCAGGCTTCGAAGTCACGACCACCTCATCCAAAGATGCTGCAAGACCCACATCAGCAAGGTAGTCTGCCGCATGCGCTATATCGAAGAACTCCGCAGGCACAAGCGTTGTCTTTGCAGTGAGTAGCACGACCTCTACTGGCTGCTTGGCACCACGGAGAGCATCGAGCTCTACGCTTGAAAAAGAGTGTCCACCCGACTTAAGGCGGATGGACACATTATTATGCAACGATTGCGTCATGATTACTTAGCACTACCGCCCCAGTTACCAGTCTCGTTAGTAGGCTCCTCAAGGCTACCGAAAGTAACACCGAAGAACTCGAGGTCCATAGGGATAGGATGGCTCTCACCAATCATATACTTCTCGGCCTTAGTAACTGTTGACTTCAAGCCCTCAGCCTTCATCTTCTTCATGTTCTCGCTTGCCTCCTGGTGGTTGATGAAGTACTCGAACTGATCGTTGAGCTCGTTCCAGAACTCCTGGTTGTAGGTATCAGTGTCGATGAACTTGATGTAAGGAGCGTGGCAACGAATGAGGTGTGTTGTGTATGCACCAGACTCGTAAGTTGCAGTATCAAGCTTAAACTCCTCCTTGTTGTGAGTGAATGGGATATAACGCAAGTTCTCGATCTCCTCCAATGTGAGACGGCACTTACCGAATGCATCGTCAAAAACAGTATCGCGAACAGCTACAGCAACAACGCGCTCGTTCTTCCAGTTCTTATCCTTACGGAGCTCCTCGAGAATAGCGGCATTCTCCAAGTTGTTCTCATCGTAGATCTGGCTACGATACTCCATAGTGCCATTTACGGCGAAGTCAGTAAGCTCGTCCCAGTTTGTAGTAAACTTCTTTGAAGGATTGTTGTCACGGTAAGCCTGAACAAGCTTGATGATGTGCTGCTCCTTCTCAATAACCTTTGCAGTACGCTCCTCATAGTGCTTCTCAAACTGAATGGGAGTTGATACCAAAGACCAAATCCACCAAACAAGAGCTGCCACGCCTGCTACCAATACCAAGGTAGCAATTGTAACCAAGATAGATCTTGAATTTTTCATTTTGTAATTATTTTTTATTAAGTTTGTATCGTCTTAAATTTAGTAGAAAATACGAGGCATATGCTTAGCACACATATTTCGCATCAAATTTACGCAAAATTATCGGTTGACGCAACAATTAACCAAAAAAAAATAATAGAAAAGTTATCAGACTGGGTAACTGACCCCGATTTTGAGCGCATATTTTTGCTTAATGGATATGCCGGAACGGGTAAAACAACAATCATTGCAGCCTTCGTTGCAGCGCTTAATGATTTGGGTATCAAAACAATACTCCTCGCCCCTACGGGACGAGCGGCAAAGGTGCTATCACACTACGCCAAGAAGGAGGCCTATACCATACATAAGAGGATATACCGCGAGCGAACAATGGCCGATTACGAGTCGAAGTTCTCGCTCGACTACAACAAAGACAAAAATACCATATACATCGTTGACGAGGCATCCATGCTCTCCACAACATCCTCGGAGGTCGCGACTTTCGGCTCGGGCAACCTTCTCGAAGACCTCGTAAAATATGTGCGCAGTGGCAAGGAGTGTCGTCTGATGCTTGTGGGTGACGATGCACAGCTGCCACCCGTGGGTCTCGACCACAGCCCTGCGCTCGACCCCGCGGAGCTACTGCCATACGGCGATGTGGAGTACACAACCATGGATGAGGTGGTACGACAGACACAAGACTCGGGCATTCTCTTTAATGCCACAATGTTGCGATGCATGCTCGAAAACCGCTTGTTCGAGATTCCCCGTTTCGACATGTCGCATTCCGACTTCCGCAGCGTGCAAGGCAACGAGTTGCTGGAGGCTCTCGAGGAGTGCTACTCTAAATATGGACGTGACGAAACTATCGTTATTACACGCTCGAATAAGCGCGCAAACAGATATAATGAGGGCATACGACGCTACAATCTCTCGGCAGAGGAGGAGATTGAGAGCGGTGATATGCTAATGATTGTCAAGAACAACTACTTCTACGCCGAGCGCGATGAGCACTCTCCCATGTCGTTCGTAGCCAATGGCGATGTTGTGCGACTTAAGCGCATACGTCGCTTCGAGGAGTTCTACGGCTTCCGGTTTATAGATGCCGTTGTGGAGTTTCCCGACTATGACGACTACACCATGGAGGCGAAGGTCATGCTCGACACACTATCATCGGAATCGCCCTCTCTCACGCGCGAGGAGAGCCGCAAACTATTCTACGAGGTGGAGAAGGACTACGAAGATATCAAGGCTCGCACAAAGCGCTATCGCGCCATCCGCGAGAACCAGCACTTCAACGCCCTTCAGGTTAAGTTTGCATACGCCGTAACGTGCCACAAGGCGCAGGGCGGACAGTGGAAGGCCGTATTCGTGGATAAGTGTCTGTTTGGCGACGAAGAGATGTCAAAGGATATGATGCGCTGGCTATACACAGCCATAACACGCGCCACGGAGCGAGTCTATCTGGTAAATTTCGACGAGAGGTTTTTAGATGAGGGATAGAAGAGGCGGCTGATGCGTCTGGCGACTTAGAGGCACAGAACGAGGTCGCGGACAATGTTCGGATAGGAAGTCTATAAAAGAGATAGCCCAGAGCAGTACTAAGCGTACAGCTCTGGGCTATTTTAAGTTTATCGACGTGTCGCTAATGCATCACCATCGCGTCAAATTAGTTGATCGAAGGCAAGAATGAGTAGTTCTTAGAGTACTCAAGGTGCTGATCAACATACTTGCTGTCGTAGCTGATAGTCACGTCAGTGATGTTACCATTCTCATCGTAAACAGGGTGATAGTTAGGGTTAACAAAACCACCATAAGGCTCGATATTAAGAGCCTGGTTACGAGCGATAACCTCAGCGTGGAACTCAGGATCAACCTTTACTGCATAGTTCTCAACAAGAGCCTTACCAGCCTCGTAGTCGCCCTCAGACTTGATACGCTGAACCTCGCAGAGAAGTTCACCGAAGAGCTCACGGAGACGTACGAAGTCATTAACAACAACATAGCGCTTGCCATCCTTCTCAACGATCTCGATTACGTTATCAGCCTTACCCTTCTCGTAGCACCACTCAGCGATAAGCTTACGGTTACGCATGTGAGACTCCTCAACATCCTTACCAAGCTCGATACGAGAGAGCTGTGTCATATAACCATTCATGATATAGTCAGAGTACTGTGACCAAGCAACATCCAAAGTAGGGATAAGACCAATCTCTACGAGCTTCTCATCACCGAGGTAGTAGAGAGCAAAGAGGTCTGCACGTGCCTCCTCGAGAGTTGAAGAGTATGTGCGAAGCTCATCACCCTTTGTACCAGGAGCGAGCTGGCCAGAACCATGACCAAGACACTCGTGAAGGTCTGTGTGGAGGTCGTCACCGAGCTTGCCATAGAGCTTAGCACGCTCACGATCCTCAGCGCGAAGCACGAACTCCTCAGTGAATCCGTTGCCCTCAGCAGCCTTTGCGTATGCGTAAGTGATATTGTCGATAGTCACACTCTTTGAACCGTGCTCCTTACGAATCCAGTCAGCATTTGGAAGGTTGATACCGATAGCGGTTGCAGGATAGCAGTCACCACCAAGCATAGCCACTGTGATAACCTTTGCAGATACACCCTTAACCTCCTCCTTGCGGTATGCAGGGTTGATAGGTGCGTTATCCTCGAACCACTGTGCGTTAGCAGCCATAATCTCAGTACGCTTGCAAGCCTCAACATCGCGGAAGTTTACAACAGACTCCCATGAAGCCTTGCGACCAAGAGGATCGCCATAGCTCTCGATAAAGCCGTTTACGAAGTCCACGTTGCAATCTGTGTCGTTTACCCAAAGGATGTTATACTCATCGAACTTCTTGAGATCACCAGTACGGTAGTACTCGATAAGAGCCTCGATTGTTGCACGCTGAGTGTCGTCAGCCACAGTTGCAGCCTTCTCCAACCAGTAAACAATCTGCTCGATAGCCTCAGAGTACATGCCACCAACTTTCCACACCTGCTCAACAACCTCACCATTCTCGTTCTTCACGAGCTTAGAGTTAAGACCGTAAGAGATAGGCTCAGGGTTACCCTCATCAGCAGCAGCCATAGCACCATAGAATGCCTCAACCTCCTCCTGATTTACACCCTCGTAGTAGTTGTTAGCCGAAGCGGTGATAACATCAACACCAGCCTTCTGGTTAAGACGCGATGCATAGAGCTCCTTGTCGAAGATGATGCGGCAAAGGAAGTCGTTGTCGAGCTGGCGGTTAGCATCGTTGATGTAGAGAGCAAGCTGACCACGGAACCAATCCTCCGAGAACTCAGGAACGAACTTGTCGTTTGAGTAGTGGTGGTGGATACCATTAGCGAACCACATCTTCTTCAAATACTTCTCAAAAGCCTTGAACTCTGCACTCTCAGCCTCAGCTGTATTGCGAGCCTCGGTGTAGATTGTCTCGAATGTACGGCGGATTGCCAAGCCATACTTAAAGTTCTGATCGAAAAGAATGTCACGACCACACTTTGCAGCCTCAGAGAGGTAATATACATACTCCTTCTCCTTGAGTGTAAGGTTCTCGAATCCAGGCACCTCATAACGGATAACCTTGATGTCATCGAAGCGGTCAACAATCCATGGCTGCTCCGCCTCCTGCTCAACAGGTGCTGTGCACGCTGTCAATGCCATAATTCCCATAACGGCAACTCCAAAAATTTTGTTCATCGTTTATTAGTATTAAATATGTTTGCTATTAAACTGCAAAGTTACTTAAATTCTACGAATTACAAAAATTTTATCGCATATTGACAAAGTTTTCGTATATTTGCGCTATGGAAAGACGCGATAATGTATTCAGATGGCTCGATGCCGAAGGCATAACATACTCGTGGTATGAGCACCCCGAGGCTCCGACAATCGAGATAGCACGCCAGTATTGGCGCAATGATGGTTCCAAGCACTGCAAGAACCTATTCTTCCGTAACCACAAGGGCAACCGACACTACCTTGTCGTGTTTGACTCGGAGCAGTCGATGGCTATTCACGACCTTGAACATATATTGCATCAGGGCAAGCTATCGTTCGCCTCACCCGAGCGCATGTTGAAATGGTTAGGTCTCTCACCTGGCTCGGTGTCACCCTTCGGCCTTATCAACGACACGGAGAACCATGTGCACCTCTTCCTTGACGAGACCCTGCGCCATCAGCCAGCACTCAGCTTCCACCCCAACGACAACCGCTTCACGGTGGTCATCTCGCGCGAGGAGTTCGAGCGCTACCTCACGAAGGTGGGCAACACATACGAATATATAAAGTTATACTAATAGCAAGGCACTATAATTGCTATACGGCTTGTAAACATTTGTTTATGAGCCGTAATTTTATTGAAGCGGTGGCACACCGCCGCAGTTACTACCACCTCGACAACCGAGCATTGGTCAACGATAGCCTTGTAGTGGAGCTTATGGATGAGTTATTGACGACCATGCCCTCACCATTTAACGTGCAGTCGGCACGCATGGTATTGCTGTTAGACAAGCAGCACCGCGAGCTATGGCACATCCTCCTCGAGACGCTGAGACATATCACGCCACCCGAGCGTTTCGCAAAGACACAGCAAAAGATTGAGCACGCCTTTATGGCTGGACATGGCACGATACTCTTTTACGAGGATGAGGATGCCCTCAACCACATGCGGCAGAACTTTCCCGCATACGCCGACAACGTTACTACGTGGTCCGAACAGAGTTCGGGAATGATGCAGTTCGCCATGTGGACAGCACTCGAAGATATGGGCTACGGAGCATCGTTACAACACTACAATCCGCTAATAGACAGGGCCGTTGCCGAGCGCTGGTTGATAAATCCCGACTGGAGGCTAATAGCACAGATGCCCTTTGGTGCGCCACTCGACACACCTCAACAACGCAACGCCACCACCCCATCGCGCTCACGCCGCATGGTCTTTGGTGACAGCGAAAAAATATAAGGAGAGCGACTGCTCTCCTTATACTATTTTACGTTTCTCACAAAGCGACACACATCGGGAATAAGCAACACAGGCATTGTGATTAGGCATATCCACAACCAGTCGGCAAAAGCAAGCGGCGCAACGCTGAAGAATTGACCCGCAAAGGTGACAATGGCTATCTGACCACCCAATATCACTGCAAGAATTGCAAGATACATATTGTTATATGACTCCTTGACCTTGTTAGGAGCACGGAACACATCCACAACATCGAGTATCAGGCTGCGGTTGGTGCGGAAGTACTTTGCATTAAACAAATTCCAGAACTGCAACAGCACGAAGATAGAGAAGAAGATGCCCATCTCGTACGAAGTGAGTTGGTTCGTAGCCTTTGCAGGGCTAAAGATGTCAAACACAAAGACACGCAACGAGTCCACAGTGAGCATATCGGCAACGCTCGCCACATCCTTGTGCCACAAGAACTGCCACAACGCCACAAGAATAAAGAAGAAGGTCATGCCGCCACCCACGATAGAGCCAATCATACGTCTGTCGATGATATGACTATTGGGGTTGCGGGGCTTATCGCGCAGCACACTCCTATCGGGAGGAAGCGACGACAGAGCCATGGCCGCAAAGGTATCCATAATGAGGTTTACCCACAACATCTGCGTAACCGTAAGCGGAGACTCAAGACCCATAAAGGCACCCGCCAACACTATGAGGCAGGCACATAGGTTGATGGTCATCTGGAAGATGATGAAACGACGGATATTAAGGTATAGCGACCTACCCCACATAATCGCCTTGTTGATGCTTGCAAAGGAGTTGTCGATAATGGTGATATCGCTCGCCTCCTTGGCACGTGACGTACCATCACCCATCGAGAGTCCCACCTGCGCCTTGCTCAACGCAGGGGCATCATTCGTGCCATCACCCGTAACCGCCACAACCTCGCCATTGGACTGCAAAAGCATGACAAGACGAGCCTTATCATCGGGGCGCGCACGCGAAATAATCTTCAACTCGCCACCCTTAAGCATCTCGCGAGCCTCCTCATCCGAGAGTGCTGCGAACTCAGGACCTGTAATAATCTGACCCTCGTCATCCGAAGTTACAAGACCTATCTGACGGCCAATCTCACGCGCAGTGCCCGGTGTGTCACCCGTGACAATGATTACCCTTACGCCAGCAGAGCGCATACACGTGTTGATAGCCTCGGCAACATCATCACGAATAGGGTCAGCAATACCCACAACACCCAGGAAGAGCACATCGCCCGCAACGCCACCCTCGATACGCTGCATAGCAAAGCCGAGAGTACGCATAGCACGCTGCTGGAACCCGAGCAACAACGCCTCATACTCCTCACGGGTGCGCTCGCCAGCAAAGCGGTCACACATAGCCATAACAATCTCGGGAGCACCCTTGATATAGCGCACTGTAGCGGCACCACAGCGCACGGTTGTAGTCATGGTCTTGGTCTCGGTGGAGAATGGAACACGCTCAACAACAACGCCCGCCTCACGAACAGTGGCATAATCTATATTCTGCGCCTTGAGCCAGTTCAGCAGTGCACCCTCAGTAGGGTTGCCAATGACCTCGGTTACACCATCGTCACCCACGGAGAGTTCGGCTGTAGAGTTGATTGCCATATTGGCATGGAGGTAATTCACAAGTTCCTCATCGCCCGCCACGAACTCCATTACGGTCATCTGGTTTTTAGTCAGCGTACCCGTCTTATCGGTGCAGATAACCGTCGCCGCACCCATGGTCTCACAAGCATGCAACTTACGCACAAGGCTATTCTCCTTAAGCATGCGACGCATACTCAACGCAAGGCTCACAGTGATACTCATAGGCAAACCCTCAGGCACGGCAACAACGATGAGCGTAACGGCAATCATCACCGAATTAAGCACAAACTCCAGCAATGACAGCCATGAGAAATCCTCAACAAAACCTCCTGACAACCAATAATATATCAGGCGGCCAACAATTATTAATGATGCTATTACGAAACTGGCCTTCGATATCCATGCACCGAGCTTATCGAGTTGATGGTTAAGCGGAGTCTTAACATCACTACCCTCACGCGCAAGAGCAACGCCCTTGCCCTCCTCGGTATCTACGCCCGTAGCCGTAACCTGCATAACACCACTACCCTCGATGACCGTAGAGCCACGAAGCAGGAAGTTGGATTTATAGGTAGCATCGTCGTCGAAATCCTCCTCATCGACGTACTTATTCGCGTAGGTCTCGCCCGTGAAGTTCGACTCATCGACACGCAGCTGCAAACTCTCTATCAGTATGCCGTCGGCAGGTATCTCATCACCACTCTCCAGCCTCACGATGTCACCACACACCACATCCTGCTTGGCAATCTGCATAAGGCGTGGCTTGGGGCTACCATCAGCAATGCGCAACACCTTGACGGGGCGCGAATCCTTCACCTTATTGAGTATCTCGAACTCTCGATTTGCCTTGACCTCAAATATAAAACCGACACCCGTAGCCAGCAACAAAGCAATAAGCACACCCATGGGCTCGAACATCAAAGACCACCCCTTGCCCAAAACAAGTATCTCGTAGAGCGACAAGCCCACCGAGAACAGGAACACGACAATCAGAACAAGGATGATGGGATCTTTGAACTTCTCGAGATATGCCCTCCACATAGGCTCGCGCTCAGGAGGCGGAATGATGTTCCTACCCTGCCCCGCGCTAACCTCATCGGAGTTGACACTAAGAGATATTTTTTCGTAGTCGATATGCTCCTTACTCATAACTATTACATTAATTATATGGTTTTATTTTGAATTACTGGCCAGATACTCCGCAACGATGCGCGCTGCACAAGCGACATACTCTACACATGGGCGTTTTTTATAATACTCAGCAGTACGCTCCGAGGGCATGGCTGTTTCACTGCGCTCAACCATAGGCTCGAGACCGAGCAGGCGTCGGCATACGATATCACCATTTTCCATGCGAAACTTTTCGGCAAAGGTCTGAACAAGAGCGTAGTTATTCTTGCGCTCCTCAAGGTTTTTGGGATCTGCAGAAGGGGCAATAGCACCCGCAACAAACGCCATACCGCTAACCGTGCCACACACCTCACGCATGCGACCCATACCGCCACCAAATGGAGCAGTAAGGCGTGCTAAGGCATTAACATCCATATTCATAATATCGTCAAAGGCCATAACAACAGCCTGTGCGCAATTGTATCCGTCGAGAAAGTATCCACGAGCACGCTCAACGCGCTCATCAACATTTATCATCATAGTTTTATATTAATAATTTGTCCGCAAATATACGATTTTTTGTGCATTAACAAAATTATCGTACCTTTGTGTTCGACAAAGTAAAACACCATGGATTATCCAAAGCTCAACTATCCACCGATACATCTGCGCGCACGCCGCGGAGCATGTGGCCGCACCGAGGTTTTCGACAAGGTGCGCGGTCGCTGGCTTGTGCTCACACCCGAGGAGTGGGTGCGACGTCATGTGGTGGAGTATCTGCGCTCGGAGTGTGGCTTTCAGCCCGAACAGATAGCAGAGGAGCACCCCGTGGGCATCAACAACATGGCGCAACGTGCCGATATCGTCGCGTTTGACCGTTGCAGCAAGCCATACCTGCTTGTGGAGTGCAAAGAACCAAACATAAAGATTGATGGCGAGGTGCTTGCGCAGGCCGTACGCTACAACTCCATTCTCGGTTGCCGCTACGTGGTGATAACCAACGGTATAGCAACATATTGCTACTCTTTCGAAGATGGCAACTACCAACCATTAGACCACTTTCCACACCTTCTGTAACATATCGCATGGTGGTTCAAAAGTGAATTATCGACGATTTTTCGCATCATACATATTTATATATAAATATTTTTTTATAACTTTGCGCGATTATTTTACATGTCGTACGCGTGGAGTTAATTACAAACATAATCATCGAATACCTCAAGCACAACAAACGTCTTTGTGTGCCAAAGTTGGGTACGTTCATCGTCAAGCAGTCGTCGGGGACTATCGTCTTCTCTGACCTTATGCGAAACGACGACGGCGTGCTCCGTTCGTTGCTATTGGCATACGGCGTCAAAGAGCTCGAGGCTAACGGCATGATTGACCGCTTTGTATTCGAAATCCGCCATGCTATAACCACCGAGGGCAAAATAACCATAGAGCCCCTCGGTGAGTTCTCTGCCAACCTCAACAACACGATAACATTCTCTCAGCCACAGCGACAGCAGAAATTCGGCGGCAATATCAAGCCACCTGTAGAGATTCTTGAGCAGCAGAAAAAGAGACATGGCTATCGTACCACGCCTACGCCCACAGCACAACAGGGGGTAAAACGCCAGACCAAGACCCGCAGAGCAGAGACAAGCGAAAGTGACAACGTCACTCTCGGCAAACCTGATGCCTATCTACGTGGTTTGAAGTATGACAACGACAAGAATAAAAAGCGAGAGGAGTCGTCAAGCAGCAGCAGACGTGCGAGAAGCAGCCAATGGGTTATCGTGCTTCTGTGCCTCATTATCGTAGGCGGTGCGGCGGCACTGTTTTGGTTCGAGAAGCAGCCATCAACGCCCGCTACCCCACCAAGCATGAAGGCTACGTCCGTAGATAACCACCATGAGGCCACGCCCATCATCATGGGTGATACGACACTGCTCACAGAGCCATTGACAGACTCGCTAATGGTTGCAATACCATACATATCACCATCAAACGTAATTAACGAGAACTAAACCTATAATGCAGATGACAGCTAACGAACTACTATCAGTCAAGCAGCGTTTTGGCATCATAGGCAACACACCCGCCTTGAATACAGCCCTGGAGGTCGCCATGCGCGTGGCACCCACAGACCTCTCTGTTTTGGTTACGGGAGAGAGTGGTGTGGGTAAAGAGTTCTTTCCCCAGGTTATACACGCCTATTCGGCGCGCAAGCACAATAAATATGTTGCAGTAAACTGCGGTGCAATCCCTGAGGGCACCATCGACTCGGAGTTGTTTGGTCACGAGAAGGGCTCGTTTACGGGCGCTATCGACACACGCAAGGGATACTTCGAGGAGGCCGATGGCGGCACCATCTTCCTTGACGAGGTGGGCGAACTCCCCATCTCGACTCAAGTGCGCCTGCTACGCGTACTACAGACTGGTGAGTTCATGCGCGTAGGCTCGGCAAAGGTACAGAAGACCAACGTACGTGTTGTAGCAGCAACGAACAACGACCTTATGAAGGCTATCTCCGATGGCCGATTCCGCGAGGATTTATACTATCGTCTCAACACCGTACCCATCGCCGTACCGCCCCTGCGCGAGCGTCGCGAGGATATATATCTTCTCTTCCGCAAATTCGCAAGCGATGTGGCTGTGCAGTACAAGATGCCAGCCATAACCCTCGACGAGGGTGCGCGTGCAATGCTCGAGAGCAACCCCTGGCGCGGTAATATCCGCCAGTTGAAAAATGTCGCCGAACAAATCTCAGCCATCGAGCAGAGCCGCAGCATCACCGCCGACATTCTGAGCCGCTACCTTCCCAACGAGGGCTACTCGGTGCGCACTATTGGCAACAATAACAGCGATAGCGGCAGCTACGAGAGCATGAACACCGAGCGCGAGTTGCTGTACAAGATTCTGTTCGACATGCGTAGCGACATTAACGAACTTAAGCGCATGATGACCGAGGCTATGCGCAGCAATATGCCACAGTCGGCACCCCAGCCACGCCATGATAACATGACGCCGATGTTGCCAGCACTGCCCGTATTGCCCACAAACGACATAACCTACGACTACGGCGAGATGGATATGGTCGAGGATGTATGCGACACCACAATGCAGGAGCTCACAAAGGAGGATGTACAGCGCGAACAGATAGTGCAGGCGCTACGCAAAAACGGATACAGACGCAAGGATGCTGCACGCGATCTCTTTATCTCGGAGCGCACACTATATCGCCGCATGAAGGCGTTAGGCATTGATGAGGACACAAAGCTTTAGACCAAGACTATGAAAAGAATATATTCACTACTTACAATTGCACTCTTTTGCGCAATATCGCTATGCGTCGCTACGAGCTGCGGCTACAAGGTGACGTACAACCTCTCGGGTGGTTCAATCCCCCCCGAGGCACAGACATTCTCGGTGGCGTACTTCCCAAATAACGCACCGATGGTAGCCCCCACATTGAGCAACGCCCTTACAGAGGGCTTGCGTGACAAATTCTCACGCCAGACACGCCTGCAACAGGTTGAGGAGGGCGGCGACTTTGCATTCGAGGGCGAGATAACCAACTACACCTCTACCACCGCAGCTGTATCAGGTGGCGACTACGCATTGCAGAACCGACTCACCATCACCGTGAAGGTGAACTTCCAGAATGCCGTAGACCAGACCACATCGTTCAACGCCAAGACCTTCTCATCTTACGCCGACTACGACGCATCGCAGCTCTTGGTGGATGTGCAGGATCAGCTTATCGAGGATATTGTCGAGGACCTCGTGAACGACATCTACATGGCAGCGGCAGGTAACTGGTAAACCCAAGGAGGATGAAAAACACAAATAACCATATTAATATATGCGACCTGGAGAGCGTCGTTTCGCGCTACCCCTGGTGGAGTGGTGCACGCCTCGCCGCGGCACGCAATGTTGAGGCGGCAAACTACGATGCGGCAACACGCCTTTTGGCTATGTTGCACCCCACTGCCCTCATCCCCCGTCGTGATGTAGATATCACTCGTCTCACACACCTAACGACTGACGACCTAATAGACCGCTTCCTCAAACGCGGTGACTATCGCATTGTTGCCGAAGAGGGAGCCGCAGACGACCTCGCAAAGAGCAATTTTGAGGATGAAGAGGAGATGATAAGCGAAGAATTGGCAGAAATTTATAAAAATCAGGGGTTATATAGCGATGCAATAGAAATATATCGCAAATTAAGTTTGCTAAATTCAGAAAAAAGTATTTACTTTGCGGAACTTATCGCCGAGATTGAGGGTAAGAAGGATAGAAAATAAAGAAGAATAATTAAATTTATATAACAAGTATGTATACTTTTTGCATTATTATGATTGCTATCGCAAGTATCTTGTTGATACTTGCTGTGTTGGTTCAGAGCCCCAAGAGCGGCATGGCTGCTAACTTCGGTGCTGCTAACCAGACTATGGGCGTTCGCCAGACTACAGACTTCCTTGAGAAGTTCACATGGGCTATGATTGCAGCTGTTGTTTTCTTCAGCCTTCTTTCAGTCGTTACACTCTCATCAGACAAGGCTGAGGAGTCTACATTGAAGAGCAAGGCAGGTGAGTTGCTCGAGGAGAAGCAGGGCGAGGCTGCTACTGAGGAGATCGACATCGCAGCAGAGGCAGATGCTACTGCAGTTGAGGGCGAGGAGACTGTAGCCGAGACTGAGGTTGTTGAGGAGACTGCAGAGGTTACTGAGTAAGTTTACCCAACATCAAAATTTTAAAAGCATCTGACCTGCTACGAGCGGTTAGATGCTTTTTTCGTATTAACATAAATAACTTCAACCAGACCTTCGTGTCGTGGTGTACTATTTGCACTGCGAGCGAAGAATATCGCGACACCTTATATTATATATAGGTGTGATGTAAAACCTTAAAATTTTGAGAATATGAAAAAGTATGTTTGCACAGCATGTCACTATGTTTATGACCCCGAGGTGGGTGATCCTGAGAATGGCGTTCCCGCAGGCATAGCTTGGGAGGATGTAGCTGAGGACTGGACATGTCCTCTCTGCGGCCTCGGCAAGGATGTCTTCGAGGTGGAGGAGTAACCCCACTCTACATACAACACTTTAGGACTGTACTTTCGGTACGGTCCTTTTGTTTTACTCGCACCCTCCCTTATGACTCTCTTGTCCCTCCCGTCTCTCTCGTCCCTTCTGTCTCTCCAGTCCCTCCCGTCTCTTTAACAGCGGTAGATAGCAGCCTCCTCGCAATGACGTGATGAGTTATATGCTATGTCATTCTGAACGTAGTGAAGAATCTCCTCGCTGTGAGTACACCATGTGCGTTGACTCTTGTCGGCTTCGAGGAGATGCTTCGCTACGCTCAGCATGACAGTCTGTAAAAACAAATCTGCCGAGCGGAAACCCACTCGGCAGATATTAAGAGAAATAAATCGTCAGTCGAGAGCAAAGCATTACTCTACAACCTCTTTCATTAAAAGTCGTAGCCAACAATTGCTGAAGCGTACTTGCTCCAAAGTGTTGCACTCTTATAAGCATCTACCGACTCTATTGGTACATAAATTTTGCGACCACTGCCATTATTGTCAAAAACATAGAAATTGCTAAATGATGGGGGTGTTGTAGCCTTGCAATATACACTTGTCAGACTGGTGCAATCTTCGAATGCAGAACCTCCAATCTTAGTTACGCTATCACCAATAGTAACACTTGTAAGGCTGTCGCAACCATAGAATGCACCATATCCAATCGTCGTTACGCTATCAGGGATATTCACACTTGCCAGGCTGTCGCAAGAATCGAATGCATGATCTCCAATTGTCGATACCCTATCAGGGATATTCACACTTGTCAGGCTGTCGCAATTACTGAATGCACCATATCCAATCGTAGTTACGCTATCACCGATATTCACACTTGTCAGGCTGTCGCAATTACTGAATGCCTCATATCCAATCAACATTACGCTATCACCGATAGTAACACTTGTAAGGCTACTGCAATAAGTGAATGCAGAACCTCCAATCTCAGTTACGCTATCACCAATAGTAACACTTGTCAGGCTGTCGCAATAACTGAATGCACCATATCCAATCGTCGTTACGCTATCAGGGATATTCACACTTGTCAGGCTGTCGCAATCATGGAATGCCTCAGATCCAATCGTAGTTACGCTATCAGGGATAGTAACACTTGTCAGGCTGTCGCAATCATGGAATGCATGATTTCCAATCGACGTTACGCTATTACCGATAGTGACACTTGTCAGGCTGTCGCAACCAGAAAATGCACCCTCTCCAATCGTAGTTACGCTATCAGGGATATTCACACTTGTCAGGCTGTCGCAACCAGCGAATGCACCCTCTCCAATCGTAGTTACGTTATCAGGGATAGTATATGTAGTACCAGAGGCATTGGCGTAGGCTATAATGGTATTATCCATAATCAGACTACGACCATCCTCTGATGCAAATTTACCCTTAAACTCTGTCAAGCTGCCGCAACCAGCGAATGCAGAACCTCCAATCGTAGTTACGCTATCAGGGATAGTAACACTTGTCAGGCTGGTGCAACCAGCGAATGCATAATTTCCAATTGTCGTTACGCTATCAGGGATAGTAACACTTGTAAGGCTCTCGCAACAATAGAATGCATCATTTCCAATTGTCGTTACGCTATCAGGGATAGTAACACTTGTCAGGCTGGTGCAATTATAGAATGCAGAATTTCCAATCGTAGTTACGCTATCACCGATAGTAACACTTGTCAGGCGGGTGCAATCATAGAATGCACTCTCTCCAATCGTAGTTACGCTATCAGGGATAGTAACACTTGTAAGGCGGGTGCAATCCTTATAGAATGCACGCTCTCCAATCGTAGTTACGTCGCCATCAAAGGTTATAACACCCTTGCCATTGCTGTATGTATTTGAAGTAATGTTAGCACCAAAAACGTTAGTATATCGTGGCTTTACAATATTACCATCAGATGATGTATACCAAATCTGATTATTGGGAACTGGAGGAACAAACTCCATGGCTGCCATTGGCTGGATATGGTTGCGCTCAATTGTCAATGTATTGCTTGAAGACTTAACCATCTTAGTGTCGTCAGCGCAAACAATCTCAACCTCAAAGCCCTTCTCAAAAGTCTGAGGAGGAATAGCGACATAGAATGATGTAGTCTCAGCGCCAAGTGTTACGCCCTCACCGCAGTCGAGAGTTACCTCAGTGAGGATGGTGTCCTCAAAGACGAGGTTGCCGCCAGCGTTGTTATCATCCGCGCTACCCATCTCTGCCGCGAGGGTAGCCTCAGCAGTGGCTGTATCTACGTAGATAAGACCTGCAACCTGCTCGCCATCATTACCGCGGAACTTGATGCTCTTGATGGTCTCGCCATCGCCAGTAAGCTGCAGCTTCAACCAGCCATATACGTTCTTCAACGAGAACTGAGTGAACTCGCCCTGTGAAACCATAAGGTTATCGCCCACTCCATAACTATCAACAGCGTAGTGCTGAGTAGCGGGTGCTGTTGCCTCAATGCAGTAGCTGTCTGTATTAAGCCAATATGTCTCGTCGTAAGGATAAACAACAATAGTCTTGGTGATAGATGTGTTGCCAGTGGCGTTCTGCACACGGCTGAGAGTTGCCTGGCGCACGCCATCCTCACCCTTATACTGCCACTTCTGATTGCCGTTAGAACGGTAGAATACCGACACCTCATCACCGCTGTTCCATACGGTCTTCTGTGCTTCATTTAGCTGAATACGGGTGTCATCACCCTCAAAGCCTACGGTAATAGTGTCGGGAGCATCCTGGCGAATAGCCGACTGCTCCTCGATAGGTGCTTGCTCGCACGCAGCAAAAGCGACTGCCGCGAACACGAAAAGTAAAAGTTTTTTCATAGTGTATTAATTAATATTTTGTATTGTTACCAACCTTGTTCTGCATCCTCATAAGGATCTTCAACATTTGACGAAGCCGCAAAACCCTGCTCTACGGCAATAGTCACAACCTCGACATCGGGTGCGAGGTAGGGTAGATAGAATTTTTTGTCCATAGTTTATATGTTTTTGAGTTAATAATCGCTCAAAGCCATACAACTCCTATATGGTGGGGTAAATAAAAACAGAAAGTGTGGAGTCGATTTTCGTTTATCCGTTAGAAGGTTGTGGAAAGACCTATGCAAGAATAAACGATACAATGCCCCACACCTGGATAGTATGGGGTACATGCACCAAGCGTGCATAGCCACATAGCTATACAAGAGATGAGTGCTGTTCGTTAAGTCCTCTTGCATTGAAAACTTCCACATTTTCTAACAAGGACAAAAGCGAAAAAACACTTTCGTAAAATATGTCCGCCGAAGAACACTTCTCCGACATTACAAAAATAGGTATTTTTTTCGAAACGAGCAACACTCAGAGGGGGCATTAATATATAAGATGGATATTAAATCAATAGAAACTCGACAAACACTCACACTCCTCGACTAACAAATAATCAATTCTACCCATCAAAGCCCACTCCACGCTTGCAACACCTTCGACACAATCACACATAGCAGCTTAAAAAAGAGTTATTTCTGCAAAAAAAACAACTCAGGGTATTGCAAAACAAAAAAATATTACTACCTTTGCACCGCTTTATGCACAAAACTTTAATTTAATTTACAGTTATGAACAATTACGAAACCGTTTTCATTGTCACTCCCGTCCTCTCTGACGCACAGGTGCAGGAGGTTGCTGACAAATTCCAGGGCGTAATCACCGAGAACGGCGGTCAGATTGTGAATGTGGAGAACTGGGGCTTGAAGAAGCTTGCTTATCCTATTCAGAAGAAGACCACCGGTTTCTACTTCCTGGTAGAGTTCGAGGGTGAGGGTTCACTCATCGAGAAGCTCGAGACTAACTATCGTCGTGACGAGCGTATCATCCGTTTCTTAACTTTCAAGCAGGACAAGTTCGCTGTTGAGTACTCTCAGAAGCGTCGCGCTAAGCTTGCTAACAAAACTCAGGAGTAATCATGGCAGAGAACACACAGCAGGGTGCATCTGAGATTCGTTATCTCAACCC
>JAZTYW010000028.1:0-2455 GCA_045637085.1 Alistipes sp. | reverse complement strand
TGATGTAGGCGTCCTACTGAAGGATGCCCTGACGGCTAATCGAGCCGTGTGGGCATCGTATCCGCAGGACGGTAGTAAATGTGATGGCCCTTCATATCGAGGTTGCCAAAAGTTGCGGTATGATTGCCGACCTGGGGCATAACTCTAATCATTCGATGTAACTCCTCGAGACGGACGCGAAGAACCGGTTGATATACCGGTTCTCGCGTTCTTCAAGCGAGGCCGTGCTAAATATGTCAGCCCATCATACCACGCCTGCCAATCCTTTGACTATCGCTTACGCCACTCGGCCATCTTGCGTTCGATGTCGATGCCGTTGTCGTCGAGCATCTTCTTCAGCACAGCCAACAGTCGCCAGCCATCACCATTACGGCACATCTTTGCTTTGGTGGTGATGAAGCCCAATGACTGATACTTATCCAATCGCTTGCCGGCATCGTCGTATACCACGCAGCCGTGGAAGCGAATGAGATTCTGCATCGTGAAGTATGCTCCCGCACCCTTGTACGCATCAATCCACGCACTGCTCTGAGGAGTACTCCAATGCATCTTGATTCTGATGCTGTTGAACTCCTTGACCGCCTCGTAGAGTCTTACAGCACCCTTTGCACGACGGATGTTGTGCATTGCCATCTCCAATGGTCGGTAAATCTTGCTGTAGAGGTCGGATACGAAGATGTTTCTGCCCGATACACGCTTGTAGGGCACGCCCTTGCACTTGCGGACACGGAGTTTGTCGATGTGCTTCTTCAACTGACCGATATAGTCGCTTGCCAACTGCACGGCAACATCGTTGTTGAACCAACGGTTACGGTCTGAGAAGTTATCGGGATCACGGTGTTCCATCTTCATCTGTGCATAGAGCTCATCGAGGAGCATCTTCCACTGATACTCGTAGCCCATGCGGTGAATCATAGTTGTAATACCCACGGGCTGCTTGGTACGGTAATCCTTACTACTCAACATATGGAACATCTGTGCCATAACCCAACGACGGAACAGACGAGGATTGGGGACTGTGCCTTGCCTGAGGATTAACTCGAAAAGCGGGTCATTGTCATCGAGAACTACCAACTTACCATCCTTATTCGAGGCTACGCACTCGCCACCATTGGCACCCTGCATAGCGAAGAGGTGGCTTACATCTACGCCCATCTCTCTAAGAGCCTCGATACGCTCCTTTGCTGTCTTGGGAAGTTTCTTGGCAGGCTTAATCTCCTTGCCTACCACCTCAGCATACACCACGCCGATACCGGCATCCTTACCAATCACTGTTGCAACCGTAGTAATAGTCTTGTCTGCGATTGCGAACTCTGCACCACACTCGGGGCAGAGAACCTTTGTCTCTTTTTTCTTGCTCATAATTTTACTTGTTAAACATTTGTATTTGGCTTAAACCATTGCCTAAGCATAATCAGGTCTTTGTCCTCCTTGCTCTGCCAGAACCATTTGCCCATCTTCCGTGCATCCCACTCGAATCCGAGCAACATCTGGCAGAGGATGTATAGCTCAAGTTCTATCTGTGCGGGGTCTCGACGCTTACCGTAGAGCATATCCTCGTCAGATAGTTCCCGCTCGGGTAAAGCCTTGAAGTATTGGCGTGACTTGCTCTCGCTACGCTCCGATGGCACGGAGTTCTTATAGAAGGTGTAGAGCCGCTCCACGGTGTAGAGAAAGTCGTCTACCGTTGCCAGCGACACGCCGAGCTCGCCCTCGAACTCGCCACCCTTGATGATGTACTTGCCGTCGATTTTAAGACTACACTCTGCGAAGTCCACCCTAAATTTTGCACCATCCTTGACGGCTTGGATGGCATCTTGGTAAATGTTATTCATACGCTTTGTTGTTTTCGTGTTATGCACTCTGAACCTACGACGCATTGCTTTATAAATCTGATAAATACAGTGGATTCTCGATCCTGAGACCTGACAATCTGCGGGTGTCAGGATCGAAGTAATAGACTGTATTATTAAATCAGGCTCCCTGTGCAGTTGTGGTTGCGTTACCATAGGTGTTGTCAGGTCGGCACATTACTTTAACCATCTGATGTGTGCTGCAAGAGTCTGATGGTTCCGACGTCATCTCGGGCAGTAGCTGGAGATGACGTCGGTACCATCAGAATAGTACGCAGCATCAATGAACACCTGACCTCGACCTATTACCCTGTGCGAGGTGTTTGGCGTATCTGTGGAGATATGGCATATATCTCTACTTGGTTGATGTCTCCCGTCTGGGGAAGCCTAAGCAGCGGCGTCGTATAACAATCGGGATTACGACGCCGCAGCGGAGGCTTATTATGGACGGGACAATGAACTCTCTCCCTCGATACGCTCCCTATGCCGGGCAGATTCTTATAGCAGTTGCACATTACTCTATGTCGTCGATTTGTCCAGCGTGTAGCCAGCTCGGAGGAGTCTCGAAGGAGGTCAATCTGCCTCCTTCAAGACTCGGCGGA
>JAZTYW010000027.1:0-61926 GCA_045637085.1 Alistipes sp. | reverse complement strand
CCCGCCACCTCCACTTTTGAAGGGATAATATCCCCTTCAAAAATAACAAAAGACATTGATAATCATTAGATTGTCAGTGTCTTTTTTTGTTTTTTATCACTTTTATCCCGATAGCAAACGCCATATTCAAACTTTGGATAGCAATTGTGGATAGCAATATTCTGATATTCTGACATATATCCACAAATCTATCCCCCCCCTGAATAGTGTTTGCAAGGGATGGGGATGGATGTTTGAAAAATGTTCAAAATCTGAGACCAACTTTTCGTAAGACATTTTTAACATCAAATTGAAACTATAATGACTATTACATTCGTTTGCAGAAGTTCAAAAGTCAGTAAAAAGGATGGACTGACACCATTAGAACTATATGTAATCATTGATGGTAAGAGGCGTTTCGTCTCACTTAAACGCAGAATAGACCATAGACTATTCAACCCCAAGAAGCAGATTGTTCGTGGCGATACCCAAACCAACGAATACATTGAAGCAATGCGTATGAAGTGTTATTCGTTGCAAACCGAGATGTTGAAGCGAGGTCTCCTCCTTACGGTGGATACCTTCGTCTATGCGTTCAGACACGGCATCAGACAGAACAGCATATCCGTCTATGGTCTATTTGACAAGTTTATGGAGAAGCAGTTGGAGAAGAAAGATGTGGGTCTAATAACCCAAGCGATATATGTCAAATACCGATGCACCATCCGTTATTGTAAGGAGGCGATGCAGACCGATAAGATGCTCTCCGACCTCACCACATCTGATATGGAGGACATCTATAAGTATATGCTCCGTAAGATGTCCAACAACAGTGCTATATGCTATATGCGAAAGTTAAAGACGATATTGATATACGCCATTCGTGAGGGATACATAACTACCAACCCCATCACCTTCAAGTTTCATAAAGACAAGGTAGAAAAAGAACCTCTCACCCTTGAAGAAGTCCGTCGGATAAGGACAGTGAAATTGGGGTCAAAGAGAATAGAAAACATCCGAGACCTTTTTATACTGCAATGTTATACGGGACTTGCTTTCAGAGATATGTCCTGTTTCAGTGAAAAGGATATCAAGATAGACAAGGATGGCAAAGAGTGGATTGTCAAAGAACGAATTAAGACGGGGATAACAGCGTTAATCCCCATCCTCCCTGTTGTCAAGGAGATATTAGTCAAGTATAACTATCACCTACCGACATTGACCAATCAGAAATACAACTCTTACCTGAAAGAGATACAAGATGTATGTGGTATCACGAAGACACTACATTCTCATCTTGCACGCCATACCTGTGGGACACTACTACTTAATGCAGGTGTGGATATGCTTACAGTATCAAAGGTTCTTGGACATAGTTCAACAAAGACTACCGAGGCGGTGTATGCAAAACTACTCCCCGAAACAATAATGAGGCGTGTAGAAGAGGTGTCTGACAAACTGATATGAGAGAACATACCGTATCCCCATCCACTACACGCACCTATACCTTCCAGAATAGTGTGTGCAATGGATGGGGATGAATGATTATCTGACACCAATTTTATGCAAACTCTATTACATATCATCCAAAGTTAAGCATTGTTGCTCAATATCATACTTTGGCAATAGTTTATCCTTAAGGTGTTGTACTTTCTCTGCAAAAGCCTCTGGCTTAAACTCCTTTCGCTGTCGTTTAACCTCGACTACTACCGCCTTATTCTTTTCCAAGCGTAAGGCGACAATATCTATCTCGCACTGCTCCTTACCCTTCTTTGCCTCCCAATATGAACCCATATCACGATACTCGTGACTCTCGACAAACTTCTGCTTGAAGTATTCTTCGAGTGTCTTACCCGAATATGTTGTATAGTCCTCATTGATTATGTGGTCAAGCACCTCAAATTGATTCATCTCTACAAGAGTGCGATTACCCTCAAAGTAGCGGAACCAGAAGCGGAGAAACATATCTGTTATCTCATATCTTACGGTCTGCGTTCCTCGTTTTGCAAGTATTGGTCGCATCTTCTTAATGATTTCGTATGTCTCCTCCAACTTTTTGAGTTGTCCGCCAATACTCTTCTCGCCAAGTGCAGCAGCAATCTCTGCTTGTGTATTGAGACCATTTGATATAGCATCCAGAATAGAGAAGTATGTGCCATACTGCTTTCCGAACTCATCTACAAGCAGATGCTTACCCTCATCCTTAAACGGTGAATCAGGGTCACATACTGCACGAATAATCTTCTTTACTGACAACGCTTTGCTATCTACAAGCAACTCAACATACTTGGGAATACCACCCGTTACGGTGTATAGAGCCAATAAATCGTCATTGGTATATGTAGGTGCGTAGTCTGCCATTATCTGCTTTAACACAGACAACGAGAATGGATTGAGTTTCAGCATAACATCGGCACGACCAAACAGTGGCTCGTGATAGTGCTGAAATATCTTTGTCATCAACGAGTAGATAGAACCACTAACTATGAAGTTGATATGTGTCTTTAAGCGATACTGGTCCCAATAGTTTTGTATATCGCTATAGACACTTGGGTTGATATTGAAGAACTCCTGAAACTCATCAATAACAAGTGTAAAATGTCTTGTCTCACCCTGCTGCATTAGGAAGAGAAACACTTCCTGGAATGAGTTCATAACAGGGACAAACACACCCAACTTTGAGGCAATCTCCTTACAGTAGCCAGCACATAGTGACGACTCGTTCTTGCGACCAACGAATAGATATATAAACTGCTCATCACCCATTGCTTTACCTATGAGTGATGTCTTACCAATACGACGACGACCTGTTACCACAGTTAGTCGTGAGTGGTCATTGTATGATAACTCTCGAACCTCTCGGAGTTTTGCAATTTCGTGTTCTCTGTTGTAGAATTTCATATCGCCTTGTTTAATTATTACCGCCGTAAATTTTACCGCCGTAACAAAAGTAGTAATAATCTATCGAATATGCAAATAATCGACCACTAAAATCTAATCCCCATACCTTTCAGACACTATTCAGGGGGAGTATGTTTGTGGATATTTGTCAGAATATCAGAATATTGCTATCCACAATTGCTATCCAAAGTTTGAATATGGCGTTTGCTATCGGGATAAAAGTGATAAAAAACAAAAAAAGACATTGATAATCTGATAGATTATTGATGTCTTTTTTCTATTTACGAATAGCAATGACCGCCTTGCGAGCGGTCATTACATGTATAACAATAGGTAAGATTGACTAATTGCGGTTGATAGCGTCGTAGGCTGCAAAGTCCTCGAAATTGTAGACCCACGAGTCACCATAAGCGAGCTTATGAATACGGTAGTATATCGCCTCGCGTGATGGAGCATTAAACTCACCATCGCTACCTCTGACATGTCGCATAATACTATCTTCCGATGGACGGTAGGCATTCTTCGCAAAGGTGTATGCACCCTCATAGATACCAACAAGATCAGCATAACGATAATCTGTGAGGAAGTGTCGCCACTTGATTGTCTGAGTTGTAAGAGGTTCACCTATCGTTGAATCGACATTCTTATACCAGCCCCACTGCTCAAAGTCTTTCATCTCGTAATAGCCACGATTGTTGATAGCACCATTACCCGATGAGAAATACTCGTCACCAAGTTTTGCAAAACCATGACCACACGCCTCGTGTATAAGTAGATTAGTAAAGAGTTCGTCATTGCCACATAACGAGAAGAACGACAGCGACGAACCATTGCCATAGCTCTTAGTAGTGTTATATTTGGGTTGTGACATATAGCAAACACCAGCATAGGCATTACTATTCATTATGACGATAAGCGTTGACTCATCGATGCGTGGACCATCGTTATACTCATACTTTTGCTCGCCAAACACCTCTTTTGCATGGCTATATACATCTCCCGTATCAGCACTCACAGATACACCGTCCGACTTAATCTTACAATTTAGAGCAGTCTCTCCATACACATAATCATTACTGCACCCCTCACGCTTAGAGACACACATCACCATATATACATTAAATAGGTAGCGGAACGAGGTGAATGGCTCCTTGCTAAAGAACACCTCCATAGCCTTACGCATATCTGCCTCATAGCGACCAGAAGCTACCTGACGATCAGAGTAACCATCACCCATAAGAACGATATCAATGCCATTACCATCTGTTGCACTCTGCAATGTCACATACTGACCATTAGCAGAGTAATCCGTAGAGTGATAATTTGGGTCATTGGGTGCATACATTTCCGCATCATCTGTACCCTCACCCGAAAGAGTAGCAATATTATATTTACTCCATGATTTATCCTGAATATAAGCACCAATAGCACTCTCTGGAACGTAAATAGTTACATCCGAAGTAAATACATCATCTCCAAGCGCAGGTGGGGTCGTTGCCAAAGAGTTTACCCTTGTTAGATTACGACAATCATAAAACGCGGCAACATCGATATTGGTCACACTCGCAGGAAGTGTTATTTCAGTGAGTGATGTACAATTATAGAACGCCATATATCCAATTAATTGGATATTATTTGACAACTCCACACTCTGAAGATTGCGACACTCATAGAAGGTATAATCATACATTTTTGTGACACTATCGGGTAGGACAATACTTACAAGATTACTGCTATTCTCAAATGCACCCGTCGAGCTATGATCCATGCCTATTGTTGTTAGTGCGCCACTGAATGTTACAACCCACTTATCATCACGCCTCTCGTGCGATGTGACTGACACATTAAAAGATTGTGTTTTCAGCCCTGCTTGATTTCCATCGGTTGTTGTGTACCATATCTCATTGTTCGCGGGCTTTGCGGGGGTGGCAACAACCTCAAATGCCGCCATGGGCTGAATAGTGTTGCGTTCAATAACCACACGCTTGCTCGTACTCTTTGTAAACAGACTACCATCTACACACTCTACCTCCACAGTAAAACCTTTAGTGAAAGTAACTGGTGGCAGTGCTACCCAGAACTCTGTGGGTGTAGATATTGAAGAGCTCAACGCAACACCATTGCCACAATCGAGCTCCACGTTCTTAACTCCACCGTTGTAAACTTCAAGTGCGGGCGTAGCACCATAGGATGCCTTTACCGAAGCACAACCCGCAAGAGTCTCATTATTGTTACCCTTGACACGAATACGCTTTACGGTAGCATTGCCCCACAACTGAAGTTTGAGGCTGCCGCCAATATTTCTAAAGAGCATCGAATGATCCTCGCGCGAACGGCTGGCTGCTACCATTGCATTTGCACCACGACCAAACGAGCCCTCTGTATACGTCTGTACCGCTGGCAGTGTGAACGTGATACCACTATCACTTAATTCGGCATCCTTATCGTAAGGATAGAGTGCGTATATTGCATCAAAGATAGGAGAGCCTCCATCTGTTGCAACCACAGGGACAATATCACCACTTTTATCTCCCGTAGCACCCGTAAAACGGCACTCCACATTATTATAGTCGCCATAGAAGACTGACAAACGATCATCATTATGCCAATATATTTTACAATCCTCATCTATGTAAGTTCGCGTATCATCCTCCTCGAATGATGCCGACAGCCTCCACTTATCCAAAACACCATCATCAATAATATTTGACTCATCTGAGATATTTCCACATGCCGCAAAAACAAGGGTTGCCAATACCGAACCAAGCAGTAAGTATATGTTATTTTTCATTACTATTTACACATTATATATATGTATCACGCATAACGCTCCAATATAGACCTATCGGATTATATTCATCGCATAACGTGACCGATGCAAAGTTATGTGTTATCTCACAAATTTACAATACCCATCAAAATAAAAAGTTCTCACAAATAGTTTAAATGCTGCAACACTCTCAATTAATGTTAGTTCAACACGGGGCGGGCATTACTTTTTTTACATTCAGAAACATATTGTGAAAAAATATTTCAAAAAAGCGTAGGTAGTTTGCAAAAAAATACGTACATTTGTTTGGTTAATTCCGCAATTAGAGTAAACCGAACTTTTAACAATCTATAAAACTACTGTCGTATGGCTAAAATCAAAGGAACAGTTGTAGTCGACACAGAGCATTGCAAGGGTTGTGGTGTTTGTGTAGCATCATGTCCTACTAAGACGCTCGGTTTGTCGACCGAAGTAAACGGCAAGGGTTATCCCTTCGCTATGATGGTTGAGCCGGATTCATGTACTGGTTGCGCCTCTTGCGCTATCATCTGTCCGGATAGTTGTCTAACGGTGTATCGCCAAAAATTCGAGTAAACTATGGCAGAGAAAGAGGTAAAACTTATGAAGGGCAACGAGGTGATTGCTCATGCAGCAATTCGCTACGGTTGCGACGGCTATTTCGGCTACCCCATCACTCCACAGTCGGAGGTTATGGAGACCCTCATGGAGGAGAAGCCTTGGGAGACTACAGGTATGGTGGTTCTTCAGGCAGAGTCTGAGGTATCTTCAATCAACATGGTATATGGTGGCGCATCTACAGGTAAGCGCGTGATGACTTCATCATCTTCACCTGGTGTCAGCCTTATGTCTGAGGGCTTGAGCTACCTCGCAGGTGCTGAGCTTCCTTGCGTTATCGTTAACTGCCAGCGTGGTGGTCCAGGTCTTGGTACTATCCAGCCTTCACAGTCTGACTACTTCCAGGCATGTAAGGGTGGTGCACACGGTGACTTCCACCTTATCGTACTTGCTCCTAACTCAGTTCAGGAGATGCACGACTTCGTAGCTGACGCTTTCGATCTCGCGTTCAAGTATCGTAACCCAGCTATGATCTTGGCTGATGGTTGTATCGGTCAGATGATGGAGAAGGTTGTTCTTGCTCCACAGCGTCCTCGCAAGACTAAGGAGGAGATCGCTGCAGAGTGCAAGAGCTGGGCTTTGATCGGTAAGACTGATGACCGCGAGCGCAACGTTATCACATCACTCGAGCTTAAGTCTGAGGTTATGGAGGTTAACAACCAGCGTCTTCAGGCTAAGTATGCAACAATCTGCGAGAACGAGGTTCGTTACGAGGCTATTCAGTGCGACGACGCTGACTACGTTATCGTAGCCTTCGGTTCTTCTTCACGTATCTGCTCTGCAACTGTAGAGATGGCACGTGCTGAGGGTATCAAGCTCGGTTTGTTGCGTCCTATCACATTGTACCCATTCCCTACAAAGGCTATCGCAGCACTTGCTGAGCGCGGTGTAAAGGGCTTCCTTGCAGCTGAGCTTAACGCAGGTCAGATGGTTGAGGATGTTCGTCTTGCAGTAAATGGCAAGGCTCCAGTTGAGCACTACGGCCGTATGGGTGGTATGTTGTTCTCACCAGATGAGGTACTTAAAGCAGTTAAAGAGAAACTTATAAACCGATAAGACTATGGCAGAGGTTGAAATCAAAAAGGAGAATTTGGTATTTGGCAAGTCTAAGCTTATCTTGCCTAACGTAATGCACTACTGCCCCGGCTGTAGCCACGGTACTGTTCACAAGCTCGTTGCCGAGGTTATCGAGGAGATGGGTCTTGAGCACGATACTATCGGTGTATCACCCGTAGGTTGCTCAGTATTTGCATACAACTATATTGATATTGACTGGGCACAGGCTGCTCACGGTCGTGCTTGCGCGGTAGCAACAGCTATCAAGCGTGTTAATCCAGACAAGATGGTCTTCACATACCAGGGTGATGGTGATATGTCAGCTATTGGTACTGGTGAGACTATTCACGCGGCTGCACGTGGCGAGAACATCGTTGCTATCTACATTAACAACGCTATCTACGGTATGACAGGTGGTCAGATGGCTCCTACTACCCTCTTGGGTATGAAGACCGCTACTACACCTTATGGTCGTGATCCTAAGCTCAATGGCTACCCATACAAGATCGCACAGATGTTGGCACACTTGGATGGTGTTTGCTACGTAACACGCCAGACTGTTCACACTCCAGCTAACGTTCGCAAGGCTAAGAAGGCTATCCGTCACGCATTCGAGAATGCTATGGCAGGTAAGGGTTTCAGCTTGGTAGAGATCGTTGCTACATGTAACAGCGGTTGGAAGCTATCACCTGTTGCATCAAACGAGTGGCTTGAGAAGAACATGTTGCCATTCTACGAGCCCGGAGACTTGAAGGATACAACTAAAGAGTAAGCAGTTATGAAAGAGACAATAATCATTGCAGGTTTCGGAGGACAGGGTGTCCTCACTATGGGTAAGATTTTGGCTTACTCTGGAATTATGCAGGACATGGAGGTAACATGGATGCCTTCATACGGTCCTGAGATGCGTGGTGGTACCGCTAACGTTACCGTTATCCTCTCGGATAAGCCTATCTCATCACCTATCGCTCACGAGTTTGATTGCGTAGTGGTTTTGAACCAGCAGTCTATGGATAAGTTCGAGAGCCAGGTTAAGCCAGGTGGTGTTCTTATCTACGATACTAACGGTATTACAAGCCACCCTACTCGTACAGACATCAGCGTATATCAGATTGATGCTACTGCAGAGTGCGCACGTTTGGGTCAGGCTAAGTTGTTCAACACTATGATTTTGGGTGCATACCTCAAGGTTCGCCCTGTCGTAGCTATGGAGAACGTTATGGCTGGTTTGAAGAAGACTTTGCCCGAGCGCGCATGGAAGATGTTGCCCCAGAACGAGGAGGCAATTAAGCATGGTGGTGAGATCATCCGTCAGATCCGCTAATGCAAGGTACGACGCTTTGTGCGTCACACCAAAGAGAGACCGAGGTACAGCAATGTGCCTCGGTTTTTTCATATCTACGGATATAGTATCGCCTTCGAGAGCCATAGTCGCTCGCCCAACAACATTGGCATATAACTTGTTTCATTGAAGTGTGAGTTAAACAACTGTTTCACTTTAATTAAAAACACATCTTATGAAACAATTTAGACTATCACTATTGGCATTTGCTCTACTCTTTGGAGTAACAACTGCAAATGCAGAGTCACACCACGACAAGCACGCGCACAACAAAGAGCACTGCGACGAGGCAACCAAGGCTTTTAAGGAGACCTCACGCAAAGGTTTCCAGCAGGCCCACAATCCACAGTTGATATTCAGTTCGGCCAACAATAAATTTGCGCTGGGTATTGGTGCTACGGTAACGCTACGTACAAGTTATGACTTTGCGGGTGCTGTTGGCAACATCGACTTCGTGCCATACGACATCCCTATGACAAAGAACTATGCCAACCGTCAGCGTGTGATGATGGATGCCTCTACGTCGCGCATCTTCCTCAAGGGTATCATCAACTCCGACATGTTGGGTCGCATCGTGGCATTCACCGATATTGACTTCCGTGGTGGCGATGAGTTCTCATACCTTCCTCGTCTGCGTTCTGCCTATGTTCAGGTAATGGGATTTACTATTGGTCGCGACGTCTCGACATTCTGCGATCTCCAGGCGGCACCACAGACCATCGACTTTCAGGGTCCAAATGCATACAACTTCCGCTTTACGGAGATGATACGCTACGAGCACACATGCTGGGATAGACACATCACCTTCGGTGCGGCAGCCGAGATGCCATCAGTAAGTGCAACATATGGTGAGCACTTCTCATCAATCTACCAACGTGTACCTGATGGTATTGCCTACGTTCAGTATGCATGGGGCGAGAGACGTGAGAGCCATATTCGCGTATCGGGTGTTATTCGAGACATGTATCTACACGACAACAAATTGGGCAAGAACACCACACAGCTTGGCTGGGGTGTGCAGTTGAGTGGCAACATAAACATTGGTCGCTGGGTGGACCTCTACATGAATGGCGTATATGGCAGAGGCATAACTCCGTACATCAACGACTTGATGGGAACTCCATACGACTTTACATACGATCCCAACAACCCTACCCGACTTCAGACACTTCCTATGTGGGGTTGGCAGGCTGCGGCACAGGTAAACATCATGCCTAAGAAATTCTGGCTCGCAGGAGGCTACTCAGAGGTACATTTGGACAAGCATAAGGGTGCAATCTCCGACAACCAGTATTCAAAGGGTCACTATATCTTTGCCAATGCCTTCTACAACGTCACACGCAACTTCACTCTCGCCGTTGAGTATCTACATGGCGGACGCAAAGACGTTAGCGGTGCTAATGACTCTGCAAATCGTCTCAGCATTATGGCTCAATATAATTTCTAAAAGAGACACATTACAAATAAAAGAGATGGACTATTCACGAGGATAGTCCATCTCTAATTTACGAAGGATAGAGATTAATCTCTATGGGCAGGGTGTGATGACTGTACGATAACCATAACTACGGCACATATCACAAAGATAAGACCAATGATACTCATAGTATCGAAGTGCTCATTGAAATACAAGACACCTACGATAATGGCCGTCAGAGGCTCCATCGAGCCAAGTATCGAGGTTCTTGTCGAGCCTATGCGCTTTATTGCCAGAATAAGCGTAAAGTCCGAGAGCACCGTGCACACAAGTGCCAACATCAGCAAGTCGCGCCAGTTTGTCCAATGATGAACCGCCTCGATGCCAGTTGTGGCTAATGCATAGATAAAGAAGAGTATAGCACCAAAGAAGAGGACATAAAAGGTCAAGACAATTGAGTCGACCTTCGATGCACGGCTTCGCATAACCCCAACTATATAGGCAGCATAGGTCACCACCGTGAGCAGAGATAGTGTTACGCCACGACGGAAGTCGCCAACATCGTGGTTTCCCCATGCCAGAAGTGCAACACCAATAAGCGAGAGAACCACTGATATATATATTACGGGAGACATACGCTCCTTGAAGACCCACGCCATAGTGAGAGTAACCGCAAGAGGATAGAGAAAGTGAATGGTAGTGGCTATTCCACTCGGAATACTCTTGTAGCTCTCCAACAGAAGTATAGCTGTGGAAGCATATAGTATGGCAAGTATCGCCACAACAGCCAACTTATCAGCAGCAATACGAAAATTACGACGCGTGAAGAACATAATTACCGCCATCGCCACTGCAGCCAATAGGAAACGATAAGATAAAATCGTTGGCGAGCTAACACCAAGCTGCAGTAGCGATATGGTAAAGAGCGGGATAAGGCCAAATGTTGCGGAGGAGATTACCGCATAGGCTACTCCTGTAATTTTACTCCATTGCATCATACAACACCGCCCTTAGGCATATTAATAGTTATCTGCCATTGGTTCAAAGTAGCGTTGCTCATGCTCGCACGATGGGCACATCTTTGGTGCCATGGATGCCTTGACAATGTAACCACAATTGCGACACTGCCACACAATCTCTCCATCGCGACGGAAGAAGTCTCCATCCGTAAGACGACTCAGAAGTTTCAGATAGCGACGCTCATGCTCCTTCTCAACCTCAGCGACGTGCTTAAACGTCAGAGCAACCTTCTTGAATCCCTCAGCAAGTGCAGTCTCGGCAAACGAGGCGTATAATACCTCCCACTCCTCGTGCTCGCCCTGAGCTGCCTCCACCAGATTATGCTCCGTGGTACTGATGATGCCCGCTGGATAGGAGGCATTATGTATCGTCGCCATGCCGCCCTCAAGATATTTGAAGAAGCGCTTGGCATGCTCCTTTTCCTGTTCGGCTGTAATATCAAAGACGGCGGCTATCTGCTCATAGCCATCCTTTTTCGCCTGAGATGCAAAAAAGTTGTAGCGATTGCGTGCCTGACTTTCGCCAGCGAATGCTTTTAACAAATTCTCCTCGGTAAGAGTGCCTTTAAGTGTGTTTTTCATAGTGTTGAATATTTAATATTTTATGTAATACACACTCAATAACAGCAAAAGATACGCCAAAACAGACCTCAATATCAGCGCCACGAGAACCCTTTTCGTACGACGCAGACCTATAAATATAGTGTATAGTCTTTAAATAGAAGATATTTGATATATGTAACTTTAAATAAAAAATTAATTTTTTGAAAAAATATCTAAAATAGTTTGGTCAATTCAAAAAAAAGCATTAATTTAGCATTAGCAAAACGAAATAAATATTATTAAACCTAATAATTACCGAACTATGATTATTACATTTAACGAGTTGCGCCGTATTAAGGATAAGTTGCCCAGTGGCAGCTCACAGCGCATTGCAGACGAGTTGGGAATCGACGTTGAGACCGTACGTAACTATTTTGGTGGTAAGCACTTTGAGGCTAAGGAGGGTGTAGGTATTCATATCGAGCAGGGCCCTGATGGCGGTGTTGTTACATTGGATGACACAGCGATTTTTGATGCTGCAATGCGTATCTTGAACGAGCAGAAATAATTTTACTTGTTTGCGAAGGCTGCAATACAGCTAAAAATCAAACAAAATGGCGATTGGAACTCTATATATTCCAGTCGCCATATTTTGTTTACAGGGATTAAGCAATTGAACTAACGGTATCGTCATTATCGTTTTGCGATACCTGCGGGACGCATCTCGCAGTAGCGTTCGTACCACTGTCGCTTCTCGGGAGTATCTATAGGGTCATACTCGCTGATGATACAGCCCGTCGATAGGTCGTCAGCAAGAGCGAGGATAATCTCCGAGAGTTCGAGCGTATTTTCTAACTGCTTACCCTCGGGACAGAATATATTACGCTCTTTGATATGCTCATAACCATAAATAGCACCCATAATATTACCGCAAACCGAGCCTGTGGAGTCGCTATCGCCGTCGTGGTTTACCGACGCGATAATAGCATCCTCCACGCTGTCGATATGGCGAATAGCACAGAAGAGTGCAATAGCCCACGTCTCCTCTGCAACCCAGCCCTCGCCCAACTTACGAATCGCATCAGCATCTGAGATATTAGAGTGCGCCAACTGCACAGCCCAGCCTGTAAGTTCCTTCAAGTATCGCTTATCGGCGTCGTACTTGCCTATATAAATACGGTCAAGGATATTAACTGTATCGGCTACAATGCCATCAATCTCCTCACAAACCTGTTTGGGTGACATCGGGACAATTTTATATAGCAGCACTGTAAGAAGTGATGCGGGCAGGAAGCCGAGTGGGTGCTTGTGGGTAACCTCTGCTATCTCACCACCAGCCTCTGCAAGTTCTTCGATAGAATAGCCATTTTCGTTTCTTGATGCATATCCAGCATCAAGTAGAGCCATAGGAGCAACACGCATAATACCGCCACAACCCTTACTATTATTTTGTACCTTTTCACCCCTAAACAGACTCTCACAAGCACTCAAACAGGTATTGCCCGGAGCGCGAAGTTGTGCCATTTCGGGCAGGTCGCGCAACCACGTTGGATGCCAATCATCAATTAGCATTTCGCGCTTCTTGCCTGTCTGCGTGTAGTACCAATCGAGATATGCTCCATCGACATACTTTTCAGGGCGCCCACCGATACCACGCATATATCCGCAAGTAAATCCCATCAGCATACCATTCGCAGTAAATAGCGTCATCTGCGTATCGTCACTGATAAGAGCCTTGCCATTGCGGTCAAGAGCAAACTTGGTGATGCCATTCTCCCCAAAGCGTGACAGGATAGAGCGACGGCGCATAAACTCAACCTCATAACCCAAGGCATCGCCCGCAGCACCCGCCATCAAACAACCACGTATCTTATCCCTAATGATATACTCCTTTTTCATAATTTCCTGATACTTATCCGTTGCGATAATATTTACAAAACTTTCTGGGAGGATAATATTATCAACATCGATAGCCGATGCAAACAGCGGAGCAATATCCTTATCCATAAAACCCGCGATGCCACAACCAATCTTTGTTACCAAGAATAGATACTCGGGGTGTTGTCTTGCAAACGAAATAAACTCATAGACATAGGGTTTGATAACGTCCACACCTCCGTGCATAGTTGGAATGGCATAACACTGCCCCTGAAGTCCAACCCCCTGTCCCCATACTGCGCCAAAACGGTTGTATGCCAAACGAGCTGCACCGCCTCCATGTGCGCCATCCAGGTTGCTGCCGAATACGAAAATTTCATTTGGGGCTAAATGTGTTATCCTCTCTGGTGTATATCTTCTCCTGTACATAATCACTCAAATTAAAATTCCAATCTAAATCCTTTTTGTTTTAACTCGGCATACTTCTCCGCATTAAATCGATACTTTGTAGGCACACGCCTTGATGCGTTCTCGGAACGTGGTTCAGCCTCCGAAAGAATACCGAGCTTGAGCATCTTGTTATAGAAGTTACGGCGGTCAAACTGAACACCCAGTATCGCTTCGTAGAGGTTTTGCAGCTCCGACATCTTAAATACTTCGGGTAGAAGGTCAAAGCCTATTGGTTTAAAGCATATACGCTCTCTCAATCTGGTTATCGCCATACGCAGAATATAGTCGTGGTCGAAGGCGAGCAGGGGTATCTCATCGAGCGTAAACCAACGTGCATTTTCAGCGTCATCGCCTCCCTGAACATCCGCAAGACGCACCAACGCCATGTGGGCAACCGTAATCACACGCTCGCGTGGGTCACGATCAACACTCGTGAATGTATGGAACTGCTCAACAGTGGCAGCATTTAATCCAGTCTCCTCTTTTAACTCCCTGAGTGCACACTCCTCAATGGTCTCATCCATATTCATAAAACCGCCAGGCAGTGCCCATGCACCCTTAAAAGGCTCGAGTCCTCGCTGTATAAGTAACACCTTGATATTTACTCCATCAAAGCCAAAAATCACACAGTCCGCAGTTACCGCAGGACGTGGATATCTATAACAAAATTGTTGCTCTTTCATATTTCACTGCGTTAATTTTACACAAATGTAAGGGTTTTATTTCAAATAAACAAATAATTTGCGTATTTTTTACACAATAAGACTTAAAACAAGTAAAATATAGAATTAGCTTATAGATAAATAAAAAAATCCAATTTGCAACTTATAATTAAATGTATTAATTTTGCATCAGCAAACTAAGATAAAGGCAATAGAATGAAAAACTAATGAATGATAAATATGAAAAACATGTAAGAGAGATGACCAATATCACGCCGATGGGTGCACCCGACGTAAGTCACTCAACAAAAGAGGAGCGGTTGGAGTACGTACTCGACAAATGGAGGTGTTGCAACAACTGCGAAGTGTGCGGAAAGTGCGCAATACTCAAAGGGCGCGACGCAGAGATACTCTACGAAGACTATATAGAGGGTAGATGCTCATACATGGAAATAACACTAAAGATAAGAGAATTTAACTATTAAAACTATAAGAACTATGGAGACTAAAGCAAAGGTATTAGCAACAATGGTTGAGGCAGGCGAGCCTCTCAACGCAGGTAAGATCGCAGAGCTCAGCGGCATCGACCGCAAGGAGGTGGACAAGGCTATGAAGCAGCTCAAGGAGGAGGGTGCTATCATCTCGCCCGTGCGCTGCAAGTGGGCACCTGCGAAGTAATCGCTCTGCCAAACATTAGTAGTATAACTGTAATAAGCATGGAGTCTGCCCAACCGCAAGGTTGAGCAGACTCTTTTTTGCTGTAAGACATATTAATTTATTGATAATCAATACAATATGCGATTATATACGTAACTACTTGATTATCAACACTATGAAAAATTCGATTTTCACACATTTTTAACATATTGATTTTCAATACATTGAATACACCATCGCGGAAAAATTAGGCCTCAAAAAATTTGGTGAGGAGTGAAAATATACCTAATTTTGTAGTAACGAAAAGCAAATGCTTTGATGAAGTTTAACATCTAAACATTCGAGAGTATGAAACGACTACTGCTACTTTTGATTTTACCACTCATCGCTACATCGTGCTGGAAGGAGATATTCGGTCCTGATACCACACCCTCGAAACATGTTATCTACTACACATCGACAGATAGCAACACCATAGATATTCACAGAAACATGATAGGCCAAATCTTTGGTGTTCGTGTTCTGTCTAACACTTATGAGAATGGAGTGGGCAAAATCGTATTTAATCGTGATATCACAGGTGTTGACACATGGTTTAATAGCAGTTTAAGATTAAAGACTATTATACTACCTACAAGCGTCAACCATATCGATAACAACGCATTTATCTCGTGCAGCAACCTTGAGAGTGTTGAGATGACAGAGAATGTTACATGGGTAGGCAATGGAGCCTTCGCTGATTGTGTAACACTAACAGAGGTTGACCTACCATCAAGTGTCACAAAAATCGGACAAGGCGCATATAGCGGTTGCGAGGGTCTGACATACGTTGAGCTACACGAGGGCTTGGAGCAAATTGGCGACAAACTTTTCAAGGATTGTACCAATCTTAAGTGTATCACACTACCCGAGAGCCTAACGCAGATAGGCGAGGGACTCTTTGCAGGATGTACGAGCCTTGAGGAGTTTCGTGGCAAGTATGCCTCGGAGTGTGGCACATATCTCCACGATGGCGACACACTCATAACCATAGCGCCCGCCGGGGTGACCACGTACACCACACCAGAGCATATCACTACAATTGGTAATAGTGCCTTTATGGGGTATAATGAGATTGAGAGTATCACGCTCGGAGAGAACGTAACAACGATAGGCAACATGGCATTCCATAACTGCACGGCTTTAAGCGACATCAACCTTCACGAGAATATCACATCGATTGGAGAGGGTGCATTCGCCTACTGCTGGGACTTGGAGCACATAGATATTCCCAATAGCATTAGCACTATCGCCACAGGCACATTCGCGCAGTGTATAAATCTCATGGATATAACCATTCCCACAAGTGTGACTACCATCGGCGACTCAGCCTTTTCGGGTTGCCACTATACAAAGTCAATAACAATTCCCGAGAGCGTAACAACAATCGGCAAATGTGCCTTTTTGGGTTGCGAGAACCTTCAGAGTATAGTTATCCCCGAGGGCGTGACGGTGATTGAGGAGGGGACATTCAGCAGTTGTGGTTGTCTTAGGAGTGTAACACTCCCAAATAACCTTGTGAAGATAGGATATCAGGCATTTTTCCACTGTACAGTTTTGAATGAGATAACCATACCGAGTGGTGTGAGAGAAATCGAGGATAGGGCGTTTGCAGAGAGTCTGCACCTCGAAAGCATCTACTGCAAACCCACATATCCACCTGTGACCTACTCAAAGGTTTTGCAGAATAGCCCCAATGCAACGATATATGTTCCTCGCGGCAGCAAGCACCACTACGATACGGCACAGGGCTGGTGTGACTATGCTGATAGAATAGTGGAGTACGACTATTAGGATGCGTGGTAAAAAGTAATGCGTTGATGTCAAACATCAACGCATTACTTTTTATGCTAAATAGAGTTCGGTTACTCCTTTGTGTGTACGAAATGCTCCAAAGACTTAACGATATTGCGTGAGTGCAATACCATGGTCTTGGTCTCGGTGAGGATGTTGAAGAACAACATATTTGCCGATGATGAACCACCTGTATCGCGCAAGCGGCGCAACTGATTCTGCATAACCTCGTCGATGAAGTTGAAGAGCTCGTCACGCTTGTTGAGAACAGCCTCCATCTGCTCGAACGAGCGTGTGCGAAGCATGTGGTTGATGTCACCAAAGATATTCTCAACGCGGTCGTTGATACACTTAAGGTCATAGACCTGCTCCTTTGTAAGTCCCGAGTGGTTATTATCTACATGCTTATAGCATGGGCGTGTGATGTGCAACAACGCCTTGCTGGTCTCGGAGATGTAGTCCACTACCTGAACATAGAAGTGGCCAGTGTTGATATCGCTCTCCTCGAGTGTGCGCAACAGAGGGATAATCTCATACTTCTGCTGGCGTGTAGAGTGGTAGAAATCCTCAGCCTCGCTAACCATATCGCGCAACACCTTACGATTCTCCTTGAACACCGCAACGATGGTTCGGTCGTATATCATTGTCACCTTCTCCATAGATGCGCAGACATGCTCAGTGTAGGCTATAAGTGCCTCCTCAGGGCTCTGCTTAAGGGTGTCGCTTATCTTTGCAACAGCAGACTCCTCGACCTCCTTATTCTCGGTCTTCTTTGCCATATTGCTCTTAATGATAAGACCAATGCAGATAAGCGTCACGACTATTGCCACTATGTTCCACTCACCAACAGCAATATTCTGACCATAAGCAAGGGCAAGGGTAACGGCAATAGCGATGATAAAACCGCCCAACGCAGTGATAAACCAGCCCATAATAACGGTCATAACGCCAGTGATACGATATACGGCACTCTCTCTACCCCACGCTCTGTCAGCCAACGACGAACCCATAGATACCATGAATACTACATAAGTTGTAGATAGTGGCAACTTGAGCTGTGTACCGATAGAGATAAGGATCGCGGCAGCCGTAAGGTTTACCGTGGCACGAATAAGGTCGTAGTTGACATCGCCACGCTCCTCCTCAGACAACTGTACAAAACGGCTGTCGATGTATGCACGAACCTTATTAGGCATTACAGTCTCAATAGCAGTGCTGATGGCACGCGCTGCACGAACGATACCTCGTGAAGCATTTGTAGCATCGCTGTTTGTTGGTGCCTCCTCGGTCTGTGACGAGAGCTTGCGCTCGGTCTCAATCACTCGCATAGCCTTTTTAGACGTAAAGAGCGTGATTACCATAACGAGACCAGCAGCACACATAATCCAGAAATTTGCTGTCGTAGGATTCATCAACTGCGCCATGCTCTCAGGAGCACCATCAGGGCCCTGAGCAATCATGTATGAGTCGTAGCCTGCGTATGGCACACCGATAAAGTTCACAAGGTCGTTACCAGCAAATGCCAAAGCCAAAGAGAAAGTTCCCGCAAGGATAGAGACACGGAGAATATTTACCTTGCAACGTTGCAACACCCACAATAGCAGTGAGCTACCGAGCCACAAGATAAGTAGTGCCATGCCTGTATTCTCATTCACATAGTCCTTGAGTACATCGGGGATAAGGCTTGTACTCTTAAGACCCTTGAAGACTGTGAAATAGATGATACCAGCAAGTGTGATACCACACCACAAAGCACCAAAGCGATTAAACACCTTGTTATAGCGGAATGAGAAGATAATTCGCGATATGTACATCAAAATATGACCAGTTATGAATGCCAACACAACCGAAAGCAAGATACCCGACACGATAGCCAAGGCATTACCCGAGTTGATGTACTGACCAAGCTGACTCATAAGCGCATCGCCACTCCATATATTATATAGAGCCAATGCCATTGCCGAGCCGAGCAAGCCGAACACTAACGATACGGTTGTTGACGTGGGCAGACCCAGTGAGTTGTAGATGTCAAGAAGGATGATATTCGAGAGCATCATACCCAGGAACAGAATCATAATCTCCTGATAGCTGAACATGTTGGGATAAAAGACGCCACTACGCGCCACATCCATCATGCCACTCGATGTCATCACACCGACCATTACACCCATTGAGGCGATTGTTAAAATGATGTTTTTCTTTGCTGCTTTCGAACCGAAAGCCGAATTAAGGAAGTTCACGGCATCATTCGAAACTCCGACAATGATACCCATAACTGCCAAGAGGGCTAGTACAATAACGATAAATAGATCCATACTAAAAAGTGTTATCTGAGGCAAAGATAAAAAAATATTGTTACAAAATTGTTACAAAATTATTTCATTATTATTAATGCACCCCTCAAAAATATCATTACATACTTGCGCAATTGTTAAATCTTTATTAAATTTGTGATGTTTAAGAGGCGTATGAGGCATATATGTACTATATTTGACGAAAACTTTGAAGCATGAATAAATATAGAATACTTGTTGTTGATGACGAGGAGTCGTTGTGTGAGATTCTGAAGTTCAACCTCGAAAAGGAGGGATACATTGTAACAACAGTACTGAGCGCGGAGGAGGCTCTGGCACTAAATCTCGCAGACTTCGACCTCATGATTCTCGACATCATGATGGGTGAGTTAAGTGGTTTCGGTCTTGCCCGCATACTTCGTAAGCGTCCCGAGACAGCAGAGACACCAATCATCTTCTGCACGGCACTCGACTCCGAGGCCGACAAAATCAAGGGTCTTGACATCGGCGCTGATGACTACATATCAAAGCCATTCTCATTGGCTGAGGTCATGGCTCGCGTGCGCAGCGTATTGCGACGTTCAAAGCGACCATTAGCAAACGAGACACCCGCAGAGGAGGAGCAAAAGGATAACGATAGCAGCATACGTTTCGAGACATTGGTGGTCAACAACCGCGACAAGAGTTGCTACATCGACAATGAGGAGATACAATTAACGCGCAAGGAGTTTGACATTCTCGTATTACTACTATCAAATCGAGGCACAATACTCTCACGCGAACAGATTATGAAGCGCGTATGGAGCGAAGAGGTAGTTGTGTTGGACCGCACGATTGATGTAAACATCACACGCCTGCGCAAGAAACTTGGCATTTACGGCAACCATATAATAACAAGAACAGGATATGGCTATGGATTCAAAATCTAAAATTTTCAGCTACCGCGGTGGAATGTATCTACTGCTGGCAATTCTCATCATCACGCTTATTGGAGGTTTTATCACCTACCATTTCTCGCTGTTGAGCCACAACAGCCGCATCAGTAGTATCGACGAGGGTATCTTTGTCGGCATCATCGCTGTTGCAGGCGTCTCCATCGTCATTGCCCTTATGCTTGCCATGCGCATGAGCCGCAACATCAGCAGCCTCGATCGCGCAGTTTCAGCAATGGAGAATGGCGCCGATATCGAGTCTATGCCCCAGTTTGCCAACGACGAATTGGGAGACATTGCACGCCATATAATCGACCTATACAGCCGCTTGCGCGAGGCTAACAACGAGGTTAAACTCGAGCACGACAAGGCTATGCACGAGCACCAGGAGAAGTTGCGCATCAAGCGACAGTTGACCAACAATATTAACCACGAGCTCAAGACTCCCGTAGCAGCCATTCAGGGTTACCTCGAGACTATGACCACTTCGAAGGAGATGAATGCAGAGGAGCGCGATGCCTTTATTGCCAAGTGCTATGCACACTGCCAGCGCCTCACTCAGCTGCTCAACGACGTATCAACCATCACGCGTCTTGAGGATGGCAGCAGCCGCATCGAGCGCGAGAAGGTGGACCTTCGTGGCATCATCGACGAGATCACATCGGAGGTAGCACTCCTGCCAGATGACAAGCGCATGCGTATAAACATCGACTTGCCATCACCCATGCTGGTATTGGGCAACTCTACCCTACTCATGTCGATATTCAAGAACCTAACTGATAATGCTATTGCTTACTCGGGTGGTCGCGACATCTTCATCAAGTGCACAGCCGAAGATAGCAAGATGTACACCATCAAGTTCTACGACAACGGCATTGGCGTAGATAGTGACCACATCAATCACATCTTCGAGCGTTTCTATCGTATCGACAAGGGTCGTTCGCGCAAACTTGGTGGCACAGGCCTTGGCCTCTCTATCGTCAAGAATGCCGTATTGTTTCACGGTGGCGACATATCAGTAACAAATCGCAAGGTGGGTGGTTTGGAGTTTACGTTCACACTACCAAAGCCTGAATAACAAACACATCCAGAATAAGCAAGCGGGGTGTCCAACTGGACACCCCGCTTCTTTCGAATAGGACAGGTCTCGCTATTTAATCTGCTTGAGCCAGCGCACATAGCCCGCTACAGCGAGGATACAGTATAAGGTGTAGAGACCCGCTGTGATGGGGATACCCTTATAGAGATACAACCCAACGCTAATCATATCAACCACAAGCCACACCAACCACTGCTCCACCAACTTGCGCGATAGCATCCACATAGCAACAATGCTCAACGCCGTAGACATAGAGTCGAAGAATGGCACGCGGCTATCAGTACACTCTGCAAGGAAGAAATAGAACGCAATATGCAAAACGGCATAGACTGCAACCAAAGGTACAATCCATCTCGTGGGTGTGTGACGAATATGTCCATCATCACTCTTCTTGGGTCGGCGCTTCCACACTACAAGGCCATAGACACCCGCCAACACATAGTACAACTGCATGGCGGCATCGGCATATATGCCACTCTGGAAGTAGAGCACACCATGCACCATAGGCATGATAGCACCAACGACCCAAAGCCAAATGTTTGCCTTATACTCGAGCCAAAGATACAAGAGGCCGAGGGCTGTGCCTACGCACTGTAATATCAAGGACCAATCCCAAGTCATAGTTTTAGAAGTTTACTGTTACGTTAGCAAGAACATTTATAGGTGCCTGAGGGAAGTAGAAGGCATCATCATAACGCACGCCATCCCACATATACGAGTAGCCATAACCATTCGACTCGTAGAGCGTCGAGAAGAGATTATTTATGGCAACACCAAATCGCACCTTCTGCTCCGAGTTGGTTGTAACCGTATATCCGAGGTTGAGGTTTGTAACGCAGTAGGCATCCAGCGACAACGCATCAATCTCATTATTTGTGAAATATTGCTTGCCTACATACTGCGTATGCCACAAAGCACTAAAGCCACCCACATGGAAATCTGCCATTAGCGAACCCATCACCGAGGGTGAATACGAAATAGTCATATCGCCGAGGTTTTCGCCATAGGTAGGGCTATCTTTCAACTCATCGACATAGTCCTGAATCTTATTCTGCGAAAGCGTAGCGTTTGCCGAGAGCGTAAACCACTTTGCAACTCTCCACGATGCCATAAGTTCAACACCACGACGGTAGCTGCGTGCTACGTTGGTATTCAGCGCATCGTCGCCATCGTTTACCATACCCGTTGCTACGAGCTGGTTGTGGTAGAGCATGTAGTAGAGATTGACACCCACAACTACACGTGGCGCAGTGTATGTATAGCCCACCTCAAAATCTATGAGACGCTCAGGCTGAGGTTCTGTGTCGTCAGCCGAGAACATATATCTGTCGGTGAAGTCCGAGCGCGTAGGCTCACGATGTGCAACAGCTGCCGAGGCGAAGACGTTGTGGCGGTGTGCAATATAGCTGATTCCCGCACGAGGATTGAAGAAGTTGTACTGCTTATCCACATTTATAGGCTGCATATAGACACCCTCATCACCCCATATAGAGTTGTCGTTGGTACCCCACGCCTTATATCCGACGTAGCGATACTGCAAGTCACCAAAGATGTGGAGTTCGTTATCCATCAAACCACGCATCACAGTCCAGTCGGCACGTGCAAAGATGTTACCATCGTGCTTCACCACATCGTTATCATACCAGCGGCCTGCAACATCGCCCTGCTCCATGCCATCAACCCAGCTCAACTCACCCCAGTGTGGGCATGTGTAGTAGCTATACGAACCGCCAAAGGTCAAGTCGATGTTACGATTGCTATATGATGCAGAACCATTAATACCACCGAGATGGTTGTACATTAACTTATGACGGATAAGGTCAGCCTGCTCAATCGAGGTATTGAGATTAACGTAGCTCGCCAACCAAGCATCATCCTTATACTGGTTGTAATAGCCATATCCATAGGTATAGAATAGCGTAGCATTAAGTTGCCAACGATTGTTGAAACGGTGATTCACTACGAGTTGGTTATTGAACTGAAGATAGTTATCAGTCTGGTCATCATAGTAGTCAACATGTGTGCCATCCTCCAACACAAATGGACCATCCGATGTAACATACTGGCCCGAGTCGTGATAGCGACGACCATAGCGCTCCATATCCTTACGCGATACACCATTATAAGTAAGGTAGGTCTTTGCTGAGCCACCGAAAGACAAGAATTTCACCTTAGTATTTGAACCATAATATCCCGCCTGAAGCATATAGGATTTAAGGTCGGTAGCGCCACGGTCAATGTAGCCATCCGAGCCAATATGCGTAAGACGTGCATCCACCACCCAATGGTCACGCATAAGACCCGACGAGATATGCACACCCTGCTTATTTGTGTTATACGAGCCATAAGAGAGCGATGCAGAGCCACCAAACTCAGTAGACATAGCATCGGTAGTCATCGACACAGAGCCACCAAATGCACCAGTACCATTTGTTGAGACACCCGCACCTCGCTGCACCTGCACTGTACCAACCGAAGAAATAAGGTCGGGGGTATCGTACCAGTACATTGAGTGAGAGTCGGGATTATTCATCGCTACACCATTGATGGTAACATTAATGCGCGTAGCATCCGTACCTCGCAGGCGTATAGCCGTAGCACCGATGCCAATACCCGTCTCGTTAGTGGCTATGATAGATGGTGTGAGCGATAATGCAGTAGGCATATCTGCACCATATGCCGAGCGAATGAGGCTCTCCTTGGTGAGATTATCCTGCGCCACGGGCGTGGTGCGTGTAGCATTTGTTGTGGTGACCTCAATCACGTCAATGTCGTAGTTGCGGAGTGAGTCAAGAGCATAGACATCATAGTAGGCATCTTGTGCCTTGAGCGCCGTAGATAGAGAGAGTGTTACGGCTAAAAAACAAAAAAACCTTTTCATACTTTATTTTAATTAAGTTGAAAAGGGGCTTGATAAGATATTTCCGCGTTCCCGGTCTCAGCATTACCCGTATCCGGTACAATGGGTTTAATCTCAGCCAATCTCTCCACTGCGTTACGAGCTTGGCTGACATAAGATACCTACAATCCCTCTAAATCTCCCTTTGAGAAGGGAGACTTTCGGGTAGTCTCTTACCGCCTTACTGCGCTACGAGCTTGGCTTACCTTTCAATTAACCCTCGCTCTTACAGTGAAGGAGTAGCACCCCTTATTGAGCGCAAAGGTAAACATAATTTCTCAAAGTTGTAGCAAGATACGCCTATTTTTCCTATCTTTGCGAATATTAGCACATTTATAACGGATAATGAAAATTGTTAAAGCTACAATACTTCTTGCGGCAGTGATGATATTCAGCACGCTATCAATTCATACTGCACATGCGCAAGAGAGACACGACATACGACTATCGTGGGCACTTGGTGCACGAGGCAACTACGGATTGGCAAGCCACTCATCACTGCACTACGTAGGCGATCTTGACAACACCCCACAGGAGCCTCGCGATGGTGCCACCACATGGCTGAGCGCAACACTCGACTACGGCTATAGAATCAACAAATGGTTTAGCATAGGAGGCAGTTTAGCATGGACAGCAGGCATATGCAACCTCTACGACAACCAGACGCTCAAACATTGGGATACCATACACGTTGACTACATTTCACTAATGCCCATAGCACGATTTACATGGCTACGTCGAGACATAGTTGAGTTATACTCAAGCCTTGGTGCAACGGCAGGCATCGAGCATTGGGTGCACTATCTTAACGGCAAGCACCATACCTACCGTCCATACCTATCCTACGACATTAAGCCCATAGGCATATCTGTTGGTCGCAGATGGCATGGCTTTGCAGAGGCTGGATATGGTGCGCGTGGCATAGTAAATATTGGTGTAGGATACCGATTTTAATCATCACTACCGAGCACGCGGTTATGCTTGTACGTGAGCGCCGCAGCAATAGCGATCAGAAGCACCACGATGCTATTAAACATATAGGCAAACGTATGGTTGTCTGCATGAAACAGATGATCAATGCCATCAATCATAAATGGCGCAACAAGAATAGCAAAATAGTTGGTTGTCATAACTATAGCCAGCGCCAAAGTAGATAGATGGGGCGGTGCATTTGTTGCCGCCTTATCATATATTATTGGTTGCATAACGCCATAGCCCAAGCCCGTGAGTATAGCACCCATCGTTAGTGTGAGTGCCGTAGGGTGACGCAACGACATAAGCAACAATCCTACACACATAGCCACCAATGACCATAGGTTTACCCTCTTGCCGAAGATGGCAATAATGCGATTAAGCATAAGGCCCGGAGCCATGATTGCGAGGAAGAAAAGCGATATTATCACACCCGCCTCACTACTCTTCATACCCGCAAGCGACGCCACATACGATGTGTTGTAAGTGACAATAAGCGATGTATAGGTAATGGCGAAGTAGAAAAGAATAAGTCCCACTATTACACGCTTGTTAAGCGTAGTCTGTCTATTCTGTGCACTCGTTTGAGGTTCGGGAGCAGGTTGGGTATGCGCAAGCGCAGGAACAAGCAACAGCGTGACAATGGGTAGCAGATAGACAACAAAGGCCAAGTGCCACTCCACATCGGCAAGATAGCCCACAGCCGAGGTAGCTACAACGAGCGTAAGGTTATTCACTGCTGAACTGATACCCAACTGATTAACGCGCTTATCTCCCGTAAAATAGTCAACTATAAGTCCCGTAGATAGAGGTATGATAATTCCCGCACCAACACCTACGAGTGTGCTTGTTACAATCAACTCCCACAACGTGCGCGAGAGCGTACATCCGATACCACTGATAAAAAATATCGACGTTCCCCACACCAGCAATCGTAACTTATTGCCCTTGACCGCCCAACGACCAGCCAGTAGCATAAAGGGGATAATCATAAGTGACGGCAGCGACTCAAGCATCTGCACCTCCAGCTCGCTCGCATGAGGAAAGATGCCCTGCATATCATCAAGAATTGGAGATATTGCCAAGCCTGGCAATGAGACAATTGCAGAGACCGACCAAATGGCAACAAGAGCAACGACGGGCATTCTACCCTTACCAGTATCGATAGTCATTTTAGTACAATTTTAACACCACAACAACACTACAAATGACGTGCCAGCAAAGTTTTTCGCCTACGCATGCGCGCGACTTGCTTTATTGGCTTTTTTTTGCTACCTTTGTGCGAATGTTTCAGAACTAAAGTTAAACTAAATATAAACTATGAAAAGAATTATTGCTCCTTCGGTGCTTTCAGCCGACTTTGGCAACCTCAATCGTGACATGGAGATGCTTGAGCGCTCACAGGCAGAGTGGGTACACGTTGACGTCATGGATGGCGTATTTGTGCCCAACATTTCATTCGGTTTCCCCCTTATGAAGCCATTGCGCAAGGGCACTACAAAGGTGCTCGATGTGCATCTTATGATCACTGCACCTGAGAAGTACGTGACACGCTTTGTTGAGGCAGGTGCCGATTACGTAACATTCCACTACGAGGCTACTGAGAACATCCAGGAGTGTATCGACCTTATCCGCAAGGCGGGTGCAAAAGTGGGTATCTCTATCAAGCCCGGCACAGAGCCTGAGGTATTGGACAAGTGGCTCACACAGCTTGACCTCATCCTCGTTATGAGCGTAGAGCCTGGCTTCGGTGGTCAGAAGTTCATGCCATCGTCAATTGCCAAGTGTGAGTATCTCAACCGCAAGAAGCAGGAGTTGGGATTGAACGAGCTCATCATCGAGGTTGATGGCGGCATCTCGGCATCGAACTCTCGTCTTTTGTTCGACGCAGGTGCGGAGGCTTTGGTTGCAGGTAGCTCAGTATTTGGTGCTGCCGACCCTGAGCAGGCAATTGTAGACATGATTAACTCATAATCGATTTCAAAGGATGATTTCGCTCGACAACCTAACCATCAGCTATGGTGGTTGGACACTCTTTGATGGCATATCATTCATGATTAACCCCAAGGATCGCATAGGTCTTGTGGGTAAAAACGGTGCGGGCAAGACCACCCTACTGCGTGTCATTACAGGCGAGCAGCAACCTACCGAGGGCGCAGTTACTATAAACAGCGAGTGCACCATAGGCTATCTTCCACAGCAGATGCGCGTGGCAGATACCACATCGCTCGTTGCCGAGACAGCGAAGGCATTTGAGGAGGTTATACGCATAGAATCCAACATCGAACGTCTGACAGCAGAGATCGCATCACGCACAGACTACGAGAGTGAGGAGTATGCCGAGCTTATACACCGTCTGAATGATGCCAACGACCGATATCACATACTTGGCGGTGACACGCGCGATGCCGACATTGAGCGTACATTGCTGGGCTTAGGCTTTAAGCGTTCGGACTTTGAGCGCCCTACACGCGAATTCTCGGGAGGCTGGCGCATGCGTATCGAGTTGGCGAAGCTTCTGCTACGCCGTCCTTCGATCTTCCTCTTGGATGAGCCCACAAACCACCTCGACATCGAGAGTATTCAGTGGTTGGAGGAATACCTTAAGAACTACAACGGTGCGGTGCTTTTGATATCTCACGACCGTGCCTTTTTGGACAATGTTACCACTCGCACAGTGGAGATATCACTCGGCAAGGCCTACGACTATAAGGTACCCTACTCGAAGTATGTCGTACTCCGTCAGGAGCGTCGTGCACAGCAGATGGCGGCATACGAAAACCAGCAGCGACTTATCGAGAAGACCGAGGAGTTTATCGAGAAGTTCCGCTACAAGCCCACAAAAAGCAACCAGGTGCAGTCGCGCATCAAGCAGCTCGAAAAGCTCGACCGTATTGAAGTTGATGAGGAGGACCTATCACGCCTTAATATAAAATTTCCTCCCGCACCACGCACAGGACAGATTGTTGCCGAGGTTAAGGAGGTGGGCAAGGCGTTTGGCGAGAAGCGCATCTTCTCGGGCGCGGAGTTCACCATTGAGCGCGGGCAGAAGATAGCACTTGTAGGTCGCAATGGCGAGGGTAAGACAACCTTTGCCCGTATGCTTATAGGCGAGTTGGAGGCGACGGAGGGTAGCATCAAGCTCGGTGCGAATGTCAACATAGGCTACTATGCACAGAACCAGGACGACCTCATGGATGGCGAGTTTACGGTATTTGACACCCTCGACAGAGTGGCTGTCGGTGACATACGTACTCGCCTACGCGACATACTTGGAGCCTTTCTCTTCCGCGGTGAGGACATTGAAAAGAAGGTTAAGGTGCTTTCGGGCGGTGAGCGTTCTCGCTTGGCCATGGCACGCCTTATGCTCGAGCCATACAATCTCCTGGTACTCGATGAGCCAACCAACCACATGGATATGCGCTCAAAGGATATCCTCAAGGATGCTCTTCAGAAGTATGATGGCACGGTAGTGGTTGTATCTCACGACCGAGAGTTCCTCGACGGCCTTGTGGACCGCATCTACGAGTTCCGTGATGGTGGCGTGAGGGAGTATCTTGGCGATATCTGGTACTTCCTCGAGAAACGCAAGGTGGAGTCATTGCAGGAGATTGAGCGCAAAGAGAGACCTGCGACAACAGAGAAGAGTACACCAGACAACAACGCCGGTAAGCTCTCCTATGAGCAGAAGAAGGAGCAGGAGAAGATACTTCGTAAGTTGCGTAAAACTGTGGAAAGTATCGAGGAGGAGTTGGCAAAGGTAGAGACCGAGATTGCCGAATACGACAAGCGTTTTGCTGTGGCTACAGACTATAATGCTGATGACTACGCCAAGTATGACGCCCTCAAGCAGCGATATGACCACCTCATGCACGAATGGGAGAAGGCATCATACGAGCTTGAGATAACAGAGCAAAATTAACGACTATAATTATATGGAAAACATCATTTTTGGTATCCGCCCCGTTGCCGAAGCAGTCGAGGCGCGCAAGCAGATAGAGCGCGTTTACATTAAAAAGGGCGCTGACGGTCAGCTTATGAATGACCTCAAAGACCTTATGGCACGCCACCATATTCACTGGCAGGAGGTACCTATCGAGAAGCTAAACCGTCTCACTCGAGGTAATCATCAGGGTGTAGTGGCACAGATTGCCGCTATCGAGTATGTTGAGCTTAACGACATCCTTGAGCGCGTACCCGAGGACGAGACTCCACTTATCGTGGTCTTTGACGGCGTAACCGACGTGCGCAACTTCGGTGGCATCGCACGTTCAGCTGAGTGCGCGGGTGCTCATGGACTTATCACCCCATTGAAAAACTCGGCTCCAGTAAATGGTGATGCTATTCGTTCTTCGGCAGGTGCGTTGAACAACATTCCCGTATGTCGTGTAGGCTCTATTCGCAACACACTCAAAACATTGCAGGTGGAGGGCTTTCAGATTGTAGCCGCAACGGAGAAGAGCAAGAAGCTACTCTACGATGCTGACTTCACAAAGCCTACGGTTATCGTTATGGGTGCCGAGGACAAGGGTATATCAAAGGAGGTGCTTAAGCTTTGTGACGAGCAGCTGGCTATTCCACTTATCGGTCACACCGAGTCACTCAACGTGGCTGCCGCTGCGGCAATCATGCTCTACGAGGTTGTGCGCCAGCGTATAGGCGAATAATGAGCATCGTTGAGCATAAAACACTTGGAAAGATAGAGTGCGTGCGTTCTTTGCGTGCGCGCTCTATTCGTCTTGTGGTACGTCGCGATGGCACGCTGCGTCTCACCTATCCACTATTTAGTAGCCGCGCATCAGCCATTACCTTTGCTGAAAGTAAGGTTGAGTGGATTGTGAACACACGTCAACGCATTGCTGAACGCACAGCAAATCACCCAACCATCACACGAGTCGAGGTGGAGAGACTACGTCGTGAGGCGCGCATATACATCCCTGCGACACTCGAACGTTTAGCACTCACACATGGTTTTCAATACTCCTCGTTACGCATATCCTCAGCGCATACGCGTTGGGGCTCGTGTAGTGGTCGTAATGGCATCAGCATCTCGCTCTTCGTCATGCTCCTACCCGAGCATCTGCGCGAGTTCATACTTCTACATGAGCTCTGCCACACACGCCACCACAACCACTCCGCAGCATTCCACAAGCTTTTAGACTCATTGGTTGGCGGCAAGGAGCGCACCTACAATCGCGAACTAAAGGGGTATCATATTCCACATATCGAGTAACCCATATCAACACAAAGGCTACCAACAACAAAAGAGAAGGGTTGAACAGAATGCTCTGTCCAACCCTTACTACTGTTGCAAGTATATTTGTTACTCGCTAACGAGAATACGACCACAGTACTCGCAAACGATAAGCTTCTTACCCTGACGGATATCAACCTGACGCTGTGGAGGGATGCGGTTGAAGCAACCACTACAAGCATCACGAGTGATGGTAACAACAGCAAGGCCATTATGGAAGTTGCTGCGGATACGGTTGTAAGCAACAAGCAAACGCTCATCGATAGGCTCCTTTGCCTTCTCTGCCTTAGCTACGAGATCAGCGATCTGCTGTGCTGTCTCAGCCTCAATAGAGTCGAGCTCCTCCTTCTTTGCCTTGTAGTCGATATTACGCTCCTCGAGAATAGCATTTGTCTGCTCGATGACTGCCTTCTTTGACTTGATACCAGCAGAGTACTCCTTGAGACGCTTCTCGGCAAGCTCAATCTCGAGCTCCTGATACTCGATCTCCTTGGTAATAGCATCGAACTCACGGTTATTACGCACGTTGTTCTGCTGCTCCTTGTAGTTGGCAATCATGATCTTAGCCTGATCAACCTCGCGCTTACGCTGACGAGTAAGCGAGTTAAGCTCCTCTATCTCTGCGTTGATATTCTCAATACGGGTGTTGAGACCTGCAAGCTCATCCTCAAGCTCCTCAACCTCAAGGGGCAACTCACCCTTTACCTTGTTAATCTCATCGATCTGCGAGTCAATCTTCTGCAACTCATAGAGTGCCATAATCTTCTCCTGCATCGAGTAGTCAACATCGTTTGTCTTCTTCTGTGCCATATAATAGTAATTTAGTTATTTTCGGTGTATCTTTAGACTAAATAGTGTACCGGGTTGCATGAGCATACGCTCTTGCGAACGGCAAAGTTACACATTTTTTTTGATAATACATCATATAAGATGCGAATTGCGCAAAATTCGCTCTCAAAATGTCCAATATCCATCAAAACCATGCGATTCTCGCCACACATAAAGTCGTTATAGCGCAAATCGGCTGTTATATAAACATCGGCCTCAGCAGCCATGGCATTATCAATAAGCGAGCGACCAGAGCCTGTACATATAGCAACGCGGCGCACCATCATATCCTCCGAAGGGATATCGCTGTAACGCACTGCTCCAACCTCAAAGATTGCCTTCACGCGGTTCATGAATGCCATGATACCCTCGGCACGTGTCAACGTTCCCACAACACCAAAACCTACATCTGCATTATCTCGGCGAGGCTCGAGAACAGCCATAGCATCAAGACCAATCATTGAGCCAAGCTGCCAACTCATACCATTAGGTGTGCTATCAAGGTTAGTGTGCGCAGCATAGAGTGCAATACCCTTACGAATAGCACGCTCAACGCAGCGCTCAACATATGTCGCCGAATTAAAGCGCTTCAAAGGCGAGAAGATTATGGGATGGTGCGTAATGATAAGGTCGCATCCCTCACGCTCCGCTTCAGCCAATACCTCCTCCGTAACATCAACGGCCAACAACACGCCATGCACCTCATCATCGAGGCGACCAACAATAAGGCCAGAGTTATCGTACCCCTCTTGCAAAGACAGTGGAGCGAACTCTTCAATTTCCGATACTATATCTCTGATTTTCATCACTAATCACGCATTAAAATAGTGACTGTTCATAGAATGGGAACAACTCCTTTACCTCCTCACTCTTCTTTGTTCTGCCGCGTCGGCGTGTTACACCAGTCTGCTCAGCAGCGGGAGTCTCCTCCTCACTCTTCTCTTTCTTGCTTGGACGACCACGACGACGAGGTGCAGACTCCTCTGCGGGCTTCTCCTCAGCGGGCTTCTCCTCAACAGGCTCAGCAACACTCTCCTCCACGCTCTCATCAACAGCATCCTTAGTTGTTACACCAGACACAACAACAGCCTTTGCGTCTGCCTCAACATCGGCGATAAGTTCTGCAACAGCCTCGATAGGTGCCTCATACTCCGCGGGGCTATCATCACCCAGTGACTCGCGCACCTCAAGCAACATAGCGCGTATATTCTGCAAACGCTCCAGAATTGAGACATCACGCTTGACACTCTTGTTACGACGCTTCATGGCGCTATTAGCACCCTCAAGCGTCATACCCTTCTCCTTGACGAGGTGGTATATAAGTTTGAAGTTTTCGATATCCGAAGGGGTAAACATACGATTACCCTTTTTGTTTTTATGAGGCTTAATACAGTCGAACTTCGACTCCCAATAGCGGATGAGTGATGCATTTACATCAAACATCTCAGTTACCTCACCCATAGAATATAACAACTTTGCCATATCTCTTATATTATAGTTTTACTATTCTCAAATCCTTGGGATACATGTTATTACATCGGGCCCCTATGCGCTTGACAAAGCCAATTGGAATACCCTTGTACTCTACCACGTTTATTCCCTCTTCAAACTGCGCCGCCGCAATATCATTTCGTCGCAGATAATCAATAGCCTCATCCAACGACACCTCAACCATGGGCACAACATCTCTATTCATACCGACATAGAGCGCCAATGGGTGCTCGGGCTTCAACTTCTGCTTGAAGATACGACCCATCAACACACCTGAATAGACCACCGACAGGTTCTCCGATAAGGTCACAATACTATCTGCCACAGCGCTATTATAGGCGTATATATCCTCGCCGACCATCATAAACGCATGCTGCGAAGCATCATCCACCCAACGCGCCAACTCCTTTGCGTCGGCCTTTGAGGGGAGACTAAATAGCTTGCGTCGTGCCTTAGGCGAACTACGTCTCACTGTGCCATCACTCTTACGCGCTATAGCAGCAAAGAAGCCCTCACCACGTGCCTTATGAGGATAGAAGTGGAAACACTGAAATGCGCCAATATCGCCACACACAACACCCCACTCCTCATTTATAGAGACTCTATCTACAGGTTCAAGCTCATCGCCATACTCCGACATAAGCCACTCGACAATACCCTCATCCTCCGTAGGATTAAAGGTACATGTGCTATATATAAGCGTGCCGCCTGGGCGCAACACTCTCCATGCCTCGGCAAGAATCTCACGCTGACGCTGTGCGCACACCTCAGGAGATGACGAAGTCCACTCCGAGCGCGCCTCATCCATCTTGCGGAACATACCCTCACCTGAACATGGAGCATCGACAGCGACAACATCAAACCAGTGGGTAAAGGCACCAATATGGCTTGGCTCATTGCAGGTAACAACCACATTACCCATGCCCCAGCGTTGCACATTATCGGCCAATGCCATAGCACGGCCATGATTGATATCGTTTGCCACAACCAAACCATTGCGACCAACAAGCGTAGAGTATATCGTGGTCTTGCCGCCTGGTGCAGCACACATATCGAGGACTTTTGCGCCCTCCATATTGTGATTAGAGAGTAAGTGCGCAACAAACTGTGACGACGCCTCCTGCACATAATAGGCACCACCATGCAATAAAGGGTCGAGCGTGAACTGTGGACGCTCAGCAAGGTATCTACCCCACTTGCACCAACCTACCTCCTCGCCGTCAAATGTCTCGGCAGGCTTCGCGGGGTTAAGGCGCAACGACACAGCAGGCTCGGTATCGAGGGCGGCAAACAGAGACTCTGCCTCCTCGCCCAGATTCTCGCGCATCGTTTTAATGAATGCTTCAGGCAATGGCGTACTCATAGGGCTACAACTGACGTTTTCCTGTACACATCTCCTCTACCGACGCACAGATGCGATCGATAATCGAGGGATCGGCAACAAAGTCATCAACATCCTTATCAACAACCAGCACACGACCCTCATAGATATTCTCAATCCAGTGGTTATACTTATCGTTGAGTCGCTTCAAATAATCCTCGTCGATATTCTGCTCGTAGTCCCTACCACGCATCTTAATCTGCGAGATAAGCGTTGGAACACTCGCCTTGAGATAGATAAGCACATCGGGCTCGGGAAGTAGCGACTGCTCGATGTTGAACATCTTCATATAGGTATCGAAATCGCGGCTCGCCATAAGACCCATAGAGTGAAGATTGTCAGCGAAGATATGAGCATCCTCATAAATTGTTCTATCCTGCACGACATTATCCGAACCATCAGCAAGCATTGTCAGCGTCTGCTGAATGCGACTACCAAGGAACCATAACTGAAGATGGAACGACCAACGCCCCATATCCTCATAAAAGTCATTTATATATGGGTTAGCCAGGTCCTCGTAATAGGCCTTTGCACCATATCGCTCTGTAAGGATCTCCGTAAGCGTAGTCTTGCCGCTTCCGATATTTCCTGCAATAGCTATATACATAGTGGTTAGCGTTTTATGTTTTATTATTTAATCTACTAATTGAAGAACTCGGCCACACGCATAATTGAGTCTGGCATCGCGAACACAACAACACGGTCATAGGCATTGATACGCGTAGAGTCTATGGCGATAAAGACACGGTCACCACGCACAACACCACCAATCATAGTATCCTCGGGCAGACCAAGTTCCTTGATTGTGGTCTTTGTTGCAGGAGAGTTAGGCTTAACGATAAACTCCAGCACCTCAGCCTGACTACCAGTGAGGCACTTGATAGCCTGCACATCCGTAGTCATTGTGAAACGGAAGATGTTTGATGCCGTAACAAGTTTCTTGTTGATGATGGTATCAACACCAATACTCTCGGCAAGCGAGATGTAGTTGATATTCTCAACCTCAGCAATAACCTTCTTCACACCCATACGCTTTGCAAGCATCGCAGCAAGGATATTGGTCTCGCTACGACCCGTAACAGCAACAAAGGCATCCATACCCGACAGATCCTCCTCAACCATTGCCTCCGTGTCACGACCATCCTCGTTGATGATAAGCGTCTTGTCGAGCATCTCGGCAAGACGATACGCCTTATCCGAGTTGTAGTCAACGAGTTTTACATTAATCTTGTTCTGCAACTCATTGGCAATACGCACACCGATACGCGAGCCGCCAAGAATCATCATATTACGGATATCCACCTGGCTGTTTCCACCCAACTCAACAACGCTCTGCGCAGCGTGGTGACGAGCAATAATATAGACCATATCATCCTCCTCATAACGATCCTCAGGGCCTGGAATGATAGTACGCGAATTGCGAACGATGGCCACAGTGCGATACTCCACATCTTCATCCATATCCTCGTCTATAATCTTGCGACCAAGCAATGGCGAAGTAAGTTCAAGTTTGAATGCCACAAGCGACAACTTACCCGCCGCAAAATCGACATACTCGGTTGTTGATGTGTGACCCAGCAGGTTGATAACCTCACGCGCTGCAATCTGCTCAGGATAGAAGAGATAGTCGATACCCATATCGATGAATATCTCCTTGCTATTAGGCTCGAGGTACTCGTTGCTATCGATGCGTGCAATAGCCTTGCGCGCACCAAGCTGCTTTGCCATTACCGCAGAGAGGATATTGTCGTTCTCGACCGAGCGTACAGCAATAAAGAGGTCACACTTTCTAACACCCGCTTTACGCAATACCGAGAATTGTGTTGTATCGCCCTCCGTAGTCTCTACATCGACAAGACTACCCACCTCCGCTAAAGCCTTAGGATCGACATCCGCAACAGTTATATCGTGGCCATTACCACTAAGCATCTTTGCGAGGTGTGTGCCCATATCGCCGGCACCAGCAATTACTATCTTCATACACTAATCAAGTGAATATAACCCAATTACATACAGCCGTCATCTAACAACGAACTATAACATTTGCAAATTCAACTGCAAATATATAAATTTGTAGCCGAAAAACAAACACTTTGAACTAAAGTTTTACTTAAAGTTTTACATAAGACAAACCATGTCATCTATTTTGATTACAATAATTGCCGCAGTGGTTGTAGTGGGCTTCTTTGCTTTGGCAATGTCACTGACATACATCTTTAAGGGACACCACATAGAGTCTGAAATTTCAACCAACCCCAACATGCAGAAGATGGGCATCAAGTGCGCCGTACAGGAGACTCGCGAAGATATGGGTCTAACAGATTGCGACACAGGCAGCATCTGCTCTGGCAACTGTGCAGGCTGCGATATCGACCATAATGAGGCAAAGAAAAGCAATGACAAAGATGAGTAACAACGAGAATAATGCTTGGTTGTGCCGCAATTGCAACACACTCGTAAGCAATGAGATAAGCACATGCCCCTCATGCAACGCTTTACGTCCAGAAGCAAACACTGAAGCGGAGACCATACCCGAGGGTTTGGCCAGTGAGGTAAGAGTGGATACATACGCCAACCCAAAGACAAACAAGGGAAAATACACCTTCAAGGAGTCTGTACTGACCACATCGGCAGACATCACCCTGACGCTTGGACTGTTTCTCACACTTGGTGCGCTTATCGCACCTGCAGTCATCGACCATGGACTGGCACACTACACCGCAATGATGATAGCCATCTGCTCAGCAATAGTAATATTTGCCACGACAATGATATCATGGGCGCTGCTTCACACCATAGCAGATATATCACGTAACGCGCGCAACGCACACGAGCGTGAATAGTAATGTATGTAATAGCAAAATTGGGGTTGTCCAAGTGTTGGACAACCCCAATAGTTTTTTTTGTTAAGAGCCTTACTCTACCTCGATAAGCTTCACTCCATCGTGCTTTTCGCCACCTTCACGCTTTGGCAACTTGATACTCAAAACGCCGTGATGCATCTTCGCCTTAATCTTGTCACGATCGACGCTTTCAGGGAGATTGAATATCTGACGGAATGAGGCGTACGCAAACTCACGACGCAAGTAGTGATGCTTTTCATCCTTTGTGCAGTCATCCTCACCACAGCACTCACGACCATTCTCATCCTTCTCAACTGCCTTTTCGAGGCACACGATGAGTTGATTGTCGCCATTAAGTTCAATCTTGAAATCATCCTTTGTCATACCTGGTGCGGCAATCTCGACCTTGAACTTCTTATCGGTCTCGATAACGTTGATTGGTGGTGTTGTACCACGCTTAACAAAGACGTCGGGCCACTGATCATAGAAAAGGTCACCAAAGACTCCTGGGAGTCGATTTAATTTCTTTACTGGCATCATAATTTTAATAGTTTTAGTGTTAAACTCACCCCGAATGATGCAAAATACAAACCAAATAACAGACTGTTGATTGTAATATTTGAAAAGTTTTCGTATATTTGTAGAAACTAATCCAGATTTAACACACAGTATTATGGGCAAGAATAGAATTTTTGTTAGCTATCGTAGGACAGACCTTCTCGGCAATACCAGCGGCACAGACATTGCTCGCACCATTAAACAACATCTAGAGATTTCGGGCTACAAAAATCAGGTTTTCTTTGATTATAGCGAGATATCAGACGATGAATTTGGCAACGTCATTCTTAGCGAGATTAGAAAATGCAAGGTATTCATCCTGGTGTTAACACACGACACAATGCAGCGCTGTGTAAACGAGGATGATTGGGTACGTCGTGAAATTTTAGAAGCGGTTAAGCATAATAAAAAGATTATTCCCATTGAGGTGGACGACCTATTTAATGGCTACCCCATAGACATGATTAGCGAGCTTGATATCATCAAGCGACTCCAGCACTCGAAGGTTCACATGGATTCAAGCTTTGAAAATGACATGAATGTTATCATCGAGAAGCGCATAATACCTATAATTAAACCGAACAAAACATTTAATTATAAAACACTACTTATTACCCTAATATCTCTAATTGCATTGGGTATAGGTTGGTATTTTGTGAGCTCATATTTAGAGGACAACGAATACAAAATTATAACTCATAAGCCAACAATAGATGAGCTTATGGAGATAGATAGTTATTTAGAATATGCAAGTTTAGAGTATCCTCAAGATTTAGGTTATGGAATTGAAATAATAGAATCATATCGCTCTGGAGACACTATTGTATATGAGTATAATGTGAACAATCTAGACGTTAGCAACGTATCTGATGACGAGTTCGAAGCATTTGTCAGACATGTAACTACTGAAGTAGAACAAATGAAACCAATGTACATAAAACAGTGGGCAGATATGTATAATATGGGACTAACTGACAATATGTTTAAGGATGCCCTACAAGTAATTGAGTGTGGCATGAGTATAGCATATCATTATAGAGACGCAAATGGTATAAGGTTGTACACATTAAAGATTAACAACTCTGAAATCCTTGAAGAAATTGAGTCTCAAAAAAACGACTAAATTAGCTAGTACTAATTAGCTCCTACCAATTACTTTAATTTTAACAACCTATGATAACAACATTGGCAATATTCGAATTCTCAGCAAGCCTAAAGTATTAAAATTCGGAATTAATCTCACCTTTTTACTCTATTTGTTTGGTGGTTTAGAAAAATGTTCGTACATTTGCGCGCTAAAAAACCCAAAAGGGTTGAGCGTAATTAATTTTTAACCAATAAATTTTATAGCAAAATGGCTGTTAAAATTCGTTTGGCACGTCACGGTAAGAAGGGTTATGCTTTCTACCACATCGTTGCCGCAGATAGCAGAGCGCCACGTGATGGTAAGTTCATCGAGAAGTTGGGTACATACAACCCCAACACGAATCCTGCTACAATCGATTTGAAGTTCGACCGAGCTTTGGATTGGTTACTTAAGGGCGCACAACCTACAGACACTTGTCGAGCAATTCTCTCGTACAAGGGCGTAATGTATAAGAAGCACCTCTTGGGTGGTGTAGCTAAGGGCGCATTCACTGAGGCTGAGGCTGAGGCAAAGTTCAACGTGTGGGCTTCTGAGAAGCAGTCTAAGATCGATGCAAAGAGCAACAAGCTCGCATCTGACGCTACTGCTGCTAAGAAGGCACAGTTCGCTGCTGAGACCAAGGTTAAGGAGGAGCGTGCTGCTGCAATCGCTGAGAAGAAGGCTGCTTTGGCTGCCGAGGCCGCTGCTGCTGCTGCTGAGGAGGCTGCTGAGGCTGAGGCTCCTGCAGAGGAGGCTTAATCTCTCGAGGTGCGATGATCGCCGTGGGACGCATTGGCCGACTTTTCGGCACAGAGGGTGGCGTAATGACTACTCTTTACACAACATTCCCCGACGACTTCCAAATGAAGGAACCGCTGTTTGTCCGTGTGGATGAACTCGCGGTTCCTCTCTTTTGTTCTTCCTTTGAACGCCGCGGACAATCGAGTGCCGTCATTCACTTTGACGACATCGACACCGAACGCCGCGCCGAGGAGTTTCTCGTAGGCCGCGAAATATTTATCGAGGAGGATGACGATGAAAACGATGATGAGTTCTACATGGAGGACCTTATCGGATTCAAGGCAATTGTTGGTCGTCAACGTGGCGAGGTTATCGACTACTACGATAGCGAGGCTAATCCACTATTTGAAATAGCAATTGGAGATAAGCAACATCTCATTCCTGCACAAGAGGAGTTCATTGCGCATATTGATTTTGACAAGCGCGCCATCAAATTCGTACTCCCAGAGGGATTGTTAGATTTATAATACAAAAGGTTTGCTCAACAAATGTTGGACAAACCTTTTTTTTACCAAACAATTCTCACGACACAAAAAGAGAGGCTATGCCATAAAAGCATAGCCTCTCTTTATAATATATGTGTACGCGCAATGTTTACTCGTACTGACCTGTCTTTAGGCGCATAACCTCGTCGCGGGTAAGGAAACGCCAGTCACCACGCTTAAGGTTCTTCTTTGTAAGACCTGCGTAATATACACGGTCGAGTTTCTGAACTGCGTAGCCAAGGTGCTCAAACATACGACGTACGATACGGTTACGTCCAGAGTGAATCTCAACGCCCACTGTACGCTTATCCTCTGATGCGTATGCAACCTCATCAGCAAAGATATCGCCATCCTCAAGTGTAATACCCTCGGTAAGCGAGTCCATATCTGCGCGAGTAAGAGGCTTATCGAGTGTTACCTGATAGATCTTCTTCTTGCGGTATGAAGGGTGTGTGAGCTGACGTGTGATGTCACCATCGTTGGTGATAAGCAACAAACCGAGTGAGTTCTTATCGAGACGACCTACTGGGTAAACACGCTCCGTACAAGCATTCTTCACAAGATCCATAACAGTCTTCTCAGCGTGTGGATCATCCAAAGATGTCACATAGCCCTTGGGCTTATTCAACACAAGGTAAACATTCTTCTCACCCTGGAGCTTCTCGTCGTGGAAACGAACCTCATCAGTAGGCATAATCTTAGTACCAAGCTCAGTTACCACCTGACCATTTACAGTCACAACACCGGCGAGGATAAACTCATCAGCCTCACGACGTGAGCATACGCCTGACTGTGAGATGAAACGGTTAAGACGAATCTCACCTGTTGACTGGTTAGGATTATACTTGGGGTATGAACGAGGCTTCTCGTCACGCTTGGGAGCTGATGTACGCTTTGCGCCACCCTTGAAGCCACGGTCACCACCACGCTCCTCACGATTGAAAGTACGCTCTGCGCGCTCTGTACGGCCAAAGCCACGGTCGTTATTACGCTCCTCACGATTGAACGTACGCTCTGTGCGCTCACCGCGATTGAATGAACGTGTTGGACGCTCGCCACGCTCTGTGCGCTCTGTGCGACCAAAGCCACGGTCGTTGCGCTCCTCGCGATTGAATGAACGCTCTGTGCGCTCACCACGGTTGAACGTACGTGCAGGACGCTCGCCATCCTCATTACGACGAGGACGCTGCTCATACTCTGGACGCAAACGGTTGTCCGCAGTGAAGTGAGGGTTATACGATGTTCTCTTCTCGGTCTTTACCGCAGGTGTACGATACTCGCGGTCTCCCTCGCTGTCAGCCTCACGGCGTGGACGGGGACTACGCTCAACACGCTCTGTGGTGTTTACGCGCTGACGCTTATCGCGAGCAAAGCGCGACACATTTGCAGTTGAGTCTGTGTTCTTGTTTTTCATCTTGATATATTCTTTATAAAAAATTCGCGCAAAGGTAACCATTTTTTTTGACATTCAACGCTTTTGCAAATACTATGCCTAAAAAATTATAAAATTATTATAACTTTGCAACCATTATGAATAGAGATATACTACGAATAGCAATACCTAATATCATTTCGAATGTTACGGTACCACTGATGGGTATCGTCTCGACATTCATAGCGGGACGTGCTTGTGGCGGTGAGGGAACACTCGCCATCGGTGCACTATCAATTGGTGTTACCATCTTCAATTTTATCTATTGGAACTGCTCCTTCATCCGCATGGGCACAAGCGGTCTTACGGCACAGGCATACGGCGCAGATAGCCATCGTGAATACTCACTAATGCTATGGCGCTCAATCATCGTAGCCCTCGGCGTTGGCATCCTCGCGTTCTCGTTGCAATATCCCATTGGCGAGTTTTCGTTATGGTTTATGGACACTGGAAATGCAGAGTCTCAAACGATGATTGCCGACTACTTCTACACACGCATCTGGGCCGTACCCGCAGGCATCCTTCTCTTTGCATTCAACGGTTGGCTTACTGGCATGCAGAATGCTGTAGTACCTATGGCGGTGGCGATACTCGTAAACATACTTCACATCTGTTGCAGCTACGTATTTTCAATCATGGGCAACATGGGCTTGGTGGGCATTGCCCTGGCCTCCGTTGTTGCACAATGGACGGGAGTGCTCGTTATGATTGTTATCATCATGCTGAAATACAGCAAACGTCTTATTAAGGTAACACTTAAGGAGGTTATGGACATAGAGAGTATGCGCCGCTTTTTCTCGATTAATGGAGATATTATCGTGCGCACCTTCTGTCTTGTTGCGGTCTACACATTCTTCACCAAGGCATCTGCTGACACGGGAGATCCTAACATATTGGCAGTAAACACCATACTCCTTCAGCTTTTCACACTATTCTCATATATGAACGACGGATTTGCCTATGCTGCAGAGGCGCTTACGGGCAGATTTATTGGTGCTCGCGACAGCCACTCACTACGTCGTTGCATTAAGTTGTGCCTCATCTGGTGCTTCGCCGTATCGTTCATCTTCATCGGTGTATATGTCGGTTGGTGGCGCGATATATTCACACTTATTGCCAGCCCAGAGCAGGGCGACAGCTCCGTTCTATTGAGCGTTGCCGAGCAGTATATTGGCTGGATTATCGCCATACCTCTTGCCGCGGCCATGCCCTTTGTTATGGATGGAATTATGGTGGGAGCCACACGCAGCCGCATCATGCGCAACTCGATGATATGGTCTTCGGTATCCTTCTTCGTAATTCTCTACGGCCTTGGTTGGCTTATCGGTAACAACGCACTATGGATGGCATTTACGATGTATATGTTCCTCCGCGGTGTATTCCAATACTTCATGTCTGACCGCCTGCGCGACATCTATCGCGAAGCCGAGAGATAGCAACCGCGCAAGCACATAAATTTAGCCATTATAATTTCACTATATTGAGATTTTTTGTTATCTTTGTGCGATTGTAACCATTACAACTGATAATAATTAAAAAAATATAACTATGAACGTATCATTAAATTGGTTGAAGCGCTATCTCGACTGTGATTTGACAGCCGAGCGCATTGCCGAAATACTCACCGAGCTTGGCCTTGAGGTCGAGGAGTTCGAGAAGATAGAGACCATCAAGGGTGGCTTGAAGGGTGTCGTTGTTGGCGAGGTTCTCACATGTGAGGATCATCCCGATTCTGACCACCTCCACATCACAACTGTTGACGTTGGTGCAGAGGCTCCATTGCAGATTGTTTGTGGCGCAGCAAACTGCCGCAAGGGTCTGAAGGTTATGTGTGCCACAGTTGGTTCTGTGCTCTACCCTATCGACTCGGAGGAGGAGTTCAAGATTAAGCGCAGCAAGATTCGTGGCGTTGAGTCACTCGGTATGCTCTGCGCAGAGGATGAGCTCGGCATCGGCCGCAACCACGACGGCATCATGGAGCTCCCCGCAGAGGCTGTAGTTGGCACACCCGCAAAGGAGTATCTTCACATTGCTGATGACTACCTTATCGGTATCGGCCTTACGCCCAACCGCGTAGATGCAGCATCACATATCGGCGTTGCACGCGATATCGCAGCGTACCTCAAAAGCCGTGGCGAGCGCGTAGAGTTCAAGCTTCCATCTGTTGATGGCTTCAAGATTGACGACACATCTCGCACAATCGAGGTAGAGGTTGTAAACACCGAGGCAGCACCTCGCTATGCAGGTATTACCGTTAGCGGTTGCAAGATTGCGCCATCACCAGAGTGGATGCAGAACGAGTTGCGTGCTGCGGGCATCAACCCTAAGAACAACCTCGTGGATATCACCAACTACGTTCTCTTCGAGTTGGGTCAGCCACTCCACGCATTCGATGCAGATAAGATTGAGGGCGGCAAGGTTGTAGTACGTTCGGCAAACGAGGGCGAGAAGTTCGTGACCCTCGATGGTGTAGAGCGCACACTCACAGCCAACGACCTTATGATTTGCTCGGCAGAGCGCCCCATGTGCATCGCGGGTGTATATGGCGGTCAGGACTCTGGCATCAGCGACTCAACTGTAAACGTATTTATCGAGAGCGCATACTTCCACCCCGTATGGGTACGTAAGACCGCAAAGCGCTTCGGTCTCAATACCGATGCTTCGTTCCGTTTCGAGCGTGGTATCGACCCCAACATCCAGGTTTATGCCCTCAAGCGTGCTGCGATGCTCATGCAGGAGTTGGCAGGTGGTCGCATCACATCGGAGATTATCGACATCAACCCTACTCCCGCACGTGACTTCGAGTTTGAGTTCTCGTTGGACCGCGCACGCAAGCTTATCGGCAAGAACATTCCCGAGGAGACATTCATGACTATCCTCGAGGCCCTTGACGTTAAGGTTCTCGGTCGCGAGGGCGAGGTGCTCACAGTGGCAGTTCCTCCCTACCGCGTAGATGTACAGCGCGAGGCAGACCTCATTGAGGATGTATTGCGCGTGTATGGCTACAACAACATCGAGATTTCAGACCATGTAAACTCTACTTTGTCGTACGCACCAAAGCCCGACAAGGCACGCTTGCAGAATGCGGCATCTGATTTCCTCACATCGAATGGCTACACCGAGATTATGTCGAACTCGCTCACCAAGGCTTCGTACTACGAGGGCTCGACATCATACCCCGCAGAACGCTGCGTGAAGATTTTGAACCCATTGTCTCAGGACCTCAACGTTATGCGTCAGACATTGCTCTTCAACGCCTTGGAGGCCGTAGAGCTCAATGTTAACCGCCGCAACGGCAACCTCAAGATGTATGAGGTGGGTAACTGCTACGCTTTCGCTGCGGAGAAGGCATCGGAGGAGAACACCTTGGCTAAGTATGTTGAGAATAACCGCATCGGCATCACCGTAACAGGTCTCAAGACACAGCTATCGTGGAACAGCAAGGAGGAGACAGCATCCTTCTTCACACTCCGTGCTATCGTAGAGCGTCTTTTGAAGCGCTTTGGCGTTGACATCTACGCTTTGCAGTCTGAGAGCCTCGATTGCGATCTCTATGGCGACGCTATCGTCTTTAAGCAGGGTCCTAACGAGGTGGTACGCATGGGCGTTGTATCTCCAATCGTTCGCAAGAAGTTCGATATCAAGCAGGATGTATATTTTGCAGAGGTTGACTTCGACCAGCTCGTCAAGATGACGAAGAAGGCAAAGGTACAGTTCAAGGAGCTCTCGAAGTTCCCTGAGGTTAAGCGCGACTTGGCATTGCTCGTAAATAAGAATGTATCATTCTCACAGCTTCGCTCTATCGCATTTGCTACTGAGAAGAAGCTCTTGAAGTCGGTGTCGTTGTTCGATGTTTACGAGGGCGACAAGTTGCCTGAGGGCAAGAAGTCTTACGCTTTGAGCTTCATCCTCGAGGATAAGAACCAGACGCTCAACGACAAGCAGATTGAGCGCACAATGGCTAACCTTCAGACTCAACTCGAGCAGAAGGCTGGCGCCGAGGTTCGCAAGTAATCTTCGGCTGATATAAAATAGATATGGGGTTGTCCGCGTGGGCAGCCCCATATCTATTATAATAGTTCGTTATTGGGAAAGAGCATAGCAAATGTAAATAATTAGTAATTAGCAATTAGTAATTAGTAATTGGCGTTGACAATTTTTAATTACTAATGATGGCATTATACGCTGTCATTCTGAACGAAGTGAAGAATCTCCTCGAAGCCGACAAGTGACAACGCGCAAGGTGTGTTGCCAGCGAGGGGATCCTTCGCTGCGCTCAGGATGACAGTGTATAATACCTCGCCATGCGGCGTCATTCTGAACGAAGTGAAGAATTTCCTCGAAGCCAACAAGTGACAACGCACAAGGTGTGTTGCCAGCGGGGGCACTTAGCTACGCTCAGGATGACATACCGCGCGACAAATATTGCCACGTCGGACTTCAGCCTCCTCGCAATGACGCACACACTAACAATGTCATTCTGAGTGTAACGAAGAATCTCTCGGCGAGTACTAAAGTTCGACGGCTGTGCTATCCAGTAGATCCTTCGCTGCGCTCAGGATGACAGATAAATCAATTAATAATTACTAATGGTGCTCTGTGCTGTCATTCTGAACGAAGTGAAGAATCTCCTCAAAGCCAACAAGTGACAACGCACAAGGTGTGTTGCCAGCGGGGGCACTTAGTTACGCTCAGGATGACATACCGCGCGACAGAGATTGCCACGTCGGACTTCAGCCCTCCTCGCAATGAACGCCATGAGAAATCCACTTCATCCCAACTTATTGTCGTTTCACCACGCAAAGATGTCATTTGACAGTGAGTTCGATACAAAGTAGCATATTTTTTAATAACTTTGTTATAACAAAAAACAGAAACAACTAAAATTCAGAACTATGAAACAACTACTACTTTTATTTGCGATGTGCATCTGCACCACCAATCTATTTGCCGAGGGCAGAGTCTTCTGCGAGATTGTCGAATACCCAACAATGGGCAACTCTACAAAAGTAACCATAGATTTCGGTCAAGAGCAAAGATGGTTATCTACATCAATATTAGCTAACAACAATGGTAGAGCATTAGTCTTTAACTCTCAGATTGATGCACTTAACTACATGGAAGCGCTCGGATGGACCTTTATACAGGTTTACACAAAAACAGACAGCAATGGCGCAACGCGTACTCATTGGTTGTTATATAAGGATGTTGTATATGGTGTGAACCCATACGAGGGATTGCGAACAAAGGATGTTGTACCCTTAACAAGTAATCACACGGACAACCCAAGAGACTGATATATATAATAGACAAAAGCGAGGTACTCACTACCCCGCTTTTGTTATTCAGACAGATTAATAATCGATACTAAATCTCCATGCCACGGCGGACGCGAGAGAGCGTTTCGCTACCAACGAGTCGCTCAGCAATGGCAATAGCAAAATCTACCGAGAGACCAGCACCCGCAGCTGTAATGAGGTTATCATCCTCAACCACCGAGCCGCCAACGAAGTTATAATCGCCCATCTCCTCGACAACAGTAGTATGACAGGTCACGCTGCAACCACGCGCAACACCCGCAGCAGCCAACACCGTAGGTGCACCACATATAGCGGCAACTAACTTTCCGCTATCATAGTAATCACGCACAGCAGCGCACACCAACGCCGAGTTACGGAGGTTGATATAACCTGGATTGCCCCCTGGAAGAATGATAGCATCGCCATCCGAGAGGTCGGCATCCTCAATCAACATATCACACTTCAATGTTACCAAGCCGTGCGATGAAGTGACATGCAGACTACCACCCACAGCAACACGTATCAACTCTACACCCGCACGATTCATAACATCAATAGGTGCAATAGCCTCAACGCACTCAAAGCCATCAGCAAGAAGTATATATACTCGTTTCATAGACCATTTTTATTTGAATAATTGTTCAAACTCCAAGAACGACAACTCCGCTACTCGGCATTCACCAATTTTAACAGGAAATACTACACGCAATAAGCTGTCTTTCTTCTTTTTATCGTATTTTACTTCGCGCAGCACATCACAGATATTAAGCGGTAACTCAAGATTAAATCCCAACTGTCTGAGAAGTTCATCAACGCGCAAAGCATCACTCTCAACCATCATACCACGACGCACAGCTGCATGCGTAATAAGTGACATGCCAATTGCAACAGCTTCTCCATGATTGACATCATGCGTACACTTCTCTATGGCGTGACCAAGCGTGTGCCCGAGGTTCAAGAGGCGACGCACTCCACCCTCGCGCTCATCTTCAGCTACGATGCGAGCCTTGACAGCCACAGCGCCAAGCATAACCTCCTGCATATCCTCCGCCGAATTATAGATACTCTCACCGCATCGCTCCAAACGTTCAAAGAGTGCAGTATCAGCGATAATAGCACTCTTAACAACCTCAGCCATACCTGCACGCAGTTCACGTTTAGGCAGAGTACGCAGCATCTCGACATCCATGATTACGAAACGAGGCTGACGGAAAGTGCCTACCATATTTTTATAGTCTGCAACATTTACTCCATTCTTGCCACCCACCGAAGCATCAACCTGACCGAGAAGTGTTGTAGAGACGAAGCCAAAATCGACACCTCGCATATACGTGGCTGCGACAAAACCCGCTATATCGGTAACGATGCCACCACCAATGCCCAAGATGAACGTAGAGCGATCAGCCCCTAAAGCCATCAGCTCGCGGTAGACGCGGTCAACAGTTTGCAGGCTCTTACACCCCTCGCCCTGCCCCACTATGATATGCTCAAAGCGGCGAACGAGATTGGGATATAGACGATCAATATTGGCATCGGTGATTACGACAGTACGCCCCACGGGAAGCACCCTATCGAGAAGTTCCGCGGCACGACCCACATAGAGAGTCGATGATTGGTTGATTTGAATTATTCTATCCATAATTAATACAAAGGTAATAATTTTATCAACAATGTAACCACGGCAGAGCGTAAAACAAATTTTATTTGCAAAAAAGTTTGCAATATCCTCGAATGTTTCCTAATTTTGCGTGATGATTGCGTACATAAATATATGTATTGGTGTAATCAACAAAAAATTGAGAGTATTTACAAACTATAACAACTTAAAAAACATTTACAACTATGGCATTTCTAACTAACGACAAGCTCGTTATCGTCGGTGCTGCCGGTATGATCGGCTCAAACATGGTTCAGTCAGCTCTTATGATGAACCTCACAAACAACATCTGCCTCTACGATGTATTCTCACCAGAGGGTGTTGCTGAGGAGATGCGTCAGAGCCGTTTCGACAATGTGAACATCACAGCTACAACTGATGTTGCTGAGGCGTTCAAGGATGCAAAGTATATCATCTCTTCAGGTGGTGCTCCACGTAAGGAGGGTATGACTCGTGAGGACCTTTTGAAGGGCAACTGCGAGATCGCAGAGCAGCTCGGTAAGAACATCAAGACATACTGCCCCGATGTTAAGCACGTCGTTATCATCTTCAACCCTGCTGACCTTACAGGTCTCGTAACATTGCTCTACTCTGGTTTGAAGCCAGGTCAGGTTACTACACTTGCAGGTCTTGACACTACACGTCTCAAGAGCGCCTTGGCTAAGAAGTTCGGCGTTATGCAGAGCGATATCGAGGGCTGCGCTACTTACGGTGGCCACGGCGAGCAGATGGCAGTATTCGGCAGCGCAGTTAAGATCGCTGGCCGCAAGCTCACTGACATCATCGGCACTGAGGAGTTCCCCGCAGAGGAGTGGGAGCAGATGAAGAAGGATGTAACACAGGGTGGTGCTGCTATCATCAAGCTCCGCGGTCGTTCATCATTCCAGAGCCCATCATACCTCTCTGTAGAGATGATTCGTTCAGTTATGGGTGGCGAGCCATTCCGTTTCCCAGCAGGTACATACGTTTCTAACGAGAAGTACAACCACATCATGATGGCTATGGACACTGTTCTCGATCAGAACGGCTGCTCATACAAGATGCCCGTTGGTACTGAGGAGGAGTTGGCAAAGCTCGACGCTTCATACGCACACCTCTGCAAGATGCGTGACGAGTTGGTAACTCTCGGCATCGTTCCCGCAATCGAGGAGTGGTCAAAGATTAATCCTAATCTCTAATAAGAAAAGCGGAGCACACAGCTCCGTTTTTTATTGGAGAACATAGGGAAGTTAAGGAAGTTAGGGAGTTTAGGACGTAGAAATCTAAGCTCCCTAATTACTAATCACCCACTCCCCTACACATCCATTACTAATTACTAATTACTAAATGCTAATTACTAATTGATTATGAAGATTGCTGTTCCAACACGCGACGGTCACATTGATGATCACTTCGGTCACTGCGCCTACTATACCATCTTCGAGGTTGAGGATGGCAAAATTATCTCTACCTCACGCCTCGACTCCCCCGAGGGTTGTGGTTGCAAGTCGGGTATCGCTGCCGACATGGAGGCTATGGGCATCGAGGTAATGCTCGCAGGCAACATGGGTGAGGGTGCAAAGAACAAGCTCCAGAGCCACAACATCAAGGTCATCCGTGGTTGCAAGGGTGACATCGAGGCAGTGGTTAAGGGCTACCTCCTCGGCTTCGTTATGGACTCGGGCGAGGCTTGTCACCACCACGAGTGCAAATAATCCACCTGCAACATATACTTTGTATCAGGGTTTATAATCGTTAACATAGGTATATTTGACATTAGGCTTATTTTTTTTCAAGCTGCGCGACACCTCAATAACGAGACTTACTAAACGAGATAGGCAAGGAATGATGACAATAATAGCATCACCAACGCCTATCTCGTTTTTTATTTTCAAGCCATCGAATTTTCGGATTTCACACATACGCCATCCACGCTTTTTGACAAAAGAGACCGCACAACATCACATTTTTGCAGTTTTCGGAAATTTATTTCGATTTTTTGATACAGCGTACCACATTTTTTACTATATTTGTATGAAATTATGGTGTACCTTATAATAGGTGCACGATATATCCATTGGAATAAGACAATTAAACAATTATACAAAACTACAAACTTACTGAACATGGACAAAGTAAACGCTATGCAGTTGCAGGATGTGGTTATCCGATTCTCGGGTGACTCAGGTGACGGTATGCAGCTCACCGGTACGCTCTTCTCGGACACTTCAGCACTGCTCGGAAACGGTATCTCTACCTTCCCCGACTACCCAGCTGAGATTCGTGCTCCGCAGGGAACAGTAGCAGGTGTGTCTGGTTTCCAGGTACACATCGGCTCTTCACGTGTAGATAACCCTGGTGACTACTGCGATGTGCTCGTGGCTATGAACCCCGCAGCACTCATCGCTAACCGCAAGTGGCTCAAGCCCTCGGCTACCGTTATCATCGACGGCGACACCATGACCGAGGAAAACATCACAAAGGCTGGCTTCAAGACCATGGATCCTATCACAGAGCTTAACCTCCAGGATTACAATGTCGTTATCCCCGACATCACTACAATGACCAAGGAGGCTTTGAAGGACTCTGGCATGGACAACAAGGCAGTTGTAAAGTGCAAGAATATGTTTGCCCTCGGTATCGTATTCTGGATGTACAACCGTCCTGATGACTACGCAAAGAACTACCTCGACTCTAAGTTCGCAAAGAAGAATCCTCTCGTTGCTGAGGCTAACAAGAAGGTTATCGAGGCAGGTTACAACTACGCAGCTAATACACACCAGTTTGCTAACAACTATACCGTAGCTCCTGCCGAGTTGGAGAAGGGCGTATATCGCTCAATCAACGGTAATACAGCTACTGCATGGGGCTTCTGCGCTGCATCTGAGAAGTCTGGTCTTCCACTCTTCTGCGGCTCATACCCTATCACTCCCGCAACCGTAATCCTCGAAGAGCTTGCTAAGCGTCGTGACCTCGGCGTTAAGACCGTACAGGCTGAGGATGAGATCGCTGGTATATGTACATCTATCGGTGCAGCTTATGCTGGTAACTTCGCAGTTACTACAACATCTGGTCCTGGTATTTCGCTCAAGAGCGAGGCTATGGGTCTTGCAGTTATGGCAGAGCTTCCTTTGGTAGTTGTTGACGTTCAGCGTGGTGGTCCATCTACAGGTCTTCCTACAAAGACTGAGCAGAGCGACCTTAACCAGGCACTCTATGGCCGTAATGGTGAGTGTCCTATGGTTGTTGTTGCAGCATCTTCACCAAGCGACTGTTTCCACTATGCATTCATGGCAAGTAAGATTGCTATGGAGCACATGACTCCTGTTATGTTGCTCACTGACGGTTTCATCGCAAACGGTTCAGAGCCTTGGAAGATTCCTTCAATGAGCGACTACCCTGCTATTGTACCTCCTATCGTAGCACCTCGTGGTGAGGGCGAGGGCGAGTTCTTGCCATACGAGCGTAACGAGAAGCTCGCACGTGGCTGGGCATTCCCAGGCAAGGAGGGTCTCGAGCACCGCATCGGTGGCTTGGAGAAGGATAAGCTCCGCGGTACTATCTCACACGATCCTAAGAACCACCAGGAGATGGTTACTACACGTCGCAAGAAGGTGGAGCTCGTGGCTGAGGAGTTGCCAGAGTTGGAGGTATTCGGTGCTGAGAATGCAGACGTACTCGTTGTTGGTTGGGGCGGTACACGCGGTCACCTCCACAGCGCAGTTAAGCAGCTTCAGGATGAGGGTAAGAGCGTTGCTCACCTCCACTTCAACTACATCTACCCATTGCAGAAGGGCGTAGCCGAGACCTTGAAGCGCTACAAGCGCATCGTGGTATGCGAGTTGAACGAGGGGCAGTTTGCTAACTACTTGCGTCAGCAGTTCCAGGAGGTTGTAATCGAGTCTTACGGTAAGACTGAGGGTCAGCCCTTCACCGTTATCGAGATCAAGGATAAGGTTAATTCAATGTTGTAAACCTAACACCACAAATAACTTAAAACGAGAAAAACTATGGCAGAATTTAAGTATACACCCGCTGATTTCAAGAGCGATCAACAGGTAAAGTGGTGTCCCGGTTGTGGCGACCACGCCATCCTTAACGCTGTGCAGCGTACAATGCCCGAGGTAGCAGATGCTCTCGGCAAGCCACACAACAAATTCACATTCGTATCGGGTATCGGTTGCTCTTCACGTTTCATCTACTACATGAAGACCTTCGGCTTCCACACCATCCACGGTCGTGCGAACGCTATTGCAACAGGTATCAAGACAGCTAACCCCGACCTCTCTGTATGGGTATGTACAGGTGATGGCGACTCATTGGCTATCGGTGGTAACCACTTCATCCACGCCATTCGTCGTAACATCGACCTCAACGTTATCTTGTTCAACAACGAGATCTACGGTTTGACTAAGGGTCAGTACTCTCCTACTACTAAGTTGGGTAAGGTAACAAAGACATCTCCTTTCGGTACTGTTGAGAAGCCATTTACACCAGGTGAGTTGGTTATCGGTGCTAAGGGTACGTTCTTCGCTCGTACTATTGACCAGGAGGTTATGCTCACTAAGGAGTGCTTGTTGGCAGCTGCTAAGCACAAGGGTATGGCTGTTACCGAGGCATTGGTTAACTGTATGATTTTCAACGACAAGACCCACGCATTGTTTGCAGGTGACAAGGCTACTCGCGAGGAGCACACTATCCACCTCGTACACGGCGAGAAGATGTTGTTCGGCAAGGATAAGAATAAGGGTCTCGTATTCGAGAACATGCGCCTTAAGCCTGTAACTATCGGCGAGGACGGCTACACTATCGACGATGTTTTGACACACGACGCTAAGTGTGCTGACACTACTCTCCACTCTATGCTTGCAGCTATGAAGTACCCCGAGTACCCAGTAGCAGTTGGTGTTATCCGCGATGTTGACGACGAGAACGTTTACGACATTAAGGTAGCAGAGCAGGTTGAGCAGGTTAAGGCTGCGGCAAAGATTAAGTGTGTAGATGATCTTCTTCGCTCAGGTCAGACTTGGGAGATTAAGTAATCTACACCTGCGTGATGGCGCATAACCCATCACTAAGACAAGACCCACGGCAATTGCCCGTGGGTCTTTTGTTTAATATATTCTATGATAAATTTCGGTATCGACAGTTATAAAAAAATCCCCGTAACGTGGTGACGTTACAGGGACTATGTCAATCAAAAATAGCTCTACTGTTCAATAAGTTGATTGGAATCGTAGTGATGGGCTATTGTCTCCATATCCTGACACTCTACGCCACGCATACGGTACTTCTCCTTAACAAAGAAACGTAAGATAACAACCGCACCCACAACAACAATAGTGGCTGCAATTGCATACACGACGACCTGCACATCGCCACCACCTAAAATTGCACGGAACGACTCTCCACGATATGACAGCATCGTGAGCGCATAGGCAAAAGCATTATTAAAAATATGTAGTATTATGGGGGTGATAATCGAGCGTTTAGAGAGGTAGAAATAGCTTAGGACAACGCCCACCAGCAACGCCTCGATTACAACTATTGGCTGCATGTGAACAGCTCCAAATACCACAGCCGAAAGCGACGCAGACATCAGCGGTGAGGTGTTGCGACTAAGTATATTGTAGAGTCGCGCACGGAACACAACCTCCTCGAAAATGGGAGCTAAAACCACCACGGAGATGAGCGTGCATACGCCATTCGGAAAGACGCGGCTATCAGCAGACAAAACACCCTCGAGAGGGAGCAATACTATCGAAATAGCGAAGATGAGAACAACACCAAGAAGTATCGCTATGGGGTCAAATCCCGACTTGGAATTATAGACAGGAAGCACACGCTTAAACACCGTTTGCTCAAGCAGTAACACCGCACCATATACAGTAATCATTGAGCAGAAATACATAAGCATAAAGCTCACATCAGCGGGGATGTTTGGCATAAAAATGGTGAACACGGCACCAACTGCAAACATGCAGACAGCGAACACAAACAGGAATATCGCAGATAGTCCTACGCTCTTAAAAAATCGCTTCATAATCGATCAAAATTTCAGTTTATCACCCTACCCCACAACTATGCAACTATTGCATAACCAAAGGGCATAGCAACAAAATTCAAACAAAGATACAGAATTTTCAGAAATAGGAGTTAAAAATACGATAAATTTTACTATTTTTGTCCGATTTATTTATTAGTGAATTTAAGAACAAAATATAGATGGCAAAAGTTGTTGCATTAGCAAATCAGAAGGGTGGCGTAGGCAAGACCACCACAGCAATTAACCTCGCGGCATCAGTGGCGCTATTGGGCAAGAAGGTATTGCTCATCGACGCTGATCCACAGGCGAATGCCACATCTGGATTGGGTTTCGACATCAACCAGACAGGCATCTATGAGTGTATTGTTGGCGACGCAGAGGCAAAGGATGTTATTCTCCACTCGGAGGACATCAAGAAACTATGGTTGCTTCCCTCGTCTATCAACCTTGTGGCTGCCGACACTGAGCTATCAACAATGGATAACGCCCACCACATAATCAAGGGTATTGTCGATTCGGTGCGTGACAACTACGACTACATCTTCATTGATTGTTCGCCATCGCTCGGCTTTTTGACCGTGAATATTCTCACTGCGGCAGACTCTGTGCTTGTACCAGTGCAGTGCGAGTACCTCGCCCTTGAGGGTCTGAGCAAGTTGCTAAACTCCATCAAGATGGTCAAGAGCCGTCTTAACCCTTCGTTGGCCATCGAGGGCTTCGTGCTCACGATGTACATGCGCAACAAGCTCAATAACCAGGTAGTTAACGAGGTGCGCGAGCACTTTGGCGAGTTGGCATACGAGACAATCATCCAGCGTAACATTCGTCTTGGTGAGGCACCCTCACACGGCAAGCCCATCATGCTCTACGACGCTGCGGCAACAGGCGCGGTAAACTACCTAAGCCTTGCACGCGAGTTCTTGAAGCGAAATAAGACAAAGAGTGAATAAACGAAAATACGAGATATGACTACAACTAAGAATAAGAGAGGATTGGGTCGCGGCCTCGATGCCCTTTTTGGCGATATTAATCCCACACAGCAGTCAAAGCCTATGTCGGAGATGGCAGAGGTGGCGATTGCGGACATCATACCCAACCCCTTGCAGCCACGCCACGACTTTGACGATGAGGCATTGAGCGAGCTCTCTGCATCTATCGCCACACTTGGCGTTATTCAGCCTATAACACTGCGTCGCCGCAACGATGGTAAGTACACCATCATCAGCGGTGAGCGTCGCTGGCGTGCATCACAGATGGCAGGTCTCGAGACACTTCCCGCATATATTCGTGATGTGGAGGATGAGGACCTGCATGCTATGGCACTTGTTGAGAACATCCAGCGTCAGGACTTGAATGCTATCGAGATTGCTCTGGGCATGCAACGTCTTATCGACGAGTGTGGACTTACTCAGGAGGCAATGGCTGAGAAGGTTGGCAAGAAGCGCTCTACAGTATCTAACTACATGCGTCTCCTTGGTCAGCCATCGGAGATTCAGCTTGCGTTGAAGGAGGGCGTAATCAGCATGGGACACGCCAAGGCCATCGCAGCACTCACTCCCGACATGCAGATCAAGGCGATGAAGCGCTGCGTGAATAAGGGTCTGTCGGTACGTCAGGCCGAGGCATTGGCACGCAAGATGACAGAGGAGCGCAACGTGGAAAGCGATAATGAGGAGTACCCAGAGTCATACTCGAAGCTCGTATATGAGTTGGAGAGTCTCTTTTCGGACAACATCTCCATCAAGCGCACCAAGAGTGGCGCAAGCCGCATTACCATTGAGTGTGCAAACGATATTGAGGTTGAAAAACTTATCGCAAAGCTACACAAAATAAACAACAAATAATCGCGTTAGATTAGATATGATTAAACGATTGTCCATAGCCATCGTCATGGTGGTGATTGCACTCTTTGCAGTCACTGAGGGTGTCTATGCGCAGGAGTATAACCGTGAGAGGTTGCGTGGTAATGTGCGCACCATCAATAATGGTGGTCTGGTTCCAATCGACTCAGCAGCACTTAAGAGAGCGCAGGCTGAGGCTGCCGCACGCCGCGACTCAATATATTACAACTACCTCGATTCTATTGGCCGAATGTCCAACATGCTCTACGACAATCTTCCACAGGAGAGTCGTGACTCCGTGCGCCGCGCCATTGCCGCAACGCTCAAGCGTGACTCGGCAGCGCGTGGTCGTAGAGATAGCATCACGCCCGATGGTCGCCGCATACGCCTAAACAAGAATGGCGAGGTGCGAAAGCCTCTTATCACCGACTCGATGGATTTGTCGAAGATGTGTTGGCTGTCGTTGCCACTCCCTGGTTTCGGACAGATATACAACAAACAATATTGGAAGCTCGGCATCCTTTACCCCGTTGTAGGTACAACAGTCGGTCTGTTTGCCCATGAGAACAAACTGTATAAACCACTCAAAAAGCAATATGACCAGTATCTTATCGACCATGGCTACATGCGTACCCCCGAGCTCGATGAGTTACAAACTAAGATGATACGCCACAATACCCGACAGCAGATATATGCAGGTTTGGCAATAGCATCATATATCTACTTCATCGGCGACGCTGCAATCAACTACAAAACAAACGACGTGTCGCACGTCAAGAAGGCAACTACCCTATCGACAATATGTCCTGGTGCTGGACAGATATACAACAAGAGCTACTGGCGTGTACCAATCGTCATTGGCGGTATGGCATCGACCATCTACACCATCGACTGGAACAACCGTGGTTACAAACGTTTCAAAACGGCGTATGCTCTGCGCGTGGACTACGAAAAAAATCCTGGGAACTACCCCAACGGTTCGGCTGATGAGTTCCGTGGTGCCTACTCTTCAACATTCCTCAAGAACCTTAAGGATAGCTACCGTCGTAACCGAGACCTATGTATCCTGCTCACAGCGGGCGTATACCTGTTGCAGATTATGGATGCGCATGTTGATGCCCACCTGCAGGACTACGACATATCGGATGACCTCACAATGAACCTCGAGCCCTATGTTGACTACTCGTACATAGAGTCACAGCCGCTATTCGGCGTAAACCTTAGCCTGAATTTTTAAGATAGATGAAGATAACAAAACTCCTGACACAGCTTCTCGTTGTTGTGTCGTTACTCGTCGTTGCATCACTCGACACCACTCTCTACGCACAGCGTCCACGTCGCGGCGTGTCGAAACAGTACACATCACCCGAAGAGATTGAGCGACGCAAAGATAGTATTAAACTTAGGCAAAATGCCGACTATATTGATATAGACAATGCTGATGTAGTAGAGACAAAAGCCAATACTCGCCCAGCAAATAGACCCGAGCAGATTGACTCCATTCTTGCTATATGGCGCGCAAGCAGTTCTAAAGAGTACTACGACAAATACTTCACCGAGTTCAAGGCTCACTGCGCAACCATAGATACAGTAAGCGCATACAACAACATAGACTCACTCTACATCTCTCGCTTGCAGGCAATCATGACTCCCGTGCCTCTGACCTACAACCGCGAGGTACGTGCTGCCATCGAGCGCTTCTGTTCTCCCGCCTATGCCAAGATATTCAGCTACGCCTACTACTACTTCCCCATTATCGAAGAGGAGTTTATCAATGCTGGTATCCCCGTAGAGATCCGCACACTCGCCGTCGTAGAGTCGGGACTAAGCCCACTGGCAAAGTCGGGCAAGAGCGCTGTGGGCATCTGGCAGTTCATGCCAGCAACAGGCAAGGAGTTCGGCCTGGAGATTAACTCAATGGTTGATGAGCGTTGTAACCCACGCCTCGCATCTCGTGCAGCAGCACAGTATCTCAAGCGCATGTATAACATCTATGGCGACTGGACTCTGGCTATTGCAGCTTATAACTGCGGTCCTGGTCGCGTGAACAGAGCATTGAGCAGCAGCGGCGTGAGCCTCGAGGATGCAGGTCAGTTGTTCTGGGATATCTATGAGTATCTACCCTATGAGACACGTGGATACGTGCCCCTATACATGGGTGCTACGTACGCGTTTGCATACCATCGTGCTCATGGAGTGACAATCCCCACTCCTCCGATGCCTATCGCCGTAGATACGGTCATGATTAACCGTCCCATGCACCTCGAGCAGGTATCTTCAACACTTAACATCGATATAGAGGTTCTGAAGATGCTCAACCCCGAGTACACAATGATGATTATCCCTGCAACAACAAAGAGCTACCCTCTCACACTCCCCGTCGAGCTATTTACGGAGTTCGACAGACAGCGAGACAGCATCTTCGCAAAGGATAGCCTATACCTGAAGGAGTATGTCATACATGCGAACATCGAGAAGAAGAAGCATGAGGCTCCACCTGTAACCATGCACACCATCAAGAAGGGTGACACATTGAGCGCCATCGCTAAGAAGTATGGTTGCACGGTGCAGCAGCTTATGAAGTGGAATAACATCAAAAATGCAAACTCTTTGCGCATTGGTCAGCGCATAAAGGTAAGCAATAGATAACAAATATCAACATGCCTATGTACAACCATTTAGATACAGACACTACGATTATCGCCCCTGCTACTGCTGCGGGTGGCGCCGTGATGGTTGTACGCATAAGCGGAAGCCGCGCAATAGAGATTGCCGACACCATGTTTCGCGGTAAGAGAGCTTTGAGCGACTGCAAGGGCTACACCCTACACTATGGCCTGATAGTCGACGAAGAGGAGAGAACAATCGACGATGTTGTCGTTGCACTCTTCCGCGCGCCACACTCATATACGGGCGACGACACGGTAGAGATTACCCTACATGGCTCGGAGTATATCACCTCGGAGGTGCTACGCATAGCCATCAACCGCGGCGCAACTATGGCTATGCCTGGCGAGTTCACACGCCGCGCCTTCCTGGCAGGTAAGATGGACCTCAGCCGCGCCGAGGCTGTTGCCGACATCATCGCTTCAGACTCGATGTGGTCACACAATGTGGCCTCAACGCAGATGCGCGGAGGTTACTCAGAGCGTCTCGCATCGCTGCGAAATGAACTACTCCGCCTATGCTCACTCCTCGAATTGGAGCTCGACTTCTCGGAGGAGGATGTAGAATTTGCAGACCGCACAACACTCCGCAATACACTCGATGATATAGGCTCGCAGATAGAGCAACTAACATCATCATTTGCATTAGGCAGAGCACTCAAAGATGGTGTAAACGTGGCAATTGTTGGTAAACCAAACGTGGGTAAGAGCACACTTCTTAACGCACTTGTCGAGGAGGACAGAGCTATGGTGTCGGATATCGCGGGTACCACACGCGATACCATCGAGGCAACAACCGTGATTAATGGTGTACGCTACCGCTTTGTCGACACCGCAGGTATCCACACAACAACAGACACTCTCGAGCAGATGGGCATAGACCGCACACACCGTGCTATCGCCAATGCCAGCATCGTCATCCACCTCACTACGGCAGACGACTCCACCTTCGACATCGTTGAGCAGAGCGATACACAGCAACATATCCGTGTGATTAACAAGATAGACACCCTGCCAGCCCCTGCTACCATCGCGTCCGACATCCTTTGCATATCTGCCAAGAGCGGCATCGGCATCGATGCTCTCCGCGAGCGCCTGGCATCGACCATCGACACATCGAAACTCGGCACAGGCAGTGTTGTAGTCTCAAATATGCGCCACTACGCAGCATTGCGCGAGGCATATACCGCCCTCACCTCTGCCCGCGCGGCGATGGATAGTGGTTTGCCATCTGATTTATTGAGTGAGGATATACGCCGAGTTGTCCACCACTTAGGCGAGATCACAGGCGAAATTACATCTGACGATATACTTCACTCGATATTTTCACATTTCTGCATCGGCAAATAAATAGTTGACTATCAAATAGTTAAATCAATCATAAATGATTAATATAGCACTCTTTACGGGTGCTATATTTGTTTGTGCAAGCATCGTTGTTAATCGTTGCTAAGCCTTTTTACGCCTGTTTTTGTACCTCCTGTGTACCTCGCCGCTTGAAATGCGATTTTGCGTTGGCGAGGTGACGGACAAAGTTGAATATGGTTGAATATGGTTTAAGATAGTTAAACCAAAACAGGAGAAATCAAGAGAATTAAACACTCAAAACAGTAGTAAAATGGCAGCAAGTAACATTAGAATCAAGAAGATTTGCCAATGGTGTGGAGTTGAGTTTGAAGCTCAAAAAGTATCTACTAAGTATTGTTCACATCGCTGTGCTAATTTAGCCTACAAACAGGCTGTCCGAGACAAGAGGGTTAAACAAGCCGAAAGCGAAACTCATTATGTCAAGACAGAAAAACCTGTTGAGAACATCAAAGACAAAGAGTATCTATCAATAGCCCAAGCAGCAACCTTATTAGGTCTTTCTCTTCAAGCTGTATATAAGATGATATATGCAGGACATCTACTTGCTTATAAATTAAGCAGTAGATTATCATTTGTAAAAAGAACGGATATAGATGCAATGCTTAAAGCAAATCCATACGAAAAGCGACAACCGCGAGATGCGATTGCAATAACAGATCTATACACCACAGCCGAGATTAAAGAGAAATTTGGCGTTAAGGAGTCGTGGATTTATGAGATTGCGAAGGAGCATAATATCCCTCGCACATTTAATCGCGGTAGAACCTATTGGAGCAAGAAGCATATAGACTCCTACTTTGCCAAGAAAGCACCCGATGCGAGCATTACCGAGTGGTACAGCGTGGCGGAGTTGCAGGAGAAGTTCGGTATGACGCTATCGGCAATCTACACCTTTGTATATAAGAATGTAATTCCCAAGCGCAAGGAGGGCAAGATGGTCTATTACTCGAAAAAGCATTTCGATATAGCCAAAGGTATTGCCACGCCCGAAGAGCCACAATACTACACCATACCCGAAGCGATGGAGAAATACAACCTCACTCGCGACCAGCTCTACCACTATGTGAAGTATCACAACATCACTCGCATCAAGGTTGGCAAGTACACCAAGATTTTGCGCTCGGAACTCGATAAATTCTTTGAACCACCGAAGATTGAGTAAAGTTACTTGATGGTGATTGATACCACCATCAAAACACCAATTTAATTTGCATCAAAAAGTAGAAACAATTAAAACATAACAGCTATGACACTAACTTGCACAAATGTAACCCTGCGCCAAAAGGCGTTACGCAACGATCGTATTTCACTCTATTTGGATTACTACCCTGCAATCCGCAACCCCTACACGATGAAGATGAGCCGCCGAGAGTTCCTCGGTATCTACCTCTATGCCAAGCCACGCAACGAGCAGCAAAGAATGTTCAACCAAGAGATGCTCGACAAGGCGGAGGCGATACGATGTATTCGTGTGCAGTCGCTCATCAACGAGGAGTTCGGCTTCCTCGATAAGAACAAACAGAAGGTCGAT
>JAZTYW010000026.1:0-23170 GCA_045637085.1 Alistipes sp. | reverse complement strand
CGAGAGTTACGAAAGTATATCAACTACTACAATAACGACCGTATTAAACTAAAATTAAACGGAAAGAGTCCGGTGCAATACCGAACTCTTTACCAATAAATCTATTTAATAATCCGTCCAATCTTTTGGGGTCAGATCATTTTGGTCAACCCACTTTTCGTTTTTATTCGTATGTATTGTTATAGCAGAGCCTCGATAGCCTTCTCTACCTGCTTCATATCGGCTGTAGGCTCAAAGCGTGCTACAACCTTGCCGTTGCGGTCAACAAGGAACTTGGTGAAGTTCCACTTGATGTCGGGCTTCTGTGCGTAGTCGGGGTCGGCACCGCGCAGAATCTCATCTAACTTCTCAGATAGTGGATGACCCTCGTCAAAGCCCTCAAAGCCGCGCTCGGCCTTAAGCCACTTATATAGCGGTGATGCGTTGTCGCCATTCACCTCAATCTTTTTGAGCTGTGGGAATGTTGTGCCGTAGTTGAGCTGGCAGAATGTTGTTCTCTCGGCATCATCCTCAGGTGACTGACCGCCAAACTGGTTACATGGGAAGTCAAGAATCTCAAAACCATTCTCGCGATAGCTCTTGTACAGCTGCTCCAACTCGGTGTACTGAGGTGTAAAACCACACTTGCTTGCAGTGTTTACAATAAGTAGTACCTTGCCCTTTAGATCGCTGAGTTGTAGTGTTTTGCCGCCCTGTGCACCTACCTCAAAAGAGTATATATTTGTTGAATTCTCCTTGTTTGCGCTGCAACAGCAGCTCTTATTTCTAATGTTCATGGTTTGTTATCGTTTTATTGGTTATTTACTATCTTCTTGTTTGTTTATCAATTCGTGTGCAAAAGTAGTTATAAAATTTTAATTGCACGTATTTATATGCATTTTTCTACATAATATATTCTTATTATGGTATAAGAAAAATAGATATATGGCGTGATTACAATGGTTGTAATGTGATAATATGGGGAAATATAATCTATGCATACACCTATTTTTATACGCGAGAGTTTTGTTGTTTGGATATTTTTACTATCTTTGTACGATAGTACGTGAACAAAATTACTAAAACATAAAACTATGCAACAGGAACAGATTAAAACTTCACTTCCAGAGAATGCGTATCGTGAGCTTCAGAATGGCGAGGTTTACGAGCCAGTCATGGGCCCAAAGATGCAGCCACGCGAGGTTACTCCCTACTCGGTAACTGTCGGTATCATCATGGCTGTTATCTTCTCGGCTGCTGCGGCATACCTTGGCCTTAAGGTTGGTCAGGTGTTCGAGGCGGCTATCCCCATTGCCATCATCGCCGTAGGTTTAGGCCAGGTGCGTGGCAAGAAGAACATGCTTGGTCAGAATGTCATCATCCAATCTATTGGTGCATCATCTGGCGTTATTGTTGCGGGTGCTATCTTTACGCTCCCTGCACTCTACATCCTCGAGCTTGAGGCTCAGTTCTATCAGGTATTCCTCTCGTCTCTTTTGGGTGGTATTCTGGGTATTGTATTGATGATTCCTTTCCGCAAGTACTTCGTTAAGGAGATGCACGGTAAGTATCCATTCCCCGAGGCAACAGCAACTACCGAGGTGCTTGTATCGGGCGAGAAGGGTGGCTCGCAGGCAAAGATTTTGGTCGTTGCGGGTCTTATTGGTGGTCTCTACGACTTTATCGTCTCTACGTTTGGCGCTTGGGTATCGAGCATCTCAACACAGATGTGGGGCTGGGGTAAGGCCTTGGCTGCAAATGCAAAGCTTACGCTTAGTGTGAACACCTCAGCAGCGGTGCTTGGTCTTGGCTATATCATTGGTTTGAAGTATGCCTTGATTATCGCTGGTGGCTCGGCACTCGTTTGGTTTGTCGTTATCCCATTGGTTAACCCATTGCTCTCGATGTTCGATGCGGCTACTATCAGCGACACGCTCGTAGGCATGGGTATCGACCCAACACAGCTCAACACTCCTGAGGGTATCTTCCGTGAGATTGGCCGTCCTCTTGGTATTGGTGGTATCGCCATGGCAGGTCTTATTGGTATTGTCCGTCAGGCAGGCATCATCAAGTCGGCATTGGTGTTGGCAAAGAATGAGCTTGGTGGCAATAAGGCAGCTATTGCAGAGCCTCGCACACAGCAGGATATCTCGATGAAGGTTATCATGACCGTTATCATCGCGGTGCTTGTTGCAACACTCTTCTTCTTCCAGTTTGGTGTTTTGAACAACTGGTTCCAGACTATCATTGCGCTACTTATCGTATTCGTTATTGCATTCCTCTTTACTACGGTTGCGGCTAACGCTATCGCTATCGTGGGTTCTAACCCTGTGTCGGGTATGACATTGATGACGCTTATCCTCTCATCTTTGGTTCTCGTCTCAATCGGCCTTGAGGGTAATAGCGGTATGATTGCAGCTTTGGTTATTGGTGGTGTGGTATGTACAGCCCTCTCAATGGCGGGCGGCTTTATCACCGACCTCAAGATTGGTTACTGGCTTGGTACTACCCCCAAGAAGCAGCAGACTTGGAAGTTTGTCGGCACGTTCGTTTCGGCAGCTACTGTTGCGGGCGTTATGATAATCATGAACAAGACATACGGCTTTGTTGGTGAGAACGCTCTTGTGGCACCACAGGCAAATGCTATGGCAGCGGTTATCAAGCCTTTGATGACAGGTGGTGCAACACCATGGTTGCTCTACGGCATCGGTGCGCTTATCGCTCTTATTCTTACATTCATCAAGCTTCCTGCACTCCCATTTGCACTCGGTATGTTTATCCCTATGGAGCTCAACGCTCCTCTTGTTGTCGGTGGTCTTGTTGCTTGGGCTGTTAACCGCCACAAGAACGCTGAGCAGGCAAAGGCAAACAACAATCGCGGTACACTCATCGCTTCGGGCTTCATCGCTGGTGGTGCGCTGATGGGCGTTGTAAGTGCTATCCTTGCATTTGCGGGTCTCAACCTTCAGCTCACTGGCTGGGCTGGTGGTGTTGGTGCTGAGTACCTCGGCATTGTGATGTATGCGGCAATCATTGGCTACTTCATCTGGCACTCACGTCGTGCAAAGATTGGCGAGTAAAGCAAATAACCTAAATCAGAAACTAATAAAACTTTTATAAAATGGACTTGAAAGATAGATTTTTGAAATATGTGTCGTTCGACACTCAGGCAGATGAGTCGAGCACATCGTTCCCTTCAACCGAGAAGCAACTCGTATTGTTGCGCTACCTCAAGGAGGAGCTCGAGACAATCGGTTTGAAGGAGGTTACTATGGATGAGTATGGCTATGTTATGGGTACTTTGCCCGCAACCAAGGGCTATGAGAATGCACCCGTTATCGGCTTTATCTCTCACGTGGATACTGCTCCCGATATGAGTGGCGCAAATGTCAAGCCTCATATCGTTGAGAACTACGACGGCCGAGATATCTTGCTTGGCGGTGACGTGTGGTTGCGTGTTGAGGAGTTCCCCGAGTTGCCATTCTTCAAGGGTCACACCCTTATCCACACCGACGGTACTACACTCCTTGGTGCCGACGACAAGGCTGGTGTTGCCGAGATCGTAACAGCTATGGAGTGGCTCGTTGCGCACCCTGAGGTGCCACACGGCAAGATTCGCGTGGGCTTCACTCCCGATGAGGAGATTGGTCGTGGCGTAGATTACTTCGATGTTAAGAAGTTTGCTGCTGACTTTGCATACACCATGGATGGTGGTATGGAGGGTGAGTTGGAGTATGAGAACTTCAACGCTGCGGGTGCCAAGATTGCTATCTCGGGCCGCAACGTGCACCCCGGTATGGCGAAGAACAAGATGATTAACGCCATCGATATCGCTACAGAGCTCAATGGTTTGCTCCCAGCAAACGAGCGTCCACAGTTTACGGAGAACTACGAGGGCTTTTTCCACTGCGTAGGCATCAAGGGTAGCGTTGAGGAGGCGGAGATCAACTATATCATCCGTGACCACGACTCTGATAAGTTCGAGCAGAAGAAGCAGTTGATGTGGGATGTTGTGAACTTCTTGCAGCGCAAGTATGGCGAGAAGGTGCTCACGCTCACGCTCAAGGATCAGTACTACAACATGCGCAAGATGGTTGAGCCACATCCACAGGTTATCGAGAAGGCTAAGCGTGCGATGATTGAGGCTGGTGTTAAGCCATTGGTTAAGCCTATCCGTGGCGGTACCGACGGTTCACGCCTCTCGTTTATGGGTCTTCCATGTCCTAATATCTTCACTGGCGGTATGAACTTCCATGGTCGCTATGAGTATGCTTCGTTGACAACCATGCAGAAGGCTACAAATACTATCATTAACCTTGCACGCATCTGGACAGAGTAATTTTTGTGATAAGGGGGCATTTGTGTCACCGAGCTTATTGCCCCGAATGGGAAATACGTAGAAGTATGTCCCATCCGTGTCAATTGCGACTCGGCAACACATCTACCCCCTTCTGACAAAAATTCATCATGCTATATTAAAACGCATTAAAGTATGAATAACCAATATGGATATATGAGAGTCGCGGCGGCGGTGCCTCGTGTGCACATCGCCGATGCCCGACGCAATGCCGAGGGTGCTCTCAAAATTATGCAGCAGGCCTTTGATGAGGGCGTGGAGATCGTCGTTATGCCTGAGTTGTCGCTGGTGGGTTACACTTGTGGCGATATGGTGCTTCAGAAGAAGCTCCTTAAGGACTCGGAGGATGCTCTCGCGTGGCTTATGGAGGAGACTCAGGATATTCCAACTATCGGTATTGTAGGTCTCCCCGTAGTCTATGCTGACCGCCTCTACAACTGTGCTGCTGTCTTTGGTCAGGGTCAGTTGTGGGGTATAATTCCCAAGTCGTACATCCCCAACTATGGTGAGTTTTCGGAGCTCCGTTGGTGGGTATCAGGCTATGGTATCCGTGACCGCGTAATTCGCTTTGCAGGTCAGGAGTGTCCCTTCGGTGCAGACCTCTTGTTCGATATTCACGGCGTGGAGTTCGGTGTTGAGATTTGTGAGGATATGTGGGTTCCTGTACCTCCATCATCTATGCAGGCTGTGCAGGGTGCTAAGTTGCTCTTCAACCTCTCGGCATCGCCCGAGTCAGTGCGCAAGCACGACTACCTTATTTCGCTTATCGCCGAGCAGTCGTCTCGTACAATGGCTGCCTACATCTATGCTTCGTCGGGTCATGGTGAGTCATCTTCAGACCTCGTGTTTGCAGGTAATGCCGTAGTTGCGGAGCTTGGTAGTGTGTTGGGTGTCAGTGAGCGTTTCGTGCGTAATGACCGCATGGTTGTTGCTGACATCGATGTTGAGTATATCTCCACTCGTCGTACTGCTCGTAACACATTCTACTATCCCGATGCACCCGAGATGCGTGTCGTTCCAGTTGAGGTTGACGAGATCTTCCATCAGGGTGATTTGCGTCGTCATATCGAGCCTATCTACTTCGTACCCGAGAATGAGGCGGCGCGCGCGGCACACTGCAAGGAGGTGTTCGCAATTCAGAGCGCAGGTCTTGCGCAGCGTCTTGAGCACACAGGCTGCAAGACAGCTGTTATCGGCATCTCTGGTGGTCTCGACTCTACGTTGGCACTTCTTGCCGTATGTGATACATTCGACCTCTTGGGTCTCGACCGCAAGGGTATCGTAGGTGTTACAATGCCAGGCTTCGGCACTACGGATCGCACATATCAGAATGCCTTGACTTTGGTTCGCGAGTTGGGCTGTACGCTCCGTGAGATACCTATCAAGGAGGCGTGTGAGCAGCACTTCAAGGATATTGGCCTCGATGTTGATGAACGTTCTGTTGCGTACGAGAATTCGCAGGCTCGTGAGCGCACGCAGGTTCTTATGGATGTGGCTAACATGTGCGGTGGTATGGTTATCGGTACTGGAGACATGAGTGAGTTGGCACTCGGCTGGGCTACATACAATGGTGATCAGATGTCTATGTACGGCATCAACTCTTCGGTGCCTAAGACACTCGTTAAGCACATGGTTGAGTGGTATGCTCAGAACCGTTCGGAGGGTGCGTTGCGCAGTGCGTTGCTCGATGTCGTAGCAACACCCGTTAGCCCAGAGTTGCTCCCTGCCGATGGTGAGAACATCGCGCAGAAGACCGAGGATATCGTAGGCCCATACGATCTCCACGACTTCTTCCTCTACTGTGCATTACGTCGTCGATATAGCCCCTCGAAAATATTTATGCTTGCGACAATCGCTTTCGAGGATCGTTTCGACGAGGCTACTATTTTGAAGTGGCTTAAGGTGTTCTTCCGTCGCTTCTTCACGCAGCAGTTCAAGCGCTCGGCAATGCCCGATGGTCCTAAGGTTGGTGCTGTGGGTCTCTCTCCACGTGGTGACCTCCATATGCCTTCGGATGCAGAGTCTCGTGCATGGTTGCAGGAGATCGATGAGCTTGAGGCATCACTATAATAACTATGCATATCGCCTCGCATAATATCTGCGAGGCGTATGCGTTTTTATGAGTGTAACGTATTGTAAATTAAACGCTACAATTAGAGTTATGAAGAGATTATTTATTCTTGTTGTTGCCATCGTGGCTATGTGTGGCACAACTCATGCGCAGGGCCTTGGTGATTTCCTTAAGGGCGCTGTTACAGAACTCGTTGATCAGGCTACGGGTGGCAAGGTCACTGAGAATTTGATCGTCGGAACATGGGAGTATGCAGCCCCTGGTGTGCGCCTCGAGAGCGAGAATCAGCTTGCATCGCTTGCAGGTAATGCAATGGTGACAACACTGGAGAATAAGTTGCAGACAGTATATAATGCAGTGGGCATCAAGCCAGGTAGTTATACATTGACTCTTAATGAGGATAAGAGCTTCAGCATGCTTATCGCTCGCCGCACGCTCACAGGCACATATACCTATGACAGCGAGACACACGCCATCGAGTTGAAGTTCTCTACCAAGTTGTTGAAACTTTCGTCGCTTTCGGGTTTTGCATATATTAATGGCGAGAACCTCGATGTTGTCTATGATTGCACCAAGCTTGTAAACTTCCTCACTGCTCTTGGTTCGAAGGTGTCTATGCTTAGCAGCCTCACTCAGATTGTTGGCAACTACGACAACGTCTTTGTAGGTTACACATTTAATCGTAAGTAGTCTATGCGACGACTGCTTATTGTTGTGCTTATGGCATTTGTGGGTATCGTGACCATGCCCGAAAGTGCGTGTGCGCAAATTGATTTATCGAAGATTGGCGGATTGTTTGGTGGTGCTACGTCCAAACCCAAGCAGTCACCCTATAAGACTCTCGCCGAGAATGCTCCTGCAAAGAGTAAGGTTGTCGGAGAGTGGAAGTATGATAGCTTTGATATAGAGTATCTGGGTAGTAATACCTTTGCTGATAATGCAATTGCACAGTTGAGACAATATACCCGCATGGAGCTACAAAACTTGGGCGTCAAGGCTAATAGTTTCAATATTAACCTCAGTACGAATGGCAAATGCAACTTTAATTATGGTGATATTATCTACGAGGGTAGCTATACGTATGATGTGTCATCGGCGCAAATTGTTATCAGTGCAAAGGCGGATAATGGTGGTAAGGTAACATGTAACGGCTTCCTAAAGTTCAAGGATGGCAAGTTTGTTATCATGCTTGCGGCACAGGATGCTATCAAGGCTATTAGTGTTGTGGTTCCTGAGATTGTTGCCGACCCCACATTTGCTACCATTAAGAGTGCGGTCGATAGCTTCCCGGGCATATTCTTCTCTATGTATTACCACAGATAATCTGTTGTATGATATGATAATAGGCTGCCCCCAAGGACAGCCTATTTTAGTTGTTTGCAGTGAGCAGCCACTCTGCGTATGCCATATCTTCAGGTGTGGTGAGCTTTATGTTGGTGCGCTCACCCTCCACAAGTGTTATATGCCCGCCAAAGGCCTCGACTACGGAGGCGTCATCCGTAAAAGTGGGGCTGAACGCCACATTATAGGCATCGCGAAGCAGTTGTGCCCTAAATACCTGCGGTGTCTGCACTATGCGCAACTCGGAGCGATTGACAATCTGTGACTCTGCGCCCACAACCCTGCGGTACGAGTCAGCAACATCCACAACGGGAATTACAGCTCCATGATCCTCGGCGGCAAGCATAGCGCGTATTATAAGTCTCTTGGTTGCCATGGCTCTTACGCCATCATGCACCGCAATATACTCAACCTCATCCGAGAGTGCGTTTATGCCATTAAGCACCGAGTGGAAACGCTCCTTGCCTCCTGCCACTATGCGATGATGAGCAACATCAAAACGTGCGCGCAGGTTCTCCCAAAGTGATATGTGCTCCTCGGGCAGTACCACAACAATCTCGGCACCTGGCAGGGCCTCGCTGAACGTATTGATAGTGCGTGCTACCACGGGCATGCCACCAAGCATTAGAAACTGCTTGGGAAGTGCTGAGTGCATGCGGCTACCTGAGCCGCCAGCAACGATTACTACTCCTCGCTTTGCCATATAAGTTTCTTGCCAAATCCAAGTGTGTTATCCGTAAGTTTCATCATCGAGGGGCGCACCATCCACAACTCGAGGGGTGCTGCCGCAGCATAGGGAAAACGCTTTATGTAGCTCTTGCGTGCCTCGTCGTCACCACGTTCTGCCGTGCCTACAATCTGTATGCCCTGTACGCGACCTACAATACGTGTCTCAAGCACGATGGATATTGCGACATTGCTGTTGGTTGCCATCTCTGCTCCGTGGCGTGTGGTAGTGTCTGAGGTGAATACCAAGACATTGCGCTTAGCGTCGTAGGCGTAGAAGCAGTTGGCTACATAAGGCATACCCTCGCCACTCACAGTAGCAAGGGTTAGCACATGGTGTTTCTTGATAAACTTTACAAAGCGTTCATCCATAGTATGCGATATTACTTACCTTCAACAAAGATATCCTCGTCGGTGATATATCCAGCCTCAATCTCTCTGCCCTCGAGCTCGGCAACCACTCTGTCGCGTACTGCCTCGAAGCGCTCCTTGTGAGCCTCTGCGATTGGCTCGGCAGGCTCCTGTGGAACCTTGAGAGGGTCGATGGGTGTGCCATTCTTCCAGATGCGGTAATCGAGGTGAGGACCTGTAGATGTACCCGTAGAGCCTACATAACCGATAAGCTGACCCTGTGATACCTTTGTGCCCACCTTGATGCCCTTGGCGAAGCTCTTAAGGTGAAGATAACCCGTCTGGAGGTTGCCTGCATGCTTAATTTTTAGGGTGTTGCCACCGCCGCCACCCCAGCCTGCGAAGACAACCGTGCCATCTGCCACAGAGTGTACGGGAGTGCCTGATGGCGCAGCATAGTCGACACCATGGTGTGGGCGATATACCTTGTGTACGGGATGAAGACGTGCGTTTGAGAACTTCGAGCTGATGCGCGTAAACTTTAATGGCGCTTTCAGCAGCTGCTTGCGCAATGACTCACCATTGTATTCCCAGTAGCGTAGTTTGCCCTGCTCCTGAGCGTAGGGTATAGCGTAGTACTGCTTGCCGTTGTGGTTAAAGAGTGCACCCCATACGCGGCCGATGCCCACAGACTCGCCATTGACGAACTTCTCATCGTATATAACGCTGAATGAGTCGCCAGCCTGAATACCGAAGAAGTCAACCGTCCACTGATAGATGTCCTCCACCTCTGCGGCGAGCGCGTATGGCATGTTCTCAGCCATGATGGCTCCCCAGAGCGATGAGTTGATGACCGCCTTGCGATTCTGACGCACCAACTCCATGGGGTTTTCGCCCTTGGTTACTGACACAGAGTCAGCATGAAATCCGAAGGTGACATACTCTATCGCGTCGATGTGATAAACAAGATAGTCAAGCACCTCACGCTCACCCAGTGAGTCGCTAACAGTACGCTTGAATGTCGTATATGGTTTGTCGGCGCGAATCTTGCGTAAGGGGAATATATCTACTGCCGCTTTGTCCAATCTGTCAACCATAACAGCCGAGATGCCGTTGCGGTTGAGGATGCCTCCTACGGTCTCGCCCGAGCGAACCGTATCGTTTGAAATGTTGTAGCCCGCGATGTCGATGCCGTAGAGATATTCTGGTTCTACAACAACACTTTCATCACCTTGATTTTTTATATCGCTCTTGCTGTCGGTAGAGCCTCCGCCACACGCCACCATGCCTGCGAGCATGATAAGTGCGGTTATGTGTTTAATCATCTTCATATTTGGCAAAGATACTATTTTTTTTGATTATTCTTGCAAGTTTATCTATGTAATATGCTCTTTTAATGTTAAAAGCGCACCATTATTTGGTTGTTACGAAAATAAATACTATCTTTGACCGATAGCGTCGATATGTCAACGCAAGAAAAATGGCAAAATGAATTTTATTAAACGCATAATATCGTGGATTTACACCTTGGTGGTTGTCACAAGACACCGCCTCTACGATTGGGGAGTCTTCAAGAGCTTCTCATTCGATATCCCCGTTGTGTGCGTTGGTAATATCACTGTTGGTGGTACAGGTAAAACCCCCACCGCAGAGTTTATTCTCTCCTCTCTTGCCAACCATTACACTATTGCACTGCTCTCTCGCGGTTATGGACGCACGACGAAGGGATACTACCAGGTCAGTACGGATGACGTATATACTGATGTGGGTGATGAACCCTTGCAGATTAAACTCAAGTACCCAGACGTTGTAGTTGTAGTGTGTGAGGATAGGGTAGCAGGCATCGAGCGCATCCGCAAGGAGCACCCCGAGGTAAATCTTATCGTCATGGACGATGGCTTTCAGCACCGTCGAGTTAAGGCTAAGGTAAATATCATTATCGTAGATTCTACGCGTCCGATAGAGAGTGATAACATGTTACCATTGGGACGCTTGCGTGATATCAAGTCTCGTCTGTCGGCTGCGCATTTCTTCATCGTGACAAAGTGTCCCGAGGAGATGAAGCCACTTGATAAGCGCTTGTGGCATAATAAGTTGCGTAGTATTGCATACCAGAAGGTCTTTTTCTCAAACATAGAGCCGCTGGATATTGCGCCACTCTACGAGTTTGAGAATAGAGAAAATCCATATTTCTCACAGCAGGTAATCCTTGTCTCGGGCATTGGCAATCCTCGCCCCTTTATCCACGAGGCCGAGACGCGCTATACGGTTGTTGAGAAGATTATCTTCCCAGACCATCATCGCTTCACGGCGGATGACCTCAAGCGCATATACGCAAAACTGAATGAGCACCCTCGCGCCTTTATCCTCACGACAGAGAAGGATGCTGTGCGCCTGCGCCGTGCACGTATGCCCGAGAAGATGATGCGTTCGATGTACTATCAGCCTATCGCCATGAAGTTGGTTGAGGGTCCTGAGCGTGATGACTTCGTGGAGAGCCTTGTTGCTGAAATCAAGTATAAGGAGCGCGACAACAAGACTGCGAAACGAAAGGATAAGTCTATTATCGACGAGGAGGATTAGCCTCTAATGTAGTGCATAGCATCAATGTTGTCGCACAACGCTGTAAAAGAATTAAATAGTTAAAGCAAGACATATTTATGATTAATAAGGTAATATTAGTTGGTAATGTGGGCATGGACCCTGAGGTTCGTAGCCTTGAGACAGGCGTTAAGGTAGCACGTGTTCGCCTTGCTACTACCGAGCGTATATTCAATCGTCAGACTAACGAGAGCACTGAGCACACAGAGTGGCACACAGTGACATTGTGGCGTGGTCTTGCCGAGGTTGTTGACAAGTATGTGCGCAAGGGCTCGCAGATATATATCGAGGGTCGTCTCCGCAGCCGTGAGTGGGAGCAGGATGGTCAGAAGCGCTATGCAACGGAGATTGTTGCTGACGAGATGAAACTTCTTGGTCGTCGTCAAGAGGGTGCACCAGCGCAGCAGGGTGGTTATCAGCAGCCCGCGCAGTCGTATCAGCCTTCACAGCCCGCATACCAGCAGGGTGGCTATCAGCAACCATCATATCAGCAACCCGCATATCAGCAGGGTGGCTACCAGCAGCAACCTGCATATCAGCAGTCGGCGCCTCAGTACACCGAGCCTAACGCTCCCGCAGACAATGCAGACGATCTTCCATTCTAAGGTAGATAGGTTGATAGTTGCAAAGAGGCATCTGTCATAAACAAAAAGGGACTGTCCACCATATTTACGGACAGTCCCTTTTTGTGTTTTTACCCTATTGGTTAGCTTACTACATTGGCATTAACCTTAACGTAGTTGTAGCCCATGCGCTTGAGCTGTACAGATACGCCCAACTCGAACATTACCTTTGTTGTGCGAGCAAAGACGTGGAACGCCATAACGCTCTGTGGCTCGATGTGCTCTTTGCGGATGAGCGATAGTGCGCGCTCGGCAGTTGAGCGAATGAGGTTCTCGATTTTCTCGGCCTCGGGGCTACCTAATGGGTGGCAAAGCAAGATCTCGGTGATATACTCATCCATGCAATCGAAGCCGCGAGGCTCGCAGAACATCTTGTGAAAATCCTCGACACTTTCATAGCGATTCCACTCCTTGTCCCAAAGTACAGCGATGCCCATACCCTGGTACATTGCCCATGCGATAGCAACGAGAGGGTACTTTACAATCTCGGGTACTGCATCGACCATGTATGATGGTGCTGAGCTCTTCCACTTTTCGTTTAGCTCCTCCACCTCCAATATTTGGCCCTCCATCATGTTCTCCTTGGTGAGGAAGTCGATGAGGGTTTTGCGTAGGTTCTCCTCGTATCTGTTGAGGAGATCGTGTTCTGCTGTATTCATGCTAAATAGTTTATGTTTTACTTATATATTCATTAGTGTGTAGTGTCAATCTGAATTCGATACGTTGCACGCACGGTGAGGGTATTGCTCTTGTATGGAGCGAGGCACACGACGCTGTCACTCATAAAGGCGATAACCTCAATCATGTCATTGGCTGTCTCGTTGCTTGACCAGTAATAGGTCTCAACGAAGGGCATGCCGCCATTGTCCGTAAGGAGTTTGTTGTATGCCGCAACACTTGCATTATCAAAGTTGTGTGTTCCATCCGAAATAGCATCCCACATCCACTGCAACTCATCCGATGATGGCATAAACCAACCATCGCCATGATCCATGCACCACTTAAATGCAGGGTAGTTGTTGATGTCGCGAACGCCACCTTCAGCCTGTGAATATTTGGGGTCAAAGGTGTCATACGTATTCCACTCTCCCTTGTTTGAAATGCAGTTACACCATACGTTCTCGGTTGACCACTGCAAATCGGCCTCGTCCATAGAGAAGAAGTAAGCCCAAGTGCGTTTCTGCTTGTCGGTCTTGATAGCATAGGCCACGCCCTCTGTGCCGTTGATGTCGTATATCTTGCCAATCTCGTATGTTATTGCAGGCTTCACCTCTGCGATGCCGCTCATATCTACGCTGAAGGTGTTGAGGTTGCCCTCCTCGAAGCTAAGTGTTCTGCCTGCTGGCAATGTCACGTTCTTGGTGTACGTATTACCGCTGTCGGTTGTTATCGTAACGCTGAAACTATCACCTGCCGAGAGCGTTGTGGGATAGCAGTTGAAGTATATGGGTGTTGTTGCTGTAATGCTATTACCGTATGCAACCACAACACTATCCTCAGCACTATTAATCTCTACCACCTCGCCAGCGTTGAGGTTCACATGGCATACACCCGTAAGTGCCTTGCCGTTAGCCGTAAATGCCACCTCACTAATGTGCGTACCAGTGGGCAGACCCGTGATTGAGAGCTTCGCCATCGCCACGATGCGCTTGAACTGCATCGATAGTATCTGTGCCTGGGTCTCGGTAACGTGGGTCTTTGCTATGAGTATGTCCGCTTCAGGGTCGAATGATGTGGCTGTGGCGCTCTGCGTGGCAGGTAGAGAGAGTCCTATACGCTCTATATTGGCACTATTGCCACCTGCGTAGCACGATGCAGGGTACACGGCATTGTATGTAAACATCCGAGTTGAGGTGTTTTTTATGAATGTAGTGCTGAACAACGCCTTGCCATCTGTAATTGTTGCGGGGCGCGATGTTGCCGACTTGTCGTTCTCAAAGACTGCAATCTTATCGCCACTGCTCCACTCCACACACTCTCTACTCTCGTTTATATATGTGCGTGTATCATCAGCTTCGGTGTCGATTACAATATCCACCATTTCCTGCATTGGTGTGATATCATCACTCTGACAACCCACCATAATAAGCACTCCCGCAAGGAGTAGCATATAATGTTTGATTATACTCATACCTAACATGTATAGTGTCTCTATATGGACTATTTACGTCTCTTGGTTGTCTTTTTGCGCACCGACCAGCCGAAGTGTCCGATAAGGTTGCCCAATGTGTAGTACTCACCATGCGAGTAGACGATGGGGTTAGCCTTGTCGAGAGAGAACTTGCCAGTCTCGGGGTCTATGTATCTGTCGTCGGCCTCCACGCCAACAACATCGGCGATGAACATATCGTGTGAGCCCAACTCCTTAACCTCGCGCACGCGGCAACAAATCGAGAGTGGTGACTCCGCGATGATGGGTGCCGAGACATGTGGATTGGCCATGGGTGTTAGACCCGTAGCCTTCCATTTATCCTCGTTACGACCAGAGCGTACGCCGCACCAGTCGGTTGCTCGAGCCATCTCCTCTGTGGTGAGGTTGATGACAAACTCGCCCGTGCGTCTGATGATGTCGTAGCTATGGCGCTCCTTGCGCACCGAGATGTAGCACATAGGTGGCTCGGTGCAGATAGTTCCTGTCCACGCGATAGTGAGCATGTTATACTCCTCGGGTGTTGCGCCACATGTTACAAGTACTGCGGGTAGGGGGTATATAAGTGTTCCGGGTTTCCACGATTGTTTGCTCATAGTTGTATTTTCTATTTATATACTTATTCTCTCTTTGTTGTGTTGTGCATATCCCATGCTGCCTGTGCCATTGCGGCGGTGTATGTGTGCATATCCTCCGCGCGCTCGGGGTGTTCCGCTGCAACATTCTCGTAGCGCATCTCGCCCTCGGCTGTTAGGTCATACAGATAGGATATATCGCCGTGCACATCGTATATATATAGCCAGTTGTGGTCACGCGCAGCAATGTAGCCGTCATGCCCAAAGGGTATCATGCGTCGGCTCTCGTTTGTCAGGTCTATGCCCATGGCGTTGTTGTCATACTCCATGCCGAGCATCGAGAATGCCGTGGGTACTATGTCCATTTGTGCTACGAGGTCGCTGCGCACCTCGGGGGCTATATGCTTGGGCGAGTAGAGGAGCAGAGGCACATGGTTTATGCTCTCGGGGATTACAAAATCTGATGTCACTGCTCTGCCGTGGTCGCCCACAATTATAAACAGAGTCTCGTCGAACCACATCTTCTCCTTCGCCATCTCCAAAAAGCGATTTATCGCCCAGTCGGCATACTCAACAGCCTGACTCTCGGGGTCGGTTGTTGTAGGACTGAAGCCTACGTCCATGGGAGGGTCGTATGGTGAGTGGTTGGAGCATGTCAGCAGTACTGCTGCTATGCCGTTGCCCTTCTTCCACTCCGCGTCTATATCTTCGAGGGCGTAGTCGAACATTATGTGGTCATCAACGCCCCACATTTTTGACGTCTCCACCCCATAGTTATTGCGACTCATAAGTCGCTCAAAACCCTGTGTGGTGAGGAAACTTCGCAGATTGTCGTAATTGGGACCGTGCGTAACGTAGAATAGTGGTGTTATTTTGCCACTTGAGTACGCTTGGTCGAAGATGGTGTTCAGCGGACGCTCCAGTCCATCCTTCATGGGGTGTGTATCTACGAAGCACGGAAACGATGTTACAAGTGCGTAGATGGCGTTGCAGGTGTGTGTGCCTGCAGAGTAGACATTCTCATAGTAGATGCCCTCCTCCACCAGACGATCCAGGTTGGGCATAAGCCTTTCAGTGCTTCCCTCGCGCGTGAGACGTGCTGCCGTGCAACTCTCCGCCAATATTATAACCACGTTGCGCCATGGTGAGCTTTTAGCCCCTACGTGCTCCGTGAACGAATTATCGCGCTGCAACTCATTGCATACAAAGTCGAATGCCGCATCGTGCTCCATGAGTTGAAGAGTCGCGGACGCCGTGTCGAGTGACTCAACAAATGGCTCGATGGGGTTTACGCCTAAGTTATTTATGAAGGAGTTGTTCGATATCTTCGTGTCACGAGGCTCAAGTGTGCGATGACGGAGGTAGAAGCCTCTGTCAGCCCACAGATAGAGCAACATCAGTACCACAATGGCTGTCACCGTGTAGCTGCGATGCTCCGAGGGTGTGCCAAGTCTGCACTTACGGGCAAGAGACAATATCAGTATGCTGAACGACACTGCAACAACAATAGCGGCAACAAAGTGTGCAAGGTAGTTCGCGTCACTAAATATCATAGCCAGAATATCCCCTATGCCCATTGCCACATATTTCATGCTCATGGCATTGATGTGGGCTTGAAAATGGGTGAAATAGGGAATATTGCCAATGGAGGCCATCAGTGTTACGCTATATCCTGCAACCAGCCACCATTTACTGATATTTGCTGTCCAGCGGGCATAGCGTCCAGCGAACTCGCCGATTATAAGTATCGCGGCGGCGGGTAGCATAAGCATGAACGTAAGGTTGAGGTCGAACCTGAAACCTACTCCCATAGCACGCCATACCCAATAGCTGTCGTTGTCTATGCCAGAAGAGAGCAACTCGCTGTTTTGCAGATAGAGCGCAAGGCGTATAACACTAAATAGCACAGCTCCCGCAACAGTCACCGCCAACAGAAACAGCGTGGGTCGCGGCAGGTATATGCTATCTATGATATTTTTTAGTCTCCTCATTATAAGCTGTTTGCGTGTTACTCTGCGTCGTAACCCCTATCCTCCAGCAGGTGTGCACCGAGGGCCGCCTGCACGGCAAGCTCGTCGCAGCGGTTGTTCTCCACTGTCGAGGCGTGGCCCTTGACCCACACGAAACGTACGTTATGACGACGGTAGATGCGTAAGAAGCGCATCCACAGGTCGGGATTTTTCTTGCCGGCAAACCCCTTCTTCTCCCAACCGAATACCCAGCGCTGGTTCACCGCCTCGATGACATACTTCGAGTCGGAGTAGAGCGTGACATTCGAGCCGTCGTACTTAAGCGCCTCAAGCGCTACGCATACGGCCATTAGCTCCATGCGGTTGTTTGTCGTAAGGCGGTAGCCTGCCGAGAGTTCCTTGCGGTGCGGTCCCGAAAGGAGTACAACACCGTAACCGCCCGGCCCGGGGTTTCCACGCGCCGAGCCGTCGGTGTATATGGTGATGTCAACAGCCATTACTTGAGAGCGTCGATTTGTGCCTTGATGGCTGCAATCTTAGCCTCAGCATCTGCCTGCTTTGCGCGCTCGTTAGCAACAACCTTCTCAGGTGCTGACGACACGAAACGCTCGTTCGAGAGTTTCTTCATTACCGAAGCGAGGAAGCCCTCGTAGTATGTGAGGTCGTCGCCCAACTTCTTGAGCTCTGCCTCCTTGTCGATGTTACCCTCCATGGGCACGAAGTACTGTGTAGTCTTAACGATGAAGGCTGCTGCTGCGGGATCCTTCTCTACGACTGCGGCCACCTCCTTGATGTTACCCATCTTAACGATAACAGCCTCGAACTCTGCGGGGTAGTTCTCATCAGAGATGTAGTTCAACGCAAGAGCCTCCTTCTGTGCGATGTTCTTCTGCTTGCGGATGTTACGGATTGCAGAGATAACCTCCTGTGCCAAGCCGAAGCGTGCGATGATCGCTGCGTTAGCCTCGCGCTCAGCCTTGGGCTGCTGTGCAACAACGATAGACTTAACCTCGCTCTCGGGCTTGAGGTCCTGCCAAATCTCCTCCGTAACGAATGGCATGAAGGGGTGCATGAGGCGAAGCAACTGGTCGAAGTAGTGCTTTGTGCTTGCGAGAGTCTGTGCGTCGATAGGCGCCTGATATGCGGGCTTAACCATCTCCAAGTACCAGCCGCTGAAGTCATCCCAGAACAAGCGATAGAGCTCTGTGAAGGCCTCCGAGATGCGGTACTGTGCCATAAGGTGGTTGATGCGCTCGATGCGCTCCAACATAACCTCGTCAAACCATGTGATAGCCTGCTTCGATGCCTCGGGCTGTGCGATAGTTGCATCCACCTCCCACATGTTTACGAGGCGGTAGGCGTTCCATATCTTGTTGCAGAAGTTACGGCCCTGCTCGCAGAGTGCCTCGTCGAACATTACGTCGTTACCCGCAGATGCCGACATGAGCATTGCGATACGCATACCATCGGCGCCATACTTAGCGATGAGGTCGAGTGGATCGGGTGAGTTACCCAACTGCTTAGACATCTTGCGGCCGAGCTTGTCGCGCACGATGCCTGTGAAGTATACGTTCGAGAATGGCTTCTCGTTGCGCCACTCGTAGCCTGCCATAATCATACGGGCAATCCAGAAGAAGATGATATCTGGACCAGTTACGAGGTCGTTAGTGGGGTAGTAGTACTCAATCTCGGGGTTGTTAGGATTGCGGATACCGTCGAATACGGAGATAGGCCACAACCATGATGAGAACCATGTGTCGAGTACATCCTCATCCTGACGAAGGTCTGCCATGGTGATTGAGGCATCCTTCTCCTGAGCAAGGCGCAATGCCTCCTCGGCGGTCTCAGCTACGACATAACCACCCTTAGGCATGTAGTATGCAGGAATGCGGTGACCCCACCACAACTGACGCGAGATACACCAGTCCTTGATGTTCTCCATCCAGTGGCGGTATGTGTTCTTGTACTTTGTGGGCACGAACTTGATTACATCCTCCAATACGGCAGCCGTAGCGGGCTTTGCAAGCTCCTCCATTGAGAGGAACCACTGCATAGAGAGCTTAGGCTCGATAGCTACGCCTGTACGCTCCGAGTAACCCACGTTATTTGTGTATGGCTCAACCTTCTCCATGAGGCCTGCGGCAGTGAGGTCGCCCTCGATAACCTTGCGACACTCGAAGCGGTCTACGCCTACGTACATGCCTACCTTGTCGTTGATTGTGCCGTTGTCGTTGAAGATGTCGATAGCCTCCAAGCCATACTTCTCGCCGAGCATATAGTCGTTGACATCGTGCGCGGGAGTTACCTTCAAGGCACCGGTACCGAACTCGAGGTCTACATACTCATCGCGGATAACGGGGATTGAGCGACCTACGAGGGGCACGATAACGCGAGCATCAGCTGGAAGGTCCTTGTAACGCTCGTCGTTGGGGTTTACGCAAAGGGCTGTATCACCGAGGATGGTCTCGGGACGTGTTGTAGCCACTACGATATACTTGTCCGAGCCCTCAATCTTGTAGCGCAAGTAGTACAACTTGCCCTGTGACTCCTTGTAGATTACCTCCTCGTCAGAGAGGGCAGTCTGTGCCGATGGATCCCAGTTCACCATGCGCACACCGCGATAGATGCGACCCTTGTTGTAGAGATCTACGAAGACCTTGAGTACGCTTGCTGAGCGCTCCTCGTCCATTGTGAAGCATGTGCGCTCCCAGTCGCATGATGCCCCGAGGTTGCGCAACTGCTGCAAGATGATGCCCCCGTGCTTCTCCTTCCACTCCCAGGCGTGCTTGAGGAACTCCTCGCGTGTGAGCGACGACTTGTCGATGCCCTCAGCCTTGAGCTTTGCTACAACCTTGGCCTCGGTAGCGATAGATGCGTGGTCGGTGCCAGGTACCCAGCAGGCATTCTTGCCCTGCATACGTGCGCGACGCACGAGCACATCCTGCAACGTGTTGTTGAGCATGTGACCCATATGGAGCATGCCTGTCACATTGGGTGGTGGAATAACGATTGTGTATGGCTCGCGAGCGTCTGGCTCCGAGTGGAAAAGGTTGTTCTCAATCCAGAAGTCGTACCACTTCTGCTCGATCAATTCGGGTGAATACTTGTCTGCTAACTGCATAACTTATTATGTTTTTATTGTTTGTTTTTATCCTTTGCTTGGACTCTTAATGTTCGCGCGGGTATGCGTGAACAAGCGACAAAGATAGAAAAATTCTCGATATATAGCAATGTGTTGTAAAAAATATAGTAAAAAAACTCTCTGTGAGGTCTTCTGTGATGTGGAAAAATAGTCTAAAAATTGGATAGTGCGCGAAGTGGCAAAAGACAATATGAAAAATCAAATAATCATATTGCTTTAGCGGCGTAATGTTGTGGTTGGTGAAGTGAGATGCAGATTGGTTTATTTCTACGAAAAAGTTTGGAAAAAAAGGAAAAAAATCATAGATTTGCACGTTATTTGACCTTCTTAAATTATGGTGTGTTTGGGGTAAAAAACCACATAATGAATATGACTTTAGGTGGAATGATGGTTGATTTGGTGTGTAAAATACAGATAAACAATAACTAATACAATTAATTAAATTTTTAACAAACGATGAAAAAGACTATTTTCGAGGAGTATGTAGCTCCCGAGTTGGAGGTTATCTCAACTATTGTTGAGGCAGGCTTCGAGTTGTCGGCAGGTTTCTCTGATGCAGAGGAGGACGACTATGGTGATTTCTAAAAACTATTGCAGCAATGAAAAATCTATTTAAGAATTTGATGCTTGTTGCAGTAGCTGCAATGGCATTTACTTCTTGTTCACAGGATGTTAACGAGTTGAACAAGTTGGAGAAAAAGACAACGTTTGAGTTTGTAGCATCTTTTGATGGTGACACTCGTTCTGGTTTTACTGGTTCTTCGGAGGATGAGAATGGTACAGTGATGTATCATTCAGAGTGGTTTGGTGGCGAGACTGTAATGCTTGTCGCTGGCGATCAGGTTGTAACAGCAACTGTTGATGCTGAGGGCAAGTTCTCAGCAACGTTTGAGGGTGAGATCTCTCAGATCGATGTCTACACTCCTATGGATTCGTTCTATAAGCCCTATATGGACCACAACATCTATCAGGTTAATCCTGCGGTTCTTGCTGAGCAGACTCCACTTGAAAATAGCGTAGATCCTAAGGCTCACGTGGCTAAGGGCTATGTTATGGTTGATGCTGAGGGTAATCAGGTTATTCCTGTTTCACTTGCACATGAGGTTGCCTACGGTAAGATGACCGTAAATGGTGTTGATTTCGAGATCGACCATGTTGTTGTTGACCTCGTTGGTTCATTCTATAATAGTGCTCGTGAGTTGTCGTACACTATCAATGCTGCCAATGTAGAGAATAACACCTTCTGGTTTGCTACTGAGCCTATCGAGGTTGCTGAGTTCACTGTTACAGCCTACGATGCTGAGGGTAACGCTGTTACTAAGAGTGTTGACGTAGCTGCTGCTGGCAAGACTTTGGCATTCAACTATGGCCGCGTATCAACATTCTCAGTATCTGGTCTCGAGGCACCTGTTGTTCCTGCCTTCACAAGTGCGTATGCAAGTGGCTATAACTACAATGATTTCTATCTCTATTTTGATGATGAAACATATAATCTTGCAACATTGAAGCTAAATCCAGGTGCAATGTGTAATGCTGACTGGATTATGACTACTGGTGAGTACCAGCTTGGTGCTTACCCTGGTATTTATGCTAACGAGTGGTACAATTATTCTACTTATGGTGGTGTTAGTCTTGCGACAGGAACTGTTAAAATTGACATCGTTGACAAGAAGTATCACTTTGAGTTCATTAATCTTGCGGATTTTAATGGCAATGTTCTTATCGAGAAAGCTACATATGTAGGTTCGGTTACTGGCTTGAATGTTCCAGATCCACGTACACCGCTTGTTACGCCTGACGCAAAGGCTTCTGCAGATGGTAACATCATTACTGTTTCATGGGAAGCTGTAACTGGTGCAGATAAATATGTGGTTGAGTCGTATGACTTTGAGACTAAGGAGACTACTGAGACATCAGTTACTTTTGAGGGAGATTATTCTACTACATATAACTTTAGTGTAAAAGCTGTTGCATTGGATTCAAATCCTGATTATAAGTCTTCTAATCCATGCTATGTGTCTGTAACAACTGAGCGTGATCCTAATGCCGTTGTTGTAGAGTTTACATCAATGAGCTATGTTGGAACAGAGGATACTTATCCAATGTATGGAGAGTATTGCCATGTGTTTGAATTGACAAATTCGAACAATTACAAGATGAATCTATATGTAGGTTCATACCAGGCTTCTTCAACAACTATTTCAGAGGGTAGTTATCACTATGAGGGTAAGGAGAATTTGGGATATGCAAGTACACAATGGGGCTTCCAATCTAAGATTTGGAATGCCGATGGCTATGTTGGTGCTGCAAGTTCTAATAGCACTATGGTAGTTAAGAGAAGTGGAGATGTATATAACATTGACTTTACTCTTATCATTAATGATCAGACTCATTTCTTTGTTTGCAATGCTCCAATTGGTGTGCAGCAGCAGCCTGTGGCATTGGAGACTCCTGTAGTATCTTCAAGTGTTAATGGTAATGAGGTGGTAGTAAGCTGGTCTGCGATCAATGGTGCAGCAAATTACACAGTAACTCTTGGCTCTCAGTCTCAGACTGTGAATGGTACAACAGTTACATTCTCAAATCTTGAGTATAGCACTTCATATACTGTATCTGTTGTAGCTAATCCTTCAAACACTGCTACACACACTGTGTCTAATGCTGGTACAGCAACATTCACTACTGATGCTGAGCCAAGCACTGGTGGTGATGATTCTGGTGAGGAGACTGGCGGTATTATTTTGTCAAGTTGTACTTACATGGGTACATATGAGGGTCTGCTTCCTTACTATCAGTTAGCAAGTTCTGATGGTAATCATGTAATCAATGTTTTGTTCCACCAGGACTATGCATTGTATGGTGTTATTGCAACAGGTACATTTGCTAGTGATACAGCAATGAATACCTATCTATCAAATGGTACTAAAGTTTGTGTGAACGGATTGAAGCATACAATCAATGGCGTTGCAAATTCTAGCGCAAATGAAAAGGGTTCAACAGTTGTAGTAAGTAACGTTGGTACAACATACACTATAACAATTGAACTTTCTACTACAAGTCATGGTGTAATTAACTATACTTTTGAGGGTGCGCTATCATAATATATGTTAAACCATGATGCTTAAATTTCGGAGCTTCCCATTTGGGTAGCCCTTTTTACGGAATATATAAATAGGTATTCCAAAAACTATTGATTGACAAGGTGTTAAGTTGTTAGACAAGTACGGATTATCCGTAAAAAACTCGTCTAAACTTTAATTTTTCGAAGATACGACTCTTCTCATA
>JAZTYW010000025.1:0-15653 GCA_045637085.1 Alistipes sp. | reverse complement strand
ATGATTGTGACCTTCAAAACGGGGTCGCACTCCTTGAGCATCCACATCACCGTAGCGTGTCCCGCTTCGTGAATCGCCGTAGCACGACGCTCGGCGGGCGAAATGCTCTTGTTGCGCTTCTCCAAGCCTCCGATTATACGGTCGATGGCTGCCATGAAATCCTCGCGAGTGACCATCGCTTTGTAGTGACGAGCTGCGATAAGAGCCGCTTCGTTGCAGACATTGGCAATGTCGGCACCCGAAAATCCGGGGGTCTGTTTTGCCAAGAATGCACGGTCGATATTGCCATCCATCTTTATGTGGCGCAGGTGTACATTGAAAATTGCTTCTCGCTCCTTGGCATCGGGCAATCCGACATCAATTTGACGGTCGAAGCGTCCGGCACGCATAAGCGCCTTGTCCAAAATATCTACACGGTTGGTTGCGGCCAATACAATGACTCCGGTGTTGGTCTGGAAACCATCCATCTCGGTAAGGAGCTGATTTAGCGTGTTTTCGCGCTCATCATTACCCGAAAATCCCGCATTCTTGCCTCGGGCACGGCCTATGGCATCAATCTCGTCGATAAAGACGATACATGGAGCTTTCTCCTTTGCTTGCTCAAATAGGTCACGCACGCGCGAAGCACCCACGCCGACAAACATCTCGACAAAGTCGGAACCCGAAATCGAGAGGAACGGAACATTCGCCTCGCCCGCAACGGCCTTAGCCAAGAGGGTCTTACCCGTTCCCGGAGGGCCTGCCAAGAGGGCACCACGAGGTATCTTCGCGCCCAACTCTTTGTATTTGTTGGCGTTTTTGAGGAAGTCCACAATCTCCATAATCTCAATCTTGGCCTCCTCCAAGCCCGCAACATCCTTGAACGTAACGCGCTCCTTGCTGTTCTTGTCCGACATCTGCGCGCGTGCCTTGCCAACATTCATGATGCCGCCACCTGCACCGCCGCCGCCACCACGGCTCATAGAGCGCATGATGAATATCCAAACGACAATTATCAAGAGCCACGGAAGGAAATCAACCACATAGCTGAAAAAGCCCTTCTCGGTGCGGTTATAGACCACCTTGACGCTCTGCACATCGGGGTTTTCGGCCTTGGCAACAGCCTCGGCAGCCTCAATCTTGCTCTCGAAGAGTTGTGCATCGCCGTGCGACGTGAAGGTTATCTGTGCACCGGCACGAGGCATATCCTTAAACTCCTTGTTATGCTCGGCCAACGAGTCGATATGCTCCTTATTTAAGAAGACACTCACCGACTCATGGTCCCTGACCTCGATACGCTCCACCGAGCCACCCTCAATGAGTCGTTCAACCATATCCCAGTCGCCACGGACAGGCATACGACCCGAATCATTGACCATTGCGTAGACAATAATGCCTATCGCAACCACAGCCCAGAACCACATAAAGTTGAAGCGTGGCTTGGGCGCTGGTCGATTATTTATACTCGCCATTTTCTATACTTCTCTCCTTTCTTTCACTAAGTCATACAACACACACGCACTACTCGCCAAACTCGTAGCGCTTCATGGGTGCATCGGCCCACAACTCCTCCAAGCGATAGTAGTCGCGGAGCTCTGTCTGGAAGATGTGCACGATAACGTCGTTGTAGTCCATCGCCACCCAAAAGGCATTCTGACGACCCTCGACACGCATGGGCCACTCGCCCATAACCTCAAACACCTTATCCTCGATACCGGCAGAGATGGCATCGACCTGCGTTGTAGAGTCGGCATGGCAAACCACGAAATTTGAACAAATAGCGCCATCAAAACCCGACAAATCGAGTGACACAATACCCTTACCCTTCTTATCATCGATAGCCTCAACAATCGTATCAATAAGTTTCTGCAAATTCTCCATAAGATTTTTATTATTTTGTTTTACAATTATTTACACTTCATTTTCTCTATCGTTGCGCACGTATGCGTACATACTTATAACGCACGCACGCGTTAAATTCTTGCAAATATAGGCAAAAAAAGTGAAATATCAAAGATATCGCATTGGGAAATTTCACCACGAAGTAGCGCGGAAGATACGGGAGGGGCGAGAGGGACGGGAGGGACGGGAGAGACAGGAGGGACGGCAGAGACAGGAGAGACGGCAGAGACAGGAGAGACGACACTATCAACGATTGTCCGAGACCTCGCTTTGGTCTCTTTGGTCTCTCTGGTCTCTTTGGTCTCTCGTTTTTTTAGGGACAATAGGGACAAGAGCGACGACACTATCAACAGTTGTCCGAGCCAACGCCATTGCTAATTTCTCATTGCTAATTGAAAAAATCACAAGAAATCACACACACCCCCCCCCTGTGATTTTGTGATTTTGTGAATTTTGTGAATTTTGGGCGAGGGTAGGTTGGCTCACTAACAATATCATCCTGAGTGTAACGAAGGATCCCCTCGCTGGCTACACACTATCAACGCGGGTTGTCGCTGGTCGGCTTTGAGGAGATGCTTCGACTTCGCTCAGCATGACATTCAAAAGTATCATTGCTAATTCTTGCTCTGTCACCCTGAGTGTAACGAAGGATCTCAAGACTTGTACTACCGTCCACCGCCACGCAACTATGAGGTTATATGGCAATCGCTAAATAACCATATTACTATCAATAGTAGAGTATGTGTTGCCGTTGCTACACTACGCTTACCACATACAATTATCACACCATATAATCATGTCTATATAGTGATATATAGCATATTATATATACTACTTAATGTAACACTTTACATTAATATTGATGTGGCAAGAGTCCTATATGTGGTCACTGACACATAGAGACAAAAGAATACAAATATACTCTTGTATATCTCGCTATGTGCGCCATACTTTGTCATTCTGCGAGTAGCATAATGATGCCGCACTCTGTCATTCTGAACGGAGTAAAGAATCTCCTCAGTGACAATACACTATCACCGTTGTCTATGGTCGGCTTTGAGGAGATGCTTCGCTTTCGCTCAGCATGACATACAGTGCGATTGAGATTGCCACGGCTTGTTCCAAGCCTCGCAATGACGATGGATAGCGTGTAACCAGCGAGGAGATCCTTCGTTACACTCAGGATGACATAGAGTCGACCATGGCGAGGGGATCCTTCGTTACACTCAGGATGACATTATTAGCAACATTGCGCTCCGAGTGTCATTGCACCGAGCCGACCTACCCACCCCTAAAATCACAAAGTCACAAAGTCACACATTCACAGGGGGTGTGGAGTGTGTGAATTTGTGTGACTTTTTCAATTAGCAATGTGAAATTAGCAATTAGTAATGGCGTTGGCTTTGATGAAAGAGACCTGAGAGACCAAAGAGACCCAAGAGACGAAAGCGAGGTCTCAGACAATCGTTGATAGCGTCAGCGTCAGCGGACAACTGCTGATACAGACTTCGCTCTTGTCTCTTTCGTCTCTCGCGTCTCTCTCGTCCCTCCTGCCCCTCCTGCCCCTCTTGTCCCTCTCATCTCTGCTATCTCTCCCGCCTCTCCTATCTCTCTCCTCCCCCCCACTAATTCAACTAAAAATTTTGAAATTTCATTTTTTATTCATATCTTTGTGCGTTTTATTCAGCGACCTTTATATTGAAAATATAAACAAAAACTATTATATGAGCACCGAACAGGAAAAAGTAATGAAACACGAGGAGGAGTATTCAGCGTCGAATATCCAAGTCCTCGAGGGTCTGGAGGCTGTGCGTAAGCGCCCCGCAATGTACATCGGCGACATCGGCGAGAAGGGTCTCCACCATCTTGTATATGAGGTTGTCGATAACTCTATCGACGAGGCGTTGGCTGGCTACTGTACCGACATCTATGTGACTATCAACGAGGACAACTCTATCTCGGTTCGCGACAACGGCCGTGGTATCCCCACCGACTGGCACGAGAAGGAGGGCAAATCGGCACTCGAGGTTGTGCTTACCGTGCTCCACGCGGGTGGTAAGTTCGACAAGGGCAGCTACAAGGTGTCGGGAGGTCTCCATGGCGTGGGTGTATCGTGCGTAAACGCCCTCTCTACACTCCTTATCGCCGAGATTCACCGTGGCGGCAAGATATACAAACAGACCTACTCTAAGGGTGCTCCAACGTCGAAGGTGGAGATTGTCGGCGACTGCGACGACCGCGGTACTACAATCACCTTCAAGCCCGATGCTGAGATATTCTCGCTCACACAGGAGTATAAATACGCCATCCTCGCCAATCGTCTTCGTGAGCTCGCGTTCCTTAATAAGGGTATTCACCTTACGCTCACCGACCACCGCGTGAAGGACGAGGAGGGCAACTCGCTCTCTGACCACTTCTACTCGGAGCATGGCCTCTCGGAGTTTGTCGAGTACCTCGACGCCACACGCGGACAGAAGATCATCGAGCACATCATCTACCTCGACACCGAGGAGAGTGGCGTGCCCGTGGAGGTGGCTATGCAGTACAACGACTCATACTCGGAGAACGTACACTCATACGTAAACAACATCAACACAATAGAGGGTGGTACCCACCTTACGGGTTTCCGTTCGGCACTTACGCGCACGCTTAAGAAGTATGCCGAGGAGAGTGGCATGCTCGCGAAGTTGAAGTTCGACATCAATGGTGACGACTTCCGCGAGGGTCTCACAGCCGTGGTATCGGTGAAGGTTGCGGAGCCTCAGTTTGAGGGTCAGACAAAGACAAAACTCGGTAACGACGATGTTGCAGGTGCTGTTAACCGCGCTATGTCGGCAGCGCTGAGCAACTACCTCGAGGAGAACCCCAAGGATGCTAAGGCCATCGTTCAGAAGGTCATCCTCGCGGCACAGGCACGCCACGCAGCACGCAACGCTCGTGAGGCCGTGCAGCGCAAGACCGTATTGTCGGGTGCGGGACTCCCAGGTAAGTTGGCAGACTGCTCAAGCCGCGACCGCTCTATCGCCGAGATATTCTTCGTCGAGGGTGACTCTGCGGGTGGTACAGCAAAGCAGGGCCGCGACCGCAACTTCCAGGCTATCATGCCCTTGCGAGGTAAGATTTTGAACGTCGAGAAGGCGCAGGAGCACCGCATGTGGGAGAACGAGGAGATCAAAAATATGTTTACCGCCTTGGGCGTGTCTATCGGTACGGCGGACGACAGCAAGGCGTTGAACCTCGAGAAGTTGCGCTACGACAAGATTATCATCATGACCGATGCCGATGTCGATGGCTCGCACATCGCAACCCTCATGCTCACATTCTTCTTCCGCAAGATGAAGGCGCTCATCGAGAATGGACATATCTATATTGCTACGCCACCTCTCTACCTTGTTAAGAATGGCAAGCAGGAGCGCTACTGCTGGACAGACAAGGAGCGTGACGAGATCACTGCGGAGTTTGGCGCTAAGGGCACACACATCCAGCGATACAAAGGTCTTGGTGAGATGAACGCACAGCAGTTGTGGGATACGACCATGAACCCCGATACGCGTATCTTGCGACAGGTGACTGTGGAGAATGCCGCCGAGGCCGACCACATCTTCTCAATGTTGATGGGCGATGAGGTACCTCCACGTCGTGAGTTCATCGAGAAGAATGCGCACTACGCAAACATCGACGCATAAGAAGCCGAATAACAAGGCTACTTTGTCGTTGTTGCTTGCTCTCAAAATGCTCATTTACGCTTAGTAAACTCCGCTTTTTCGAGCTTCGCACGCCTAAAATTAGCTCTTGTTATCCAACTTCTTAAATAATAATTAAGGAAGGGGTTGCGCTGTAAGGTGTGACCCCTTGTTTTAAGGGTTCAGCGTGACCGCGGACAAAAGAGACAATAGAGACCAAAGAGCCCCAAGAGACGAAAGCGAGGTCTCGGACAACTGTTGATAGCGTCTTCGCTCTCGTCCCTCTCGTCCCTCCTGTCCCTCTCGTCTCTCAAAAAAAACACTCATTACTAATTTAAATATGAAAGTTACAGTTATTGGTGTTGCTGGCGGCACAGGCTCAGGCAAGTCGACACTCGTGAAGCGCTTGCAGGAGGCATTCCGCAACGACGACGTGGCGACGCTATGCCACGACTACTACTACAAGGCACACCCCGAACTAACATACGACGAGCGCACAAGGCTCAACTATGACCACCCCGCAGCATTCGACACCGACATGCTCGTGGAGCATATCCGCACGCTCAAGTCCAACGTGCCCATCGAGCACCCCGTATACTCCTTCGTGGACCACAACCGCACCGACGAGCGCGTACTGGTAAAGCCCTCGCGCGTAATCATCGTCGATGGCATCCTCATCTTCGAGAACAAGGAGTTGCGCGACCTTATGGACATCAAGGTCTTTGTGGACACCGATGCCGACCTACGCCTTGCGCGCCGCATCTTGCGCGATGTGTGTGAGCGTGGCCGCACCATGCAGTCGGTCATCGAGCAATATACGACGACGGTTAAGCCCATGCACGAGGAGTTCGTGGAGCCGTCAAAAAAACATGCCGATGTCATCATCCCCGAGGGTGGCTTCAACTCTGTTGCCGTGGGCATGCTTATTGAGAACATACGCTCGCTAATCAGCAAGGAGTAACCGCGTTTATCAGCAAGGAGTAGGCTCGCACCGCCGCCAACGCTCTGTCATTCTGAACGCTACACTTTGTCATTCTGAACGCAGTGAAGAATCTCCTCAAAGCCGACAAGAGACAACCCGCGTTGATAGTGTGTAGCAAGCGAGGAGATGCTTCGACTTCGCTCAGCATGACATAGAGCCAACACGACGACATTATACGCCGTCATTGCGAGGCTTGGAACAAGCCGTGGCAATCTCTCTCACTAAGCATGACATAACAACAAACAACTTGATTACATGGATTTTAGGTTAGTTGCAGGATACGCGCCCACGGGAGACCAGCCCGAGGCGATAGAGCAGATGGTGAAGTCGATTACCGAGGGCGGCAGTCGAGGCACCACCCTCCTCGGTGTGACCGGCTCGGGAAAGACCTTCACCGTAGCCAACGTCATCGAGCAACTAAACCGCCCCACGCTCGTCATAAGCCACAACAAGACCCTCGCGGCACAGTTGTATCAGGAGTTCAAGAACTTCTTTCCCGAGAATGCCGTGGAGTACTTCGTGTCGTACTACGACTACTTCCAGCCCGAGGCCTACATACCCTCCACAGACACATACATCGAGAAAGACCTCGCCATCAACGACGAGATTGAGCAAATGCGCCTCAAGACCGTTGCCACGCTCCTCTCGGGACGCAGGGATGTCATCGTGGTGTCGAGCGTATCGTGCATCTATGGTTGCGGCAACCCCGAGGCCTTCCACGCCGCCGCCATCGAGTTGAAGGTGGGCGACAGACATAACCGCAACGACCTGCTCATACGCCTTGTTGATGCCCTCTACACGCGCACAGAACTAACATTGATGCCCTCCACCTTCCGTGTCACGGGCGAGACCATCGACATCATGGCGTCGTTTGGTGAGTTCAGCAACCAGTGTTTCCGCATCATGTTCTTCGACCGCGAGATTGAGGCCATCTACAGCATCGACCCCGAGACGGGACAGAAACTATCGTCGCTGGACTGCGTAACCATATACCCCGCAAACCTCTTCGTCACCACGCGCGACCACATCAAGCGTGTTGTGGAGGAGATACGCGAGGACCTTGCCAAGCAAGTCGCCTTCTTCGAGCGCGAGGGCCGAGAACTCGAGGCACAGCGCATCAAGCAGCGCGTGGAGTACGACATCGAGATGATCAACGAACTCGGCTACTGCTCGGGCATCGAGAACTACTCACGCTATATGGACGGCCGTGCCCCAGGCTCGCGCCCCTTCTGCCTTATCGACTACTTCCCCAAGGACTTCATCACCGTCATCGACGAGAGCCACGTCACCGTACCACAGGTGCGCGGCATGTTTGGTGGCGACCGTTCGCGTAAGGAGAATCTTGTCGAGTATGGCTTCCGCCTCCCCGCGGCACTGGACAACCGCCCCTTGAAGTTCGACGAGTTTGAGCGCCTTGTTCCGCAGTCTATATATGTGAGCGCCACACCCGCCGACTATGAGATTGCCGATAGCGAGGGCGAGATTGTGGAGCAGCTTATCCGCCCCACACACATCGTCGACCCGCCACTGCGTCTCCGCCCCTCGGAGCACCAGATAGACGACCTCCTCGATGATATCAACCGCGTAGTGCACCGTGGCGAGAAGGTCATCGTGACAACCATATCTAAGCGCTCGGCAGAGGATATGTCGGGCTACCTCGACCGCATAGGTATACGCAACAGCTACATCCACTCCGACATCGAGACGCTGAACCGCATACAAATCCTCGAGGACATGCGCGAGGACCGCATTGACGTTATTGTGGGAGTGAACTTGCTTCGTGAGGGTATCGACCTTCCCGAGGTGAGCCTTGTGGCTATTATAGATGCCGACAAGGAGGGATTTCTGCGCAACGTAAGGGCAATTACGCAGATTGCAGGTCGTGCAGCACGCCACCCCAACGGACAGGTGAACCTCTATGGCGACAGACTTACGGGCACACTACGCACATCTATAATCGAGAGCAACCGCCGCCGCGCAAAGCAGATTGCCTACAACTTTGAACACGGCGTCTTGCCACGTCGCGCACAAAAAAGCGGCACAGGCAGCGCACTTCTCTCGGAGCGCACAACAGCCGAGGAAGACGTACAACCAACACTCTACAACACGCCTCACATCACCTCTGAGGAGATAGCAGAGCCTACGGAGACATACACCACAACGCCCGTAACAAACGCATTACAGGGTTCGTTAGAGGCCCTTATAAACGAGGCACGCACAGCGATGGAGGAGGCAGCCAAGAGCCTCGATTTCGTTGCGGCAGCAAAGCACCGTGACCGCATGCGCGAACTTCAAAAGCTCGCCGAGGAGAGCAAAAAGTAACTCCACAATCACACAACACTTAGAGATAGCACATCTATTTAGGTGAAATTTATTCGCATTTCACCACTAATATTTATTCACCTTGTTTGCATATTATGCACATAAGCGAATACTTCATCTGACATAAGCCAACAACTACCACACAAGCCACAGACAACACCACGAGATATAAATCGACATCTATACTATATTATATAGGGTATATTATACAAGGCAGCAGCATGAGGTCAGCCTACAACGCAAAGCAAAGTGAGAGGGTGCAGACAGTAAAGTCTACACCCTTCATTGTATCTGGGAACACAACAGCGTGTACCGAGCAGCTGCACACCAGAGGGCTAAAACTCCGTGAAACTCTCGAAGGTGCGATCCGTATAGAGGACTATCACGCGCGACACCTTTTTACCCGAACTTTTTGGTGTTGAAAAAATGGGAGCAAAATCATTTTCTTCGATTTTTTTAGGCTCCGAGATTTCGATATTTTCAGGGGCATCGAACGGCAACGATGGCGAAAGGGGAGCAGCACCTACATACTCCTCACGCGAACTGGCAGTGGGAGTGACATCAGCTCGGAAGATCTGCTCACTGTCCAACAACAGCCAATCGGGGTTGAGATCGGGGAATGCCTTGAGGATTTTGACCACTAAATCGAAGCTCGGCTTGTTACGACCCGACAAAATATGAGAGAGTCCAGAGGGCTGTATTTCGAGTGCACGCGCGAGCGATGTAGCATTAAGCCCCTTATTTTTTAGCAGAAATTCCAATTTAGCCTTCATAATCTGTAATTTTTACAAAGGTACAAAAATTATTCTTGTAATGCAAATTTTGCTTACAAAAGTAAACAATTACAGATTGTTAATAACTTTCACATTTGTAATTTTCGCAATTATGTAAATATCCAAAATTAAACGTAGCAATAATCCACATCATATAAAACAGCATAAAACGCGCTATTACAACACATTATACTAAACAAACACTACAAAACCAAGAAATGTATTACAAAAGTGCATTTAGTGGGTAATAGACTCGATTAAATTACATATAAAAGGTGTATATCACTGATATTATAGCGGTTAGAAATTATAATCAAGTATTTTAACAGTGTGTAAACAGCTCAAAAAACGGAGGTTAAATAAAGTTCAATAAGATTTAACAGGTGTAAAGAAATAGAGTTATTAACACAGTTGTTTAGTTTTACTTTTGTAAATAGCTAATAGGTATTACAACTTTAATCGATTTACATTTGTAATTACATTTGTGAAGATTTGAGAAAATTACAGCCGTAAAGTGCGAATTAAGTGCGAAAATCGAGGAGTGTTAATAAAGAAGATAGATTATGTTAAATAAAAATATAGGGTACTGTGTTGATAACACAATACCCTACTCAATTACAATAACTTACAAGTTATTAACAGTGCTAATCTACTGCAAAGACTTAGCGATTTCTACGAACTCTTCTGTTGATAACTTGAGTTTCTCAGCACCAAAATCTACATCTTTTTCGGTGTTCATAGGCACCAAATGGATGTGTGCATGGGGTACTTCGAGGCCCAAAACCACTGTTGCGACCTTCTTACACTGTGTAGTTGCCTGAATTTTCTTCGCAATCTGCTTTGCGAAAACTATCATCTCAGCAAGTTCATCATCCTCGAGGTCGTAGAAATAGTCAACCTCACGCTTGGGAATAACCAATGTATGTCCCTTTGCTAAGGGAGCGATGTCCAGGAACGCGTAGAAACGCTCGTTCTCTGCAACCTTGTAACTGGAGATTTCACCCGCTACAATTCGTGAAAAAATTGTTGCCATAATTAAGTATGAAATTTAGTATAAAATTGTTTTATTTTCTAATTTCTATTTTCTTCCAAATCGAGACCTCATCAACGTGCATCACATCGACCACCAACCACCACTACCTCTTCGTTCGACATAGCGATTGAACATAGCACATGGCTCGAGTCGCCCCGATGACTAACATAACATTTAAGTAGTGTAGCACTACCCTATGCCACACTCATCAGAACCTGAAACACGCCTATTCGCTCAGCAGTCGCTTCACTCTATCGACACCCTTTATGCGACGGATATTATCCAGGAGAGCATTGAGGCTCACGATATCCTTTACATAGAGACTTATCGTTCCCTCGAAGATGCCGTCATGTGAGTGGATATTTATTGTGCGCATATTTATGCTGAAGTCCGTAGTTATCAAACGCGTTATATCGAGTATAATTCCAGGACGGTCTATTCCGCACAACTCCACCGTAGCAAGATATGACACCGCCTTATGCTGTGACCACTTGATGTCCTCCTTCACGATGTTATCGCCCGACTGCGCAGCGAGACGAATGAGGCGATCGCACGTCGCCTTATGCACCGTGATAACACCCGACTGCGGATCACGATAGCCAACGACACTATCTCCCGGTATTGGCTCACAGCACTCCGCCATCACGAACTTTGGCGTAGCACTGCCACCCACATCAGCCACCGAGTCGTCGAGCGATGCAGGCTCATCATCGAGTGTCACATCGTCGATATCGTCATCATCAGTATCGCTATCCACACCTGGGATAAGGAGCTTCCAGAACTTCAAAATCTTGCGTGTAGAGTTCTCGCGCAACAACTTTTCAAGGTTGTCGAGGTTGATAATGCCCGCACCTATCTTACTATACAACTCATCCTTGTTGCGGCACTCATACGCTGGCATCAGCTTGCGCAACACACGGCCACTGAGCGTTACGTTATACTCCTCGAGACGTGTGCGCAGAAGTTCCATGCCATAGTTGATATTGTCCTCACGCTCGCGCTTCATGTAGTCCTGAATTGACTGTCGCGCCTTGCTTGTCATCACACTATCGAGCCATTCTGCCTTGGGGTGTGCATTCTCCGCCGTAATGACCTCCACCTGGTCGCCACTATTCAGGAGCGTAGTCACAGGCATAATCCTATGATTTATCTTGGCACCGATGGCGTGATCACCAATCTTTGTGTGTATCTCATAAGCGAAGTCGAGCACCGTAGAGCCATAAGGCAACGACTGAGGCTCGCCCTTGGGCGTAAAGACGACGATATCGCTCTTGTAGAGCGAGAGCTTGAAGTTGTCAAGGAACTCCAGTGCATTCTCCGCGGGGCTGTTGAGCGCATCACGCACCTTCTTGAGCCAGCGGTCGAGTCCATCCTCCTCCTGCGTTATCGAGGCGTGCTTATACTTCCAGTGTGCCGCAAAGCCACGCTCAGCGATATCGTTCATTCTCTCCGTGCGCACCTGCACCTCGACCCACGTACCCTCAGGGCCCATAACCGTGGAGTGGAGAGCCTCGTAACCATTCGACTTGGGGATGCTAATCCAGTCGCGCAGGCGGTCGGGCTTTGGCGTGTAGATATCCGTAACGCATGAGTAGATCTGCCAGCACTGCGTCTTCTCCGAGGGGAAGGGCAACGCCTTAAACACGATGCGTATAGCAAATAGGTCATAGACCTCCTCGAAGGGTATCTCCTTGCGGCGCATCTTGTTCCAGATGGAGTATATGCTCTTGACGCGCGCCGATATCTCATACTGGAACTTATTGCGGTCCAACACCTCGCGTATGGGCTTTATGAAGCGTTCGATATACTCCTCGCGCTCGCTCTTCGTGGCGTCAATCTTGCGGCGTATCTCCTCATACTCCTCCGGAAAACGATACTTCATACACAGGTCCTCCAGCTCACTCTTTATGGCGTGCAGACCGAGACGATATGCCAGCGGCACGAAGAGATAGATTGTCTCACTCGTAATCTTGATCTGCTTGTTGCGGGGCATGGCGCCGAGAGTACGCATGTTGTGCAGGCGGTCGGCAATCTTAATGATTATGACGCGCACGTCGTCCGAGAGCGTGAGCAACACCTTGCGGAAGTACTCTGCCTGCTCCGTAGTATCGTTCTTATAGACACCCGCCATCTTGGTCAGTCCATCTACCATCGAGGCTATCTTAGGCGTGAAGATGCGCGATATATCTTCGACGGTGTACTCCGTATCTTCGACCACGTCGTGCAGCAATGCTGCCACCACCGACTTCTTGCCGAGGCCTATCTCGCGCACACAGATTGTCGCAACCTCTATCGGGTGAATTATGTACGGCTCACCCGAACGGCGGCGCACACCCTTATGCGCCTCCTTAGCCAGCAAGAAGGCACGCTTGACAAAGAGCCAATCGTCGTTCCTCTTGCACACCTTAGCCTTGCGGCACTCATCCTGCAACTCCTGCCACTTCTCCTCTATGAGTATTTCATCTTCGGGTGTGTACTTCATACCTCGTTGTTTTATATATACGCCAAAGCACGACTACCCTATCGGTAATCGTGTTTGGGTTGTGTTACTAATCTTTAGCGGCTCAAAAACAAGGGCTTAACGACAAAGCAACCTTGTTTGACAACATCTTTTATCTCGCCGAGTTCTCGCTCATAGCCTCACGAACACGCATCTCAATCTCCTCCATTAAGAGTGGATCATTCTTGAGAGCCTCCTTCACCGAATCGCGACCCTGACCAATCTTCTTGTCGCCATACGAGAACCACGAGCCCGACTTCTTGATAATCTCATAATCCACGCCAAGGTCGATAATCTCGCCCATCTTTGAGATACCCTCGCCAAACATGATGTCGAACTCAGCCTTCTTGAATGGAGGTGCCACCTTGTTCTTCACGACCTTAACCTTGGTGCGTGTACCGAGCTGCTCCTCGCCATCCTTGATGACCGAAGCACGGCGGATGTCGATACGCACGCTGGCGTAGAACTTCAACGCATTACCACCTGTTGTAGTCTCGGGATTACCATATACCACGCCAATCTTGTCGCGGAGCTGGTTGATGAAGATACAAACTGTCTTGGTCTTAGAGATTGAGGCTGTGAGCTTACGCAAAGCCTGCGACATAAGTCGCGCCTGAAGACCCATCTTCGAGTCACCCATATCGCCCTCAATCTCTGCCTTGGGCGTTAGCGCCGCAACAGAGTCGATAACGATGATGTCGATAGCACTTGAGCGAATCAACGAGTCGGCAATCTCCAACGCCTGCTCACCATTGTCGGGCTGCGACACAAGCAGATTATCCACATCTACGCCCAACTTCTGCGCGTAGTAGCTGTCGAAGGCGTGCTCCGCGTCAATGAATGCTGCGATACCGCCAGCCTTCTGCGCCTCGGCAATAGCGTGAATTGCGAGGGTTGTCTTACCTGATGACTCAGGACCGAAGATCTCGATTACACGACCCTTGGGGTAACCACCCACGCCCAACGCCATATCGAGCGTAATTGAACCTGTGGGGATTACGGGGACATCAGCCACTGTATCGCTCGACATGCGCATGATTGAGCCCTTACCAAAGTCCTTCTCAATCTTATCCATTACCGCCGACAAAACCTTCAACTTGTCAGCACTAACCTGTACTTTCTCTGCCATAATATTATATTTTTTTACGTTTATTACTTATCCAATAGTTTGAGTATCTGACCATAAGAGTCCTTAGTATCCACCTTCTCGATGATATGAGTCACGCGAGCCTCAGCATCCAGCAGAAACGTTGTGCGCACAATACCCATATACTCTCTGCCACACATCTTCTTCTGCTGCCATACGCCTACCGCCTCCGAGAGTGAGTGATCTGTGTCGGCAAGGAGCGTAAAGTTAAGTTCGTGCTTCGAGCAGAAGTTCTGGTGCGACTTCACCGAGTCGGGGCTTACACCAACAATCTTATAACCACGCGCCAGGAGCTCCTCCTTGGCATCGCGGAGGCTCTTTGCCTCGAGCGTACATCCCGATGTGTTGTCCTTTGGATAGAAGTAGAGCACCGTGGGTGAGCCCTTAAGCTCATCGAGCGTAAAGCTATCACCAAGCTGTGTCACACTCTTAAATTCGGGAATAAAGTCACCTACATTTATATTTATCTTACTCATAGCAATATCTTAGTTTTTATATTAATCAATATTATTAGTTTCCAAACTCAAAGTTACTATTTTTTTCCGAAACCGAGAAATATAGCCACTAATTTTTATTTATATTACTATAGGTAATCGCTATAATCCTACGGTTATGCCTCACGTGTCACGTGCACCTGCGAGCGAAAGTCCGCCTCGGTGGTATTCAGACGATAGCGACACACGGGACAACGCATTGCGCACTCCGTATCGATGTGCATCTTGCGCTCTACATCCTCAACACTCATATTACGGTAGCGTATCGTAGAACTATACTCGGTATGTGCTCCACAATGGTTGCAGTCAATGGTGTAGTTAAGCTTCATAGTTGCAGTGTTTTTAGGTTCATATCTTAGTTTCACGATGCAAAGTAACCACCACTTTTTGACAATTTGCGTCAAAGTGAAAAATAATAGAGAGATTAAGGGGTTTAAGGGGTTAAAGGAGGTTAAGGAGGTTAAGGAGGTTAAGGAGGTTGCGGACAGATGTTGATAGTGGCTTATCTTTGGTCGCTTGGGTCGCTTGGGTATCTCGATTTTTTTGAGACAAGAGGGACAAGTGAGACGAGAGAGAAGAGGCTATCAATGACGGTCCGAGACCTCGCTTTCGTCCCTTGGGTCTCTTTCGTCTCTTTTGTCTCTCCCGTCCTCTCATCCGGGCAATGACATGAAAATGCCGTCGATGGGTAGTACTTGACTGAAGTGACCCCAAAAGTTTAGACAAAAAACTTTTGGGGTTTCTTTATGCGCAAAAAACACGATTACGCAGCATTGCTCAAATATATGAGAATGCTTGACAATGGCTACTCTATTCATTACATTCACAAAAAATTCGG
>JAZTYW010000024.1:0-47621 GCA_045637085.1 Alistipes sp. | reverse complement strand
TGCCGAATTTTTTGTGAATGTAATGAATAGAGTAGCCATTGTCAAGCATTCTCATATATTTGAGCAATGCTGCGTAATCGTGTTTTTTGCGCATAAAGAAACCCCAAAAGTTTTTTGTCTAAACTTTTGGGGTCACTTCACAAAGTACTACCCATCGACGGCATTTTTGCCGAGTGTTGCACTCGGCACCCTTCTGACGCGAAATCTGTTTTTCATGTGATAGCGGCGCAGTGGCACCACTCTGACAACAAAGCAACGGGTGGGCTACCCATTGACGGCATTTTTGCAGAGCGCGGCACCCCTGACGCGAAATTTCGGCTGTGGGGATAATAATGCGTTGATAGATAATTTAGTGAAATTAAATAAATTAGGGAGTTCAGCGTAATAATCACTAAACTCCCTAATTTCCTTAAACTCCTTAATCTCACTAAGTCGCTTATAAATAGTCTTACTTTAGTGGTGAGTCGGGCTCTTTTGCCATGACGGCGTAGAACAATTTGTCCACAAGGCCCGGGAAGAACTTCTTTATGAAGTGCGTAGCGCGACCTTCCCACTCCATCAGGCAGAGGCGTTTGCGGCGGCGTATACCCTTAGCCACGATGTGTGCCACCTCCTCGGGTGTCATCATCTTCGCCTCGTTGCGGGGTGTCTCGCCCTGTTGTGTGCCGTCGGCTGTGAGTGCCGAGAAGCGCACATTCGAGGCGGTAAATCCTGGGCAGGCGGTCATGACGTGCACACCCTTCTTGAGGTTCTCCACGCGGATGGTGTCGAGGAAGCCCGTCATGGCGTATTTCGATGCCGAGTATCCCGTGCGACCAGGCAGACCGTGTATACCCGCTACGGATGATATGCCTACGAGCGAGCCGCGCGACTTCTGCAACCATGGCAGTGCATACTTCGTGCAGTTCACCGTGCCCCAGAAGTTTACATCCATAAGGCGGTGCAACACCTTGAGGTCGCAGTCGTCGAATAGCGCGCGCATGGAGAGTCCTGCGTTGCATATCATAACGTCGATGCCTCCGAATGCCTCTACAGCAACATCTATGAGGTGCTTGCACTCCTCTTCGTTGACCACATCGCAAGCAGCGTATGCCACCTTACCACCCTCGGTCTCAATCTCCGAGGCTATGCGCTTGAGCTCCTCCTCGCGGCGTGCGCCCATGACCACTTTTGCCCCCATCTTGGCATACTCGCGTGCCATGGCCTCGCCGATACCCGACGATGCGCCCGTCACCACGACCACTCTATCATATAATGTATTTTTCATCTATCCTCTATATTTATATATGTTCTATAACTCTACCGCGAGACCGTCGTAGGCAAACTCTACACCCTCGGGTAGCTTCGCTTGTGCCTCGGCGTAGAGGCCTATGCCGTGCGACATATGGGTGAGATATGCCCTTTCGGGTTTTACGCGATTGATGACCTCGAGTGCCTCGCTCACCGAGAAGTGCGAGTCGTGCCTCTCCCAGCGCAAGGCATTTATCACCAATATCTTTACCCCTTCAAGTTTCGCCTCCTCCTCGGGTTCGATGTGGCTGAAGTCGGTGAGGTATGCCACCTCGCCAAAGCGGTATCCTACTGAGCGAAAACGGTCGGAGTGGTGACCCACGATAGGCACTATCTCCACGCCATCCACCACAAATGGCGCATTGGTATCAATGGTGTGCAGCTCGATGACAGGCACGCCGCGATACTTGTTCTCGGCAAAGGCGTAGTCATACTCCATCTTCACGCGGTTGATAGTGGCCTCGTTGCCGTATATGTGCGTAGAGTGAATGGTGGGGTAGTCCACGAAGTTGAAGGCGCGCACATCGTCGATGCCAGCGGTGTGGTCCTTGTGCATGTGCGTGAGTAGGATGGCGTCTATGTGTGTAACGCCCTCGCGCAGCATCTGATAGCGGAAGTCAGGGCCCGCGTCTATGATGAAACGCTTGCCCTCTACCTCGATCATTGCTGAGGTGCGCAGACGCCTGTCGCGCCTATCCGAGGAGCGACATACCTCGCATTTGCAGCCTATTACGGGCACGCCCTGCGATGTTCCAGTGCCTAGAAATGTTAGCTTCATAGCGACAAAGATACGAAAAAAACGAAAAAGAAAACAGATTGTGGTAGTTTTATCGTATAGTTTAACCGTCATCATGAGGAGGTGCTTCCGCAGACCTTTCTGATACTCAGCCTGCTACCATGCACCGACGTGATGATCTACCGTTGTTTTATTAACATTGCTGATACGTATCAGTAAACGATATTAAAAAGTAGATTGCCACAGAATTGCATAGACTGCAAAGGGTGTCACGACCGACTACGATGCAATTCTTCGCAATGACGGTCTTTGATTTTGTAAGCTTAAGGTTTATAGCTCCGATTTCTTTTGCACGTTATATAAAATTTTATTAAATTTGCTCCAGATTAATATTTTTGCCTATGAAGAGGTCTGTAAAATATCTGCTTTCAGCCCTGATAGCTCTTCTGCTTCTCTCTTGCAGCAGGGAGGTGAAGCCTGCGCCTGTGGTAAAACCTCAGCCAGAGCCAGAGGAGCATCGAAGCTATACCATAATGTTCTATGGTAGTGGAGGTGGACTTGATGAGTTTTTTGAAAGTATGATTCGTACAATTACTGAGGTTTCTGGATTGTCTCAAAATAGATATATCAATGTTGTTGGTCAGATGAAGTGGAGCAAGGGTTATGTAAGTAGTAACTCCTTGGGTAATGGCGGCGTGTCGCGATTTAAGTACAACCACAGGACAAATGAAGTGCAATATAGTAGATATAAAGGTCCAGAGTTTAGGATTGATGAAGCTGAAAAACTTGCTGAATTTATTGAGTGGGCGCGCCAGGAGGCTCCTGCAGACGAGTATATCTTGTTATTTGGTGGTCATGGCAATGGCTACCACCCCTCGTTTGATGGCGTTACGCGCGGCATCCTTCGCGATGATATGTACACAGCCTACCTTGGCGTTGGAGACTTGCGCGAGGCGTTTGAGATGAGCGATATGAGGTTTAAGCTCATATTGATGGAGTGTTGTCTAATGAATACTATTGAGTACGCTACGGAGCTCGCCCCATATGCCGACTACTATTACGCATCAAGTCATGTAGTTGCGGTTACAAATAGCGAGCTGCCATGCTTTGTTGAGGGTCTTATTCTCAACTATGAAGAGGAGGATGCTGTCTTAAAGGCTGGAATGTATGGAATAGATGAGTTGTACGATGCGTTGGATGTGTGGGAAGAGGAACTATCGTTGGATGCCTCTATAACACAGTGCTCGTCAATAGATGCGCTCAATAGCGAAGTACGCAATTTTGTCGATATAGTGGTAGGGTTCTACGACAAGGAGGCGGTGATTGGCGAGGAGGCTATGATGCAGGAATATGGCTTTACAACCAAGAATATCGACGAGGCCTTGAGTAACTCGTATCATTTCCTCTCTTCTACTCTTGACCCTCAAAGAGTTGAGTGGTATCGCCGTGCCTATACGTACGACATAGTTTCGGTAGTGAACAATGTGGCAAGCGCAACTAATCTTCCTGAACTAAAGAAGTCTGCTTTGAAGGTTGAGCAAGCAGCAAGTGAGGCGCTTATTCATCAGCGCACCTGTAGTTGCGATGCGGTATACTATAGTGTGGCTCTTGTAAATAGTAGCGAGTGGAGTAGTCTCGGCTTTGATGAAGCAGGCTACGAGGCATTGGCTTTTGATATGGCTACGGGTTGGAGTAGACTATTGCAACGAAATAATGCCACATACCCCCATTAGGAGTAGTCGTTGATGCTCCGCTAATGCGAGAAAAGGAACAATTTCATCCCTTGCAAATTGCGCTCTTAATGGCGTGTTGCGAGGGGTGTTTTGTTGTGTTAAAAAGTTAACAACGAATTTTCTATGAAGTTTGCTATAAAATTAGTACCTTTGCCCCGATTTTTGCCGAATTGCATTTGTGCCAAAGTGCATTAGGCGAAAAGTGGCGTGGCGCCAGATGTCTTGAAGACTACCCCATAGGGGTAATAATTGGGGTCGCGGCAGTCGTGCAAAACCGAGTCATCGGACGACAAACATTAGAGTGAATAACAAATATCAAATGATGAAAAATATGGCAGAGAAGAGATTTATTACATGTGATGGTAACTACGCCGCAGCGCATATCGCGTATATGTTCTCGGAGGTAGCAGCCATCTATCCCATCACACCATCATCAACCATGGCAGAGCTCGTTGACGAGTGGTCTGCACAGGGCAAGAAGAACATCTTTGGTGACACGGTTAAGGTGGTTGAGATGCAGTCGGAGGCTGGTGCTGCAGGTGCGGTACACGGCTCATTGCAGAGTGGTGCGTTGACTTCAACATTCACAGCATCACAGGGCTTGCTCCTTATGGTCCCCAATATGTACAAGATCGCTGGTGAGTTGCTCCCAGGCGTATTCCACGTTTCAGCGCGTGCTCTTGCGGCGCAGTCACTCTCAATCTTTGGTGACCACCAGGATGTAATGGCAGTGCGCCAGACAGGCTTCGCAATGCTCGCTACATCTTCTGTACAGGAGGTTATGGACCTTGCTGGTATTGCACACATCGTGTCACTCAAGGCTCGCATCCCCTTCGTACACTTCTTCGATGGCTTCCGCACATCACACGAGATTCAGAAGATTGAGCTTATCGACGAGGCATCGCTCTCAGCAATGTTCGACCGTGAGGCTCTCCGTGAGTTCCGCATGCGTTCACTCAACCCTGAGCGTCCTGTAACACGCGGTACTGCACAGAACCCCGATATCTACTTCCAGACACGCGAGGCTTCAAACAAGTTCTACAACGCTGTGCCCGACATGGTGGCTGAGGCGATGGAGAAGATTTCGACTATCACTGGTCGCGAGTACAAGCCTTTCACATATTATGGTGACCCTGAGGCTGAGAACATCATCATCGCGATGGGTTCTATCACCGAGACTATCAAGGAGTGTGTAGACTACCTCCGCACACAGGGTAAGAAGGTGGGTGTTATCACCGTACACCTCTACCGTCCATTCTCGGCTAAGTACCTCTTCAACGTGTTGCCCGCAACTGTTAAGCGCGTATGCGTTCTCGACCGCACTAAGGAGCCAGGTTCAAATGGCGAGCCTTTGTTCCTCGACATCCGCGACGCATTCTACGAGTGCGAGAACCGTCCTATGATCATCGGTGGTCGCTACGGTCTCTCTTCAAAGGATACAACTCCTGCTCAGATGTTGGCGGTATTTGCTAACCTCGAGGCTGCACAGCCTAAGAACCACTTCACCGTAGGTATCAACGACGACGTTACAATGCTCTCACTCCCCGTAGGTGAGGAGGTATCTATGGCTAAGGAGGGTACTTTCGAGGCTTTGTTCTTCGGTCTTGGCTCTGACGGTACTGTAGGTGCAAACAAGAACTCTATCAAGATTATCGGTGGCTCGACAGACAAGTACTGCCAGGCATACTTCGCATACGACTCAAAGAAGTCGGGTGGTTACACATCATCGCACTTGCGCTTTGGTGACAACCCTATCACTTCACCCTACCTCGTTACTACTCCCGACTTCGTGGCTTGTCACGTTCCATCATACGTGGAGAAGTATGACGTATTGAAGGGCTTGAAGCGTGGTGGCTCGTTCCTTTTGAACTCTGTTAACGACGCAGAGACAACTTGCGCTACATTGCCCGACCACATGAAGGTATACCTCGCAAAGAACGAGATTAACTTCTACATCATCAACGCTACAAAGATTGCTGCAGAGCTCGGCCTTGGTTCACGCACCAACACCATCATGCAGTCAGCATTCTTCAAGATTGCCGACATCATTCCTATCGAGAAGGCTGTCGAGGAGATGAAGAAGGCGATTTACAAGTCTTACGGCAAGAAGGGCGAGGATATCGTAAACATGAACTACGCCGCTGTTGACGCAGGTTGCGAGGCTGTAGTTAAGGTTGAGGTTCCCGCAGAGTGGGCAAACATCGAGTGCAAGCAGGCTGAGGCAGTAGTTGATGAGACTATCCCCGCTTTCGTACGCGAGGTATGTAAGCCTATCGACGCGCTTAAGGGTGATATGCTCCCCGTATCAGCATTCAACGGCCGCGAGGATGGTACTTGGGATAACGGCACTGCTGCTTACGAGAAGCGTGGCATCGCAACAAGCGTTCCCGAGTGGAAGATCGAGAACTGTATCCAGTGTAACCAGTGTGCATACGTATGTCCTCACGCTGCTATCCGTCCATTCCTCGCTACTGAGGAGCAGGCTGCAGCATCGGGCCTCGAGTGGAAGCAGGGCTTGGGCGAGACTAAGGCTCTCAAGTTCCGCATCCAGGTGTCGCCTATGGACTGTACAGGCTGTAACAACTGTGTGGATGTATGTCCCGCAAAGGAGAAGGCTCTCGTTATGCGTCCTTTGGCAGAGCAGGTTAAGGAGGCTAAGAACTGGGATTATGTAACTAAGAATATCGGCTACACAGAGCACGTAGACAAGACTAAGTCTGTTAAGAACTTGCAGTTCGCACAGCCTTTGTTCGAGTTCTCAGGTGCATGTGCTGGTTGCGGTGAGACTCCTTACATCAAGGCTATCACACAGCTCTTCGGCGATCGTATGATGGTTGCTAACGCTACTGGTTGTACCTCTATCTACTCTGGTTCAGCACCTTCAACTCCATACTGCACAAACGCTAAGGGTCAGGGTCCAGCATGGGCTAACTCACTCTTCGAGGATAACGCTGAGTTCGGTCTCGGTATGCGCGTGGGTGTTGAGAAGATTCGTGAGGCTTTGGCAGATGTTATGCGCAAGGCTATCGCAGAGTGCAACTGCTGCTCTGAGGAGCTTAAGGGCGTAATGCAGGAGTGGATCGACAACCGTCACCTTGCAGCCGCTACACGCGACATCGCAGCACGCCTCTTGCCTATGGCTGAGGCTTGCCAGTGCGACGCTTGCAAGACTATCGTGGAGTACAAGGATTGGCTCGTTAAGAAGTCACAGTGGATCTTCGGTGGCGACGGTTGGGGATATGACATCGGCTTCGGCGGTGTTGACCACGTACTCGCATCGGGTGAGGATGTGAACATCCTTATTGTTGATACTGAGGTTTACTCTAACACTGGTGGTCAGTCATCTAAGAGTACACCTATCGGTGCTGTGGCTAAGTTCGCATCAGCAGGTAAGCGTATCCGCAAGAAGGATATCGGTGCTATCGCCATGACTTACGGCTATGTATATGTTGCTCAGGTATCTATCGGTGCTTCACAGCAGCAGCTCTTCAACGTGCTTAAGGAGGCTGAGGCATATCCTGGTCCATCACTCATCATCGCCTACGCACCATGTATCAACCACGGTATCAAGGGTGGTATGACACGCACACAGACCGTCGGTAAGCAGGCTGTTGAGTGCGGCTACTGGCACCTCTGGCACTACAACCCACAGCTCGAGGCTGAGGGTAAGAACCCATTCGTAATGGATTCTAAGGAGCCAGACTGGAGTAAGTTCCGCGACTTCTTGATGAAGGAGGTACGTTACACATCACTTAAGAAGGCCTTCCCTGCTGAGGCAGAGCAGCTCTTTGAGGCAGCGGAGGAGAATGCTAAGTGGCGTTATAACTCTTACATTAACCGCACAAAGTAATTTGTTGTGATAAGCCGCAATATGCGGCACATCCCTAAAAGTAAACCACCTTGGGCTGTACTATTGTGTACTATCCCAAGGTGGTTTCTTTTGTGATGCACCACATCTCACGACTTCTGACAACAAATTGGGTTGTGGGGATAATGAGGTTTAACAAGAGACGTCAAAGAGATAGAAGAGACAAGAGAGACAAAAGAGACGTAAGTGAGGTCGCTGACAGCAGTCGATAGCATCATCCCTTATGTCTCTTATGTCTCTTCCGTCTCTAAATTCTCTAACTCCTATCTCTCACTTTTGACGGCATCCTCACCAGTCATGGTGGTGATAAGCACAACGCCATTTACACCTCTGAAACCGTACATATTCGAGCCCTTGACAATCTCCACCGACTTGACATCGTGGATGTTGATGAGGTCAATGTTGGTCTCCATGCCGTCGCAGAGTATCAGCACCGCAGAACTGCCATTAATAGAGTTCTGGGTTATGAGGCACAGCTCACCGTTGATATATCGCAATCCGGGGTAGCAGATGCGTATTGCATCGAGCAGGTTACTGCATCCCGTAGCGCGTAGTCTGTCGCCTGAGATGCCCGATGAGTAGTCGGTGTTCTCGCGACGTTTGACATATCCGAAGCCGTAGTTCATCAGCTCCTCCGACTCCTCGGCGCGGTAGAGCTCACCCTCGCTAATCAGGATAACATCTATGCTACGTTTGCCCTCGAGAGCTATGGTCATCGTGTCGCGCTTGATGATGACCTGCAGCGTGTCGTCGGGTTTGATATTGGTGAGGCCAAAGCGACCCTTACTGTCGGTGCGTGTATTCTTGTCGCTGCCTACGACCTTCACCATCGCCTTAACACCTTTGCCGTCGGCGTATGTGATGCGTCCGTTGAAGGGCTCATCTGCCCAGAGGTTATTAAGCGCAAAAATGCCAGCGATAAGGAGCGTAATGTATCTCATAGTCGGTTAGTTTTTATGTTTGTTGTGATGTAAAGTTACATAATATTTGTAAATAATGTAGAATATTGAACGAAAAATTGTTAGTTTATAAATAAATTTATTATCTTTGTGGAACTGAACGAATATATTAACACTAAAATCAATACACTATGAAAGAGGCTATTGCAATTCTCACTGGTGGCGGTCCAGCTCCTGGTATGAACACCGTTGTTGGCTCTGTAGCCAAGACATTCCTTGCTAAGGGTTATCGCGTAATCGGTCTTCACTATGGCTATTCGGGTCTTTTCAACCCAAATCCTCGCTATGAGGATCTTGATATGTTCCGAGTAGACTACATCTTCAATCAGGGTGGTTCTTACCTTACTATGAGCCGCTTCAAGCCTACGGATGAGGATTTCGAGAAGAATTTTAATCTCGACTTCTTCAAGGAGAACAATATCAAGCTCCTTGTAACTGTTGGTGGCGATGATACCGCTTCTACAGCTAATCGCATCGCTAAGTTCCTCGAGGCTAAGCAGTATCCTATTGCGAACATCCACGTTCCAAAGACTATCGATAACGACCTTCCATTGCCCGCAGGTATGCCTACATTCGGCTACCAGTCTGCAAAGAATGCTGGCTCGGTAATCGGTCGCGCCGTATACAACGACGCTCGTACATCGGCTAACTGGTTTGTTGTTGCTGCCATGGGTCGTTCAGCAGGTCACCTCGCTTTCGGTATCGCATCTGCTTGCCACTACCCAATGATCATCATCCCCGAGATGTTCAACAAGACAAAGATTACTATCGACAAGATTATCAGCCTTATCGTTTCGGCTATCGTAAAGCGTAAGCTCCTCAAGATGGACTATGGTGTTGCGATGGTTTCTGAGGGTGTGTTCCATGCACTCGACCAGGAGGAGATTCTCAAGTCTGGTATCCAGTTCTCATACGACGACCATGGTCACCCTGAGCTCGGTAAGGTATCTAAGGCTGAGATGTTCAACACACTCCTCGAGAAGCGTTGCAAGGCTCTCGGCATCAAGGTTAAGTCTCGTCCCGTGGAGATTGGCTACGAGGTACGCTGCCAGACTCCATGTGCTTTCGACCTCGTATACTGCTCACAGCTCGGTATGGGTGTCTACAAGCTCTTCTCTGAGGGTAAGACAGGCTGTATGGTTTACATCAGCCAGGAGGGTTACGTATCGCCTCTCTACCTCAAAGATCTTCAGGATCCCGAGACAGGCAAGATTCCTCCACGTCTCGTAGATATCAACGCAGACAAGATTCACCAGGTTATCGACAACCTTATGCACTACATCACTCCCGCGGACTACGAAGCAGCCAAGGCATACCTCCCCAACCCTGAGGAGTATGATTTCCGTAAGATTCTCAACTGGTAATTTAATTTCTTGTGATAAGCCGCAATCTGCGGCACATCCCTAAAAGTAAACCACCTTGGGCTGTACTATTATGTACTATCCCAAGGTGGTTTCTTTTGTGATGCACCACATCTCACGACTTCTGACAAGAAATTGGAGGGGTAGACTTAATGTGTACCCGACATAAAAACTAACCCTTCCACTTTTATACTATTTTCTTCTCCGAAATTTAAATTTAAAAAAATTGCTTTTTATTGAACTTTTTTTTAAATTTGCACTAAGCAAAAATTTGGAGGAGATTATGCACCGCCTCTAAATTGATAAAGTTTGGGCACGTGGGGTGCAGTGCCGTAAATCAAAAACATAGTATAATATGGATTGCAAAAATTGTGGTGGTGTAGACTCTTTTGGTGGTGCCATTAAGTCATGTTTTAACAAGTATGTAACATTCCAGGGTAGAGCAAATAGAAGTGAGTACTGGTTCTTTGTGCTGTTTAATTTTATTTGTGGTCTTGTCCCCTACGTTAATTATGTAGCGGCTATTGCCCTCTTCTTGCCAGGCCTTGCTGTTGCAGTACGTCGTCTCCATGACATCGGCAAGAGTGGTTGGTACTATCTACTATGTTTGGTTCCTCTTGTTGGTCCAATCATCCTTCTAATTTGGTTCTGCCAGCCAAGCCAGAATGGTGATAATGAGTATGGTCCTAATCCCAACTATTAGTAGATGATATGTAGGAGTAAATGCTCCAAAAGAAATAGGGTTGTCCAACATCGCGTTGGACAACCCTAACTTGTTATTGTTTTCTCGTTATTAGATTGAGATGTTCATAATCTCGAGCTTGAGCATACCTGCAGGTACCTGTACCTCAACGATATCACCGACCTTCTTGCCAAGCAATGCCTTAGCGATAGGTGTGCCGATAGCGAGCTTGCCCTCACGCAAGTTAGCCTCGTTCTCCGAAACGATGGTGTACTCAACCTCACGCTTTACGTTGTGGTTCATAAGCTTGACGCGGCTCAAAATCTGCACCTTAGAGGTGTCGATCTTTGTCTCGTCGATGATGCGAGCCTTTGAGAGTGTGTGCTCAAGCTGTGCGATGCGCATCTCCAAAAGACCCTGTGCCTCGCGTGCTGCATCATACTCGGCATTCTCCGAAAGGTCGCCCTTGTCACGTGCCTCAGCGATAGCTGCTGCTGCTGCGGGACGCTCTACCGATACCATGTGGTGGAGCTCCTCCTTAAGTTTGTTCATTCCCTCGGCTGTGAGGTAGATAATTTCGTTACTCATAATATTTTACGTTTTATTTTTTGTTCTTTGTCATAGAGTCGCGCGGGGACAAAAAAATAATGAATCCCAATCCGGTGAAAGATTAGAACTCCTATCATGTACTCCACGTACTGCTTCAAATACACTACAAAGGTACTTCAAATTTTTGAAAGAACAAATTTTTTTGGCACAAAGTATGCCGCGAGTGACAAATCACACAATTAAAATGAGTATTTATGTATAACCACATATCTCGTCGCTACCACAACATGGAACTCTTCACCTCGCCCTCCTCGATATTTGGCTCGCTTATCGCCGATGTGCAGCACGCGCGCGAGAGCATCGACATGGAGTATTACATATTCGCAAATGACCGCACGGGGCATCTCTTCACCGACATACTGTGCCGTAAGGCGCGGCAGGGCGTGCGTGTGAGGCTTATTGTTGATGGCTATGGCTCGCGGGCAATGACACGTAGCATGCAGAGTAGATTGCGCAGTTGTGGCGTGGAGTTCACATCTCATGCGCTGATGTGCAGGGCGCGTAACCATCGCAAAATCACAGTTATTGATAGGCGTGTGGCGCATATCGGTGGAGTTAATATTGCCGACAGATATGTTACAGGCAACGGATTGGGTCTATGGCATGATGCGCAGTTGCGCATAGAGGGCGAGGCTGTAGATGCCATTGTTAGGCTCTTCGATTATGACTACATGATAAGCGAGGATGTGGTGTGCGAAGTGCCGATGTCGTATAGTGGTGACGGGCTACAGATTATATGGTCTGAGAGTCGTGGCGGCAGAGCAATGGAGGAGCTACTCGATGAGGTTGTTGCATCGGCACGCGAGAGCCTCCTCTTTACGACACCCTACTTCATGCCTCCGCAGAGTGTTATTCACAGGCTTGCTACGGCTGTGAAGCGCGGTGTCAGGGTAGAGCTCATTGTGCCCGAGAGGTGCGATGTGTGGCTACTTGATCACGTCATGCGCCGACACATTGCCGAGGCCGTGGCACATGGCATAGATGTCCGCATCTGTCGTCGTGCATTTATTCATTCCAAGCTTGCCATTGTGGATGGTCGCAGGGTGGTGATCGGCAGCGCCAACCTCGATGCCCGTAGCCTTAGGCTAAACAGAGAGGTTATGGTGGTTACCGACGATAGTGGGGTGGTAGCCGCGGCTAAAAAATTTGTTGATGGACTGTCAAGTATCCTGTGTGTGCCCGAGGCGAAGGATATGCGCTCACGAATACCACAGTTCGTGTGCAGATGGTTTGAGAATGTGCTATAAAAATAGGAGTGCCGCTGACGTAATCATCAGCGGCACACTCTATTTGGTAGTGCTATATGCAATTAAGCCCACTTAACAAGAGCGAAGTCCATACGGTGCTCGAGCTTGTCGTTAGATGGGAAGATACGCAATGCCACGTCGAACATACCAGTGTTCTCAGGTGCGTAGTCCAAAGCCAAGGTTACGGTGTTACCCTCCTCGGCTACAACCTCCAAGCGGCGTGTCTCAACGACATTAGCAGCCTGGCCAGCCTCGATCTGAGTAGCAACAACCAACTCAGCGCCGATATCCTCCTTGCTCAAGCCTGCGAGGTCGAGAGTAAGCTCGAAGCGGTACTTCTTACCTACGTACATTGCCTCAGACTCAATCTCGGCACGCTTAACATCGAGAATAGCAACATTGTCCCATGCTGCAGATACCTTACGCTTCCATGCTGCAATCTGGCGAGCCATGAGGTAGTTGTTATCAACGATGAGGCTCTTACGAGCTGCGAGCTTGTTGTAGAAACGCTCCTCGTAGTCGATGAGCTGACGGTTCATTGTGAAGTTAGACGCGATGTCGGCAACACACTTCTTAACGGCGTGTACCCACTTGTGTGGAATGCCATCCTCAGCGCGGTCGTAGTACAATGGTACGATCTGCCCCTCGATAGTGTTGTAGATCATCTCTGCATCGAGCTCATCCTGGAAGCGCTGGTCGGCGTATGAACGCTCCATAGGAAGCATCCAGCCAGCACCCTCCTTATAGGCCTCAACCCACCAGCCGTCGAGAACCGAGAACTGCATAACGCCGTTCATAACACACTTCTCGCCTGATGTACCTGAAGCCTCCAAAGGACGTGTCGGAGTGTTGAGCCATACGTCTACACCCTGTACCATGCGGCGTGCAAGCTCCATGTCGTAGTTCTGCAAGAAGACAATCTTACCTACGAACTCAGGCATTGCAGATACCTCTACGATACGCTTGATAAGGTCCTGACCTGGCTTATCATTTGGGTGAGCCTTACCTGCGAAGATGAACTGTACGGGGCGCTCCTTGTTGTTTACCAACGCTGAGAGACGCTCAAGGTTGGTGAAGAGCAAGTATGCACGCTTGTATGTAGCGAAGCGACGAGCAAAGCCGATAGTCAATACATCGGGCTTGATGCTCTCTGTCACCTGTACCATCTGGCGAGGAGACTGAAGACGTACCTGTGTAGGATCGCTGTAACGCTTGCGGATGGTCTTGATAAGGCGGTTCTTGAGGAACATACGCTCCTGCCAAAGCTCTGCATCGTCAATCTTGTGTACGTTCTGCCACTCTGGGATGTTGTAAGTGTGACCAGAGAAGGCGTCACCGAAGTACTTAGCGTAGAGACGACGGAGGTTAGATGCAACCCATGTTGGGAAGTGAACACCGTTAGTTACATAACCAATGTGGAGCTCATTCTTGAAGTAACCTGGCCACATGTTGCCGAGGATCTCCTTAGATACCTCACCGTGCAACCATGACACACCGTTAACCTCCTGTGAGAGGTTACATGCCAATACAGACATTGAGAACTTCTCGTTGGGGTCGTTGGGGTTAGTCTTACCGAGGTTGATGAACTGATCCCATGTGATGCCGAGTACGTCGGGGTAGTGTGACATATACTGACGAATCATCGACTCTGGGAATGCATCGTGACCTGCGGGCACAGGGGTATGTGTTGTAAAGAGCGATGAAGAGCGAACAACCTCCATTGCCTCAGAGAACGAAAGACGCTTCTTAGCGATAAGGTTGCGGATACGCTCGATGTTGATGAACGCTGCGTGACCCTCGTTGCAGTGGTAAACCTGCTGCTTGATGCCCATCTTTACGAGGGCGCGAATACCACCCACACCGAGCAGAATCTCCTGCTTCAAGCGGTTCTCCCAGTCGCCACCGTAGAGGTGGTATGTTACCTGACGATCCTCCTCGAGGTTTGCCTCGTAGTCAGCATCCAAGAGGTAGAGGTCTGTACGACCTACCTGACACTTCCATACGCGTGCGGTGAGCGTACGGCCTGGGAATGCAACCTGTGTAGTAATCCAGTTGCCGAACTCGTCGCGAACGGGCGAGATAGGGAGCTTGAAGAAGTTCTGAGCCTCGTATGTAGCCTCCTGAGCACCCTGTGCCGAGAGACGCTGTGTGAAGTAGCCGTAGCGGTACAAGAGACCTACAGCAACCATGCCTACGTTACGGTCAGAAGCCTCCTTGAGGTAGTCACCTGCCAAGATACCAAGGCCACCAGAGTAGATCTTGAGTGTTGAGTGCAAACCATACTCCATAGAGAAGTAAGCAACCTTTGCGTGCTCTGGTGATGGCTTCTCTGCCATATACTCGGTGAACTCCTTGTATACAGCATCCATGCGAGCCAAGAACTCAGCGTCGTTGCAGAGCTCCTCGCAGCGTGCTGTTGTGAGCTTGTCCAACAATACGATAGGGTTGCGGTCAACCTTTACCCAAAGCTCGGGATCTACGCTCTCGAACAAGTCGCGTGCAGCAACTGTCCAGCACCACCAGAGGTTGCGTGAGAGCTCCTCGAGGGCCTTAAGGCGTGCTGGAATGCCCTTCTCAACCATGAGTCGGTGCCATGATGGGCGGTTTGAGGTGAGCTGCTGGCGTACGAAGTTAACCTGCTCTGTGCGGTCGCCACCATCGATAAGCACACGGTTGGTGCGTGATACAGAGTTGTCGATAGCCTCCTCGTATGCGCTCTTGTACTCCTTGAACAGACGCTTCCAGAGTGCTGTGTTCGAAATCTCCATAGCACCCTTGCGAGCCTCAGCGTATGCCTCAGCGTTCATGTCCATGTAACGCTTGATGATGTCGGTAATCTGAAGAACAACCTCACGAGTGTTGTAGTCGTCACGACGAACGATGTCTACGCCATTGTGCTCAGCCTGCTTTGATACCCACATACCGAAGCCTGCGAGAGTAGTTGTAACGGTAGGAACGCCGTACGCAACAGACTCAAGAGGAGTGTAGCCCCATGGCTCGTAGTATGATGCAAACACGGTGAGGTCTACGCCTGCCAACATGTCGTAGTAAGGCATGTTGAAGATGCCGTCGTTACCATTGAGGTATGTAGGCACGAAGAGAACCTTCACGCGAGATGCGTTTGTCGAAAGGATGCTGCCATCGATAGACTGCGATACCTGATCCCATGCCTCAGACTCGAGGTGGTGTGTGAGGTAACGCTTCTGTGCGGGGTCGATAGCGCTGCCGTTAGCGAGGTGCTGTACGAGATCCTCGCGCGCGCCCATAGAGGCTGCTGGAACAGCGATAACTGCCAATACGTCGCGGTTGATGTTGCTTGCTGCGAGCTGCTTGAGTGACTCAAGGAATACGTCGATACCCTTGTTGTGGTACTCATAGCGACCGCTTGTTGCAACAACGAGTGTGTTGTCCGCAAAGTCGTAACCCCATGTTGCGCGGGCAACGTCGATAAGCTTGTTGCGTGATGCAGAACGTAACTCTGCGAGCTTCTCCTCAGCAGGAACGAAGCCGTTCTCGAAGCCGTTAGGAGTGATGCGTGTAACCTCGCGGCCGAGCAAGTAGCGGCACTCTGTAGCGGTGATGTCGCTAACTGTGAGGAATGCATCAGCGAATGTAGCTGCTGACTTCTCCAAAGAGTGCTTTGCCATTACGTTGAACTGGCGAGCGAGCTCATCAGCGTTGAACTTGTGAAGATCGTTGTAGAGAGGCAAGCGGTTGCCAGCGATGCAGCGACCCATAACTGTTGCGTGTGTAGAGAACACAGTTGCAACGTATGGAGCGTTGTCGTGCAAGTAGAGCGAGCCAGCTGCAGCCATCCACTCGTGGAAGTGAGCTACGAGCTTGTCAGACTGCTGGCACATGTTCTCTGCGAACGATGCGATAACTACGCCAGCTGCGTGGCCGAACAATACTGGCTCGATGTAGTCCCACTGACCAGAGAGTGAGTCTACGTGGTAAGCATCCCAAAGCTGCTTGAGGATGTTGTCCTTCTCGCGGATGAACGACTTGAAGTCGATAAGGATTGCGATAGGGCTGCTCTCGATTGCCCAGCGACCGATACGAACGCGCACGCCCTGGTTGTAGAGCTGCTCGCGCCATGCGGCCATAAGTGTGTTGTCCTCCTGGAACTCAGGACTCACGTAATCAGACGAGAAATCGGGACCGATAGTGATGTACTTATCGCCCATCTCGCGCTTTACAGTGGGTGCTTTCGAGGCGATGACGGTGTGAATGCCGCCTACCTTGTTGCACACCTCCCAGCTAACTTCAAACAAGTAGTCGGGAGTCAAATTAACATTACTCATATCCGTTGTTTTTATTATAAAATTTTTCTAACTCTCAACCCCATATACGGCACATCGCTTATTATGGTTGCCGCTTGTTAAAACCTCCTCATAGTCAAACGCTACGACATAGTAGGGGCGTGGTAAATTAGTTTGCAAATATACTACTTTTATCTCAAAAGTAGAAATCTTTTTAAAGTTTTTTAATAAATAGTGATAGAATACTTCCGAATGGTAGTATTTCGTGGGTGAACGGCGCCTATTACGCCCTGAAATGCAATGACTTCTCCGCCTCGGTTATCTTTTTGCGGAGGCGCAGTGCCGTCATAAGTGCTGCCGAACTCAGTCCCACGATAAGACCAATAACTAAGCCGTGGCAACCCAAGTCGAAATGATAGGCAAGTATGATGCCTATGGGGATGTTCAAAACCAGGTAGCTGCATAGCACGATGGGCATGATAATCTTGACATCCTGCATGCCGCGCATCATGCTGATAGACAATCCCTGAACGGCATCTGAGAACTGATAAATTGCAATCAGAAGCATCAGTTCTGCGGTCAGTGCTATGACCTCGGCATTATCCGTAAATATCGTTGCAATAGGCTCACGCAGAGTTACAAACACAACGGCCATTATTGCAGCCCATAGTAGTCCGAGGTGGTATGTCGCGGCTACCGTAGGGCGTAGCTCCGCGGTGTGTTGATTGCCATGTATGTGTGCCACGAGGATGGTCGATGCCGAGCCTATGGCCACAGTAATCATCCACGCTATGTTGGCGATGCTGAATGCCACCTGCATGGATCCTGCTGCCACCTCGCCAAAGGATAGTGCGAGGATGGAGGTGAGAATGAAGGCTGCCGACTCCAGAATCATCTGGAATGAGATGGGGAACCCTATCTTTATGAGCGACGATATGTGTTTGAGTGTTACGGCCTTACGGCTGAAGAATGTGCGGTAGATGCGCAGACGCTGCCATAAGAAGAATACGGCGATGATAGCGCCCATCTGTCCCACGCGCGATATGAGCGTGGCCAAGCCTGCGCCCTCGGCTCCCATAGGCTCAATGCCGCACTTGCCGAAGATGAATATGTAGTTGAGCGCCACGTTTGCAATATTGCCCATGAGCGTTATCCACATCGCTATCTTGGTGTTGCCTATGCCCTCGAGGAACTGCTTTACGGCGAGGAATATCATCAGCGGCATGATGCTCCATACGAGCATGTCGTAGTAGGGTAGCGCCATCTCGGCCACCGCCTCTACATTCTGTCCAGGACTCGACATCCAACTGCCTAATACACCGATAAATGGTCGTAGCGCGAGGGCTACAAATGTGCCTATAACGCCTATGGAGAGTGAATATACTATACCATTCTGGAAGAGGTGTCCCACCATGCGCCTGTCGCCACGTGCGTAGTGCTCGCCCACAATGGGTGTGATGGCCATCGCGAGACCCATAGCTGCGAGATATATCAGCAGAAAGAGCGAGCTGCCCAGCGATACTGCTGCAAGAGGTACGGGGTCCTCACCGCCAAACTGACCCACCATAGCCGTGTCGGCAAACTGTGTAGTGAGCTGACCCGCCTGTGCAATGATGACGGGTAGTGCAAGCTTAAGCAGGCGCTTGTAGTATGGTGTGTATTGGTGTAGTCTCATTCGGGCGGCAAAGATACAAAAAAAAGTTGTATACCAAGGCTACTTTGGCGTTATGCTCGCTCTCAAAATGCTCATTTACGTTTTAGTAAACTCCGCTTTTTCGAGCTTTGCATGCCTAAAATTAGCTCTTGCTATACAACTTTTAATGTCGAATGGCAGTATGTTTTAGTACAGCCCATCGTCTCGAATTTTGCCGAGCGTTGTATCTACACTATTCTGACAACAAAGCGGCTCTGCAGACCTCAGAGTCCGCAAAGCCGCTTGAGCTATAACCATTTAAGTTTGGGTTAGTAGTTTTTACAGAATTTGTTTTTGGAACACAGGGAGGTGTCTCACGACAGCTCCCTGTTGTTTTTATTTCTGTAAAAACTATGACGATTCGGTGGCGGCTCGGATGACTTTTTTTATATAACCGCTCATCATTTCAAATACTATAAATCATCCTTATGTTTATCCCATCTTTGTTTACATCTATCACAAGTATCCCACTCATTTATCGTACTATTAGAAAAATCTTTTCTTGTGCGAAATATCTCATATGATGAACCAGGACATATTTTACTCTCATCCCAAAAGAGCCACTTTGAGCCAATTTTCTTTTTCCCCTTAAATGTTATGTTGCCCCAATAGTCAGTACCATATACATCCTCTTCTATTGGAATTTCCTCTATACGGCTTGGGAAAGGAGTCCTATTAGTACAACCTGATAATATTAATGCAACAAATAGAATAAGTAACAATCTTTTCATAATTTCGTTAAGTATAAGTTAATATTGTTATAAATAACCCCTTCTATCACTTGTAAACACGCACAAAAAAAGCGCGGGACAATTAGTATATTCCCACTTCGAGGTGTTTGGCGTAACCTAGGTAGATGAATAACTAAAAGCCCGCACCGAATGGTGCGAGCATTTCAACTATTATTCCCATCTACCTTTTTTAGTCGCCAAACTTCCGAAGTGATAGAATAAAGCTAAAACGCTTTTCCAATATGTCTAAAATGTGCGTATCAAATTATACGCGATGCTTCATAGGCAAAAATGGTTTATGTTGTATATAAGTATTTATCTGACTGTGCATATTCTGCAACGATACCACAAATATACAAATCTTTCCATTAAAAACAAAATAAAAAGGTGGAAATCATCGTGTGACTTCCACCTAATTTTTTATGTTAGTTTATGTCAATGCGTCATTGCGAAGAATTGCATCATGGAGATTTCATGATACCCGTTTCGGTCTATGCAATTCTGTGGCAATCTACCATTGTTCGCAACCTTGCTAATGGTGAGTAGTGCGCTCAGCAAAGATGTTCACAGCGGCAGATCCTCACGTCGGCGCATGCTTACGGAGTGGGTATTCGGATATCAACCTGTTGCGCCTCCTCAGGATGACGCTTAAGATTAATAGTCTATTTCGGGCGGAAAATATACAAAAAAGACATAAGTGATGTCGTCATCAACTGATGTCCGAGCCTTCGCTTATGTCCCTTTGGTCTCTTGCGTCCCTATTAATCCTTATCCTACAAGAACAGCTTCACGCCGAAGAAGTAGGTGCGGGGGAGGGCAGGACCATAGATATATGCTGAGTCACGACCTGCGCCCATATCGATATCGCGCTGGTATGAGTCAAAGATATTCTTGACACCTGCATTAATCTCCAGATTCACAACATTAGACAACGAGAAGGTGTAGCTTAGCTTGCAGCCGAAGTCCCAGAACGACTGTGTGCGTGTCTCAGAGTCGGGGTGCTCCACGCCGAAGATGTCGGTATATGCTGCATGCTGAACAAGCATGGGACCAGTATATGTGCCGAAGAGTGAGGCGTTGAACTTCTTGGTAATAAAATACTTGGCGTTGAGGTAGCCGTAGTGGTCGGGCGAGCGGAACATGGTACGCTGTGCCTCGACATCCTCGCTCCACTGCTCAGGCTCAACATAGAGGCTCTTCTGGAAGGTGTAGCCGAGCTGCACATCGAAGGTGTTGGGGATGCCGAGCTTGAGCTCCGCGGTGATACCACCGATGCGTGCGCCCGCAGCGTTGCGGCGTGTCTTATAGATATAGTGGTTGCCCTCCTCGTCGGTCATCTCGCCAGTATTTTCAAGCGTGAATACATCATCGAGCATGGTGTAGAAGCCCTCCAAGAGGAAGTTGGTCTGCAGGCGGCCGAAATTGTGGTAGTAGTCTGCCGATGCGCTCAACGAGTGTGAGAACTCAGGACGCAGGTTGGGGTCTATCTCGATAATCGACACCGAGTGGTTGAGGGCATCGATATGCAAATCCTCATTATATGCCTGGGGCGCGCGGTAACCGCTTGAGTATGAAAGGCGCAAGCCGAGGTCCTCGATGGGGCTATAGCGCACATTCGCACGTGGCGCGAAGATGGGGCGTTCGATCATGTTGTGCTTGTCGAGGCGGAAGCCGATAAGGACATTTACCTTGTCGCTCTTCCACTCGTTCTGCGCAAAGAGACCGATGGTAGATGTCTGCTGGTCGAGGCGACGCTGTGTGGCTATGTAGTAGTCGTTCAACGAGTTATAGTTGTACTCAACGCCCGCGGTAAGTTCTGCGGGGAGTCCCGCCTTGTAGTTGTGGGTGTACTGGCCACCAGCGACGAATGTCATATCCTTTGTTGTGCCATAGGCATCGGGGTTCATGTCGGCACCGAAGTATGTGGCGCGGCTGATGCCCTGTACCGAGGTGTAGATGCTTGCGCGGTGACGCATATTGGGGAAGTAGTCGAACTTGAGGCTACCGCCGTCGATGTTGTGGTCTATCTGCTCGCAGATGTACGACATATGGGGTGCGCCATCAAGGTTGTCGCCACCACGGCGGAAGTCGTGAATGTGGTGATACTCACCCGTTATGCGCGAGTGTGTAGATGTCTTGTAGTATGCTCGGAAGCCCACAGTCTCGGAGCGTAGGCGTGTGATATCCGAGAAGCCGTCGTCGTTGCGGTCGTAACCATCGCGATACTTGACCTGACCAAAAACGTAGGCACCGAGTTTGTAGTCGTCCGACACGAAAGCACCACCTACAGAGGTGTTGACGTCGGGTGTTCCATCCTCCATGATGTTGGTGGTGTTCGAGAGCGAGAGGGTGTTGCGCACGGGGTCCTTGGTGATGATATTCACCACGCCGCCGATAGCGCTTGAGCCGTAGAGAGCCGAGCCGCCACCACGGATAACCTCCACACGCTCAACCATTGCCACGGGCATAAGGTCGAGGCCATATACGCCCGCCAAAGATGAGAATATGGCGCGGCTGTCGAGCAATATCTGCGAGTACTGACCCTCGAGTCCGTTGATTCGGAGCTGGGGTGCGCCGCAGTTGCCGCAGGTGTTCTCCACGCGGAGTCCCGACTGGAAGTTCATTGCCTCAGAGAGGTTTGACGATGCTGTGCTCTCGAAGAGCTTTGCCGATGCCACGTTCACCACGGTAGATGTTGTGCGTCGGTTTGTCTCGTTGCGCGTAGCCGACACCACCACCTCGTCAACCATCATGTTTGACTCATCGAGCACGAAATTAAGCTCAACGGATGTCTCGCGCTTGATGTCGAGCGTTAGTTCGACGTTCTCGTAGCCGATAGCTGATACTACGATCTCCTGCTCGCCTACGGGAAGGTTATTCAAGATATAGTGTCCCGAACTATTTGCCGCGCAGCCAATTGTCGTACCTTTGATAGCCACTGTGGCGTAGGGAATATGCTCTTGGGTCTTGGCATCGAGCACATGGCCAAATACGTTCGAGTCGGAATTCTTGTTTGTTGTGCTGCGGATAATCTGCACGTTGGGCGACTTGGGAATATCGTCTATTGCCATCGCCACGAATGATGTAAGTATAAGAGTTAGAAGTAAAAGTGTGCGTTTCATTGTGTGTTACGTGTTTATTTTCTGTTTGTGTTGCAAAGGTAGACACACGATATAGGCTGTGCAATCGCCTATTCGTGGTAAAAAGGAACTGTCACATCCCTAAATATAGGGTGTGATAGTGTGTAATGTGATGTGTGTTATGCCTTTGCGGGCGGAGCACGTAACGAAAAAAGGCGCGGAGTGCGCTCGAATAGAGGAGCATCAAACTCCTCATGTGTGATGTAAATCTCGGTGAAGAATGCCTCGCAACAAGTCTCAGCCTCGGTGGTCAATGCCTCGAGGTGGAGTGCGTTGTTGAGGAGCAGGATGTGACTGCGCGTGTGTGAGTGCGCCGAGGAGTCACTGTATGGGTGAGAGTGGACAATCTCCCAGCCCTCGATGTTGTGGCTATGCAAAAAGAAGGTTGTTGCTGTTATGTTGAACAGCAACACGGCGAACATAAGCGCGCCAAATAACCCTCTTCTTCTCTCTATAGCCATCTATGTTTGCGGTTTGTTATACCTCCGAAGTAAACTTGAAGGTGATATCTTTAAAATTCTCCTGTGCAATTGCCAGGGCGTAGCTTGTGTCGGCAAGGAATACATCACGGCCATGCTTATCCACAGCCATATTGGTGTGCTTGCGACGCTTGAAGTCGGCCAACTGAGCCTCGTTGTCGGACTCAATCCAGCAGGCCTTGTGGATAGATATAGGCTCCCAGCGGCACTTTGCGCCATACTCATGCTCCAGACGATACTGGATAACCTCGAACTGAAGAGCACCCACCGTACCGATAATTTTACGGCCGTTGAGCGATGAGGTGAAGAGCTGTGCCACACCCTCATCCATAAGCTGGTCAATACCCTTTGCCAACTGCTTGAACTTCATTGGGTCTGCATTCTCGATGTAGCGGAAGTGCTCGGGAGAGAATGATGGGATACCCGTAAACTTGAGCTTCTCACCCTCGGTGAAGGTGTCACCAATCATAAAGGTACCCGTGTCGTGCAAACCTACGATATCGCCAGGGAATGCCTCGTCGATAACCGACTTCTTCTCCGCCATGAAGGCTGTGGGAGATGAGAACTTGAGCTGCTTGCCACTGCGCACATGGAGGTAGTTCTTGTTACGCTCGAACTTACCCGAACATATCTTCATAAAGGCGATACGGTCGCGGTGGTTGGGGTCCATGTTGGCGTGAATCTTGAAGATGAAGCCTGTTAACTTATTCTCCGAAGGCTCCACCATGCGGGTCTCAGTCGTTGCATTGCGGGGTGATGGAGCGATGCGGATGAAGCACTCCAACAACTCGCGCACACCGAAGTTGTTAACCGCTGAGCCGAAGAATACGGGGGCGAGCTCACCTGCGAGGTAGTCCTCACGACGGAAGGGCTCGTACACACCCTCCACGAGGTCCACATTTTCGCGAAGCTGTGTTGCGAACTTGTCGCCAATGTACTTTTCAATCTCAGATGATGACAAATCGGAAATATCTACCGTCTCGGCATCTGCTGTCTGACGCTCGTCAGAGGTAAAGAGCGAGAGGTTTTTCTCGTAGATGTTATATACGCCCTTGAATGTGTCGCCCGAAGAGATAGGGAATGCCAAGGGGCGCACCTTGATTTTGAGCTCATTCTCCACCTCGTCCAACAAGTCGAATGGATCCTTTGATGGGCGGTCGAGCTTGTTGATAAATACGATAACGGGGGTCTTGCGCATACGGCAGACATCCATCAAGCGGCGTGTCTGGGTCTCAACACCCTTAGCACCGTCGATAACGATGATTACCGAGTCCACGGCAGTAAGTGTGCGGTAAGTATCCTCGGCGAAGTCCTCGTGACCAGGGGTGTCGAGGATGTTAATCTTGACATCCTTGTACTCGAAGCCCATTACAGATGTCGCCACCGAGATACCACGCTGACGCTCAATCTCCATAAAGTCGGAGGTTGCACCCTTCTTAATCTTGTTGCTCTTTACGGCTCCTGCAACGTGGATAGCGCCACCGAACAGAAGTAGCTTCTCGGTAAGAGTTGTCTTACCGGCATCGGGGTGTGCGATAACGGCAAACGTACGTCGTTTAGTAATCTCGTCAATAAGTGCCATGATGACAATAGTTTAAATTTTAGGCGGCAAAGATAGCAATAAATTGCAAATATACAAAATAATAGGAGCCACCTTTGTGGTTAAAGATGACTCCTAAAGATGTAATATTTCGTTATTTAGTCGAGAGGATAGGCTGCAACGAAGCAATCTGCCACGCGCAACTCCTCCTGATGTGCCTTGATGTTGGCGATGTTCACATCGCCCACAATGTAGTTGTAGTCCTCCGATGTGTACTGCTCTCTGATCTTGGTGAAAGTGAGCAGGTTGCGCTGCTCCTCGGTCTTGTAGCGGAAATAGACACGGAAGGTGTGGTCGCAAGAGTAGTGTGGCAATACCGAGTCGTTGCGCTTCTTGTACTCGTAGCGGTAGTTGTAGCCGCAGGCGGTGATGTCGCTCAACACTGCCGAACCTGTGGGGTGACCACCAGCACCACGACCAAACATAAACTGCTTGTCGTAGAACAAACCCTTGATAACCACGCCGTTGAACTCATCCTCAACGCTGTAGATGTACTTGTTTCGCGAGATGAGCTGTGGCAATACGCACATGATGAGTTTGTCCTCGACCTTCTCGACGTGTGCCACGAGCTTGATGCGGCGCTCCTTCTCGTGAGCAAAGCGGATGTCGGCATCGTTCATCGTAGAGATGCCGTATGTGAGAATCTCCTCGGGTGCCACATACACGCCGAATGCGTGCATTGTGATGATGATAAGCTTGTACAACGAGTCCCAGCCGTCGATGTCGAGCGTTGGGTTGCTCTCCGCAAAGCCGAGGTCCTGGGCGAGCTTCAATGCCTCTTTATATCCCATCTTCTCGTTAAAAATCTTCGAGAGGATGAAGTTTGACGAGCCGTTGAGGATGCCCTTAACCGAGAAAAGGAGGTCGTTGTCGTAGTACTCCTCGAGGTTGCGGATGACGGGGATAGAGCCGCATGCCGAAGCGTCGTAGAGCAACGCCGTGTTGTACTGCTCCTGAAGGTCTATAAGCTCGGGCAGGTGGTGGCCGAGCATCTTCTTGTTGCCCGAAACTACGGGTATGCGCATCTTAAGCGCGCGCTTCACGATGTCGTATGCCGCCTCAGCATCGTCAATAACCTCGACGATGAGGTTGATCGAACGGTCATTGAAGATGTCGTCGGGGTTTGAGGTGAACTCAACGTCCACATCGCCACGCTCCTTGCTTGTATCACGAACGCAGGCGCGCACGATGCTCACATTCTTTGAGTTGATGCGCTTGAGCACGTCATAGAGACCGTGACCCACGTTGCCAAAACCGAAGAGACCTATATTTAACTGTTTCATAGTGTTGCTGTTTTATGGTGTTATTTAACAAAATTCTGAATTATAGTATTGAGTTTTTCGTGTTCTACAAGGAAGCCGTCGTGTCCGAACTCCGACTCTATGAGATGGTACTCCACATCGCGAATATGCTCCCTTAGAGGTATGTGTGCCTCGGGAGGAAAGAGTATGTCCGAGCTGATTGCCACCACAAGTGCGCGCGCCTCGATTTTTTCGAGTGCCTCGGCGATGGAGCCTCTGCCGCGTGCTATGTTGTGCGAGTCTACTGCCTCACTCAGACGGTAGTACGACAGAGCGTTAAACCTGCGGCGCAGCTTCTCGCCCTGATACTGCTGGTAGCTATGTGCGCGGCGTGTGAAACTCGCCTCGGTGGGGTTCTCGTCTTGCTGTGTGGCGTTGTATGCTGCACCTCCGCGATAGCTTATAAGGGCTATGGAGCGTGCTACGGCCATGCCATCGATGCCTGCGTCGTCGCGTCGTTCGCCCCATGTCCTGTCGGTGCGTATCGCCATGCGCTGCGACTCGTTGAAAGCCGCCGCCCAAGGCTCTGTGCATGTGGTGGTTGCTATGAGTGCCACCGACTCCATAAACTTAGGTTCTGTGATTGCCCACTCCATGCACTGGAAGCCGCCAATCGAGCTGCCTATGAGAAGTTTTACACGCTCTATGCCGAGGTGCTTGGCCAGTAGCTGATGACACTTGACCATGTCGCGCACGGTAATCTGCGGAAAGTCGTAGTAGTACTTATCGCCCGTTGCGGGGTTAACCGAGAGGGGCGAAGTTGTGCCATAGTGCGAGCCGAGGAAGTTGGCGCATACGATAAAGTAGCGCGTGGGGTCGAGGAAGCGCCCCTCCTCCACGGTATGAGGCCACCAGTCGGCAACATCGGAGTTCGCCGTGAGGGCGTGACACACCCATATGACATTATCCTTCGCCGCGTTGAGCGTGCCGAAGGTGTCGTAGGTGATATCCACATCGGGGAGTACCGCGCCCGACTCTAAGGTTATCGCCTCGCTATGATGATATACCTGCGCCATAGCCTAAATCTTCGATAGAGCCTCCTCGTAGTCGGCGATTATATCCTCGACATTCTCCAGACCGAGAGATATGCGGAGCAGTGTGGGGGTGATGCCCGCTGCGCGCTTTGCCTCGTCCGAGAGCTGCTTGTGGGTTGTTGAGGCGGGGTGGGTAACGACGGTTATCGAGTCACCAATCATGGTCATGTTGCCCGAGAGTTTGAGGCTCTCAACGAACTTGACCGTAGAGTCGAGGTCGCCCTGAAGCTCGATGGTCATAACGGCTGATGCGCCATGGCGGAAATACTTCTTTGCAAGTGCATGGCTGGGGTGCTCCTCGAAGCCCACGAAGCTCACGCTCTTAACCTTGGGGTGGTTGCGGCAGAACTCAGCCAATCGATATGTAGACTCCACCTCGTGCTTCACGCGCAATGAGAGTGTCTCAAGACCAAGCATCATTAGGTACGCATCGAAGGGTGAGGAACAGCAGCCGAAGTCGCGCATGCCATCTACACGACACTTAACGATAAACGCCTGATTACCAAATGCCTCGCATAGGTTGAGGCCGTGGTAGCCTTCAGATGGTCCGTCAATCTGTGGAAACTTGCCCGAGGCGCGCCAGTCGAACTTACCGCTGTCGACGATGATGCCGCCCATGGCTGTGCCATGACCATTAATCCACTTTGTCGCCGAATCGGTGATGATGTCAGCGCCCCACTCAAAGGGGTTACACAAGTAGCCGCCTGCACCAAAGGTATTGTCGACTATAAGCGGAATGTTGTTCTTGTGTGCCACTGCGGCGAGAGCCTCGATGTCGATGACGCGACATGTGGGGTTGCCCATAGACTCTGCGAATACGGCGCGTGTATTGTCGTCGATGAGCGCGGCGATATCCTCTGCCGAGTCGCTCTTTGCCAGACGACACTCCACGCCCAGGTTGCGCAACGAGATTACGAACTGATTGTGTGTGCCACCGTATAGATATGGCGACGCTACGATGTTGTCACCAGCCTTTGCAAGTGCAGTAATCGTAAGAAGTATGGCGGACATGCCCGATGATGTTGCAAGAGCGCCCACGCCACCATAGAGGGCTGCAATGCGCTCCTCGTATGCCGCGGTTGTGGGGTTGTGCAGACGTGTGTAGATGTATCCTGGCTCGCTCAGAGTAAAGAGGTTTGCGGCATAGTCGCACGATGTAAAATGGTATGCTGCAGTAGGGTGGATGGCAATGCCGCGAGCCAATGACTCATCTACCTTATATCCTCCGTGTATCTGTATAGTTTCAAAGTGTAACTTTCTGTTACTCATAATTGTATGTTCTAAATATATAAATAAATCTAATCACAGATGAAGCCTTGTGGAGCATCATCAATAGCATCTGAAAAATGGTTGGGGGAAGCATGACCGTAGTCACGCAAGAAACGAAAGAGTGCCTAGCGGCACATTCGCATAGAACTATGCATTGAGGCGTGTATCATAGCCTCAATAATCATAATTCGTATGTTGCAATTGTTGCGCATTTGTCAGTCGTTTGTTTTGCAAACTTAATTAAAAATTTTTAAAACTCCAAACATCGTGGCTCTAACTTTTATATTTAACAATTTTTTTTGTACCTTTGCAGACCGAATAATTTGATAATGCGCAAAGTATGAAGTGTACTATTGACATCAGCTATGAGCACTACAACTCACTCGCTGAACTTGCCGAACTTGATCGTGCTCTTGTTGCCGAAGCCGAAGAGGCTACAAAAACGGCAAACGCCCCCTACTCGAACTTCCATGTGGGTGCGGCGGTGCGCCTTAAGAGTGGTCGCACACTCCATGCATCGAACTTCGAGAGTGAGGTATATCCTGCGGGATTGTGTGCCGAGCGTTCGTTGCTCTTCTACGTAGAGGCTAACTTCGCTAACGACCCCATCGAGGCGCTGGCAATCGCATCGGTGCCATCGGAGAGAGAGTGCTACCCTTGTGGGCAGTGCCGTCAGGTGATTGTCGATGTTGAGCGCAGGCAGAAGTCCCCCATCCGTGTTATCATGACAGGCGCAGGTACAGCTACGGTTGTAGATAGCGCCGAGAAGTTATTACCCTTTACGTTTAAGTTGTAATACGATTATCGAAATATGTTTACTATCAAAGATATACTTTACGAAGACAACCACCTTATCATCGTCAATAAGCATGTTGGCGACCTGGTGCAGAGCGATCCTGACGGCACGGAGGCCATTGAGGATCAGATTAAGTCTATGATTAAGATTCGTGATCATAAGCCTGGTGCTGTATTTCTTGGCGTAGTGCACCGCATCGACCGTCCCGTGAGTGGCGCTGTGGTCTTTGCCAAGACATCGAAGGCTTTGGCGCGTCTCAACGAGATGATTCGCAACAAGCAGATTAAGAAGACCTACTGGGCAATCACCGAGGAGCGTCCTGCGGAGGAGGAGGGCTCGTTGCGCCACTTCATTGCGCGTAATGCCAAAACCAACCGTTCGCATGCCTATCAGAAGCCCAAGGGCGATGCCAAGGAGGCGTTGTTGGACTATCGTGTGTTGGGCGCTTCAACAAACTACACCCTCGTTGAGGTGGACCTCAAGACGGGTCGTCACCACCAGATTCGTGCGCAGCTCTCGGCTATCGGTTGTTCAATCAAGGGTGACCTCAAATATGGTGCAAAGCGTTCGAATAAGGATGGTGGTATATCGTTGCACTCGCGCCGCGTGGAGTTCTTACACCCCGTAGGTGGCAAGCCCATCTCGGTTACTGCACCCACACCTAAGGGTGATGGCCTTTGGGACTTCTTCGAGTGCGCACAGTCGGAGGCATAGTCTAAGAGTTGTAGTCTATGAGATTGCTTATACAGCGCGTCACGGAGGCGCGTTGCCATATCGATGGTGAGATATTCAGTGAGATTGGCAAGGGTTTAGTTGTTCTTGTCGGTGTGGGTCATGACGAGACTGCAGAGGATTTGCAGTGGCTAACGAAGAAGCTCGTGCAGTTGCGCATCTTCGACGATGCGGAGGGCGTTATGAACTGCTCGGTGCAGGATGTCGAGGGAGAGGTGATGATTGTGAGTCAGTTTACCTTGCATGCCATGACCAAGAAGGGTAATCGTCCCTCGTGGATTAAGGCGGCACCTGAGGCTGTATCAAAGCCCCTGTACGAGGAGTTCGTGGCTATGGTCGAGGCTGCTCTTGGTCGCAAGGTTGCCACAGGAAGTTTTGGCGCAGATATGAAGATAGAGCTTACGAATGACGGTCCTGTGACAATTTGGATAGATTCAAAAAATAGAGAATAGATCATCTGCTCATGAAGAGGTTATTCTATGTTATGACACTTCTTTTTGTGGCTGTTGCTTGCGAGAAGGAGATGTCGTTCAGTTGTCGTGTTATTGAGCATGGCGTGGAGGGTGTGACCGAGACGTCGGCAAAGCTTACTGCGACAATCTATGCATCGAACTATGGCGCTATCGACCGCATGGGTTTTGTGGTTAGCACCAATGGCAAGGATGAGGTTTACCCCTCAAACGTCGGCCGTATGATAGAGCTTGAGGTTGATGATTTGAAGCCCGCTACGGCGTACGAATATAGCATTATTGTCTATGCCAATGGCGATAGCTGGTTGTTGGAGGGCGGTTCGTTTCAGACATTGAGCGTCAATGAGGAACCCGAGCCTGAGCCCGAACCCGAGCCAGAGCCAGAACCAACGGTAGGTTCTACCTATCGTGCGGGTTGGTTTGAGTTGCCCATCGAGGTAGATGCCGACGGGGATGGTCGTGATGACAATAACTCGACATACTACTACGCACACCACATATGCGCGGGAGGTGAGAGTAATGCGCAGAGTTCGGCAAATGCTCGTAACTACTCGGTATGTTTCTCGTCGGAGCATCACTGCCCCGTGTGGGTGGCAGCACCGCGTCACGCGATGTATAGCGGCTCGACGAAGCGCACGGACGCCTATCAGCATGACCCACAGATACCATCCGAGATACAATATAAGCGCAAAGATGCCGACAGTGGCTGTAACAATGGCCACATGCTTGGCTCGGCAGAGCGTACATCCTCTACCGAGACCAACCGCCAGGTCTTCTACTTCTCGAACATCGCGCCACAGTATTCTGATACGTTCAATACGGGTGGCGGTGCGTGGAACAATCTCGAAGATCATATCGACGACTTGGTATGTGCCGACACACTATATACGGTAATCGGTTGCTACTTCGATACGTATACCGATAAGTACGGCAAGACGGGTACGCCCGCGAAGATATCGTTTGGCGGTCGCACGGATGTGTCGCGTCCAACGATGTTCTACTACGCTTTGTTGCGCACAAAGAGTGGTGCTTCGGGTAAGAGCGTTAGGGATTGCTCGGCATCGGAGTTGCAGTGTGCAGCCTTTGTTATCTGCCATGAGCAGGACAAGGGTCACAAACCCCAAGCAAAGGATATAATCTCAATTGAGGAGCTTGAGGCATTGACGGGCTTCACATACTTTGAGAATGTTCCCAATGCGCCAAAGAGTGTCGTGAACACTGCGGATTGGTTGTAATTGACTTACTATAAACTTATATAGAGTATGCTTGTAGCATTACAAAAACGACGTGAGAATATTGCGGAGTATATCCTCTATCTATGGCAGATTGAGGATTTGTTGCGTGCTTTGCAATTTAGCCCCGAGGCTATCTACACAACCCTTGTTGCAAGGATTGATGGCGCGGATGAGCAGCAGAAGGAGAATATTTTCAACTGGTATATGCAGATTGTTGAGCTGCTGCGCAAGGAGGGTAAAGAGAGCAAGGGTCATATCGACCATACGCTTCACCTTATTGGCGACTTGCACAATCTACATTTGCAACTTATGAAGCTGCCCGTGGGTGAGCACTACCGCATGACATACGCGCGCCTGGCAGCGGAGTTACCACGCTTGCGTACAATTCTCGATAATGATGATATCAGCGATACGGAGTTGTGTTTCCGTGCGCTATATGCCGCGATGCTCTATCGTATAAAGGGTAGTGGTGAGCGTGCCATAGAGGATACGCTTGCCGTTATCTCGCCAGCAATTGCCGAGTTGTCGGCCATTCATGGCAAGGTTGAGCGAGGAGAAATCAATCTTTTCGAGGATTAGGAGTCGTCATGTTTGGCGGTGTTGAGGTGCGCTCGAGGGGTAAAAGTGTGCGATAATTGGCGAAAACGAAGATTTTTTTCGTGATTTATTTGCAATTATAAAAAAAGGTTGTACCTTTGCACCTCGCAAAAGAAGCACTAAACACGTTATTTTTAGGACAAAACAATAAAAACAGTATAGTACTATGGCAATGAAAAGAACTTATCAGCCTTCTCGCCGTAAGCGCATCAACAAGCACGGTTTCCGTCAGAGAATGGCTACTGCCAATGGCCGTAAGGTATTGGCTGCACGTCGCGCAAAGGGTCGCAAGAAGTTGACTGTATCAGACGAGGCAACATTCAAGTACAACTAGTCGATAGTGTTCGACGGTTCGTTGTAGAAAAGTATAGAGCTATTCAATCGAATAGCTCTACTTTTTTTGTGATATATAACAATTATGACCTTCTCTCTTTGAGTTGCTCAATCAGGGTGTTGCATCCATCCTCCAGCAGGTCGAGGACAAGCTCAAAGCCCTCGTGTCCCTCGTAGTAGGGGTCGGGGATGTGTGACCACTCTGTATGCTGGCGCAGGAACTCGCGGAAACGATATATCTTTGAGTGGTAGTCGCGATTGGGGGCGAGGCGGAAGAGGTTCTCGTAGTTGCTGTCATCCATGGCGATGATCATGTCGAAACGCTCGAAGTCCTCTTCGCGCACTTGGCGTGCTCGGTGTGTCATGGGTATGCCACGTGCTGCCGCAGCACTTCGCATACGCGGGTCGGAGCGCTCACCGCTATGTCCTCCGTATGTTCCTGCCGAGTCGAGAACCACGCTATCTGTGAGTCCGTTGCGCTCGACGAGCATCTGCATCATAGCCTCTGCCGCTGGTGAGCGACATATATTTCCGAGGCAGACGAAAAGTATTCTTTGCTTCATAATTATCTAATGTTTTCGCAAATATAGCATTTTTTTTCAGAATCTGGAGTGCTATTTTCATTGAGTAAAAGGTGGCGTTGGTTGAATTATGTGTCGAGAAGACTGTTTTTGGGATAATAAATGGTTGTATTGGAGCATTTGATTAGTAGCGAGATAATAATATTTTTTCTATCTTTGCGCTGCTTAATGCTATAATATTGTTAAAATTTAAATAAATCATACTATGAAAATTAAAGCTTTGCTTCTTGTTTTCGCTGCCGCAATGCTCTTCTCTGTGAGCGCGGAGGCGCAGTCATTGCCTCGTCGTGTGCGTAATGTCGAGGTGCAGGATCTCGATGCGCAGAAGACACGCTTGCCTTGGTGGGGTGAGAAGAACCTTATGATCTTCTATGTGGACCCCGATGTGCCCAAGCAGAATGATGCGTTTATTACTCATATCGAGGAGACTAAGCGTCTTGCTGGTCCTAATATCGAGGGCTTTGGCATTGTAAACCTTAAGGATTCGTGGTATCCTGTGCCCGATTCGGTTATTCGTCAGATTGCCGATTCACGAACAGCCAAGAATGGTGCTACAATCCTTTGTGATCCCGACCACTGGGTGTCAAGTGCATGGCGTTTGGGTGACTGTAACGATATGTTTATCATCATGCTCGTAAATAAGGCTGGTGAGCTTGTCTACATCTCTAAAGGTGAGATGTCGGAGGAGGAGCAGCAGCGTTTTATCGAGGCAGCGGATAAGCTCCGATAATAGCCCTACATAAACTATATGCGAGGTCTGCTTACGGCATTAGCCGTGTTTTTTGCCATGGGTACACTCTCGGCGCAGAGTGACGAGGTCATGACAATAGGGTCGGACTCGCTCGAATATAGATATACACCAATAGACCAGACCTCTCGTGCTCAGACGGGCATCGAGCGGTTTGCTCTTTGTCTTAATGACTACCTTGCTATGTCGGACGACAATGCGCAAAGAGTGAACTTTTCGTTTACGGGAGCTCCGGCATACTCTGTAAATACGGGGTGGCGGCTTACAGCTGGAGCGATTATGCGCTATCGCACAAAGGGTGTAGGTGAGCCTCATACGCTGTCGCTCAACGCTATGGCATCGCTCCGAGGTTGTTACTCCGTGTCGCTTGATGGGCGTAACTATCTGGGCGGTACGCGCCATAGGGTCGAGTATGGCGCATTGATGAACAAGGGGTATGCCTATCTCTATGGTAGTGGTTATGCAGGGTCTGTGATGTCGGGACGCGGAGAGTACCTGTCGAGCACGTATGGCGCATATCTGCACTACGTTTGTCGTGTATCAAGCAGATTTACCGTAGGTGTTGTTGCGGACTATAATTATGAGTCGTTGCTTCAGTCTGACGAGCGCGTAGATGAGATTTTAGCGGGTGCGGATAGTTCGTTTTCGGGACTCGGTGTGGGTGTTAATTTTACCTATTCAACGCTTCGTATTGAGGATATTAACCTCACACGAGGCATATATCTTAGGGCTGAGTATATGCTCTATCCAGATGCTTTGACCAGTGGTGTCGCAACGTTTCACGGGGTGAATGCTGCCTTTGATTACTATCAGCCGCTTTGGCGTGGAGGACTCCTTGTGCTGGATCTCTACGGGGAGTTTCTTTCGGCAGCCGCACCATGGTTTTTGAGTGCAACCATAGGCGGTGATGACCGTATGCGTGGTTATCATTATGGCCGAATAATGGGGCGCAGTGTGGCAGAGTCGCAGGTGGAGTTGCGTCAGCGCGTATGGGAGGGACTTGTCCTCGCAGGATGGGGTGGCCTTGGTGTAGTATTCTCGGAGGATGTGTCGGCGTTGAGGTGTGAGATGCTGCCAAATTATGGTGTGGGGCTGCGATGGTACATCAACCCAACAGCTGCTATGCGTGTAGACTATGGCTTTGGTCGAGGATGCAAAGCGCTTGTCGTTGGATATTCGGGAATGTTTTAGATTGTTGCGTAATACACAGCTTTTTAGTGTGTTGCAACGTTGAATACGGGTGAGAAAAACGAAAAAAATAGGTTTTCGAGTCAAGTAACTTTATGCGACTCGAAAGCCTTTTTTTATTCTATTTTCTCGCGTTGCGCCTTAATATAATAAAATTTTGTGAAAACTGCAAGAAATAGATATTTTTTTACTACCTTTGTCGCCGAGTTACTATACCTATGGTATAGGTTGAGGATTACCGAGCGAAAAAAATATAAAACAAGATATGAAGATTGCATTAGCACAGCTCAACTTCACCGTTGGCGATATCAAGGCCAACACCGCAAAAATTATTAACGCCATCGATGAGGCAAAGAAGCAGGGCGCTCACCTCGCTGTATTTGCCGAGTTCGCTGTGTCGGGAACTCCCGCGTATGGATTGCTTACCAAGACAACATTCCTCACTCTCTGCGAGGAGGCTGTTGAGACCATTGCAAGCCACTGCCACGGCATCTCAGTAATTGTTGGCACCCCATACCTCACTGCCGAGGGTCCTATCAGCGCTGCTGCATATATCGACTCGAAGGGTAACATCGAGTACATCGGCAAGCGTCACGTCACAGCACGTCGCGAGATGGGTTATATCGTGGGCTCGTCTGTCGGTAGCCAGACAATCAACATCGAGAACTGCAACCTCAAGGTGGTCGTTGGTGATGACCTCAGCCGTATGCACGACATCGACGAGGATATCGATGCTATCATCTCAATCAACTCTCGTCGCTATGGTAAGGGTATCTTGACACGTCGTTTCGAGAAGATGAGCCGCTTGGCATTCTCTGAGGGTACAAATCTTGTGCTGATGAATCAGGTTGGTGGTTCGGGAGATATCGTCTACGATGGTACATCAGGTATTCTAAATCGTGAGGGTCGTCTTGTTTTGTTGCTCGATAGCTTCAAGGAGGATATTCGCATTTTTGATACCGATGCCGAGAATAAGCCCTTCGATGTCCCCATGACAACCTATAATGACCGTACTCGTTTGATTTATGAGGCTGCATGTCTCGGTACTCGCGACTACTTCCTTAAGAATGGATACACCAAGGCCTGTGTAGGTCTCTCAGGAGGTATCGACTCGGCTGTAGTGGCATGTATTGCTGTTGGTGCGCTTGGCAAGGAGAATGTGCGCGTGTTGCTTATGCCTTCGCCATTTACGCCAAACGATAGTGTTGAGGATGCAAAGGCTCTTGCAGAGAATCTCGGCGTTGAGTACAGCGTATTGCCTATCATCCAGGCATATAACGCCATGGTGGGTACGCTCCAGCCCGTAATCGGTGGTACGGAGTTTGATGCTACGGAGGAGAACATCCAGACTCGCATCCGTACGACCATGCTCATGGCACTTCAGAATAAGACCGGCTATATGCTTCTCAATTCGTCTAACAAGAGCGAGAACGCACTCGGCTGGTGTACGCTCTATGGCGATACAGCTGGTACCTTCAGCCCAACAGGTGACTTGTACAAGGGCGAGATTTACGACCTTGCACGCTATATCAACGCAACATTTGGCGAGGTAATTCCCGATAACATTATCGATAAGGAGCCATCATCGGAGTTGCGTCCCAATCAGAAGGATAGCGACCACTTGCCTCATTACGAGGTTATTGATGCAATCCTCTATCGTATGATCGAGAAGCGTCAGCACCGCGAGGAGATTATCAATGCGGGCTTTGATTCGGCTGTCGTTGAGAAGATTCACAAGATGGTTATGGAGAACGAGAAGAAACGCTATCAGTTCCCACCCGTATTGCGTCTCTCACCATGTGCTTTTGGTCACGAATGGTTGATGCCTTTGGTTAATCACTACTGCGATTAAGAGATAGTTTGGTAATGAGGCTGTGCTGCTCGGTGCTTTGTTGTGGCATAGTGAAGAGATAAGAGATCGCAGAGATGTCGCTATTGAGGGTTTTGCTTGCAATATTTTTCCCACCCCTTGCCGTTTTGGATATGGGGTGCGGCTCTGTTGTGATTGTCACACTCCTCACGCTCTTTGGCTGGGTTCCTGGTGTGATAGGTGCGCTTATCATCCTTAACGGAAACCGCTAAAATCTGACAGTCGCATGGCAAATCAACTACAACATAGAGGCGTTGTTGAACGCATCGAGGCAGACACAATATATGTCAGCGTAGTGCCCGAGAGCGCTTGCGCAGGCTGTCATGCCAAGGGTATCTGCGGTGAGCGTGGCGAGAAACGTGAGATTGTTGTTAAGACACGCTATGCTGCGGAGTATGCTGTTGGTGAGCGCGTTGTTGTGGCACTCGAGCGAAATAGCATGGGTGTGTTATCGGTGGTATGGTGTTATGTGCTGCCTCTGATTGTGCTTCTCGGCGTGCTCTTTGGCACGAAGAGCTTTGGCGTGGAGGATGGCGTAGCGGCACTAAGCTCGATGGCGGCAATGGCGCTATACTTTGTTGCTCTGTACCTCATGCGCAAGATGTTTGAAAGAAAAATAAAATTTACAATTATAAAAGATTTATGAACGCTTTAATATTGACAGTTCTGACACTCAGTGTTTTGGGTGCCTTGTTAGCTGTTATCCTTTATTTCGTCGCACAGAAATTCAAGGTCGATGAGGACCCACGCATTGACGAGGTGGAGAAGATGCTTCCTGGAGCAAATTGCGGTGGTTGTGGTTTTGCCGGTTGTCGCGCTATGTCCGAGGCGTTGGTTATGCGAGACAATATCGATTCGCTCTTTTGCCCAGTGGCAGGTGGCGATGTGATGAAGTCCATAGCAGGTTTCCTCGGAAAGAGTGCAGCCGAGAAGGCTCCTATGGTTGCAACCATGCGCTGTGGCGGTACTTGCCAGAAGAGACCTAAGGTAAACCACTACGATGGTGCCTTGAGCTGCGCCGTTGTCAACACCTTCTATATCGGTGAGTCGGGATGTGCCTTTGGTTGTATCGGTTATGGTGACTGTATTCAGGCTTGTAAGTTTGGTGCAATGGCACTCAATCCCGAGACAGGTCTCGTTGAGATTGACGCAGACAAGTGTGTGGCGTGTGGTGCATGTGTCAAGGCTTGCCCCAAGTCGCTTATCGAGTTGCGCAAGAAGTGGCCTAAGAATCGCGCTATATATGTAGCTTGCCGCTCAAAGAACAGGGGTTCGGTTGTTATGAAGGTCTGCAAGGCGGGATGTATCGGTTGTGGCAAGTGTGCCAAGGCGTGTCCTTTCGGTGCTATCACCGTTGACAACTATCTTGCATATATCGATCCCGAGAAGTGTAAGTTGTGCCGTAAGTGTGTGAACGAGTGCCCAACAGGTGCAATTGCTATCAAGAATATGGAGCGTTTGCCTAAGGAGCCCGCAGCACCAAAGACAGCAACACCTGCGGAGAATAAGAGTGAAACCGCTAATAAATAAATTGAGTATGAGAACATTCCCAATAGGCGGTATTCATCCGCACGATAATAAAGAGTGGAGTAAGGATAAGGCTATCGAGGTGTTGGAGTTGCCAGATGAGGCGAAGTGCCCCATGGTGCAGCACATCGGTTCGCCTGCGACGCCCGTAGTTCAGAAGGGTGATAAGGTTCTTACTGGTCAGCTAATCGGTAAGGCCGAGGGTTTTGTGTCGGCAAATATCCATGCCCCAATTTCAGGTACGGTGACAGCCGTAGATATGTTCCCTAATGGTCAGGGTCAGCGTCGTATGATGGTTGTCATCAAGCGCGAGGGTGACGAGTGGCTCGAGAGCATCGACCGCTCAGCGGAGCATAAGCGTGAGTGTACGCTAACTCCCGAGGAGATTGTAGCCAAGGTAAAGGAGGCTGGTATCGTGGGTCTTGGTGGTGCGCAGTTCCCTACGCACGTCAAGCTCTCAATCCCTGCGGGTCAGAAGGCCGAGGTGGTAATTATCAATGGCGTAGAGTGTGAGCCATACCTCACATCGGACTATCGCACAATGCTCGAGCGCGCAGAGATGGTACTCACTGGTACCGAGATTGTTATGCGTGCAGTAGGTGTTGAGCGTGCTGTTATTGGCGTTGAGAATAACAAGCCTGATGCAATCAAGCATTTGCGCGAGGTTATTGCACGCGACAACTACCGCGGCATTGAGGTTATGCCCCTCAAGATGCGCTACCCTCAGGGTGGCGAGAAGCAGCTTATTGCGGCTGTAACGGGTCGTCAGGTGGCGCCACCTCCAGCATTGCCTATCTCGGTAGGTGCTGTTGTATGTAACGTCTCAACAGCAGTGGCTATCTATGAGGCTGTGCAGAAGAACAAGCCGCTTATCGAGCGTATCGTTACGGTTACGGGTAAGAACCTCAACAGCACACACAACTACCTCGCCCGCTTCGGCTCATCTGCAAGTCGTTTCTTGGAGCTTGCAGGTCTTCCTGATGGCGACGTTAAGTTGCTCAATGGTGGTCCTATGATGGGTCGCTCGGTGGTTGATGTTACCGCACCACTTATTAAGGGTTGTTCGGGCCTTACAGTGCTCACGGGTGCTGAGGCGGCACGTGGCAAGGAGTTGTCTTGCATCAAGTGCGGAAAGTGTGTTGAGGTGTGTCCTATGGGACTTGAGCCTTACCTCTTGTCGAAGCTCGCCAAGTTGCAGAAGTGGGATATGGCCGAGGAGCACAATAATGTAGATTGCATCGAGTGTGGCTGCTGTTCCTACACATGTCCATCTTATCTGCCCCTGTTGGATTACATTCGTATCGGCAAGCAGACCGTTTCGACCATCGTGCGTGCACGCGCAGCCGCGAATAATAAGAAGTAATAAATAATAGAATAGATATATATGGCAACCAGACTTTTTGCTGCGCCCTCGCCCCACATCCATGGTGGTGAGAAGACACGCCGAATAATGCTCGACGTGATTCTGGCGCTCGTGCCCGCCCTCGCCGTATCGACATACGTTATGGGCTGGAGGGTATTGCTCATCACTGGTGTGGCTGTTGCAGGCTGCGTGGTGTTCGAGTACCTCATTAGCCGTTGTTTGCTTAAGCGTGGCTCCACTATTGGTGACCTCTCGGCAATCGTTACGGGTATGCTCCTGGCATTCAACCTCCCAGCGGGTATTCCATGGTGGATTGTGCTTGTTGGTGCTCTTGTAGCCATCGGCATCGGTAAGATGACCTTCGGAGGCTTGGGCTGCAACCCCTTTAACCCTGCACTCACAGGTCGTATCTTCCTGCTTATTGCCTATCCCGTGCAGATGACCGACTGGACAACCGGCGTGCCAGATGCGCTCTCAGGCTCTACGATGCTTGCTGAGGTCAAGGGCTCGACATACGATGCTGCGGGTAATATCGTGCTTGGTAACATGAACCTCACCAACATTGACTTTATGAGTATGTTCGGTGGCTTCATGAATGGCTCAATGGGTGAGATTGCTTCGTTGGCGCTTATCCTTGGCGGCGTGTACCTCTTGGTTCGTCGAGTAATCTCATGGCATATCCCCGTTGCAGTGCTCGGCACAATGGCGCTGTTTGCGCTCTGCGTAGCCTTGGGCATTGGTGGCGGTGCGTTGTGCTACCAGCTCCCATTGTTCCACATCCTTGCGGGTGGTGCATTGCTTGGTGCTATCTTCATGGCTACCGACTACTCTACATCGCCTATGACGCATAAGGGTATGTTGATTTATGGTGTAGGCATTGGTCTCTTGACTATGATTATTCGTTTGTGGGGCGCTTACCCCGAGGGTATGTCGTTCGCGATATTCATCATGAATGCCGCAACTCCCCTTATCAATAAGTATTTCCGTCCGAAGCGTTTCGGTGTTAAAAAGTAGGAAAAAGCTATGCAGAGTTCATTGAAAAATATGGTATTGGTGCTCTTCACCATTACCGCCGTCTCGGCTCTTCTCGTGGGTCTGGTGAATAACATCACTAAGGATGTTATTGCAGAGACTGAGGTCAAGGCTAAGAACGAGGCCAAGTTTATGGTACTTAACACTTCAGAGAGCGAGTCTGTGGTGTTGTCAGATGAGATAACAACGATTAGCGACTTTGAGGTTGTCGTAAGCACCGTTGTCGCCAAGAACGATAATAGCAAGGTGTTGGGTTATGCTGTTGAGGCACCCAGCATCACCAAGTCGGGCTATGGTGGCCGCATCAAGCTCATGGTGGGCTTTATCGAGGAGAGTGGCGATGTTATGATTAGTGGCGTTAAGGTGTTGTCGCAGAACGAGACCCCTGGTCTTGGCGCCAACATGACACAGCCGGGTAATGCTCTTGAGATGTCGATACTCAAGAAAAATCCTGCGGAGCTAAGCTTCAAGGTCAAGAAGGATGATGCCAATGGCTCGTTCGACTCGCTCACAGGTTCAACAATCTCATCACGTGCATATATCAATGCTGTTGAGACCGCCTATGCGGGCTATCTCAGCGCTAAGGGTTTGCTCGATGAGACAAAGATAAGCGGCGCAAACGCAACCTCTGGTGCTACAAGTGCGGCACACTCGGAGTCTGATGTTGTGGCAAACGATGAGGGTGACACAATGTCGGGTGCTACAGTGACCGAGGAGTGTCAGATGGAGAATAACGAAATGGAGGAGGAGAAATAATGGGTAAGCTTCAACTTATAACAAAGGGTATTCTCAAGGAGAATCCCACCTTCGTGCTAATCTTGGGTATGTGTCCTACACTTGGTGTCACCTCTACAGCCATCAATGGTATGGGTATGGGTGTGGCAACAATGGCGGTGCTTATCCTTTCGAACATGGCGATATCACTCATCAAGAACCTTATCCCCAGCAAGGTGCGCATACCTGCGTTTATCGTGGTTATCGCATCGTTCGTAACCATCATCGAGATGCTTATGAAGGCATATATCCCTGCGCTATATGCGTCGTTGGGTGTCTTCATCCCTCTTATTGTGGTGAACTGTATCATCCTTGGTCGTGCTGAGGCCTTTGCATCAAAGAATGGTGTCTTGGACTCTGCGCTCGATGGCGTGGGAATCGGTCTTGGCTTTACGCTCTCGCTCACGGCTATCGGTGCTGTGCGTGAGCTCCTCGGCTCGGGTGCTATCTTCGGCGTTACCCTCGCCTCGGATGTCATGCCTTTGCTCTTCATCCTCGCCCCTGGTGGCTTCCTCGTGTTGGGCTACCTCATGGTTGTGTTTAACAAAATAGCAAAACGATAATTAGATATGAGTATGTTGACTATATTAACTGGCGGAAATATCTCACAGGCCGTATTCGATGGCTTCGCAACAGGTGTTGTGAGCGTTCAGCAGATTAGCCTTGTAGCTATCGTTATTGGTGCTATCTTCGTTAATAATGTGGTGCTCTCGCAGTTCCTCGGTATATGCCCCTTCCTCGGTGTGTCATCTAAGGTGAATACATCTCTCGGTATGGGTATGGCAGTGACCTTCGTTATGGCACTTGCCTCAATCGTGGCGTGGTGCTTGCAGGCCTATGTCCTTGTGCCCTTCGGTATCGAGTATATGCAGACTATTGTCTTCATCCTCGTTATCGCTGCTCTTGTGCAGATGGTCGAGATTGTGCTTAAGAAGGTATCTCCTGCGCTCTATCAGGCACTTGGTATCTTCCTTCCACTTATCACCACTAACTGCGCAGTGCTCGGTGTGGCAATCCTTATGGTGCAGAAGGATATGGACCTCCTTACAGGTGTAATCTACTCTGTGGCTACAGCCCTCGGCTTCGCCCTCGCTCTTGTGCTCTTCGCGGGTATCCGCGAGCGCCTCGAGGTTGAGGATGTCCCCGTTGCTTTCCGTGGTGTGCCCATCGCGCTTATCACTGCGGGATTGCTTGCAATGGCGTTTATGGGATTTGCTAATGTAGTCCCCCTCCCATAATTTCTTGTGATAAGGCAGACATCTACTGCCGCTAACAAAAATAAATGCGAATAGGCAGTACGCTTTAGTACAGCCTATCCGCATTTTTTTTGCCGAGTGTTGTATCTGCAGCCTTCTGACAAGAAATTGGGGTGTGGGGCTAATTAGGTTTGCTTAGGAAGATTAGTGAATTTAGTGAATTTAGGGAGATTAGTGAGATTAAGGAGATTAAGGAGATTAGCAATGTTGCATACTCCCTACACTAAATTCCTTAACTTCCCTAAGTTCCTTAAACTCCCCTCTCGCTCTAAATATCCATTGAGCCAAATACCACGGGTAGGCTCAATCGGCACGATACCGCCTTGCCATTCTTCATGCCGGGGGTCCAGCGTGGAGAACTCAACATAACGCGCGTAATCTCATCCTCAAATAACTTATGCGCGGTGCCCTTGATGCACTCTATCTCCATAATCGCCACATAACCAGCGCTATCAACCTTGAACTTTACGACGTAGTGTGCAGTATGTCCCTTTTCGAGACATTCAGCAGGGTAGCGTAGATTCTCGAACAACCAACGCTGGAATGCCTCGGTGCTTGTATTCAGAAATATGGGTAGCGTGTCAGGCGTGTTCTCGATGTTCTTGTCGAGCGAGTTTGTGCGGATAATAACCACACCATCCTCCACATTGCCATAATCCTTATAGTAGGAGAACATCTCGGGGTCCTTGAAAACTGTCACATCCTTAATCTCCTCGGGTTTCAGGGCGTTAACCTGCTCTATGGTTGAGGGCACGCCATCAATAATATAGACAGGGTTCTTGTCCGACACACTCTCCTTGCCGGCGTCAAGTGCCATAATAACAATCTGGTTCTCCATACTGCCCTTTGTTGTGGGCATCTTGCTCTGCTTCGACTCCAACTTGAAGACGATAGGTAGCATAAACGACACAGATACCGCGTGGCCATTGTTAAAACCTGGTGTCCAGCGTGGCGAGGTGCTAATAACGCGCTTTACCTCCTCGCCAAAGATGTCGGGGTATTCCGACTGGATAATCATGATGCGGTCGTACTCGATATATCCGTGGCGGTTAACGATGAAGTTCGTAACGACCATATCCTCTTTACCCTCCTTCATTGCCGCCTCGGGATAGCGCACATTCTGCATCACCCACTCGCGGAATGCAAGGAGGTCGCCACCCATAAACTGAGGCATAACATCGGCATAGACGAAGGGCATATCCTCCTCCTCGGCATCCTTGAGTGTGATGACAATAACGCCATTCGAGGTGTCGCCGAGGTGTTCAAACTCCTTAACATCCTTCTTATTTGTGAGTACGGTCATCGACTCTAAGTCATCACCTAAGTATTTAACTTCGTCGATAGTCGCCACCTTACCATTAATAATATATAGTGGCTTTTGTGGCTCGCCATTGGCGTATGTCGCAAAGGTAGCAAAGAGCGCTACCAAGGTTATAAGTATGCGTTTCATAATCTCTTTCGGTTTTTTAAGTGTTCTTTAATAGGTTTAACGGTTAAGAGCTCTTGTTTTCCTATTGCAAAGATAGGTGCTTAATTCGTCTGTGCCTAATTTTTAAGGTTAAAGAGTGTTAAGCGAAATGTTAAATAGTGTTAATGGGAGGTACGGGTGCGATATTTTTGCTACCTTTGTAGTAAAGCATTGAACTATGAGAGAGCAGAACTTCAAAATAGTATCCGTTGTTGTGGTCCTTGCCTTAGCACTCCTTGTTGCGGTTGAGGCTATATGGAGTGTGCGCACCTATCGCGATATGCGCCGAAGCTACGAGCAGCAGATATGCAGTGTCTTGGAGGAGGCTGCGTGGAAGTATGCCACGAACTCCATGAGCGGTGATGCCGCAATCAACATCGGCAATATCTCGCGCTTCCACGCCTTTGTGGGTGAGGGCCTGCGCACTGCGGGCTTGGCTACTGACTTCCGTGTCGAGGTGCTCTCGACAACCGATGCCGAGCCTATTGTGATAATGACGATGGGTGAACTTTCCAAAGATGAGGATATTATCTCGGTGGATAAGAGACTGACGCCACTTATTCTGCGCCTTATGGTCATGGATCCACACTCCGCAATCCTTGGCAATATGAAGCGCATGCTCGTTATGCAGGGGCTCTCAGTGCTCTTCCTTATCATAGCATTTTTGTATATGCTGCGTACGCTCTTTCGTGCCAAGGAGGTTGAGAAGATACGTCGCGACCTTACGCACAACATAACGCATGAACTCAAAACTCCCATAGCGGCGGCATATGCCTCGTTAGACGCTATGCGTACCATGCCCGAAATCGCAGAGGATAGTCATCGACGAAATGAATATGTTGATATATCGCTTGGCGAGCTTAAGCGTCTGAATGTCATGGTGGAGGAGATTCTGCGCAGTTCAACCGAGGAGTTCACAACGGTGGAGTTGCGCCTTGAGGAGTGCGATGTGGTTAGCGTCGTTCGTCAGGTCTGTGCATCGTTGGAGTTGCGCTATGCACAGCGTGGAGTAGCGTGGTGTGTGGAGGTTGAGAAGGGTTGTTCGGTGGTCGCTGATCGCTTCTACTTGGAAGGTGCATTGATGGCTGTAGTAGATAACGCCATTAAATACTCAGGCGGTAATCCTGTTGTGGAGATATCAGCATATACGCGCAGTGGATATACTTACATAAGTATCAAGGACAACGGTATCGGTATCCCCACAGGAGAGCATAAACGTATATTTGACAAGTTCTACCGCATAACCACGGGTGATAGATATGCTACGTCTGGTTACGGAATAGGTCTATACTATGTGCAGAGTGTTGTTTGCCGTCATGGCGGTAGTATTGCGCTTGACTCTGCACCTGGGCGAGGTACATTGTTCACGCTAAAACTTCCGCGCTATGGTAAATAAAAGAATACTTATTGTTGAGGATGAGGCTACATTGGGCCGTGTGCTCTGCGATGCCCTTCGTGGCCAGGGCTACGATGTGGTTCTTGCTATGGATGGCGTTGAGGGCATTGAGGCGTTCACGCGCGATGGTGCAGACCTTGTCATTGCAGACATCATGATGCCACGCATGGATGGCATGACTATGGTCGAGGAGCTGCGTAGGATGGATAGTCGTGTAGAGGTGTTGTTCCTCTCGGCACGCAGTGGTGCTGAGGATGTTGTCGAGGGATTTCGCCGCGGTGGTAACGACTATCTTCGTAAGCCCTTTGCGCTGGATGAGTTGTTGGCGCGTGTTGCTGCACTTATTGCTCGCCACCCTGATGGTGACGATAGCAGGGTGCTTACCATAGGCAGATATCGTCTGGATAGTAGGCAGTGGACGCTGACTATTGATGGTGCTACGAGGCGTATCACTGCGCGCGAGAGTGCAATTCTTGCGATGTTGGCAAGCCGCGTGGGTGAGGTTGTCACCTCTGCCGAGTTGCTTTTGGATATATGGGGTGATGATAGCTATTATAACCTGCGCTCACTCAATGTCTTTATCTCGCGCTTGAGGGGCTATCTTGCTGCTGATGAAAAGGTCGATATCCAGTCGGTTAGAGGCGTAGGGTATAGACTTATAGTGAGTAATTAGTAGTGAGTAATTAGTAGTGGAGTAGGGTAGTCTGCTTTAGAATAAAGAGTTTAAGGAGTTTAGGGAAATTAGAGAGATTTTTGATTTTAGTGGAGTAGATTTTGGTTTTCGCAATAAAAAATCCCCGCGGGATAGTACTTTGACGTACAGCCCGTGGGGATTTGTTTGTGAAGGGCTAAAGATACCCTCTAAAATCGAAAAGAGATTAGATGATACCCTGCTCAAGCATAGCCTGTGCAACCTTCATGAAACCTGCGATGTTAGCACCCTTAACATAGTTAACAGTACCATCAGCCTGTGTACCAAACTGAACGCAAGCCTCGTGGATAGACTTCATGATGAAGTGGAGCTTGTCATCAACCTCCTCACCTGCCCATGAAATGTGCATACAGTTCTGAGTCATCTCAAGACCTGAAGTTGCTACACCACCAGCGTTAACTGCCTTACCAGGTGCGAAGAGGATGCCTGCATCCTGGAATGCCTTGATAGCCTCAGGAGTACAACCCATGTTAGAAACCTCAGCGCAGCACCATGTACCGTTAGCCAAAAGCTCCTTAGCATCAGCCTCGTTCAACTCGTTCTGGAATGCGCAAGGAAGTGCGATGTCACACTTAACTGACCAAGCCTTCTTACCAGCTGTGAACTTACAAGCCTCAGGGAACTTAGTTGCCATATCCTCAACCTTGTTGCGGTTTGAAGAACGCATTACCAACATGTAGTCGATCATCTCGTTAGTGATACCTGCAGGGATCTCGCAAACACCGTCAGGACCAGAGATTGCAACAACCTTTGCGCCGAGCTCAACAGCCTTCTGTGATGCACCCCAAGCAACGTTACCGAAGCCAGAAACAGCAACAGTCTTGCCCTTGATATCCTTGCCAGCCTTAGCCAACATATACTCTACGAAGTACAAAGCACCGTAACCAGTAGCCTCAGGACGGAGGATTGAACCACCCCAAGTCATACCCTTACCAGTCAAAACGCCAGTGTGGTACTTACGAGCGAGCTTCTGATACATACCGTTGAGGAAGCCGATCTCACGACCACCAACACCTACGTCACCAGCAGGAACGTCAGTATCTACACCGATGTTGTTCCACAACTCCTGCATGAATGCCTGGCAGAAGCGCATGATCTCACCGTCTGACTTGCCAACGGGGTTGAAATCTGCACCACCCTTAGCACCACCCATAGGAAGGGTAGTCAATGCGTTCTTGAAAGTCTGCTCGAAACCGAGGAACTTCAACATTGAAGGGTTAACAGCTGGGTGGAAACGCAAACCGCCCTTGTAAGGACCGATAGCTGAGTTGAACTGTACACGGTAACCGAGGTTAGTCTGTACATCGCCGTTATCGTCTACCCATGTAACACGGAAAGTGAAGATACGATCTGGCTCAACCATACGCTCAACGATCTTTGCCTTCTCATACTCAGGGTGCTGGTTGTATACCTCCTCGATAGACTCCAATACCTCCTGAACCGCCTGCAAGTACTCAGCCTCACCGGGGTGCTTGGCCTCCAAATTGGCCATAATAACTTTTACATCCATAGTTTTAGTTAAGTTAAAAGGTTATTATAAAATGATTAA
>JAZTYW010000023.1:0-21513 GCA_045637085.1 Alistipes sp. | reverse complement strand
GAAAAGGAGACTATCGCCACAGGTACAGCTGCTGCGGCACACGGTGGCGTGACAACCGTTCTCTCTATGCCTAACCTCAATCCAGCACCAGATAGTGTTGAGAATATTGCTATCGAGCAGGCTATGATAGATGAGCAGGCTGTAGTAGAGGTTCGCCCTTATGCGACGATTACCGAGCGCCGCATTGGCAAGCAGGTAGTTGATGTTGAGGCACTTGCTCCGCTATGTGTAGGTTTTTCAGACGACGGTAGCGGCGTACAGAATCGCGAAATTATGCTTGAGGCGATGAAGAGCATTGCTGCTGTAGATGGCATTATCGCGGCACACTGCGAGGATGAGAGTCTGCTTGCTGGCGGTTATATCCACGCTGGCGACTACGCTGCACTCAATGGACACAAGGGTATTCCTGCTTGTTCGGAGTATATGCCGTTCATTCGTGATATAGATTTGATTGCACAGAGTGGCTGTCGCTACCACTTCTGCCATATGTCGGCACGAAATAGCGTCACTGCGCTGCGCAACGCTAAGGCAATGGGACTACCAGTTTCAGGCGAGACAGGTCCGCACTACCTGACAATGGTAGACCTTGACATTATGAACGAGGGCCGATTTAAGATGAATCCACCAATTCGTAGCGAGGCTGACCGTGATGCACTTATCGAGGGTATTATTGACGGTACTATTGAGGTTATTGCAACCGACCACGCTCCGCACACAGCAGAGCAGAAGAGCAAGGGCCTTGCTGGTAGCGCTATGGGTGTTGTAGGTCTTGAGACCTCATTTGCCGTATGTTATACAAAGCTTGTTCGCACCGGCATTATAACCATTGAGAAGCTCATTGAGCTGATGTGCGACAACCCACGCCGTATCTTCCGCCTCGGTGGTGGATTGGAGGTTGGTCAGAGAGCCGACATAGCGGTATTTGACACCACTACCCCATTCAAGGTTGACAGCAGCACCTTCCTATCAAAGGGTAAAGCTACACCTTTTGAGGGTTGGGAGCTTGTTGGTCGCTGCCGACTGACACTTTTCGGTGGCAAAACAGTTTGGAAAGAGTAAAAAGATAAATAATTATATATTTGTATGAAAGAGAAGAGACTTGTACTGAGCAATGGTCAGAGCTTTCTGGGTTACGGCTTTGGTGCCGACCGTCAGGCTGTCTGCAACATTGCATTTAACACCTCAGTGGTGGGTTATCAGGAGATTATCTCCGACCCAAGCAACTGCGAGCAGATCGTGGTTATGACCTACCCTACTATCGGAAACTACGGTATCAACGACGAGGACTTTGAGTCACGCATCATCAGCGTTGGCGGTCTTGTAGTTCGTGAGTTCTGTACCACACCGAGCAACTTCCGCTACACCAAGACTATTGCCGAGATTATGGAGGAGAACAACATCCCTGGCATCTATGGTGTTGACACACGCGCAATTACTCGCGCACTGCGTGACGGTGGAGTGATGCGTGCAGCGATTGTTGATGCAGATATGAGCATTGAGGATGCACTCGCACTTATCGAGAGCACCCCTGCAACAAAAAATGTTGTTGCCAAGGTTAGCTGCCGCAAGCGTTGGTACTCTCGTACCCCTAACCACAAGTACGATGTTGTGGTTGTTGACTGCGGTGTAAAGCGCACAATTATCGACGAGCTCAATCGTCGTGGTTGCAATGTGGTTATCGTACCTTACAACACCCCTATCGAGGAGATTCGTGCATTCAATCCACACGGTATCTTCATTTCAAATGGTCCAGGCTCTCCTGCAGACCTGCCAGAGGTTGTAGAGCTAATTAAGACTCTTCGCGGTGAGCTGCCAATTATGGGTATCAGCCTGGGTCACCTGCTTATTGCTAAGGCATACGGAGCAAAGATTGAGAGCGTAGAGAATGGTAACCGCGCAAGTGCACGTCCTGTACGCAACACCATTACAAATCGTATCGAGATGACTGGTATGAGTATGGAGTACACTATTGCTAACGATGTAGAGAGCAAAACTGCCCTTACTATCACCCACACCAATGTTCTTGATGGCAGCGTAGTGGGCGTTGAGTGTCGCAAGGACAGAGTATTCTCAGTACAGTACCATCCCGAGGGCGCTCCGGGAGCAACAAATGACAGCGCATACCTTTTCGACAAATTCATTAAACTGATGGAGGACAACAAAAATGCCTAAGAGAACAGATATCAAAAAAGTAATGGTTATCGGCTCGGGACCTATCGTTATTGGTCAGGCCGCAGAGTTTGACTATGCCGGCACACAGGCATGTCTCGCACTCAAGGAGGAGGGTTACCAGGTTATCTTGGTGAACTCTAACCCCGCAACCATCATGACAGATACACACATCGCCGACAAGGTATATATGGAGCCTTTGACTCTGGAGTACGTAGCCAAGATTATCCGCTACGAGCGTCCCGATGCTATCGTTCCAGGCTTGGGTGGCCAGACAGGTTTGAACCTCGCTGTTCAGCTCGCCAAGAAGGGCATCCTTGAGGAGTGTGGTGTTGAGATTTTGGGTACATCGTTCACCTCTATCGAGGAGGCAGAGGACCGCGAGTTGTTCAAGGAGCTCTGCCTACGCATTGGTGAGCCTGTTATCCCCTCGTTCATCACCAACACTATCGAGGAGGGTGTTAAGGCAGCCGAGGAGATTGGCTACCCTGTAGTCTTGCGTCCAGCGTTTACGCTCGGTGGTACAGGTGGTGGCTTCGCGGACAACGAGGAGGAGTTGCGCGACACAATGCGTAATGCACTCGCATTGTCACCTATCCACCAGGTGCTCGTCGAGAAGAGCATCAAGGGCTACAAGGAGATTGAGTTCGAGGTTATGCGCGATAAGAACGACACGGCTATCGCCATCTGTTCAATGGAGAACGTTGACCCAGTAGGTATCCACACTGGTGACTCTATCGTTGTTGCCCCCAGCCAGACCCTTGCAGCAAAGGAGTACAACATGCTCCGTTCAAGCGCCTTGAAGCTTATCCGCGCCTTGAAGATTGAGGGTGGTTGCAACGTACAGTTCGCCCTTGACCCACTCTCGTTCAAGTACTACATTATCGAGGTTAACCCACGCGTCAGCCGTTCATCGGCACTTGCATCAAAGGCGAGCGGCTACCCTATCGCGCGAGTAACAGCAAAGGTTGCTGTGGGCTTGACTCTTGATGAGATTCAGATTGCCAACACCCCTGCGAGCTTCGAGCCTACGCTCGACTACATCGTTACTAAGGTTGCACGCTTCCCATTCGACAAGTTCAGCGACGCTTCGAACGAGCTCGGCACACAGATGAAGGCTACGGGTGAGATTATGAGCGTAGGTCGCACCTTCGAGGAGGGTCTTCTTAAAGCAGTTCGTTCACTCGAGACTGGTGTGTGCCACATCTACCACAAGAAGTTCGACGAGATGTCTGTTGAGGGCATCCTCGCATACATCCGCAAGGGCACCGACGACCGCATCTACGCTATTGCAGAGCTTATCCGCCGCGGTGTTGACCTTTTGCACGTCTATGATAACACAAAGATTGACCTCTTCTTCCTCGAGAAGCTCAAGAACATCGTCGAGATGGAGCGCGTAGTTAAGGAGAATGTCAAGAACACCGAGGTTTTGTACGACGCAAAGCGCATGGGCTTCAGCGATAAGTATATCGGCCGACTCTGGAACATGACCGAGAGTGAGGTATTCCTCATGCGTAAGGCAAACAACATCTTCCCCGTTTATAAGATGATTGATACCTGCGCTGCGGAGTTCGACTCTAAGGTTCCATACCTATATTCTACATACGAACAGGAGAACGAGTCTATCGTTACCGACCGCAAGAAGATTATCGTGCTCGGTTCTGGTCCTATCCGTATCGGTCAGGGTGTCGAGTTCGACTACTCTACCGTACACGCCATCTGGGCTATCCGCGAGGCGGGCTACGAGGCTATCATCATCAACAACAACCCCGAGACCGTATCTACAGACTACACAACAAGCGACAAGCTCTACTTCGAGCCTTTGACCGTTGAGGATGTAATGAACGTCATCGAGTTGGAGAAGCCTACAGGTGTCGTAGTATCACTCGGTGGTCAAACAGCTATCAACCTCGCCAAGCCATTGGCAGACCTCGGCGTGGAGATTATCGGTACAGGCATCGAGGCTATTAACAACGCAGAGGACAGAAAGTGTTTCGAGGCTATCATGCGCCGCGTAGGTATCCCTCAGCCCGATGCTGAGGCCATCACCGACATCGAGCGTGGTGTTGCAGCCGCAAAGCGCATCGGCTACCCCGTTTTGGTACGTCCAAGCTACGTATTGGGTGGTCGCGCTATGCAGATTGTCTCTAACGAGGATGCTTTGCGCCACTACCTCAAGACCGCTGTTGAGGTCAACGAGGATCAGCCCGTATTGGTTGATAAGTATATCATGGGTAAGGAGTTGGAGGTTGACGCTATCTGCGACGGCACCGACGTCTTCATCCCAGGTATCATGGAGCACGTTGAGCGCACAGGTATCCACTCTGGTGACTCAATCAGCGTATATCCAACATTCAGCGTGAGCCAGAAGGTTAAGGACACCATCATCGACTACACCATCCGTTTGGGTAAGGAGATTGGCATCCTCGGCTTGTACAACATACAGTTCATCGCCGACGACAACGACATGGTATACGTCATCGAGGTAAACCCACGTTCATCGCGTACCGTACCATTCTTGTCAAAGGCTACAGGCATGCCTATGGCGAACATCGCAACAAACGTAATGCTTGGCAAGAGCCTCAAGGAGCAGGGCATCAACGTCATCATTCCTGAGGAGAAGAAGCGCTGGTATGTTAAGACTCCAGCCTTCTCATTCGCTAAGATTCGCGGTGTGGACTCATACCTCTCACCCGAGATGAAGTCAACAGGCGAGGCTATCGGCTACGACTCATCATTGCGTCGCGCGTTGTACAAGTCATTGCAGTCATCAGGCATGAAGATTGCCAACTACGGTACCATCTTCGTATCTATTGCCGATGCAGACAAGCAGCGTGCTTTGCCACTCATCCGCCGTTTCTACGAGCTCGGTTTCAACATCGAGGCTACAAGCGGCACTACCAAGTTCTTGCGTGAGAACGGCATCCGCACTCGCATGCTCAAGAAGCTCAGCGAGGGCTCAACCGAGATTTTCGAGTCTATCCGCAAGGGCCACATGAATTATGTTATCAACACCATCGACATCAACCAGAATAGCTCACGTCTTGATGGCTACGACATTCGTCGTTGCGCCGTTGAGAACAACGTTACCATCTTCACTGCACTCGAGACCGTAAGCGTGCTTCTCGACGTATTGGAGGAGATTACCTTGGGTGTGTCGACAATCGATGCAGAGTAACGATGTACAAAAGAGGAATTTATACTATCGTATCTAACGAGCCCCTGACACCTGCGGTTTACCGCATGGTGTTGGCGGGCGATACGCAATATATCACACGCTCAGGTCAGTTCGTAAACATCGAGTTGGAGGGCAAGTTCTTGCGCCGCCCTATCTCGGTGTGCGACTACGACGCTACTTCGCTCACTATTATATATAAGGTAGTGGGTCGCGGCACAGAGCAGATGCGCCAGATGCAGGCAGGCAAGGAACTCGATATCCTCACAGGTCTCGGCAACGGCTTTTCTACAGAGAACGCAGCGCAGCGCCCACTTCTTGTCGGTGGTGGCGTGGGTGTGCCCCCAATGTATAACCTCTGCAAGCGCCTCAAGAGCGAGGGTAAGCAGCCCCGCGTGGTGTTGGGCTTCAACACCGCAAGCGAGGTATTCTATAAGGCAGAGTTCGAGGCTTTGGGCGTAGATGTATATGTTGCTACGGCAGATGGCTCTATGGGCATCAAGGGTTTCGTTACTGACGCCATCCGCGAGGCGGGCATCGAGTTCGACTACCTCTACACCTGTGGTCCGTTGCCAATGTTGAAAGCCTTGTACGACACTACGGATGTTCCCGCGGAGTTCAGCTTCGAGGAGCGCATGGGTTGCGGCTTTGGCGCTTGCATGGGTTGCACCTGCAAGACCAAGTATGGCAACAAGCGTATCTGCAAGGATGGTCCCGTACTTAAAAGAGAGGAGATTATATGGTAAAGCACTATGACACATCTGTTGAGCTTTGCGGTGTGAAGCTCATCAACCCCGTAATTCCCGCATCAGGAACCTTCGGCTTTGGCCGTGAGTTCGCGGAGTACTACGACTTGGACTGCCTTGGTGCAATATCATTCAAGGGTACTACACGCGACGCCCGCTTTGGTAATCCCACACCCCGCATTGCAGAGTGCACATCGGGTCTTATCAACTCTGTGGGCTTGCAGAACCCAGGTATCGACCAGGTCATCGCCGAGGAGCTACCCCACCTCCGCACCATCTTCCACAACCCCATCGTAGCCAACATCAGCGGCTTCTCGTTGGAGGAGTATGAGGAGTGCTGCGCAAAGATTGACAAGGAGGAGCAGGTGGAGATTATCGAGGTTAACGTATCGTGCCCCAACGTGCATAATGGCGGTATGAGCTTCGGCACACAGCCCGAGTCGGCTGCCGAGGTTACTCGTCGCGTCAAGGCCGTAACGAAGAAGCCCGTATTCATCAAGCTGAGCCCCAACGTAACGGACATCGTGGCTATCGCCAAGGCGTGCGAGGAGGCAGGTGCTGATGGCATCTGTCTGATTAACACGCTGTTGGGTATGCGCATCGACACCATGCGTCGCAAGCCCGTTATCGCCAACAAGATGGGCGGTTTCTCGGGCGACGCTATCTTCCCCGTTGCTGTGCGCATGGTATATCAGGTTGCTAACGCCTGCAACATCCCCGTTATGGGTTGCGGTGGCGTAAGCACAGCCTCGGACGTTATCGAGATGATGATGGCGGGTGCCACAGCCGTTCAGGTTGGTGCTGCTAACCTCAAGAACCCCTATGCCGCAAAGGAGATTATCGAGGCATTGCCCGCAGAGATGGAGCGCCTCGGCATCGAGCGCCTGAGCGATATTATTGGTATTGTAAAATAAATTAAAACTGAATATATTATGTCAAAGCGTGATGTAATTATTGCTTGCGATTTCAGCAGCAAGGAGCAGACACTCAACTTTTTGGATAAGTTCACAGGCCGCAAGCCCTTCGTGAAGATTGGCATGGAGCTCTTCTATGCTGAGGGTCCTGAGATTGTTCGCACAATCAAGGAGCGCGGTCACCGCATCTTCCTCGACCTCAAGTTGCACGATATTCCTAATACAGTAAAGAAGGCGATGTCAGTACTTCGCAACCTCGACGTTGACATGACCAACGTACACGCTGCGGGTACAGTAGATATGATGAAGGCAGCTATCGAGGGTCTCACACGCGAGGATGGCACACGCCCCTTGCTTATCGCCGTGACACAGCTCACCTCTACATCTGAGGAGCGCATGCAGAAGGAGCTTCTTATCGGTGCATCAATCAACGACACCATCGTTAAGTATGCCGAGAACGCCAAAGCTGCGGGCTTGGATGGCGTTGTGTGCTCACCCCTCGAGGCAGCTATGGTCAAGGAGGCATGTGGCAAGGAGTTTATGACCGTAACGCCAGGTGTACGTTTCGCTGATGGCGATGTTGGCGACCAGGTGCGCGTAACTACTCCCGAGCGTGCTCGCGAGATTGGCTCCGACTTCATCGTTGTTGGTCGCCCCATCACTGCTGCTGACGACCCCGTTGCAGCATACGAGCGTTGCATGAAGGAGTTTGCCGAGGCATAATTTAACATAATTAAACGATTAAATTAAAAACGAAATAGACTATGGAAAAGAAGATTGCGAAAGATTTGCTTTCAATTGGTGCAGTATTCTTGCGCCCCGAGCAGCCATTCACATGGGCAAGTGGCATCAAGAGCCCTATCTACTGCGACAACCGCCTTACACTCACAGCTCCCGAGGTGCGCAACCACGTGGAGGAGGGTCTTGCTGAGCTTATCCGCAAGCACTATCCCGAGGTAGAGGTGTTGATGGGTACATCAACCGCAGGTATCGCACACGCTGCCATCACCGCTACAATCCTTAACCTCCCTATGGGTTACGTTCGCTCTGGTTCTAAGGACCACGGCCGTGGCAACCAGATTGAGGGTAAGCTCGAGGCTGGCCAGAAGGTTGTTGTTGTCGAGGACCTCATCTCTACTGCAGGCAGCTGCATCGAGGTAGTTGAGGCTTTGCGCAACGCAGGTGCCGATGTATTGGGTATCGTAAGCATCTTCACCTATGGCATGCAGAAGGGCTTGGACCGCTTGGCTGCTGCCGAGGCTAAGAACTACTCGCTCTCTAACCTCGACGCACTCGTAGAGGTAGCAGCCGATGAGGGTTACATCAAGGCTGAGGACAAGGAGCGCATCCTTAAGTTCCGCAATAACCCCTCTGACGAGAGCTGGATTAAGTAATTCAACTATAATACGTTATACACACGCATGAAGCATCTGATAGATCCCACCGACCTTTCGGTACAGGAGATTGCCGAGATTATAGCCCTCGCCGAGGATATCATCGCCAACCGTGCGAAGTATAGCGAGGTGTGCCGCGGCAAGAAGCTCGCTACGCTATTCTACGAGCCCAGCACACGCACACGCCTTAGCTTCACCGCAGCGATGATGGAGCTTGGTGGCAACGTCTTGGGCTTCGCCGACGCCAAGTCATCATCAGTATCCAAGGGCGAGACCGTGCAGGACACCGTAAGGGTTATGAACTGCTTTGCAGACATCATCGCCATGCGCCACAAGGTGGAGGGTGCTCCCCTTGCCGCTACAGAGGTGTCGCGCACACCCATCATCAATGCTGGCGACGGCTCACACAGCCACCCCACGCAGACGATGACTGACCTGCTTACTATCAAGCGTGAGTTAGGCAGACTCGACAACCTTACAATCGGTTTGGTTGGTGACTTGAAGTATGGTCGCACCGTGCACTCGCTCATCAAGGCGATGACACGCTACGCCAACACCAAGTTCATACTTATAGCGCCCCCAGAGTTGGCACTGCCCGACTACATCAAGCGCGATGTGTGCGACCGCAACGGCATCGAGTACCGCGAGGTATCGGACATCGAGAGCGTTATTGGCGAGGTTGACATCCTCTACATGACCCGCGTGCAGCAGGAGCGCTTCACCGACTTGGATGAGTATGAGCGAGTTAAGGACTGCTTCGTCCTCGACGCAGCAAAGATGCGTGGTGCAAAGGAGCACATGGCGGTCTTGCACCCACTCCCCCGAGTAAACGAGATTGCTATCGATGTGGACAACGACCCACGCGCAGCATACTTCCGCCAGGTTGAGAATGGCAAGTTCGTGCGCATGGCACTTATCGTGAAACTCCTCGAGTGGAAGAATGACGAGAGCCGCACCTTCGACCATGGTGGCGAGGCTTTGGCGTGCAAGTGTCCCAATCCACTCTGTATCTCTAACTTGGAGCATGTGCGCCCACGTTTCGAGCACTCTGAGGGTATCGTTCGCTGTGTTTACTGCGAGTCAGAGGCTAAGTAGAAGCACAGGTAGTGCGAAGAGACAAAAACAGAGGGACTACCCAAAAATCTTGGGTAGTCCCTTACTTTATCTGCTGACAATAGTCATTAGTTTGATTATTTTGGCCGCATTACCATTTTTTTGACTATCTTTATAGCAGATTTACTCTCGATATAGAGCCGATATTATGAAGAAGAGCATAACACTACTAATCATAACTCTAAGCATACTAATGGGCGCATCAACGAGCGCAAGTGCACAGGGATACGTTAAACTCAATGGATTGTATGCACTCGGTGGCGTGGCAAATCCTCAGGTTGAGATAAAACTTACCGAGCACTCAGCATTTCAGACCGAATTTACCTACTCACCATGGCGTGAGCTTAGGGGCGGCTACCACATGCACTTCGGACTCTTCACAAACGAGTATCGCTACTACTTCCGCGAGACAAATAGCGGCTGGTATGTTGGTGCCGAAGCGGGCATTATGCTTTTCGATGTCTCCAAGCCACACTTCTACAACGGCAAGATAGGACTGCAAAACCGCTACTGCAAAGGCTATGGATGTCTTGCATCTGGCATCGTGGGATACGAGTGGAAGTTCGCTGAGCGCTGGATGCTCGACGCATACGTTGGCTTCGGATACCTCCACAGCAAGTACAACGGCTACTCGTTAAAGGGCGAGATTGACCTCTATCCCCATCGTCCCGAGGACAAGCTACCCGAATATCCCGACCCATTCAACTCCTCTGCCGAGTGGTTGCCCACACAGATAGGTCTGTCGATAGCTTTTCTGCTGTGGGAGTAGGCTACAGATACTTACCCGTATAGCTACGCTCCGCGGCTCTGATATCATCGGGAGTACCCTCGGCAATAATCTCGCCACCTCCCTTACCACCTTCGGGGCCAAGGTCGATAATCCAGTCAGCAACGCGAATAACATCGAGATTATGCTCGATGACAATTGCCGTATTACCACAATCCACAAGGCGGTTGATGACATCAAGCAACTGACGTATATCCTCAAAATGGAGACCCGTTGTAGGCTCATCAAGAATATAGAGCGTTCTGCCTGTATCGCGTTTCGAGAGCTCCGTAGCGAGCTTTATACGCTGTGACTCACCACCCGAGAGCGTTGTACATGGCTGACCGAGCGTCAGATAGCCCAAGCCCACTTGTTGAATAGCCTTTAACTTTGTATATATAGACGGTATATGCTCAAAGAACTCAACAGCCATGTTGATAGTCATATTGAGCACATCGTTGATACTCTTACCCTTATACTTAACCTCCAACGTCTCACGATTATAGCGGTTGCCACCACACTGGCGACAACGCACATATACATCGGGTAGGAAGTTCATCTCTATTGTCTCGTGACCCGCACCACGGCACGCCTCGCAACGTCCACCCTTAACATTGAACGAGAAGCGACCAGCCTTATAGCCCCTTATCTGCGCATCTGGAGTCTGCTCGAACAATTTGCGAATATCAGCAAAGACATTCGAGTATGTCGCAGGGTTGCTTCTTGGTGTACGACCAATGGGTGACTGATCGACAACCACAACCTTATCGACGTGCTCCAAGCCCTCTACCGAGGCGTAGGGCAACGGCTGATCAAACGAACGATACAAATGACGTGTGAGAATAGGACGGAGCGTGCCGTTTATCAGCGACGACTTACCCGAGCCCGATACACCCGTAATGCAGACCATCTTACCAAGTGGTATGCTCACATCTACATTTTTAAGGTTGTTGCCCGTTGCACCACGAAGCGTTAGATACTCACCACTACCCTTGCGCAACTCCTGTGGTGGCTCAATGCGTCTGCGCCCCGTGAGATAGTCTGCCGTAATGGTGTTGCTATTGCATATCTCCTCGTATGTTCCCGACGCCACAATCTGACCACCTCTACGGCCAGCCAATGGGCCTACATCGACGATGTAATCCGCAGCGCGCATCATATCCTCATCGTGCTCGACAACAATCACCGAGTTACCTGCATCGCGCAGACTCTTGAGACTCGATATCAGACGATGGTTATCTCTCTGGTGCAGACCAATACTTGGCTCATCAAGAATATACAAAACGTTTACGAGCTTAGATCCAATCTGCGTAGCGAGGCGTATGCGCTGTGCCTCACCTCCCGATATCGTGCGCGATGCACGCGACAGAGATAGGTAGCCAAGACCTACATCGACCAAAAAGCCGACACGCTCGCGTATCTCCTTGACAATATCTCGCGCTATGGCTCTCTCCTTGTCATTAAGCTCGCTCTCGATATTTGCTATCCACTCCTGGAACTCAACAATCGACATTGCCGACACATCAGCGATGCTCTTATCGCCTATACGGAAATACAAAGCCTCAGCCTTGAGACGCGAACCATTACAACACGAGCACTGCTCCATGGCCATAAACTGCTCGCGCCACTTGCGACCCTTTGCCGACTCCTCATCCTCGCTGCGCATTATCCACTCCGAGACACCCATCCACTGCACAAGGCGTGTGCCCGATGTTGTTGAGAACTCCGACATGTTGATTGCCAAAGGCTCCGAATCGCCATACAATATGGCATTCAAGCCCTCCTTTGAGATGGCATTAAGAGGGTCATCAAGAGTGAAGTCGTGACGATGACCCAGCATCTCGAGCATGGCAAACAACAGATTGTTATGATACTTGCCTAATGGCTCGACAGCACCCTCACGCAGTGACAGATTGAGGTCGGGAGCAATCTTTTGGATATCAAACACTGCCCTCTCGCCCAAGCCATTACACTCGGGGCAGGCTCCCTTTGGTGAGTTAAACGAGAATGTGTGAGGCTCAGGCTCCTCAAATGCAACGCCCGTAGTGGGACACATAAGGTTACGGGAATAGTAGCGCACACCCTCCGTACCATAGTCATAGAGCAACATCGTGCCTCGACCCTGTCGCATAGCCTCACCCAACGATGTTGCCATACGCTCGCGATGTGCCTCGCCCACAACCAATCGGTCAATGACCATATCGATGGTGTGGGTCTTGTAGCGGTCCAGCTTCAAGCCTGCCGAAAACTCTCTGATCTCGCCATCAATACGAGCATAGATATATCCCTTACGAGACATGGTCTCGAAGAGTTCACGGTAGTGACCCTTACGCCCCTTGACCACAGGGGCAAGGAATGCGACCCTGCGACCCTCAAAGCCCTTAATCATGAGATTGATAATCTCCTGATCGCTATAGCGCACCATGAGTTCTCCCGTATGTGGTGAATAGGCTCGTGAAGCACGAGCATAGAGCAGACGCAGAAAGTCACTTATCTCGGTGACTGTACCGACCGTAGAACGCGGATTTTTATTCGTAGTCTTCTGCTCGATGGCCACAACGGGGCTAAGACCCGTGATGTGGTCAACATCGGGACGCTCCATGTTGCCGACAAACTGGCGTGCGTAGGCAGACAGAGTCTCCATATATCGGCGCTGACCCTCGGCATAGATAGTATCAAAAGCCAACGACGACTTACCCGAACCCGAGAGTCCGGTGATAACAACGAGTGAGTCGCGAGGAATTTTAACATCCACATTTTTGAGGTTATGCACCCTCGCACCCGTAATTTCTATCTGTCGCTTTGCCATATTTACATCATCTTAGAGAGCATATCCTGCAACGAAATTAGCCCCACAAGGTCGATAAACGATACAACGATAATAAACAGCGTAAACCACTTCACAAACTTCACGCCCCAACTAACAGCCCAGTGCGATGCCAACACCGCACCCAGGATGTTGCCCAAGCCATGTACCAGGCCTGCGATGTAGTCCACCTGACCATTATACATAAACACAGCCAATGCAAAGGGCGTAGAGATAAATATAACGCAACCCTTAAGCGCATTCGCCGTAACGAGGTCGAGTTTCATAGTCCACACAGTCACGGCAAGAATCAAGAAACCGAGACCGATGTATATATAACCGCCATAGAAGCCCACAATAAAGAATAGCGGGTAGTGCCACCAACGCAGTTTCAGCGCGTGACCCTCCTGCTTGGGGGCATTGCCACGATCAAGAATCAAGTAGATAAGGATTATGGCAAGCACAAGACTCAAGCAGACCTTGAAAGTCTTGTCGCTCACATCAATCGCGAGCATCGATCCGGCTATAGTACCCAATATGGTTGGAATACCCAACAAAACGCTATTCTTGACATCGAGCACCTTCTTACGCATAAAGGCGATAGTGGCCGACAGGTTCTGCATGACCACTGCAATACGGTTGGTGCCATTAGCGACAGCAACAGGTATGCCCATAGCCATATAGAGTGCCATGGTTATCACCGAGCCACCGCCACCAAGCGTATTGATAATTCCAACAATAATACCCGAAACGAGCAACAAAACTATAACATTCCACTCACAATTTACAATCCAATCTATCATAATAGTTTAGGTTACAAAATTACAAAATTGTCGGCATCGCGCGCAACGTTAAAACGTTCTGCAAACTTATCACGCGCCGCTATATCAATGTCGGCAACTGCCACCACCTCCTCACTGTCACAATCCACAATCACATCACCTCGATAATCCACAACCATCGAGTCACCCGAATACTCAAGCGAAGGCTCCTTGCCTATGCGGTTGACACCAAGAACATAGGCCTGATTCTCCATAGCACGCGCACGAAGCAACGTTCTCCACACCTCCCTGCGTGCCTTGGGCCACAATGCCGAGTAGATTATTGCGTCGTAGTCGCCACGCTGACGACTCCACACCGGGAAGCGTAGGTCGTAACACACCTCCAACAGGTATCTCACGCCGCGCCACTCAACCACCTTGCGCTCTTTACCCGCAGAAAACTGTTTTGCCTCTCCACCAATGGAGAAGAGGTGGTGCTTGTCGTACCAATCCACCTCACCCGTTGGCTTAACGAAGTACATGCGGTTGCGATACTCCTCACCTTCGCGCACAATCACCGAGCCCACAATGGCGGCATCCAACTTTCTCGACAGGCGTTGCATCCACTCTAAGGTAGCGTCGCTACCCGCCACATTGCTGGGGTCTGTGACAAATCCCGTTTGAAACATCTCCGAGAGCACAACCGTATCGCACTCCACACCACACAACATATCCTCAATAGCGGCAAGGTTTGCCTCTATCATCTGCCACTCAATGGCTCGTTGTACAATAGCTACCCGGTGTTTCATTTTTCAAGAAATAAATATCTATTTTGTTGCTACGTAGAAGAGGTCGAAACACTTGTCATTGACCTCCTGCAATGCGTAGTCATCCATCTTTATTGACTCCGTTAGCGCGGTATTTTGGCTATGCAGACGACGACGGTTGAGTCTGTTTGCCACATCGTATGGCAACTGCAACAGCCAACGAGGTAACCACCACTGCATCTTCAGCACATCAAAGCGCATGATGCGACGCACGGACTCTCGATTCTTCTCATAGTAGTCCCACACCCTCTCATTACCTCCTACGCCATAGCACTCCACGCTCCCGAATGACGAGAGTAGAGCCTTGAGTTCCTCAGCACGATATTCTCTAACGTGCCATGGGTTGCGTGTCAACGACATCGGCTTATTGGGGGTGCTGACGATAAATCTGCCACCATCGCGCAACACACGCATCACCTCTGCCACAAACTCCTTGTCACGAACGATATGCTCGATAACCTGAAACGAGACCACACAGTCGAACTCACCATCGGCAAAGGGCAGTGGCGGCACCTTAGCCTCGCGGAACTCCACGTTCGAGGGTAGCGACACTACATCCACCGCGCAGTGCTTGTCAAGCGTAACATATCGCTCGGCACGTGGCGCAATAATATCTATGCCGTAGCCCGTACCCGTACCAATCTCCAACACACGTCCCTCAACCCTCTTTGCCGCCTCGTAATAGGCGAGGCGTGAGCGCTGATAGACGAAGTTGTCCGTAACTTCGCGCGATACTCTCTCTGCCGTATTTAGCGCCATATCTCGCTATCGCTTGATGCGTTCGATACCAAACTCTGTCTGACGCACCTTGCCCTGCTTGAGCAACATGCCAAGCGCACGCTTAAAGACCTTCTTGCTCATGCCTGTAAGGCGTGCTACATCCTGTGGGTCGCTCTTGTCGTTTGCCGCAAGCACACCACCATGATCCTCGATAAGCTGCTCCAACTTCACCACAGCTGTCTCTACCTCTGCCAAGCCCTGCTGCTGGAGGCTCACATCGATACGGAAGTCCTCCGTAATCTTGCGCACCCAGCCACGACATGTATCACCAATGTGGATTGGGCGGAAGAGCTGATTCTTGTATATCATACCCCAGTGGCGATTATTGATAACCACACGATAGCCGATGGGCGTAGCAAAAGCCACCAACACACTCACCTCATCACCCACCTTAACTGTAAGTGGATCCTCATTATAGACAAAAGGCTTTATTTTGTTGGTAGCAACACAACGACCTGTGCGCTCATCGATATACATGTAGACCACGGTCTTCTGACCCGCTACGACACCACCCTGCTGGTTACGGTTAGGCAGGAAGAGATGCTTGCCGAAGAGTCCCCAATCGAGGAATGCTCCATGCAAGTTCTTGTCTACTACCTTCAACGCAGCAACCTCACCCGCCTTGATAAGGGGTTTCTCGGTTGTTGCAACGGGACGGTCATCAGAGTCGTGGTACACAAATACCTCCACGCTGTCGCCGACCTTCATATCGAGTTTAACAAAACGGTTAGGAAGCAACACCTCAACACCCTCACCATCAGTGAGATAAAGACCGAAGTCCGAGATACGTGCTACCTCAAGTGTTTGAATTTCACCTATTCTCATATTCAACATTATAATTGTAAGCGTGTAAAGATAATGAAAAAAAGCGAATAACGGGAGCATATATCAAAAAAAATCGTACATTTGCAATATATGAGCAAAATACAAGAACATCTACGCGAGCAGGTGGCGGCACTACCCCACGCACCAGGCATCTACCAGTTCATCGACCGTAACGACAAGATTATCTACGTTGGCAAGGCGAAGGATCTGCGTAAACGCGTGTCGTCATACTTTGTCGAGAATCGTGACCACTCGGCAAAGGTTATAGTGCTCGTAAAGCAGATTGTCGAGATACGCCATATCGTCGTGGACAGCGAGCAGGATGCATTATTGCTGGAGAACTCTCTTATCAAGAGCTTGCAGCCGCGCTATAACATTCTGCTCAAAGATGACAAGACATATCCATGGATTGCGATACGCCGCGAGCCATTCCCTCGTATCATATCTACACGCCAACTTGTACGCGACGGCTCGGAGTATTTCGGACCCTATGGCTCAATAGCTACACAACGCGCCATACTCGACTTTGTGCGTCGAGTCATACCATTGCGTACGTGCAAGTTAAACCTCACTACCGAGAGTATCGCAAGAGGTAAGCATCAACTATGTTTACAGTACCACCTTGGCAACTGCAAGGCCCCCTGTGTGGGTAAGCAGAGCGAAGAGGAGTATGCCGAGAGTCTATCTCTTGTGCGCTCCGTTCTGCGCGGCGACCTGCGCCCCGTGCGTCAGTGGCTCGAGAGCGAGATGATGGAGGCAGCAAAGGAACTGCGCTTCGAGGTAGCAGAGGAGTTTAAGCAGAAGCTGCAGTCGCTGGCCAACTATCAAAGCAAGAGTGTCATCGTGAGTTCGAAGATTATCGACACTGACGTATTCTCACTCCTTGTTGATGATGACATAGCCTACTGCAACCACCTGTGCATACGCCACGGTTCTATTGTCGCGGTGCAGACAATACGCATGACAACAGGCGCCGAGGGCAACGATGCGGATATGCTCTCCATGGCAATACAGCACATCGCCGAGGATATTAGCGACGGTCTTGCACGCGATGTTATCGTACCACTCATACCCTCTGCCACGACACTATTCGATGGCGTAACCTTCACCATTCCCAAGCGCGGCGAAAAGGCTGAGCTTCTTGAATTCTCGCTGCGCAGCGCCCGCATCTACCGCGCAGAGTTGATGAAGAACCTCGAAATCAAGAACCCTGAGCGACATACCGAACGCCTAATGGCAGCCATGCAGCGCGAACTGCACCTCGACCGCCAGCCAAGACATATTGAGTGTTTCGATAACTCCAACCTACAAGGTACCAACCCCGTAGCATCGTGCGTAGTATTCCGCGACGGCAAGCCCTCGCGCAAAGAGTATCGCCACTTCAACATCAAGACCGTGGAGGGCCCCGACGACTTCGCATCTATGCGCGAGATTATCCATCGCCGCTACTCTCGTCTAATCTCAGAGGGCGCGGAGCTCCCCGACCTAATAATCGTGGATGGTGGCAAGGGACAACTCTCGAGTGCCCATGGCGTGCTCAAAGAGTTGGGTATTGACAACCAGGTGCCCATCGTAGGTCTCGCCAAACGTCTTGAAGAGGTCTTCTACCCTGGTGACCCTGTACCCTACTACCTCTCACGCACGGGCGAGCCACTTAAGGTTGTTTGCCACATACGCGACGAGGCACACCGTTTCGGCATAACATTTCACCGTCAGAAGCGCAACAACGCACTTATAACAAGTGAACTGGACAGTATAGCTAGCATCGGTGAGAAGAGCCGCAACGCGCTGCTCAAACACTTCAAGAGTGTCCGCAAAATCAAGGAGGCTACACTCGAGGAGCTCACATCTGTTGTCGGCAACGCCCGCGCGATGGCAATACAAAAACACTTTGGTAATAAGGAGTAGTGACAATAAACCAATAACGTTACAGCCACCATGAATAGAGACATCAAAGCACCCATATTCGCCATAAGCAGACTGCGTATGGGCACAGATGGCAACGGCATAACCACGCTCGTTACGTTTATGGGGTGTCCTCTCAATTGCAGATACTGCGCAAACCCAAAGTGTCACGAACAGATATACGAAGAGGATGACATCACACCACGCAAGGGCATCATGCTTCTAACACCACAAGAGCTTTACGACATAGTAAAGATTGACAACATCTACTTTCAAACTACGGGTGGAGGTATATGCTTTGGCGGCGGAGAGCCAACTCTGTATGAAGAGTTCATCAGTGGATTCAAGCAACTATGCGGTGATAAGTGGAGGATAAATTGGTAGCTAATATTAATAAGTGTATTCTCCACCACATGCATTACATTCTGCAGTTCCATCACAAAAGGTAGTTACATCATCACTTCCACAATATGGGCATGGTCTAAAATGTCCATAAGTGTATGCTCCTGTTTTTTTGTATCCTCGTATGTTTAACTCTTGGACTCTATAAATAAATTCAATAGTATCGCTATGCTGAAATATTTTTGATAGGTTATTTTGGTATCCTTTTGGTATTATGACTTGTTTTATCGAATTGCAATTCTCAAAAGCAGAATTATAAATGGTTTTAATACTTGAAGGTATATCTACTTTGGATAATTCTTTACAATTTTTAAATGCTTCTTGAGGTATTTCTGCTAGACTATTGGGTAAAGTTATTTCTTTTAATGCACAATCACAAAAACAAGCATTGCCCATTTTTACTACAGTGGATGGTATAGAAATATTTTCTATTTTTTTGCAACCACTAAAAGCACCATGATATATTTGTTTTAAATTTTGTGGTAGATGGACAGTTTTAAGTTCTTCGCAATGAGCAAATGCTCCGTTATATATTTTAGTTAATGAATTTGGGAGATAAACCTCTTGTATATACTTGTTGTGGCTTAAACTAAAAATTTCAACAGTTTCTGGAATATATAAAACTTTGCATGTAATTCCATTTTCACCTCGATGTTTAAGTCTATAATAAATGGAATTAAACATTATTCGTACTACTTTCATTTTTTTATTATCAACATCTATGAAAGTAGGGATTTTAAGAATTTCAGGGCATTCTCCTTCAATTCCTATGAGTGAAACTTCGTTGTTATCGGAAACGACTTCGTATTTAAATTTCATATTTTCGATATCAATATTTTTTTTAAACAGTATAGTAGTTTCTCTAATTCTTTTTTACTGTAAAATTGATATATTTTTCCTCTTATCTTTATAAAACCCTCGACAGCCTCATCGCCCATAGGTTCAAAAAGGGATTTTACGCTGATCCCAAGAGCAACTGCCATTTTCTCAATGGTATCTAACCTTGCATTGCCATACATCGCTCTCGTTAGACTTGAAGCGTCAATATCCATGTCGCTTGCCTTGTTGCTTGCAAAGGCGTTTTACATTTTCTGCCAAAATTTTCTCCATGTCTATCCTATTCTGGATGCTAATATACTAAAATTATCATAAACAACAATATATTTTAAAATATTTGCGATTTTCGCTAATTAAAATTTGCTTCTTAATTTTCTTAAATGTGTATTTGCATTGTAATAATTGATTTATAAAACAAATATATAATAAGAATATGAAAACAATAATTTTTGCAAGAGTTTCGACAAACATTTAAGAGTACGACAGACAAGTAAATGAATTGACAACACTTGCCAATAGTAAGGGTTGGAGCGTTGAGGCTGTGTTTGCAGAGAAAATTTCGGGTGCAAAGGCAAACGCAGAGCGTAGCGAGTTGCGCTTAATATGGTCGCTTATGTAGAGGCAAATGCCATTGACAAGGTGCTTGACTTTATATATCAGCAAACCAATTAGTTACGCTGTGGTAATAAAGAAAACGGAGAGAGTTTTTCAACTTTCTCCGTTTCAGTACCCAGAGCCGTGTTTGAAATGTGAAATAGTGCCAAATTTGGCAACCTCGCTTACAGGCGTGTGTAGAATAGTTATCTAATTGGTATGTAATACTTTATATATTAGAAAAGATATTTCAAAGTATTTCACAAAATCACATTTATTTGCAAATAGGTTGCCAAAAAGTTAGGAAAATTGGCAACCTTTTACTATCTTTGTAATGCGTTATTGATAATAAATTTAAGTTTTGCATTATGAAGATTACTACAACACTATCCGCAAAGACGGATAAACACACTCAAAAGAGTGAAATCCTGCTCCGTTTAATCGTGGGCAAGGTAAACGGCAAAGCCGTTGCGTTTAGAGCCAAGAGCCGTATTTTTGTTAGTCCAGAGCGATGGGATGCAAAGGAGGGTACAATCCAAACGGATATACGCACAACCAAGATTATGTCGGCTCAAAAGCGTAAAGAGGTTGAGGCGGAAAAACAAGCACTCCAAGAAACAAGCGACAACCTCTCTGCTCTCATTAGCGAGATTAAGTCTAAATTTCTCGCTACACCAGTCGAGCAAATTACAAAAGAGTGGCTCGAAGATGTGATAGACCGCTACCGCTTTCCCGAAAAGTACGAGGTTAAAGAGGAAAAACCTGCGTTCTTTGCAACTCTCGATCTATTCCTCAACAAGCACAAACTATCGGAGGTACGCAAAAAGAATTTCCGTGTAATCTATCGAGCCTTGCAGCGTTTCGAGATGTGGAACAAAACCACACTCGACCTTGATACTATCACACAAGAAACGCTCCGAGATTTTGAGGAGTTCTTGCGTATGGAAAATACATTCTTCCAAAAGGATGAGCAGAGCAATAAGTGGTCGTGTATCAACGAGGACTACAAGGCGGTAAATGAGGCTTATCCCGAAACTCGCACTCCACAAGCACGAGGACAAAACACCATTAACGATATATTTACCAAGTTGCGTACCTTTTACCTTTGGTGCATTGACAATGGAAAGACCACTAACAACCCTTTCCGCCACTATAAGATAGAGGAGTGTGTATATGGTACACCCTACTATATCACTATCGAGGAACGCAACCAGCTCTATAATGCCGACCTATCGGCTCGACCTCAACTTGCTATCCAACGAGATATATTTGTGTTTCAATGCCTTATCGGTTGCCGTGTGGGCGATTTATACCGATTTACGAAAGCAAATGTAATCAATGGAGCAATAGAGTATATTGCTCGTAAGACAAGGGACAATCGAGCAATAACCGTGCGTGTACCCCTCAATGCAATAGCCAAAGAGATACTCGAAAGATATGCCGACTACGGAGGCGATAAACTCCTGCCTTTTATCTCGGAGCAAAAGTATAACATAGCG
>JAZTYW010000022.1:0-55228 GCA_045637085.1 Alistipes sp. | reverse complement strand
AAATTATAATGTATTGTTAGAGTCCTGACTGTTTCAATTTTTCCTTAAAGGAAATTGACAGATAAATACTACACTTTTCTCTCAATATAGAAAACCAGTAAATCAAAGAACCATTTTTATTTACTTAACCGTCTTTTTTTTTAAGGCGGAAAAGCGAGTGCAAAGATAAAGCATATTTTTGAATCTACCAAATTTTTTGGAACTTTTTTTTCAAAAATATTTCTAAGAACCTCCGCTCAACCATTAAACCGTTTCGTTTTCCTGATTGCGGGTGCAAAGGTAGCGCTTTTATTTTAATCTCCAAACTTTTTATACTCTTTTTTTGATATTTTTTTTAGCCTTTTTCAATACACAATACCCAACACGCTGATTTACCAACATTTACGCACATAAACCAAAAATCCAGCCCCACTCGCCCTTATATATTATATATAGGTATGGGGCTGAGACTACCTCTCCACAGTCATTTTTTCGAGGTGCACAAATCGCGGAAATAGTATGTTGTTCTCGATGTGAATATGCTCAAACAAGCCATCCATAAACTCCTCAAGCTCCAAAAGCATCAGCTTATAGCTCGCACATGCATCGTCAGGAGCAGTAAAACCATTCATCAAATTGCGGATAAATTTGTAGCGAGTGCCCTCGTCGCTATGCTCACTATGCATTACTCGGATGGGATTAGCAACAGTTCCACAGTGCATCTGCGCCACTCTCTCCTTGCGCATTGATGCTTCATAGAGGTTGTAACAATAGGGAAATAGTACCTGCTCCTCCTTTTGCAAATGACTCTCAAGATCCTCGAGCGAGTCAGAAAAGAGCGTTACCAGCTGATTAAGTTCGGGATGAACGGTCCCATGCACCTCTGCAACACGCTTGATGTCGGCAAGAAGCTTAGGTCCCTTAGTACGAATTCCTCTATGATGAATCTTCAAGACATAATCAATAAGCAGATCGGTGGGCCATGTAGCAAAGGGTATAGCTCCACTCTCTGTTTCGTGGGTCACCATCAAAGCTCTACATACGTTATCAGGATCAGCTCCAGCAATACGACACGCATCGACAAGCATTGCACTGCCGCCGCAACAGTAGTCTATACCGTAATACTTAAACACACGTGCAGCAGCGAAATTCTCGTTTACAATTGCGCCCACGCTCATATTCATAAAATTTGAATTATCCATAACATTATCTTTTTAATTATTTTTCTTAGTTTTATCGCCGCAAATATAATACAAATAAAATTAGTTACAAATCGGAAGTTCTTATCGTGCAATAAGCCCAAACTATAGTACTTATATCCACTAATTTCTTCCAATAGTATAGAAATAGGCATAAAGGCAAAGATTTACGCCTTGAAATTTGGATAATTCTAATATTGTTCATAACTTTGGATTAGTTTTATCGTTATTGGAACGACAAATCACATTTTACACTATCTATATCGCAGTTATGAAAAAGCTAAACAAACCAGCAATCTTGGTTGTTGACATGCTCAACGACTTTGTTTATGGAGCCTTAACCTGCGAACGCGGTAAGGCTATTGTGCCAGCTACGGCGGCATTGCTCGACGCAGCGCGTAAGGCAGATGTACCTGTAATTTTCTGCAACGATGCTCACCGCAAGGGTATCGACCGAGAACTTATCATTTGGGGCGACCATGCAATCGCAGGCACTCCTGGCGCAGAGGTTATCCCAGAGCTCTCGGTTACGGATAGAGACTACATAGTTCCCAAGCGTCGATACAGCGGCTTCTTCCAGACCGACCTGGACATTCTTCTTAAGGAGCTTGGCGTGCAGACAGTAGTAATGACAGGACTACACACACATATGTGCGTGCGCCACACATCGGCAGATGCATACTGCCTCGGTTACGATGTAGTAGTTGCCAAGGAGGCCACCGACTCTTTTACAGAGGAGGACTACACGTCGGGACTCGCATACCTCAAGCTTTGTTACGGCGCAGATGCATACAGCAATGAGGAGCTGATTTCGATGTTTTAACACTCGAAAATAGCCTATTTTTGCCGAGACAACACCCTGTCTCGGCTTTTTTATGGTAAAAATTAAAAAAAAGTGCGAAAATAATTTGCTTATTCATTTTTTTGGCCTATCTTTGCGCGTCGAAAAATTTACGGGATGTAGCGCAGTCCGGTTAGCGCACCTGCTTTGGGAGCAGGGGGTCCCAGGTTCGAATCCTGGTATCCCGACAATTTAAAATATACGACATTCGGGATGTAGCGCAGTCCGGTTAGCGCACCTGCTTTGGGAGCAGGGGGTCCCAGGTTCGAATCCTGGTATCCCGACTTAAACAGACAACTCAAATGGGTTGTCTGTTTTTTTGTATCATCACCAAGCGCCATGTCGAGGAGAACATAGAATCATAACAAAAAAAGGAGCACTATTAAGTACTCCTTTTTAGTAGTCGATAGGGGATTCGAACCCCTATGTCCTGCGTGAGAGGCAGGTATCCTAGCCCTTAGATGAATCGACCAAATATGTTATTTGTCTTTTGACGCTGCAAATATACAGCTTTATTTTAAATTTCCAAAACTTTTTTGCATTTTTTTATATTTTTTACACAAAAATAGCTCTAAAATGAACTACAGAACCTCAGAAAATGCTAAACTTTGTCGTTACTCAGCTCCAATAGGTTACTTCACTATATGCAGGGTCAAGGAGTCCACATCAACCAATACAGAGTATAAACTTTACAAAAAAGTTGTAAAATTATTTGCAATTGATAATTTTTGTAGTACCTTTGTAATATCATAATGATATTACTTTAAAACAATGAAGCAATATATGTACAACCTATAAAACCTTATGCTTTATGAAAAACTTCGATTACAAAGGCTTGAAAATTAATGGTTTCGTGGCCATTCTCATTAATCTATGTCTAATTGCGGGCATCGTACTCTCTGCAAAATGGATTGACAAAACATACGACAATAATCCAACGTTTGCAATTGTAGTATTTGCTCTATTCATTCTTGCTACAATCATCATGCTTCCTGGCTACAAGATGCTTGAGCCCAATGAATCGCGCGTATTCCTGTTTTTCGGCAACTACCGCGGCACATTCTACGAGACTGGCTTCTGGTGGGTTAATCCCCTACTCTCATCAAAGAAGCTATCACTTCGTGCACGCAACCTCAACGTAGACCCCATCAAGGTAAACGACAAAGCAGGTAACCCAATCCTTATCGGCCTTGTGGTGGTATGGCGCATCAATCGTGACGGCGCATACAAGGCTGTATTCGAGATTGACGCACCTACAGACATGGTAGCAGCAGGCTCATCAGCACGCATGAACGTATTGGAGAACTTCGTGGCTGTGCAGAGCGACTCGGCACTGCGTCAGGTAGCTGGCATGTATGCCTACGATGAGAACTCAAATGGTGAGGGCAACGAGGTAACACTACGTTCGGGTGGTGACGAGATCAACGACAAACTCACCGAGGAGCTTAGCGAGCGCCTCAGCATGGCGGGTATTGAGATTGTCGAGGCACGCCTCAACTACCTTGCTTATGCACCAGAAATTGCAGCGGCAATGCTTCGTCGTCAGCAGGCAGATGCAATCATCGCAGCACGCGAGAAGATTGTGGAGGGTGCAGTATCCATGGTTAAGATTGCTCTTGACCGCTTGAGTGAGGACGAGATTGTTGAGCTCGACGAGGAGCGCAAGGCCGCTATGGTGAGCAACCTGCTTGTTGTGTTGTGTGCTGATGAGGCTGCACAGCCCGTAGTAAACACAGGAACACTACATAACTAAGCCTATGGCTACAAAGGAGACCAACACACGTAGTTTTGTGCTGCGCATAGACAGCGAGACTATGGATGCCCTCGAACATTGGGCTGCCGATGAGTTTCGCTCGGTGAATGGTCAGCTGCAGTGGATAATCGCCGAGGCACTGCGCCGTAGTGGGCGCAAGCCTCGCGCCAAACGAAAGAAGGAGGAGGTGAGCAATGGAATTGAAGAATAGATATAGCACTTGGCGATTCCGCTGGGGTGGCTACCGCAGTAAGGCGATGCGCCGTTTGGGCAAAGACCCCAACGAGCGCAAGCTCACTAAGGGCGACATCATCATAGCCCTTGGCGTAATATTATTTGCCAATTTTGACATCATCCCCAGCAGTGTGCCCTACTACCGTGAGTTGGAGATAATCCTCGGTGCCGTTATCGTGCTTGTGGGTGCTGCTATCAACCTACACCGCCGCCCACCACGCCGCTGCTGGACAACCGCCACTATTGGCACGGCTATGCTTGCGGGATTTTGGAGCGTCGCACCATGGATATTATACGCTATAGGGGATATATGCTTTGAGCTTGCACGCAATTTCAGTCTGCTCTCCGCATTTATGTGGCTCGTAGCTCTTGGTTGCTTCCTGCGCCTGAGATATATTCGCCGCCGCTCGAAACAGGAGATTGCCTTTATGCACCTACGCAACAAACGTCGCAGAAAGGCTGAATACCTATAACAATAAAGGAGTCCAGTGGACTCCTTTATTGTTATACTCTGTCGTATGTTCTGAACTCAAAGGGCGACTCATACTCCTCGCCACGCTCATGGCGCACTACATCAACAAGTTTCCACTGCGAGTAGTCAATCTCTGGAAAGGCTGTATCTCCCTCATAGTCGCGCTCCACATGTGTGATATACATTCTGTCAGCCACAGCCAGCGCCTCGCGGTATATCTGCGCACCACCCATAATGAAAATCTCCTCATCATCACCCGCCATGCGGATGGCCTCCTCCAACGAGTGAGCAGTAAGCGCACCCTCAAACTCACGGTCTGCGCGTGTGATAACTATGTTAGTACGCTTGGGCAGTGGCTTCGAGCCAAGCGACTCGAAGGTCTTACGACCCATAATAACGGGATGACCTGAGGTCGTGGTGCGGAAGAAGCGCATATCCTCCTTGATATGCCACAAGAGCGAGTTTTTATCTCCAATGGTGCCATTCTGCGCGATGGCAACGATAATGCTTACCATAGTCTATATATTTCTAAAATGAGAGTGGCGCCTTTATAGCTGGATGGGGGTCATAGCCCTCGAGCGTAAAGTCGTCGTATGTATAGTCAAAAATTGAGTCGCGGTCTGCAATAATCATGCGTGGCAGCGCGCGCGTATCGCGTGACAGCTGCTCTGCTGCCTGGTCGAGGTGGTTGAGATAGAGGTGCGCATCACCAAGCGTGTGTATGAACTCACCCACCTGCAAGCCACACTCCTTGGCAATCATCATCGTCATAAGCGCATAGGACGCGATGTTGAATGGCACACCGAGGAATACATCGCCGCTGCGCTGATACAACTGACACGACAACTTACCCTCAGCAACAAAAAACTGAAACATCGTATGACAAGGGGGAAGTGCCATGCTACCTACGTCCGCCACGTTCCATGCCGAGACAATCATACGGCGTGACGAGGGGTTATTCTTAATGGTATTGATGACCTCCTTTATCTGATCAATAGACTCGCCATTTGCCTTAGGCCAGCTACGCCACTGGTAGCCATAGACGTGATTCAGATCACCAAATTTGTAGCCATCAATTGGAGAGTCCACACCCAGCGCACCGAGGAAGGTATCCATATCTACGGGCAACACACCATGCTTCACGCACAACTCGTTGTAGTAGCGATAGGCATCGCTATCCCATATATGCACACCATTATCGACCAGATACTTGATATTTGTATCGCCCTTCAAGAACCACAACAGCTCGTATATCACACCCTTAAGGAACACACGCTTTGTGGTTAGCAGAGGGAAACCCTCGCTAAGGTCGAAGCGCATCTGATAGCCGAAAATTCCCTTTGTGCCCGTACCCGTACGGTCATCGCGCACAACACCCTCACGGCATATTTTATCAAGAAGATCAAGATATTGTTTCATCTATTTTAAAGGTCTTTAATTCTACTCCATTACCATCCATCTGCGCGTATGTAGCCTCCTTGTGTGACCAATCACTCAAAAAGAGCATCTCCACACCATCCTTGGCTCTGTGGTGCGCAAAGTGCATATGTCCAAATATGTAGATGCCGACGTCAGGATTGGTCTCGTGGTGCACATCAGCATACTCGATAAGCGGGTTGAGCACCTCAACCGTTGGCATAACCGCGCCATGCGACTTACGCGACTTACCGCTGAACATACGGCCAAGTCCCAATGCAAAATCGGGGTGGATAAGCCAGCGGAACATCCATCGCGCCACACCACTACGAAAGAGTGCATTCATAAGCCTGAGCATAGGTTCACGCCTGATGTTCATGTTGTCACCGTGCGCAAGGTGCACACTTCGCCCCATAACAGACTCTACCTGAGGCTTTGTCTCCACCCTTATGCCACACTCGCGCGTGAGGTAATCGAGACACCACATATCATGGTTGCCAGTATAGAAGACTACCTCCACTCCCCTATCCGCAAGCTCGGCGAGACGTCCAAGAACTCTGACATAGCCCTGTGGCACGACCCTGCGGTATTCAAACCAGAAGTCAAAGATGTCGCCAAGGAGATATATCGCCTCCGCATCGTCAGCTACACTATCAAGCCAACGACAAAAGGCACGCTCCGCGCACTTCGACGACTCGGCATCATGACAACCGAGGTGTATGTCCGAAACGAAATATATCATTCTACACTCTATAGCAGACGCTTAACTTCACGCTCGATATCTGCGATGTTCTCCCTAACCTCAGCTATGTTACCCTCACGGCTGATGATATAGGTTGTTGGAATCTTTGTTACGTTATACAGATCCACCACACGCGTGTCGCCCGCAGTGTATAGCGTAGGCCATGGGAGCTTCTGCTCGGTTGTAGCCTCAATCCACACACCCTTATCGCTATCTACAGATACATGGTACACCTCAAAACCCTTGTCGTGATACTTCTCGTAGAGAGTCTTAAGGTCAGCATTGAGGTTGTTGCTCTTGGCATTGAGTGCCGACCAGAAATACAACAACACAACCTTGCCATCCATATCCGAGAGCTTATGCTTCGCGCCGTAGATGTCGGTGAGTTCCAACTCGGGGTACTTAATCTCCTCGATGCTCTCTGTAAGGCGAGCAAATGTCTCGCTATCAGCTATGTTACGCTCCAAAATAGCAATGTATGGAGATGTTGGATATGCCTCCTTGACACCCTCCAGTACAGAGCGATAGTGAACTATATTCACGCCCTGACCCTCGAGTATTGGAATATACTGCTCCGCTACATTGTGACGCAAGGCGTAGATAGATGCGAGGTTACTCTGGTGTGAACCCACAAAGCGCACCTGTGCAATCATGGCGTTGCGAGCCAAGTCATAGGCTCTGCGCTCAAGCTTTGCATCGCGACCCGACTCATGGAGCATGTTCTCTGCGATGTTTGCCAACTCATCTGCCGAGGCAAAATACTCCTGACAGAACTCCGCAATAAGCGCCGACTCCTCCGAGCCCTCAACGCGATAGTTCAAGAAGATGTTACCCGCAGACTCAATCTTGATGTTATCACCTGGTGACACAACGAGTGTTACGGGACGACTCTTATCCGAGAATGTGAGGCGGTAGAAGCGAGGTGTCTCACCATCCTCGATATTGAACTCGAAGCCAAATGCACCATTATCCTTAAGCGCAACACCATCCAAACGCTCCGACTTATCAAACTTATCCGATATGCGCTCCAGGAATACCGAGTCTACATTGGCACCAACCATACGACCCGAGATTGAGGTGTTTGCCACCTTCTCATCGCTACACGAACTAAATAGTATTGCCATCGCTGCGATGGCGTAGATAAATTTCCTCATTATTTTCTTTCTATGTGTTATTACTCAAACAAATGGCTCTACTTGCTCATCTTATGACGCTGCTGCGCCTTGGCACCCTTAACCATCTTACGGCCATTATTATGTTTCTGCATCTGCTGCTTTCCGCGCTTCATATTGCGCTGCGTCGCATTTGCACGATACTCACTGCGCATGTGCGTAATTGCCGACATATCCATATCGAACTCATCGCCCGCCATGATGCGTATATCCCTGACGATAGACTCATTGTTGGGATGCTCACCGTTATACTCGAAACTCTTGGTTCGCATATATCTCGCGAGGTTAACCACCTCTCCCGATGTATCAACGTTATTCGACTCCTTGGCTACCGTCTCGACAAACCTTTTCAGATATTTGCCATAGTGCTTAAATGTTATGCGCGACTGCGGATAGCGCAGTTTTTGAGGTACGATTGTGAGATCTTGGCGTGAAGGTTGTGGGTAAGGCGAGTCGACATCCAACCTAAAATCGGACATTATGAAAAGATGGTCCCAAAGTTTATGCTTGAAATCCTCCGTATCACGAAGCATGGGGTTGAGATTACCCATCACGGCAATCACAGCCTTTGCCTGGCGTGTGCGTTCATGTCTATCCTCAATCTCGAGTAGCGAATCAACCATTTCGTGGATATGTCGTCCATACTCTGGCAGATAGAGCTTGCGTCGAGTGAAATTATAGTTTTTTCTCATTCCTTGAATATTTATAATGATTACCAGAAACCCTACATAGACGTGCTATAAATCATAGATAAAGACCATTATCACTATCAATTAGGGTCAATTACAGATGAGCACTTGCACAATACGTCGAAAGGCAGCATCTTTAATCGCAATTTGGTTCTACAAAGTAAATGCAAATTATTCATAAAAACAAACTATGACAAAAATTTTACTCCTCTCTCACTCCAAAAGTATGCTCAATTCACTACGTGAGCGTCTCAACTTCGAGAACTTCATTACCACCGAGGCGGAGACTCCTCAACGCGCCTCGGAGCTGCATCAAACCGAACACTTCGATGTAGCCATTGTCGATGGAGAGTTCTCACTCGAGGAGATAGACCTTCCAACAATCATTATTGCACGCACACCCAATATGGAGTCGGCCATTGCCGCACTGCGCCACGGTGCCATAGACTACCTGTCACTTCCAATAGATATGAACCGTCTGCTTGATACACTGCGCAGCATCGACAACAGCGAGGAGTCGCCAACATCGTGTGCCACACGGCGCAATAGTCGCAAACTGAGTAAAAACATGAATTGTGCCACACAGCCCATAATCGGCGTGTCGGATGCTATCGAACACGTACGCCACATGATACGCCGCGTGGCACCCTCCGATGCCCGTGTGCTGGTGCTGGGTGAGAATGGAACAGGCAAGGAGCTTGTTGCCCGATGGTTACACCTCAAGAGCAACCGTGCCACGGCCCCATTTGTAGAGGTAAATTGCGCTGCCATACCATCAGAACTTATTGAGAGCGAACTTTTTGGTCACGAGAAGGGCTCATTCACCTCTGCCGTGCGTCAGCGCAAGGGCAAATTTGAATTGGCTGATGGCGGAACACTATTTATGGATGAGATTGGAGATATGTCACTCTCGGCACAAGCCAAGGTATTGCGCGCACTTCAGGAGAACAAGATTACGCGCGTGGGAGGAGACAGGGATATTCCTGTGGATGTGCGCGTTGTGGCTGCAACAAACAAGGATATACGCAACGAGATACGTCTGGGCCACTTTCGCGAAGACCTATACCATCGTCTGAGCGTCATCGAGATTGATGTTCCGCCCCTACGCGAGCGCAAGGGTGACATCAGCCTGCTTGTTGACCACTTCATAACCGAGATATGCACACGCCACGAGATAGATGTCAAGCGTATAGACAACGATGCCATAGACATCCTGGCTCACTGCCCCTGGACAGGCAACATACGCGAACTACACAACGTCGTAGAGCGCCTTATCATTCTCTCCGACGAGCGCATAACAGCAGACTCCGTACGACGCTATTGTCACACGTAACCTGCAACTAATCGAAGAGTTGCGCCTCGAGTTCAGCAACCGTGGTCACAACCTTTGTGGCACCCGCCTCATAAAGCTCCTCTGCAAAGCGGAAGCCCCATGCAACACCTATTGCATCGATGCCCGCAGCAGCGGCTGTGCGAATGTCGATACCCGAATCGCCAATCATTACAGCATCACACATCTCCAAGCCCGCCTTCGCCAGGATGTTATTCACAATCTGTGGATCGGGCTTGAGGGGTGCACCCTCGCGATTTCCCTCTATAGCCACAAAATCCACGTCACCAAAGAACTTCTCCACAAGACGGTCAGTGCCATGCTGGAATTTGTTGGATGCCACGGCAACCTGCACACCCTCTTTGCGAAGGCGATGCAAGAGGTCGTACATGCCTTCGTATGGCATGGTGTGGCGGTCGATATTATCGACATAGTAGCGACGGAACTGCGTAACACACTCATCTACATAGGCCTCATCGGCTGCCAACACCTCAGGCAAGGCGCGCTCCACGAGACGCTTGATGCCGCCACCAACCATCTGTCGATACTCCGCATCTGTATGCTCGGGCAAGTTGCGAGAGCGCATAACATAATCTACCGACGCTGCAAGGTCACCAATGGTGTTTAGCAGCGTGCCGTCCAAATCAAATATTGCAATTTTGTATTTCATAGCCACAAAGATATGAAATTTCTGCAAATTGTGTATATTTGCACTATGATTCGATTGTCCCTTGTCATAGCAACATATAATCGTGCCGAGCAACTGATGGTTACGCTGGGCTCTGTTGCCACGCAAAATGCCGCACCCGCAACATGGGAGTGCATCGTTGTGGACAACAACTCGGCGGATGACACACGCCAGCGCGTCGAGTCATTCACCAAGGAGCATAGTGAACTCAATATTCGCTACGTATTTGAAGAGAATCAGGGATTGTCGCACGCCCGAAATGCCGGCATCAAGGCGAGTCGAGGTGATATAATCGCATTTGTTGACGACGACGAGCGCATCGTCGAGGAGTTTATCACGGCCTATATAGAACTTTTTGACCAGCACCCCGATGCTATGGCTGCGGGAGGAAAGATTGTTGCCGAGTACCCCACGGGGCGCCCACGCTGGATGTCGCACTACACGGAGCAACCCATTGCCAACCCCATGGACTTTGGCAATAGCGTGCGTCTCTTCCCCGCGGGTCGCATACCTGGTGGCGGAAACATGGCTATGCGCCGTAGGCTTTTGGAGAGTGTCGGAGTATTCAACACCGCCCTTGGTCGCACGGGCAAGCGCCTGCTTGGGGGCGAGGAGAGCGACCTCTTTGAGCGTATAGCAAGAAGCGGACACAAGGTATATTATGTACCACGTGCCGTTATGTACCACATTATCCCCGCGGAGAAACTCACGCGCGACTACTTTGTGCGCCTTGCCACGAACACGGGTATCAGTCAGCGCACACGCGCCGAGCAGAACAGCCGCCTTACAAAGCTATACGTTGGCGAGGTAATGAAATGGGCAGCAACGCTGCTGTTATGCCTGGTGCACCGACCTGCGCAATCGCAATATCTTATACTGATGCGCTGGTATATATCGAAGGGGGTATTTAGCAGATAGAAATAGGAAAGCAATATTATAGAGAATTTAGGGAGTTTAAAGAGTCTAGTGATACCATATCACTAAATTCCTTAATCTCCCTAAATAATTAATATAAAAGGGGATGACTAAAAGTAATTTAGTCATCCCCTTTTGGCACATAGGTTGAAGAAAAAGATGTAGTTTTAGGCATGCGAAGCCTGAAAAACCGCAGTTTACTAAGCGTAAATGAGGATTTTGAGGGCTAGCATAACGACAAAATACACTTTTTATTCTGCCTCATTAGAAGTTGTAGGTACAAGTGATACCCAAGTTAGCAAAACCTATATCACGGAAGCCAGCATGTGAGTGACCACCACCATATACTATTGCTGGACCGATAACGGGAGTGTAGTCTACTGAGAGGCTTACGGGAGCATCGTAGAATTTGAAACCGAGGCGAGCCATACCCGCAACACCAAGGTATGTGTAGTGACTCTCACCACCAATATTAAGACCAACACCTGCATCGAAGAACCACTCACCTGCGCGAGGTGTCCAGTCCATTGTGCAAACCTTCCAGTTGTGAAGAGCAGTGAAGTCCGCTGTTACACCATGATCAAGCCAGCCAGCACCAAAGCGACCCTCAATATAACTATTCTGGTTGTAACCATACTGACCTACAGCCTGAAAGCCCGAACCGATACGACCACCAACAGACCAATCCTGTGCAAATGCGCCAGTCACGAAAAGCGACGCAACCATCATTAGAAACAATTTCTTCATAGTACTTAAATTTATTTGTTTACATTACCGAATACAAATATAGCATTTTTATTACTCACTTCAAAACAAAATCAACAAAAAGAGCTTTTTTATAACCATAAAGAAAAAGGAGTTATCCCCGAATCGAGACAACTCCTCTCTGTTTTTTCAGGGTTAACACCCCAATTACAATGTTGTAAATGGCTCAAGCTCTATGTACTTAGCACCGTTGTTCATATCCACAACCTTGATGCAGGGTGTGTAAGAAGTGCCATACTTAAGGCCATCCCACTTATAGTCGTATTGCGACTCAAGGAACTGACGCATGAAGTCGTGGCTGAGACCTGGCACAAGCGACAGCATACACTCCTCGTAGCTCTCGTAGCCCGCCATAGCATACTTGCCATCCTTAATCTCCTGAAGGTTAGCTGTCTCCATCATCGCCACATAACAGCACCACACATCATCACCAAAGATGCAGTCGAAGGTTACCTCGTTCACGCCTACCTCCTTGATTGTCATATCTACGCTACCTGTACCCTCGGCCTCGGCATTTGTGCGAATCTGAACAACCTCAACACCGCCGAGCAAGCTATTCTCATCGCCCTCGCTATAATCCATCAACGCCGCAATGATGAGGTAGTCTGTCGACGATGTTACACTCATCTGAAGACCTGGCACATACTCACATATCTTACCATTCTCCCAATTGAAGGTAAGAGGACCCTGAAGCATGAAGCCGTATGTCACAACCCATGCACCGGGGTTAGACTGTGTCTGGTCGTAGGTGCGCTTGTCAACTACCGAGCAACGCCAATACTGATCCGCCTCGGCGTTTATTCTAAACTGGAACGACGTAGAACCTACCTCCAGCACCTCGATAAGCTCCTCAGAGCCATTGTCATCACCCTCTGGAACCGATGCGCCCGAGAGGATGCCATTGTAGTAACCCTGAATGCTCTTTGACACACCCTCCTCCTCGTAGGTGAGCATCATGTAGATTGCATAATAGCCATTAACCACATCTACTGTTACATAGCCATCAGTGAAGTTATAACCCTCGCCATCGGCACTCTTGCCCGCGGGGACATAACCCGATGTCTCTGGGTAAATCGTGTATGGATAGTAGTTTGTCGCAAAGGTATACTGACCATATGGGAAATATTGGCTCATGGTCTCATCGAGGGTGTAGAAATCCAGGATGATACGATCGCCATTGTCGCGCACGAAGGTAACATAGTAGTTGTATGGCTCGTACCATCGACCATCCTTAGTCTTGGTGATCACGATATTCTCCACGCCCTCAATATCAGGGAGCTCAAAGTTATCGTCGTTATTATCATCGTTATTACCGCCATTATCATCATTGCTACCCTGACCCTTAGTCTTCATTATGAGCGTGTTAGACAACACCTCACCCTTAGCATTGCGTGCCGCAGCTACAACGTAGTAGGTAGTGTTGGCCTCAAGTTTTTCAACCCTAACTACGCCACTTGCCTCGATTGCAGTACCGCCGCTGAGGACTGTCTCCGCGGTGATAATATCGCCATCGTAGAGCATGTATGCACACTCTGTGGCATTAGTTGTGGTCACGGCAAATGAGATTGTGCTGTTTGAAGTCTCTACTGCCACAATCTCAATTGTTGGCATGGCCGTTTCGGTGGTCTGTTCGCAACCAACGAAAGGAAGCACCGCAACAATCGTTGCGATAGCGAGTCTAAAAAGATGTTTCATATAGTTAATAATTTTTAGTGCACACACATTAGTAGCACAAAGATAGATATTTTTTTCGAGATAGCAAGAGGGGAAGTGTTGTTATGAGAGTTTAGGGAGATAAGGGACGTAAGAGACATGAGGGACATGAGAGACGTGAGAGAAGAGAGAGAAGATACTATCTACTGTTGTCCGCAACCTCTTATATGTCTCTTTGTCTCTTGCGTCCCTTTTGTCTCTTTTGTCTCTTGCGTCCCGTCTTTCTATACACTTTATCATTTTACCTAATTAGCACCGCGACCCAATTTGTTGTCAGAAGTCATGAGATGTGGTGCCAAATGAAAGAGCCTCGGATGGGACATACTTGATGTATTTCCCATTCGGGGCTCTAAGTTTAGTGCCGCAGATTACGGCCTATCACAACAAATTACCTCTTGGTTTTGTATGCTGCGCGGTAAGAACCTCTCGCCATCTTCTGCAACTTATTCTTAATCAAATTCTTGCGAATAGGTGCAAGGTGGTCTGTGAATACCTTACCCTCAATATGGTCATACTCGTGCTGAATAACACGCGCAGGCTTGCCTGTAAACTCCTCATCGTGCTCCACGAAGTTCTCGTCGAGGTAACGCATGCGGATAGATATAGGGCGACGCACATTCTCGTGGATGCCAGGGATAGAGAGGCAACCCTCCTCGAAGAGACCCGTCTCCTCCGACACCTCGTAGATCTCGGCGTTGATGAATACGCGCTTGAAGTCGGCGAGTGTGGGATCATCCTCACCCCATGGAGTACAATCTACAATAAATAGGCGGATGTTCTTGCCAATCTGTGGGGCAGCAAGACCTACACCCTCAGCCTCGCCAAGAGTAATCCACATATCGTCGATAAGCTTCTTGAGTTCGGGGTACTCGGGAGTGATCTCCTCCGACTCATTACGCAAAATCTGCGAGCCGTATATTACGATTGGATAAATCATACTTAACTTTATTTCAACGTTTTACATTCCAACTGACGACATATAGTCCTGCAGGATGATTGCCGCAGAGACCTTATCAACAAGGCTCTTGTCGCGGCGTGCCATCTTGCCGATGCCACTCTCACGAATGGTACGCTGAGCAATCACGGAGGTGAAGCGCTCGTCGTAGGGCACAACCTGCTTATCGGGATAAGCGTGGCGCAGACGACCCATAAGCGGCTGTATGTAGCGCATCGTCTCCGAGGGTGCTCCACTCATCTGGCGAGGGTAGCCCACAACGATTGTCGACACCTCCTCCTTCTTGAAGTACTCAGCCAGGTAGCGCTCAAGCTGCTTGGTATCTACCGTCTCAAGGGGCTGTGCGATGATTCCCAGAGGATCAGTCACAGCCAAACCAGTACGCTTGGTGCCGTAGTCTATGGCTATCAATCGTGGCATACTATAACATTTTACCGATAAGATAACCAACACCAAAGCCGACTACTAAGCATACGGCTAAAACAGCAAATATCACCGACCACTTACGTGTCGTCGAGGGCCTATTAGTCATTGTTTATGCCTTGATCTTCTTGAACAACTCGCGGAAGGTAACAGCCTTCTCAACCATAGCGCGCAAATCCTCGATCTTAACGCGCTCCTGCTGCATGGTGTCGCGGTGACGCACTGTAACCATACCATCGTTGAGTGTCTCGTGATCTACGGTAACGCAGAAAGGTGTACCGATAGCATCCTGACGGCGGTAGCGCTTACCGATAGAGTCCTTCTCGTCGTAAACTACGGTGTAGTCATACTTGAGGTCGTCGATAATCTGACGTGCTACCTCTGGCAGGCCATCCTTCTTAACCAATGGCATAACGGCAACCTTGGTAGGAGCAAGGGCTGCTGGGATGCGCAATACTACGCGCTCCTCACCATTCTCAAGCTTCTCCTCGGTATATGCCGCAGACATAATCTGCAAGAACATACGATCAACACCGATAGATGTCTCAACAACATAGGGAACATAGCTCTCGCCACGCTCGGGGTCGAAGTACTGAATCTTCTTGCCTGAGAACTCCTGATGACGACCAAGGTCGAAATCGGTACGAGAGTGAATACCCTCAACCTCCTTGAAGCCGAATGGGAAGTTAAACTCGATATCTGTTGCAGCGTTAGCGTAGTGTGCGAGTTTGTCGTGGTCGTGGAAACGGTAGTTCTCGTCACCGAAGCCGAGGGCACGGTGCCAAGCCATACGTGTCTCCTTCCACTCGTTCCACCACTGCATCTCGGTGCCAGGCTGTACGAAGAACTGCATCTCCATCTGCTCGAACTCGCGCATACGGAAGATGAACTGACGTGCTACGATCTCATTACGGAATGCCTTACCAATCTGTGCAATACCGAAGGGGAGCTTCATGCGGCCTGTCTTCTGCACATTGAGGTAGTTCACGAAGATACCCTGTGCAGTCTCGGGGCGAAGATATACGGTGTTAGCACCATCGGCAGTTGAACCCATCTGTGTAGAGAACATAAGGTTGAACTGACGAACGTCTGTCCAGTTGCGTGTACCAGAGATGGGGCATACAATCTCGCAATCGAGGATAATCTGCTTCAACTCCTCGAGGTTGTTCTCGTTGAGAGCCGTAGCGAAACGCTCGTGTACAGCATCCATCTTGGCCTTGATCTCCAACACTCGGGGTGAAGTAGCGAGGTACTGCTCACGGTTGAAGTTCTCCTTGAAACGCTTGTGCGCCTTCTCTACCTCCTTCTCGATCTTCTCCTCCTGCTTAGCCATCCAATCCTCAATAAGGACATCGGCACGATAGCGCTTCTTTGAGTCCTTGTTGTCGATGAGTGGATCGTTGAAGGCACCTACGTGACCCGATGCCTCCCATACGCGAGGGTGCATGAAGATAGCAGCATCGATACCTACGATATTCTCGTGGAGCTTAACCATTGAGTCCCACCAGTAGCTCTTGATGTTGTTCTTAAGCTCAACACCGTTCTGACCATAGTCATAGACAGCGCCGAGACCATCGTAAATCTCGCTTGAGGGGAAAATAAAGCCATACTCCTTGCAGTGAGCAATCAACTTCTTAAACAATTCTTCCTGTGTCATAATCTATATCGCTTTTTTGTTTATATTTTTCTATTCCTAAACCAAAGGTTTATTTCGAGCCGCAAAGATAATAATTTTTCGTTGAAATCACCGCTATTTCACAAGATTATGTGCACGGAATGAGTAGTGGGCACCTCTTGCTATGACCACATGGTCCAAAAGGCGTATCTCGAAGAGCTCCGCAGCACTCGCCACACGCTCCGTGAGAGCCCTATCCTGTGAGCTCGGCTCGGGACTTCCCGAGGGGTGGTTATGCACCAATACTATTTGCGATGCCAACAACTCCAATGCCCTGCGAATCACCATCTTGCAATCAACAACCGTAGCCTGTACACCGCCCTGGCTTATGCGCACACGGTCCAAGACCTTACCCGACGATGCGAGATATAGCGCCCAACACTCCTCATGTTGCAAACCTCCAAGCATCGGCTCCATAATGCGCACAACATCGCCATCCGAGAGCACCTTATCATGCTCCGCAGCCTCAGCAATGGCCACCCTGCGTCCCAACTCCGCGGCAGCATGCAGCCTCAACGCACGCATACGACCCATGCCGGACATCATGCGCAGACGCTGAAAATCGGTCTCAACGACTCGCAAGAGAGAGTCTCCCGACTGCTTAAGCACCTCCTCTGCCATAGTTTTGGCGTTATCATCCAGTGGATGCTCAGCGACTATAAGTCCCACAAGCTCAGCATCAGAGAGCGATTGTGCACCGCGCGACTGAAGTTTATCGGTGATATTTTTCATAGTTCTTGATTTATTATCCTACGAAGATACAAAAAAATATGGATACATGGTCGCAACGCGACACAAAAAAAGTCTTGCACATCAAAATATGCAAGACTTTATCTTTTAACAGCGGCCTCTTAACTCGACATGCGGTCAAGTTGGTCGAGAATACGCGCACTATGCTCGTCGTCGATAGATGTATTCTGCGTCTGCGACACCGAGTAGGCGGCATTCTGCTCTGCTGCCTTCTTCGAATCACCATGTCCATGACCTATAGCAATGCCATCGACATAGACAACCGAGTGAAATAGTGGTCGGGCCGAAGATGCCGAGCGATCCGTATCAGTGCGGAACTCGATAGTATAGCGGTTCTTCTGACACCACTCAATAAGACGACTCTTGAAATCGGTCTCCGACTTCAAAACCTCATCAATAGAGAGATGCTTTGCAAATATCTCGTTGATAAGCAGACGATTAACAAAATCATAACCCTGATCAAGATAGATAGCACCCATCATCGCCTCAAAAGCATCACCATAGATATGCTTCTGGGTTGAGTTACCAGCAGCATTTGAGATGACGTGTTTGTCGAGGCCCAAAATCGAGGCTATTCGATTTAACGACTGGCGCGACACCATCTTCGAGCGCACCTGCGTAAGGAAACCCTCATCACTATCCGGAAACTCAATAAACAGGTAGTCCGAAGTGACACTCTCGATGACGGCATCACCCAGAAACTCAAGACGCTCATTATTTATATGGCTGCCATCCTCCAACTCTACGGATGCTGACTTGTGTATAAGTGCTACCTTATACAGCTCGATATTGTTTGGGATAAATCCAAACATGTCGTCGATAGCAGCATAGAAGTGCTTGTCACTTCCATAACGACGACGGAAGGGACGAAGTAAGAAATCAAGCATAATATTATAATTCAAACAATTACACCTGCCGTTTTTACACGCTATGACGGTTACTCCAAACACAATAGATGTACGTCAAACCTGAACTACATTCACTTCACGCCACGCCGAAGCGTCATCGTCAAATCAATGTCTGCGCAGGCGACCGCACACCCCACAGCGATAGTATAGCGGGCATAAAACATGGACTATACCGAGGGGATAACCCTTGGGCATAGTCCATATTCTTTTAAAATGTCACAAGCGAAGAACACGAGGCTCCTCTTTTGTGCAATAACAATCAGTTATTACTTGTGAGACTCGATGTAGCTGATAGCGTCACCTACAGTCTGAATCTTCTCTGCGTCTGCATCGGGAATCTGAAGATCGAAAGCCTTCTCGAACTCCATGATAAGCTCTACCTGATCCAAAGAATCTGCACCGAGGTGTGCTGTGAAGCTAGCCTCTGCTACAACCTCTGACTCCTTAACGCCCAACTTGTCAACGATAATCTCGACAACCTTTGACTGAATTTCTGACATAATAAATAAGTTTTAGTTAAACATTATAGTAGTATATATTTTGCTACTGTAATTTACTGTCGTGTGCTTTTTTTTTCACTCGACTGTGCAAATGTAACACTTTTTTTATTATCTTTGACATTATTACGCTAAAAAATTATTGGTCATTTTGGCAACACATGATGTAACTAACTAATAATTAATAGATTATGAACCTTTTATTAATTTCCAATTCTACCAATGCCGGTGAGGAGTATTTGAAATATCCTATCGGCGAGATTGCAAAGACGCTTGAGGGTGTTAGCGAGGTTGTCTTCATCCCATACGCAGCTGTAACCTTCTCTTACGACGAGTATGAGGCAAAGGTGCAGAACAGACTTAACGAAATCGGTATCAAGGTACGCTCAATACATCACGCACTCAACAAGCGCAACTTCCTTCGCAACGCTCAGGCCATCATGATTGGTGGTGGCAACACATTTGCATTGCTTAAGAAGATGCAGGAGGAGGATCTCCTCGACATGATCTTCCACCGCGTCAAGGCGGGTGTGCCATACGTAGGTTGGTCAGCAGGTAGCAACGTGACATGCCCCACAATCTGCACTACAAACGATATGCCTATCGTGCAGCCCGAGTCATTCCGCGCTATCGGCTTGGTATCGTTCCAGATTAACCCCCACTACCTCGATGCTAACCCAGAGGGCCATGCTGGTGAGACTCGCGAGCAGCGCATCATGGAGTATCTCGAGGCTAACCGCAGCCGTTACGTCGTAGGTTTGCGCGAGGGTTGTATGCTTCGCATCAACGACGAGGGTATCCAGCTTATCGGTTCTCGTCCTATGCGCGTGTTCAAGAAGGGCCGCGAGACATTTGAGGTACAGCCAGGCGATAACATCGACTTCCTTATTCGTCGCACGAAGTAACGTCTCTTGATGAGTGGTATAACCTCCATAATCGGTAGTCGTGGCGAGGATATCGCCATGGAGTGGTTACGCGAGAGGGAATTTCTCATTATTGAGCGCAACTGGCGTATTGGACACTACGAGATAGACATCATAGCGCAACACTACGACACGTTGCATTTTGTCGAGGTCAAGACCCGCAAAGAGGGCGGCTGGCAATCAGCATACGACAGCATCGACGAGCAGAAGATTCGCACTCTGCGTCGTGGAGCTATGGCATTTCGCGCTATGCGACGCATACAGCTGGAGTTGCAGTTCGACCTTATCGCTATAACTTGGAACGAGGAGGGTAATACAACCATTGAGTACACGGAGAATATATTATAATATGGCGTGGGGTTATCACAATTAGATTGGATAACCCCTCACTTTTTTTAGAGAATGGGACTACTATATAACATCGGAATTGGCATCTACACATGTGGCATTAAAATCGCAGCATGCTGCAACCACAAGGCGCGACTATGGAGAGATGGGCGCAAAGGGCTTTTACGCCATATCGAGGAGCGCATGGCGGGTGTTGCGGGATGCAAGGTGTGGATACATGCGGCATCGCTGGGCGAGTTCGAGCAAGCACGCCCCATAATCGAACGCATAAAGAGCGAGATGCCTGAGATGGTCGTTGTGGTTACATTCTTCTCACCCTCGGGCTACGAAATTCGCAAGAACTACCCTCTTGCGGACTACGTATTCTACCTTCCCTCCGACTCACAAGGCAACGTGACTCGCTTTTTGGATGCCGTACGCCCCGACGTTGCGATATTCATCAAGTATGAGTTTTGGCTCAACTACCTCAACGAGTTACGCCGACGCGCCATTCCCACATACCTCGTATCGGCAATCTTCCGCCATTCGCAGGTACACTTCCGTCCCTGGGGCGTAATGTGGCGCCGTGCTCTCGATGCTTATAATACAATCTTCGTTCAGGACTCTGCCTCAAAGACTCTTTTGGAGGGCATAGGCTACAATAGGAGCATTGTGGCGGGTGATACACGCTTCGACCGCGTGGCAGAGATTGCTCGCAACGCCAAGCGCATACCCACCATAGAGCGTTTCGCTTTTGAGGCTCACCTGTTTGTTGCAGGCTCAACATGGGGCAAGGACGAGGAGCTGCTCATAGAGTTGATAAACGCCAACCCCGACATACGTTTTGCCATTGCTCCACACGAGATGGAGGAGGCACGAATGCAACATCTCGAAAAGAGCATTGAGGGCGGAGTTATTCGCTATACGCGCTCGAACGAGAGCAGCGACTTTGGCCATGTGCAGGTGATGATTCTTGACACCATAGGTCTGCTATCATCCGTTTACAGCTACGCCCGCTGGGCATATATTGGTGGAGGTTTTGGCGTAGGCATACACAACACCCTGGAGGCAGCGACCTTTGGTCTGCCGATAGCCTTTGGCCCCAACTACCATAAATTTCGCGAGGCATGCGACATGATAGAGCGAGGTGCCGCAACCTCAATAACCTCTGCATCAGAGCTCAAGGAGTGGTTCAATACGATTAAAGAGGGCAAGGCACTACAAAAAGCAAGCTCCTCGGCACGCGATTATACCAAGGAGCACTGCGGAGCAACCGACACCATCATGGGTGTCATATTTTCAAAGCGTGATTAGTCAACGGCTATCGTCAGCGACTCCATTTCACCAATCTTCTCAATCTCGAAGGATGTAGCACCCGACATCGTAAATGTCGCGGTGTGGCTCTCATCATCAGCATAGTCGTGCTTAGCACCCTCGGCATACTCCTCCGTTGAGCCATCACCCCAGTTGATAGTGCCGCTAACGGCCTCATCACCCCACTCTGGAGATGACATAGAGTGGTTGCGATGGCCAATAGTCACCTCCATGCTTGTTTCCGCCTTGCAGTTCTGCGTAATTGTCACCACGCGACGCAACTCTCCAGCCTCAATAACGACCTCGGCACTACGCGCCTCAACAGAGTCGTTTTCAAGGACGTTCAACACAACAACCTTCGTTTCGCCATCGCGCACATCGGCCACAGCAAGCCAATACACCTCCTCCTTAACTTCAAACTCCTCGTTACACACGACCTCAATTTCTACCCTCTGCGCCTTATCGCTTACGGTAATTTCGGTTGCTGTAACCTCCAATGTCGTGGGTGGAGTAACAACCTCGTTACCCCTATTCTTGCAGCCAACGGCCACTACGAGCAGTGCCATTGCAATAAATAAAACTCTCCTCATAGCCTACAACTCTTTAAGTGTGAACATTATACTCTTCTGCTCGACATCCTTACGCTCGAGGTAGATAGTGTACGTAGCATCGCGCTGCATCTGCTTAGTATCCAACACCATGCGGCCGGTAGTTATCGACACACCCGTCTCGACATACTCACCTAACATATAGAGTGCAGACTTAACATCATCATCATACTTAACCACAAGCAATCCCGTATCTTTATCGAACGACATCGAGGTGGTTTCGCCAATTGGTGCATACTTCAATACAACCTCCTCGCAGGCATCGTCGGCAAACGAGCGCATCCTGTACCAGTTGTCGCTGCCGTTGCTACGATAAAATACTGCAATTACATCACCCTCATGGATTTCACTCTCTACGACTGCCGACATAGTGCCACAGCCACCTGCATAGCGCGCAGGCAGTTCGAAACTATGAGCCTCGGTAGCCCAAGACTTGAACTCACCATACTTATCGCACACGCCTACACGCACCTCACCCTTAAAGTCAACCTGCGAGTAGTTGCCGATAGAGATTGACTCTATGTCGAATGGTACACCCTGCGCAAACTCCGTAGTTTCAACACAGAGACCCAATGAGAGCAGATTCAACCAGTTCTCTATCTCACCGCTACGCATAGGTCGCAGACCCATCACCGCCCACTGGTCAGTATCGAAGAGATACTCGCCAAGGAGCAAGTTATCGAGAAGGAAGAAGCCATCATAGGGACCACCCCAACCCCAATTCACATGGAAGTAGTCGTTGTCGTCAACACCATCAAGCACAAAGGCATGTCCTGCCATATCTGCCGTATATCCCGCATAGAAGATTGGACAATTATCCTCCAACTCTCTGCGCAACAGGCTCTTCCAATACTCATCAGAGTAGTTTTCACGCATAGTGAGCGTACATGCGGGGCTATAACCAAAATTCTGGTACAATGCCCACATATCGGGGAATGCACCCGTATCCACTGCTGTATATTCAGCCTTGAACGCATGGCCGAGGTCAGCCATGAGTGTCGCAACAGCCTCTGCCTCAACGGCATTATACTCACCCTCAACATAGGTTTCAAGCATATTATCCCAATCGTAGGCGTGATTGAGGTCTCGCTGTGGAACATCTATACACTTAACCTGTGTGGTGTAAGCCTCCGTAACACCCTTTGCGCGCTCGGGCCAGCGGTGGTGATGCATAATGGTTGCCATAGCCGTCTGCGTACAACCCGTAAGGCTACGTGCATCACCATCCAAGGGGCACTGATCATTGTATGGCGGTGTCTGACTCCAACGCGCCGTATTAAGCATAATAGCACCCACGGGCTTATATCCCTCGCTCCACTTCTCGGCTGTAGCCCTATCCGCCACAATATCATGCTGGCGGGCATAGCGCACAGCAGAGTCAACATAGCGCAACCAGCCCTCGAAATTGGGAGGTAACACATCGGCCATAGGTGCAGAGTATTGGGTTGAGTATGCCAAAACAGGGACAACAGCGTCATCGCCCGCAACAATAACAAAGCCACTACCCGACTGCGAGGTAACGACATAGAATGTAGGAGCATCATCCGCACTACGTGTAGTACCCAACACCGAACTATCCCACGACACTGCGACATCACCACTGCGCGTTACACCAAGCACCTGACGCGCAATGGTCATTGCCACACTTTGCGACACCTCCTCTGCCACTGCCATCGACATAGATGCCAGCAGAAGCGCCCATAGTATAAATATTCTTCTCATAGAGTTAAAATGAAGGGGTAACTCCATAGAAAGAATTACCCCACAATTAATTTAGTACATGGCACTCCACTACAAGAATGGAACAGTCTCCACAGAGCGAGTAGCGGTAGCCTCTGCCTTAATCTCAGCAGGGATCTCACATGCCTCGTAAACACTTGCGATAGACATATCCTCCTGGCTGTACATATTAAGAGTATTGTCTGCCAAAGCAAACTTATAGCCACATGCCCAATTAGTGCCATCGGCATAAACACCTGTTACGATATCGCCCTTTACTGTATATGTACCAGTGTACAGCTCATAGTCGAAAGACCATACCTGCTGATAAATCTCGAATGTGCCATCAGAATTGAAGTCAATGTAAACATTGAACTCAGGCGCTGCATCGTTCCATGAAGTAAGCACCCACTCACCACTCAATGCACCACTCTTGCCGTCATTAGGCTTGTTATTCTCACAACCGACAAGTGTCATGGCAAAGAGCACTACAAGCGAAAATATCTTCAAACTTCTCATATCTCTAAATCAATACTTTAAGCGTTAAACAATATATTACAACCAGCCACCAGGATTGTTAGGCTCCAAAGTACCCTCATCGTATGATACGCCATAGCGCGCTACGAAAGCAAACTCCTGCTCGGTTGCCATACCACCAGTGATCTGACCACCACCAACGTTAGTACCACCAGCAACATACTTCAAGGTTACAAGCGCACTACCAGGCTTTGTACAAGTGAGCATGAGCTTGCCACCCATCCACTTGATGTCCTCAATGCCGAGTGCCTCGATAGCCTCATCCGAAATCTCGCTCTCGAGCATCTTGATCTTGTCGTTAGTACCATCACCGATATATGATGCAACGTTGATAATAACCTCCTCACCAACAGGAATAGGAATGCACTTTGTACCACGAACAGCCATCAACACGCGGTAAGCGTCGATAAGACCTGTACCCATCTTGTTGTTGTACGATGCAAGGTTAAGTGTACCACCCGATACGTTAGTCTTGAAACCAGTGAGGAATGGGTTAAGGTTGTTAACAGAGCTTACAACGATATCCTTCAACTCGGGCAATGTGAGCACGATGTTGTTATCCAAGGCGTAAGAGATAGCCAACGCTGCAATACCCGATACGTGAGGACATGCCATAGATGTACCCTGGCTAAAACCATACTTGTCGTTAGGCAATGTAGAGAGTACACAACCAGGCTCTGCCCATGTAGTAGGAGCATACTCACCACCAGGAGCCGCCACGTTACAACCACGGTCGTAGCAAGTGTAATATGTAGGAAGACCATCAGGAGCGATAGCAGTAACTGCGATAATCTCGTTGTATGCAGCGGGATAGCCCGCAACAGCCTTACCATCGTTACCCGCAGCGAAGATGACGATACCACCCTCCAATGCAGGAGAGTTCTTTGTCTCCATGAAGTAGTGGAAAGCCTCGAGCTCTACGCCTGTCTGGCCATTCTCAAACTGTGAGTCGTTTGCAATCTGACCTGCCTGGAAACCCCAAGAGTTCTGCAAGATGCAAGCGCCATTATCGGCAGCATACTCAACAGCCTTTGCAGTGCCACCAGCACCAGCATCCTTGCCACCAGAGAGAATCTGGCATGACATGATGCGAACACCGTCGCCATTGCCTGTACCACCAGCAACACCAGCAACACCAATACCATTGTTGTTTACAGCTGCTACGGTACCTGCAACGTGTGTACCATGACCCTGGTCACCAGAACGAGTCCATGTTACGCGACCATTGTGCGCGAAGTTGTAGCCGTGAACATCGTCAACATAGCCGTTGCCATCATCATCAACACCCTCAGCGCCATTAGCCTCAGCCTCGTTCACCCACATGTTATCCTTAAGGTCTACGTGAGTGTAGCAAACACCCTCATCAACAACCGCTACGATAACATCGTTGCGACCGGCTGTAATTTCCCATGCAGGGAAGAGGTTGATATCAGCACCCTCCTTTGCATTAGGATATGTCTCCTGAAGACCAAGGTTGCGATAGTGCCACTGCTTTGAGAGCATAGGATCATTGTAGGGCAACTCCTCAGCGCGTGTCTGTGCAAACTGTGAGGGGTCTACCTCTGTAATCTTTGCATTAGGAGCAACAACCTTAGTCGCAAACTGCACACGCTCTACAGACTCTACAGCTGCAAGGCTCTGTGCTGCAACCTCCAAGTCTACATTTTCAGGGAAGGCAATGGTAAACCAACGATGCATGCCACGAGCACGCTTCACATCACCATTAACATTGAGGTTGAAGACAGGCTCAATCGCTGTTGCGCCAATCTCTGCCGCGATAGCATCAATAGCTGAGCCTGAGCGTGTTGCACACTCTGCAGCGAGGATACGATCAGCAGCCTCATTGTCAACATAGATAATCAACTCACCCTCAACGGCGTCGTTAGAGGTGTTGACAAACTTCTTTGCAGCCATGGCATTAACATCCACATTTGCAGACTCATCGACGGTGTTTGTTGCGCACGAAGCAGCGAACAAGCCAGCCAATGCAAGAAGGAAAACTTTTGTTTTGTTCATATTTGTTAATAGTTAAATTGTTTCTTCGGGGTTAAAGCGCTCATAAACGCAAACTTCCAAGATGCAAAATTACAAAAATAACGTCAATATGCAACGACAACCTACTATTTTTTCATGCGAGATAGCTCAATTAGAGAATTTAGGACAAAAGGGGGTTATGTGGGGCAAGGAAATTAGGGAGTTTAGGGAGATTAGGGAAGCTAAGGAGTTTAGGGAATTTAAGGAAAGTAAGGAGGTTAAGGAATAGAGCTGTTGCAATTCTCTAAATTCCATAAATTCTCTATTCTCCCTAACCTCTCTAACCTCCCTAACCTCCCTAACCTCCCTAACCTCTCTACCCCCCCCATATTCTTTCCACACCAATAGACCACCTCTCATTACCGACACGCAAAAAGCCCGAATGGACAGTACTTACAGTACCTTCCATTCGGACTTTTACTAAAGCGCCGCAGATGCGCCGCTATTACAAGAGATTATTACAAGAAGGGAACCACCTCGATAGCACGAGTTGCTGTTGCCTCATTCATAACCTCCTCAGGAATTATGCAAGCCTCGTAAACATAAGTTACGGGAGTTGTCTCCTTGCTCTTGAGCGTAAGGAACTTACCATCCTCAGACACACCACCTGTGTATGATGTCTTCCAGTCGCCACCATCAAAGTACGAGCCGCTCAACACACCACCATCTACAGAGTACTCACCCTCGTAGAACTTATAGTCCCATGTGTAAACCTGCTGATAAAGCGCAAATACACCACTCTCAAACTTGATATATACTGAGAAGTCGTTAGCAACACCATCAACAGAGACAAGCTTCCACTCATTCTCAATCTTCTCGAAGCCACCCACCTTAGGGGTATCATCATTATTACCATTGTTACAAGCCACAGCGAAGAGTACTACGGCAACCAATGACAACATCTTAAAAATCTTCATATTTTTGATTTTTTTATGAGTTCTACAATAGATTACAACCAAGCGCCGTTGTCGTTACCCTCACGTGAGATGATAACAACCTCCTTCTCCATGAGCTTACCACCTGTTGTGCTACCGCCACCTACAGAGTTACCACCAGCGATATACTTAACAGTGATTACACCGATACCAGGCTTTGTACACTTGAGATAGATAGTGTTGCTGAAGAAGTCAGCAGTTGTGATACCAAGACGCTGCTTAACATCGTCACTGATAACAAACTCCCTCAAGATTGTAACGTTGATGTCACCAGTACCGATGATGTTGCCAAGCTTGAGAGCATACTCCTCACCAACAACTACGGGGATACAAGTTGCACCACGGAGGTTCATGATAGCGAGTGTAGCATCGAGCTTACCAGTACCTACCTTGCCCTTATAAAGGTCAAGGTTAAATTGGTATGATCTAATCTTGTAATTACCATTTGCATCGTAGTAAGCCTGGTGACGCTCCACATTGCCTGTAAGGCTATTGTCGATATTACGAACTGATGAAGTAATCACATCATAGAGCTGGTTGTTAGTAAGCTTAATACCATTCTCTACAGCGTAAGAGAGCGCCAAAGCTGCGATACCAGATACGTGAGGGCACGCCATAGATGTACCCTGCATGTAACCATAATCTGTGCCGTATGCACGACCTGAATATGAGTCGATAGTCTCTGCGGGGAGTGTAGAGAGCACACAGCCATAGTCTTTGAAGCCCTGATTGCCAATAACCTCACTCTCACCACCGGGAGCAGCTACATTACAGCCAGGACCATAGTTTGTATATACGGTAGGATTGCCATCGGGAGCGTAAGCAGTAACAGAGATAAACTCGTTGTAGGCACTTGGGTAGTTAGCTGAACCGTAGGCCTCGTTACCTGCAGCAAAAATAACCACGTTACCATCCATAGCCGAGCAACCGCTCTGTGACTGGAAGTAGCGAAGTGCTGTAAGCTCTACACCATAGTAGCCTGAAGAGTAGGCACTATCTGACTGAGGGCCATTTGAAGAATTGTAACCCCAAGAGTTCTGCAAGATGCAAGCACCATTATCGGCAGCATACTCAATACCCTTAGCATTGGTGTTGATGTCACCGTGATCGGTACCATCGAATATCTGGATAGACATAATGCGAACGCCATTATTACCAGTGCCATCGCCACCAGCAACGCCACAAACGCCAATGCCGTTGTTGTTTACCGCAGCGATAGTACCTGCTACGTGAGTACCGTGACCTGAATCACCATCCCATACAGTCTGGCCACGATCATTAACAACCCAATCACCCTTATCCCAAGAGATATTACCAGTGAGCTTCACTGCATTAAGACCGTGGATATCGTCTACATAACCATTCTTGTCATCATCAACGCCCTCAGCGCCATTAGCCTCAGCCTGGTTAACCCACATATTAGCAGCCAAGTCGGGATGAGTGTACTTAACACCCTCGTCAACAACGGCTACGACAACCTCGCGGCTACCTGTAGTGTAGTTCCAAGCGCCATAAGCACCGATATCCTCACCCTCCTTAGCACCAGGGAAGATGCTCTGCTGACCCTTGTTGTTGTAGTGCCACTGCAATGCGAGCATCTCATCATTGAAGAACTCCTCGCCAGAGCGTGTCTGAGCTACCTCCTCGGGAGATACGGGCACAGCCTTAACGTCGGGACGCTCGATAATAGAGCAGTACTGCACGCGCTTAACAGAGCTGATTGCAGCGAACTTCTGTGCTACCTGCTCAACGTTAGCTTTCTCGTCGAACTCAACAACAAACCAGCGGTGCATGCCCTGAGCACGCTTAGCATCGCCATTGATGTTCATATTAAATACGGGCGCGATAGACTCTACGCCAAGTTCCTCTGCTACAGCATCGAGCTGAGCGTTACCAGAACGCGTTGTGCTTACTGTCCAAGCATCAGCAGTCTCCTCATCAACATAGAGGATAATCTCGCCGGCAGCGGCACCCTCAGACGAGTTAATGATCTTAGCGATTGCGTCCTTCTCAGCAACCACGCCCTCACCCTCCATTACGGGGTCTGCCACACACGATGCTGCAAAGATTGCAACCAACGCAAACAAAGAAAATTTAACCTTATTCATAGTTATTATTAAAAAAATTTAAGTTTTCGCAGTTCTTCTCGTTACAAAGGTAGTCAATATTTTGTTATTGCAAAACGATATAGCAATAAAGTGTTATAAAAAGTGCTGACACCACATTAATTAGCAATGAGTAATGGTGCTAGTTGGGACAAGAGAGGCGGGAGGGACAAGAGAGACCAAAGGGACGGTAGAGACCAAAGGGACCAAAGAGATGTCGCGGACAATTGTTGATAGTATCTTCACTCCCGCCCCTCTCTTCTCTCCCGCCCCTCTTTTCTCTCTTGTCTCTCTCGTCCCTCTTTTCATCCGCTAATAACAAAAAAGGGCGACCTGCCCTAAACGGAGCAGGTCGCACCAAATATCAATGGTCGTTACTCTTACTTAAGTGTAAAGTTAGCCATTGTGAAGTTATAATCCAACTTCTTGCCGCAGTTCAAACGCATAGCTGAAGTCTCAGGAGTAGCATTTGCTGCTGGAGTGTAAGCAGTACGGAAGTACTTAGTCTCACCGTAGATAGTAGAGAAACCGAGGAATACATCATAAGTAGTACCAGGAGTAAGACCTGTGTAAACTGCAAGAGCATAGCCATACTCAATCATATCAGGAATGAAGCTTGAGAAGTCCTCAGCATTTGGATTTGCAAGAACCTCCTCGGGAGTTATCTCTGCAGGAACACCTACGCCAACATAAGCCTTGATAGCCTTGATCTCACTGCCATTTGCCTCCATGTAGATACACATTGAAGAATCAGATGGGTAGTTAGCCTCGTAGCTGGTGTCGCCAGTGATACCAACAACTGAATCAACTGCTACAGTGATCTCTACCTCTGGAAGCTCAGCGTTGCCCAAACCTGGGAAGTAGAAAGCGTAAGCGATTGCATCAGAAGCCTGAGCCTCGCCACCTGCGTAAGGAACAGCAACAACAGTCTTCATACCTGCGCCCTCAGTAGGAACAACATACTCCATAGTGTCAACGCTACCCTCATAGATAGTGTACTCCTCAGAACCAGCTACGATAGCCTCAACAACAGCTGTAGCGTCTGTGATGTTGCCATCAACAAGAGCGAACTTGAATGACTCTACATCAGAACCGTAGTAGAAGTTAAGGATTGCAGAAGTTGATTTATTGTCAGACTCAACCTTCATACCAGTGTACTCTGCAGCGAGTGAATAGTCAGTAATCTCAACACCAGGCAATGCATAAGCCATAAGGCCTGAAGCATTTGTAGGAGTCATAATATTGAGTTCACCATTATACTCATAACAAACATATACCTTACCAGCTGCAAACTGGATAACACCATCGTTATAAGTAACAGCACCAGGAACCTGACCATTCTCATCAGACTCGATGTAGAGGTACATAGGAGCCAAACCAATATCAGAGAAGTTGATTGAAACACCAGTATTTACGGGGTTGCCAACAACAGTAACATTGTTAGGATCAGAAATGTTGAACTCCAAGTATGCCTCAGACAACTGGAAGAAACCAGGAACATCGCCGAACATATTCTTACAGAACTGCTTACCGAATGGCTCAACAACACGGAAACGGTTAGGATCAGTCTCATGCTTCTGAATCTGAATAGGAACAGCATAACCTGCATCATAGTCAATAACTGGACAGAAGAAATCATCAACATATGTACCGTAGATAAGCTTACCACTCTCATCAGTGTAATCTACCCACTTCTCAGGAATCATGAATACAAAGTTATACTCAGAAGTACCATAAGTAGATGCATACTCAACGAGCTGAATAGAAACACTATACTTCTTACCCTGCTCCATAACAGCAGTGTTGACTGCTACATTCAAAGCAGCTGTATCACTACCAGCCTCAAATGAAACAGAAGCAGGAACTGTACAGAATTCAACCTCATCAGAACGTACAGAAACTGTCACCGCGTCACTAACATTAGTACGCTTAACAACAATATCAACAGACTCTGTGTCTTCGGTTACATTAATTACCGAAGTGTCAAGGAAGAAAACACCTGCACCTTCATCCTGAGCACCAGGTGTCCACTCCTCGGTACATGAAGTAAATGTAACAACACCTACTACTGCGAGGAGAAGATATAAAAATTTGAAATTCTTCATAATCATCTTTAATTTAAGTTGTTACAAGCTTGAAGAGTCACTATTGCCAGGCTTCAAACCCTGTGTAGGATCGGGGTTGTTAACATCAATACCAGCATTACGCTCAAGCTCAGACTGTGGAATACAGTATGTCCACCATGGGAGACGACCCTCAGAGTTAAACTGACCATCATTATAGTAGTTTGAACCATCGAAAGAACATGTAACACCCATATCCAAACGCTTCATATCAAACATAATGATACCCTCACCCCAGAACTCGAAACCCTTCTGGAAGATAATCTCAGAGAGGACATCCTCGCCTGTTTTGTAGCAAACATAGTTGCTGTCACGATTCTTAACAAACGAAACAAGCAAATCACGTGCTGCTGCATCACCATCAATGTGGTATGTAGCCTCCATCTCGATGAAGTACATCTCCTCGCAACGCATTATGGGAAGTGCTACAGCACCACCTACAGTTGAGTCTGTATGAGAAGCATTACCAGGACGGAACTTGAAGAATGTGTAAGGAGCAAATTGATCGAATGAAGACTCATCCAATGAAGTGTACTGCTTAAACTCAGCGTAAGTAGTCTCAGGACCCTTAATCAAAGCCTTACGATAGTCTGAATCGTTCAACTCATCGTAAACCAACTTCGAAACACCAGGGTGAGTGTACGTAGCGTAACCATAGATAGCCTCAGGAGACAAGTGTGCAGGGTGCTGGTGCAAGTTAGAGATGACAGTCTCAGATGATGTAACAAGAGACAACATCCATGAAGAAGCAACAGTGTTGAAACCTGTAGTAGTGTTTGTCCACTCATTCTTTGTCATGATTGCACCACCTGAAGTCTGAAGAGACTTTCTAGCATACTCACGAGCAAGCTGGTAAGCTGCGTTACCAGTAGGATGCTCACCATTCAAACCATCGCTAACGAAGTCCTCACATGCCAACCACATGTAAGCACGAGCGTAAAGACCGTAAACAACAGCTGCAGTAGGATAGAAAGGCTTCTGCTGTGCAACACCATCCAAGCAAGCCTCAGCATCTGCCAAATCTGCAAAGATGAAGTTGAAAATCTCCTCACGTGTAGCACGAGGATTGTTCTTAGCAAGCTCCTCGCCCTCATCACCTACATATGATTCGTCAACGATGGGCACTGTCAAACCAAGTGCTTCGAAAACACCATCCTCATAACCACTATTCTTAGACTCAGCATAAAGAGGCTCAAACAAACGTGCAAGATCAAGATAGAGCATTGCACGATATGCCTTAGCGGTACCACGATAGAATGCATACTCCTCATTGTCACCAGCAAGGTGAATGATGTAGTTACAGCTTCGAATAGTAGGATAGTAAGTCATCCAAGACCATGCAGACATCAATGAGTTGGGAGCATATCCCAAAGCAAAATCTGCAGGGTGGAAACGGTTGTAATATGGGTTGATACCAAACATCCAACCATTAGTCACACAGTTCTTACACTCAAAGTCATGATTTACACCAAGTGAGAAGTAACCGTAGTCATTATGGTCATATGCTCCAGCTGTAGCGGTCAAACCAGCATGGATACCTGGCAACAATCGCTCAAGTATCACTGACGTCTCACCTGTCATGAGCTGGCCCTCAGTAATAGCCGACTCCTTAGGGAAGGTCTCGCGGATACAACCACTAAGAGCGAGAGTTGCACCAAGTGCAACAAACGCAGTTGTCAATATCTTTGTAAATTTCATAATCTTATACCTTATTTATAATTAGAATGTCAAGGTTACACCACCCGAAATTGTACGGATTGGAGAGTACTGACCTGTACCTGTACCACGAGGATCAAGACCCTTACGCTTAGACCAATACCATACGTTGTCGCATGCTATGTAAACTCGCAAGTTCTGGATATGACCCTTCCACCACTTAGCTGGGAAGTTGTAACCAGCGTTGATGTTAGAAATGTTCAAGTAGTCTGAGCTGATCAAGAAGCGGCTTGATGTAGCTGTTGTGTACTCATCACCATACTGGAAACGAGGAATATCAGTGTCTGTATTCTCAGGAGTCCAGGCATTCAACAAATCACGGTGGTAGTTATTACCCACTGATGAACCATAAGGTGAAGACATGTAACCAGCGTATGAACCATCGTAGATTACACCACCAAGCTGATAGTCAAATGCGATAGAGAAGTCAAAACCGTATGCGTACAAAGAGGTACCGAAACCACCAAATACCTTAGGCTGTGATGTGCCATAAAGTCTCTTGATGTCCTGAACACCTGAAATATCGTCAGCATAATTTGTAGTTGTAGTCCACTCCTCATCCTTGTTGTAATAATACCACTGTGACTGACCATCACTTGCTACACCAGCGTAAACAGGCAAGAAGTATGTGCCAAGAGGAAGACCCTCAGCGATGAATGTAGAACCGTTTACGAAGCCCCAGTGACCGTCAACCTGCATCTCGCGGCTTGACTCTGGCAAGCTCAATACCTTATTCTCAACCCAAGTAAGGTTGAGGTTAGCAGACCAGTTTACATTCTTGCGACGAACGATGTCACCGTTCAAAACAACCTCAATACCCAAGTTAGACATATCACCGATATTGCTCCAGTATGAAGTATAACCAAGTGATGGAGTTACAGGAACCTGGAACAACATATCAGATGTAAGTCGGTAGAAGAAGTCAACGCTACCAGTCAAGCGCTCGTTCCACAAACCGAACTCAGCACCAACGTTCAAGTTAGAGTTAGTCTCCCAAGTGATGTCGGGGTTACCCTTTGAACCGAACTGGATAGCGAAACCGTCATTACCATCATTAGATACATAGTAAAGGTCAGTATAGCGATACATACCGATAGCATCATTACCCTGTGAACCATAAGATGCCTTAAGCTTCAATGTGCTGAATACAGGAGCATTGAACCAAGACTCACGGTTGATCATCCAAGCAGCACCTACAGACCAGAAATTACCCCAACGGTGATCAGGATGGAAGCGTGAAGATGCGTCACGACGATATGATGCAGATGCGAAGACACGACCATCGTACTCATACATAGCACGGAAGAAGTAACCCTCGTTTACATACTCACCAAATGATGATGAAGATGACTTACCATCAATAATAGCACCATTCAACTCGAGGTTGTCTGTAGAGTAAATCTTAGACTTAGAAGCGCCCAAAGAGTAAGAACGCAAGTTATAAGTCTCGTGACCGAGCAACAAGTCGATGCGATGCTCCTCATTTGCACCAAATGACTTAGAGTAAGTCAATAACTGCTGCAAGTTGTGGTTGTAAGTACGGCCATGCGACTTAGAAAGGATACCACCTGATGGTGCAAACTGACCATAGTATGGGTTCTTCATTGATGTAGTACGAGTCTCATCAATAGTTACTGAACCATTCACAGTAAGCTTAAGACCATCGTAAAGAATAAAATCTGCGAAACCACTTACAGAGAATGCATTACCCTCAGAGTTAGACTCATCCAACCAGATGTTCTGCAAGGGGTTAGACTGTGTACCTGATACACGCTGCAAGCCCCAGATTGAACCGTCACCAGAGTCGTATACAGGCCACTTCTCATCGTACTTCTTACCAAAGTAACCATGACCAGCCTTATTATCCTCGTACATAATGTTACCCTCACCGTCACGGATGAAGACAGGGTAGATAGGAGCCTGATCGCCTACAGCTGCGAATACATCACCTGTAGAACCGTCGCCCTCGTTAGCTGATGAAGCACCACACCAGTTAAAGTTTGTGTAGCTCATGTTACCACCAATCTTCAACCACTTCTTTGCCTGGTAGTCAGCACGCAAACGAGCAGTGTAACGCTGCATGTTAGAACCGTCAGTAATACCAGTGTTGTTCAAGTAACCGAATGAAGCGAAGAAGTTAGACTTCTCAGTTGCAGCAGCTACAGAGAGGTTATACTCCTGACGCAATGCAGGATTATACAACTCATCATACCAATCATCTGGCTGTACATAATACTCGTTACCCTCGTATGTGAACTTACGGCCAAGAGTAGCATTGGGGTTCAACTTACCGTTTGTACCGATAAGTGTCTGACCCGCAGGTACTGTGTAGACATTGTAACCAAGACCACCTGAAGATGAAGAAGTAAGGCTGTTAACCGCATTGAGGTGAGCAACCATAGCATCCTGATTATCAGCCAAATTCTTGTTCTTCAATGCTGTGTAGTGCATCTCGTAGTACTCACCTGGCTCGCGTGTGTAGTCATACAACTGACGAGCAGCCATGTTAACACCCCACTTAGCGTCGAAGTTAACACGTGCGTCACCAGCCTTAGCGCGCTTTGTAGTAACCATGATAACACCGTTAGCACCACGAGCACCGTAAAGTGCGTTAGATGCAGCATCCTTCAAGACAGTCATTGTCTCGATATCAGCCATGTTAAGGTTGTTAAGGTCACCCTCATAAGGCACACCATCAACTACCCACAAAGGATCGTTACCTGCGTTGATAGAACCGATACCGCGGATACGGATAGATGGCTCTGAACCAAGTGAACCTGAACCCTGTGTTGTCTGAAGACCTGCTACCTTACCTGAAAGGGCATTAGCAACAGATGATGACTGAGTCTTCACGATATCATCCGACTTGATAGTCGCAGCTGAACCTGTGAAGGCCTCCTTCTTTGCAGTACCGAACGCCTGTACGACAACCTCCTCGATCTGCTCTGAGTCAGGAACGAGAGTTACGTCTACAACCGTACGACCTGCAACAGCAACTGTCTGAGTCTGGTAGCCCAAGTAAGAGACAACCAGGTTAGCATCAGAAGATGCCGCAATCTCAAAATAACCGGCAAGGTCAGTTGATGTGCCTCGGGTAGTACCCTCGACAACAACCGCTGCTCCGATAACTGGTGAACCAGTTTCATCGGTCACTGTACCGGTAACACGCTGACCTTGAGCAAATGCGCCGAAGCAGCCCAAGAGCAGAGTTGCAACCATTGATAGTACAACTTTTTTAACCATAAGCATTAGTTTTTAATGAAAAATTTGTATAAAGTTTTAAAGTTTGTTTCTTCCACCCTACACCTAAATGTATGCCTTCTCCGCAGCCCAATCGGCGCAAGAGCTAACCGAGAAGACACACTTTATGCGTAAAGTTAATGCACAAAGATAGTCCTTTTAATTTAAATAGCAAAAAATCCCATGCTTTTTTTCCATGAAAATACAATCTTTGATACAAGTTCTACCATTCGACCAAAATATATTCCCTCATCCACCAATCCCAAGCAATAACAAAATTGCTATTTTTCTAAACCAATAAACTCGCCCAAAATCACAAATAAATAATTATGCTATATGCACATTTTTTAGTTACAAGTAGTCAATGAAAATTTTTTGTGTGAAAAAATTAACACAACTATTGCAGATAGAAAATTTTTATTATATTTGCACTCGAATTTGCGCCACGAGAGCGCAGACCTATTCTCTAACCTGACACATAAATAGTGTCCCTAAAATCCTAATTATGAAGCGATTGCTTTTGACGGTCGCCCTGCTTTTTGTCGTGGCAGTGGCGGGCGCACAGGTTACTACATCATCATTGCGCGGCGTGGTAACAGACAACGACAACAACCCCATCGCAGGCGCAGCAGTAGTTGCGAGACACGAGCCATCTGGCTCTTTATACGGCGTATGCACAAACGCCGATGGTCACTACGCAATAAATGGCATGCGCGTAGGAGGACCATACAGTATCGATATTAGTTATCTTGGTTACAAAAATCAGCAACACACCATAACAGAGATTCACGTTGGTGAGACTCTCTATATTGACGTAAAACTCAAGGAGGAGACTGAACTCATTACTGAGATTTGGGTTGTGCATACCAAGCACGATGCACGCACCGAGAATTTCAACGATTTGGAGATGGCTGCCATACCAACTATCGACCGCTCGATATACGACCTCACAAAACTTATGTCCTCGGCAGTAAGTCCCGCCTCGGGAGGTATTGTCCTCGGTGGCCAGAGCACTCGCTACAACGCATTTACAATCGACGGCACATCATCAGCCGACATCTACGGCCTCGGCACTACGGGCATGACGGGCTCGCTCACAAGCGCTAACCCTATTCCCATCGACGCTATCCGCGAGGTTGAGATCTCGACAAATACCGTTGACTTGCGCGAGAGTGGCTTTACGGGCGGTAGCATCAACGCCGTAACACGCTCGGGCAACAACGAGTTCAGCGGCTCGGCATACACCTACTTCAACAACGAATCATTCTGGGGAACAACGCCTGGCAAGGATGTCGCAAACCGCACAAAACTCTCGGAGCAGATAACAAATATCTATGGTGTAACTCTGGGAGGACCAATCATTAAGGACAAACTTCATTTCTTCGTTGCTGGCGAGTTTAACCGCGGTCTTACCCCCTCATCGAACTACCCTGGTAGCGGCGTATCAGCCCTCACTCTCGACGAGGCACGCCAAATCTCGGAGCGATATAAGGAGCTTACGGGCTACGACGGCGGTGGCTACGGCGAGAACAGAATTCTCGAAATCACGGGCTCGGCAGTTGCACGCCTCGACTGGAACATCAACCAAAGCAACCACCTCTCGTTGCGTTACAACATGCTCCATGCCGATGCCGACGCGGGCTCAAACACTGCGCAGTCGTTCTACTTCACAGGCTCTGAGTACACCAATATCAACCGCACACACTCGGTCGTTGCGGAGCTTAACACATCGAAGGATTGGGGCTCGAATGCTCTGCGCATTGGCTACACACGATTGGAGGATGGTCGCCTAACACCCGAGAGCCTTCCCGCGGTGATTATCAACGGATTGGGTGAGAAGGGTAACGGTACTACTACCATCGGCACGAGCCCCTATTCGGGACGCAATATGCTCAAGCAGGATGTCTTTATTTTTGGCGACGATGTGACGCTAAACCTCGGCAAGCACATGCTCACATTTGGTACCTCGAACGAGGTATATCGCGCCGACAACCTATACCTCGCAAACGCGCGCGGTACATATACCTACGCATCGCTCGAGGACTTCCTTGCCGACAACGCTACGCAGTATGCCTACGGATACTTCGCAAGCGGCGAGAAGAACCCTCCGATGACCATGGGACAGTTCGCACTCTATGCGCAGGATGAGTATAAAATCACACGCGACCTCACGCTGACATACGGCCTACGCGCCGACATCCCCGTGATGTTCGACACCCCCGAAGCGAATGAGACATTCAACAGCGGTTACTTCGCAAAGCACGGCACAATGACGGGAGATATTCCTCGTGCACAGATACTTATATCTCCCCGTGTGGGCATAGAGTGGTTTAACAGAACATGGAATGTGCACGGCAGCGCGGGCATCTACACTGGTCGCATACCATTCGTATGGCTCTCGAACTGCTATCAGAACAATGGTCTTCGCTCCGTTGGCGTGACAGTTACAAACCCAGCCGAGACACCCGATTTCAGTCTCAACCCCGAGAGCGTGGGCATAGCAAGCAACCCCTCTATCGACCTTGTAGAGAGCAACTTCCGCTATCCTCAGGTCTTCCGTGTGGCGGCTGGCGCAACATACCGCTACGACCTATTAAAGTTGTCATTTGATGCCGACTACACAAAGGGGCTCAACAACATATTTGTTGAAAACCTCGTGGCGGAGGATAATGGCAAGCGCCTCTTCGTGGGTGGCGAGGGAAGCCGCACATCGGCAACATACTACGATGCCGTAACTAAGGACTACGCAGCGGTATATCGCCTCAGCAACACGCAGCGTGGCTACTCATGGTCGGTTACAGCGCGCGCCGAGTACGATTTTGCCTACCCTCTTGCTGGCGTTCGTGTAGCTGCGGCATACACCTTCTCGCAGTCGAAGAGCATCAACGACGGCGTTTCGGCACAGGCATCGTCAAACTGGGGTCGCAACTACGCCGTAGACAGCAACGCCCCCGAGTTGAGCAATTCACTCTACGAGTTCCCGCATAAGGTTGTAGCGACAATCTCATACAGTAATAAGTATGGACTCTTTGGCACCAATGTAATGTTGCTTTATAACGGCTACTCGGGCGAGCACTACTCGCTAACATACGCCAAGGGCAAGGTAGATGTAAATGGAGACAGCTATCGTGGCAACTCACTGATTTACATCCCTACCGAGGAGGAGATGGGCACAATGCTTTGGGCAGATGAGACATCTGCGTCAGCATTTAACGACTACATCGAGACAGATAAATATCTTCAATCGCATCGTGGTAAGTTTGCCGAGCGCAACTCACACTCCTTGCCATTTGTACACCGCCTCGATTTGCATATTGCGCAGGCGTTCTACTTCAAGAAGAACACCATGACCAGAAGCAACTACGATAAGCGCGTAGAGCTCACGCTCGACGTAATAAACCTCAGCAACCTCATCTGCCGCTCATGGGGCATGTCATACCGCGTATCGAACTGGGCACTCTCGCCCGTGACCGTAACGGAGCTTCGCGAGGTGGAGGGTGGTTACCGCCCCGTATATAAGTTTAATGGCGCTAACTACACCGTCAACGACCTCGCATCACGCTGGCATATGCAGCTCGGTATCAGAGTGGTATTCTAAGAGTTATGGAGACAAAGGTTATCATATTCGACTTCGACGGCACGCTCTGCGACACACGCAGCAACATCATCATAGCCTTTCGCGCCACGATGGAGCGCCTCGGCCTTGATATGCGTGACGAGGAGACTTGTGGTGCAACGATAGGCCTAACACTGCGCGATGGCTTCAAGAGCATGTATCCAGAGTTTGACGATGCAAAAATTGACTACTGCGTGGAGACCTACCGCCAGATATTTGCTGAGCGCCGCAAGGAGCTTATGCCCGACCTATTTCCAGGCGTAGAGGAGACGCTCGAGGCATTGCACAAACGCGGGCATAGGATGACAATAGCGACATCGCGCCTCACGGACTCACTGATGCTCTTTATGCGCCACCACGGCATAGACCACTACTTTGAGTATGCCGTAGGCTCCGACAGCGTAACGCACCACAAGCCCCACCCCGAGCCAGCACTTAAAACCCTCGCTGCGCTAAATATCGCGCCCACAGAGGCGATTATGGTGGGTGACATGCCCGTAGACATAGCCATGGCACATAACGCGGGTATAAGGGCTATAGGCGTCGATTATGGCAATGCCACACACGAGGAGCTCGAAGAAGCAGGAGCAGATTGGATTGTGGACGACATAACGAAACTGCTCGGTATCATAAAATAGGCAAAGATGCAAAAAGCGTGCTTTTTGCATCTTTACTTTAACCTGAAATATGGCACAATCGACCTTATAACAATCCAAGCAGTGAGGCCATAAGCACACCGAAATGGTTACCCAAGGCATAACCCACGATGCCGGCACCGAGACCCACGATAAGGGTCTTCTTGTTTTTGAGCACTGCGACCATCATAGGCACAAAGGGTGGCGAGTTGATGAACGACACCGACGACACGACCATCGAATCGGCATCTACACGCATAATGCGGCAGAATATAGCGTGCAAAAGCAGCGAGCCAAAGACCGTAATCGTGAGGAAGAGTATCTGGTTGAGTCCATCGGCGAGCTTAAGATTTGAGAAGTCTGCCATGGATGCCATAGCGATGCTAAAGATGTAGATAAGATACATGCCTATATCAAAACTACGCTCCAACTTCTGCACAGGCTTAAAGAATGAGAACACAACACCAAGCGTGCTGAGCACAAGAATGAATATCACCATGAACCACGCATCGTCAAAAGGCAATGTAGATGCTGCTGCAAGAGCCACAACAACAATGGTATATCCCACAATCTTTGCAAGCTCCTTCATTCCCGACTTGCTCCAAAGACCCGCATAGGGGTTGCGCTTAGCCTCCGCAAGCTGTCTGTCAAGCTCTGCCTGCTCGCTCTCCGATAGTGCTGCACTACCCTTCTCACCATACAGACGGCGGAAGATCTTGTAGCCAATAGCCACAACAAATATGAGATAGAGGAACGAGATAACGATGTCATAAGAGCACATCATAATATAGTTCTGCTCCTCGACCTTGAATATCGCCTGTATAGCTGCGGCATTGAGCATTCCACCTGTATACATTCCCGACATGATACCTCCAATCTTATCACCCTCGGGGATCAGCTTACCAAAGAACACATACCCCACAACCACCGCAATGGCAACTGACAAAAATCCACTGATGACGACCTTAAACTGCGTGCTTGCATCACTGCGCGTGAAACGACAGCAGAAGAGCATCATGGGGATAGCCAACGGTATAGATGCACTCGTAGCAATATCCTGGACAACAGGCATTTCTGGAATATTCAATGGAAGATTGCCGATAATCATACCTATGGCATAGAGTATCATTATAGGACCGATATTATCGAGTAGCGGGAAGCGATGACAAAGCCATATTACTCCTGCAGGCGCAAAGCAAAATATAGCCCCTAACACAACATAATTTAGTATCGACATAGTATTTTATGTTTTTTAATCAATACAAAGATAGCAATTATTATCAAAATGATAACGAAAACCAAACGGGAAGTTAAACCCGAAGGTAAAACTTCCCGAATTTGAGTCCAAAAAGAGAGGGGAAACCAACATCCGTAGCCTCCCCTTCTCCTTTAAATATGCAAATATTAGTAGATCAACTCCACGTCGTCAACTACCATGCAGCTCTGTGTAGAGCCTGTAAAGTAGTCGCCAAAGTGAGAACCCGTAAACACTACAACGATGTGTGTTGGGATTCGTGATGTAGAGCTGTACTCCAAAGGAAGAGTAAACTCTACCCAGCCATCAGTAGACTCCGAAAGAATCATCTCTCCGACACCGATAACATTCTCACCCTTAGGGTTGAAGAATGTGCTTTCATCACGAGTATCAATAGCCACAGGGCTATCCTCATCGCCACCATACACCTCTGCGCTCCAATCACCCACGGCAACGAGCACCTGACCCTCATCATTGCTGCCCAAGCCAATCTCAGGACGTGCAGTGGGGATCTTGCCAACCTTGTCGATAGTACCACATGTGTACTTAATCCAGCCATGGAGAGCCACAGGACGTGCCGAGCATGGACGACCAAAGTGTACAACACCATTTGTACCGAACGTACCAGCAAAACGGCCAAGGAACAGATTACCAGCAGCAAACTTACCTATACCCGCCATATTGGGGAACATAGACTGCAAATTCGCAGAGGTGCTACCCAAACTACCAGGGCGAACATCGCTCGTATTAGGCGTTGTAAGGTTGAAATCCTCGCCAAGTGTTGTCGCGCCAGGGTTACCCGTACCCCAGAATGGTGATGCCGTCTCAGCGTATGGGAAGTAGCATTTATTGGCAAACGACCAATCCTCGAAACCTGCATTGATAAGCGCGAATGTGTCCTCCGTAGTCACAGCCACAACATTAGTAGTGTTATCGCCCGAGTAGGCAACAACCTCATACTCCGTAAGAGTATCGAGACCCTCTACACAAGCCTTGAAGCTACCACCATCAACCGTTACGTCCTCCACCTCAGTCCACTCATCTGCACCAGCCTTACGATACTTAAAGCCAAGCTCCGAATTTGCACGACCATTAGCATAGAGCCAGATACGCTTTGCCCAAGCATCAACAGCTGTAAACTCAACCTCTACCTCCTTCTTGATAATGCGGAGAGTCCACAACTCCTCTATATCTCCATGATAGCTGACAGTTACATTGCGAACTGTACCCTCAAACGAGGTCAACGACATAGGATCGGGAGAGTAGGTCGTAATATCCTTAGGGCCGAACTTTGCGGCAAGAATATTTACATTCGTGAGGTCGAAATCCATTGGCACGTATGCCGTAGCCACATGGCCGACAGTGTCGATCTCCGACTCACCAATCTGACCCTCAACGCGGAAGTAGTACTCGATGCTCTGTGTTGCATCGATAGTCCACTCGAAAGATTGATACATCGAGAGGTTAACATAGAGAGGATGACGCAAATCGAAGGTTCCAGGAAAGACAACATCCGACTTAGCTCCCTCGGTCATATCGACATTGGAGATATGCACATTGCGAATATCGGTAGTCTCCTCAAGCTCGAGCGTAACAGTATGGCTCGTAGCGTTGATAACAGGCTGAGACTTAAGTCCGTCAGCCTCGAGGCCCAAAATATCGAGTTTAACGATGGGATAAGGCACATCATTAGCGATGCAACCACTCAACACAGCTACAACAATGCCGAGTCCCAAGTATCTGAATATATTACGCATAGCTACTTACTCTTATTACTCCACAAGTGGGCTACAATACCAATCTGAATATTTGTAATGTTGAGCTTGAAGGCCAAACTCGAGTGGTCTCTCTGACCAACAACCTCACCCATATCGTTATACTGACGAACGTTGTTATATCTCAAACCACCAATACCCACAGTTGCAGTTACACACACCTGAGGGAAGATATAGATGCCGATACCAGGATTTACATTGAGCTGTGCGGCGAAGTTACGATTAACCGATGAACTTACATCCTCACCGCCCGCGATAAACTGCGAGGTGCCGTTCTTGACAAGCATCTCAGTCTCAAGGATAACACCCACAATACCGCGACGATCCAAACCAAGATAGTGACGATGGAAAATTGAGTATGAGAAACTCTCATTTATAAGACCAAGGTCACCAATGCTCATGTTCTCCATACCCTCGGCAATCAAACCAAGGTTGACATCGATATTCGACAGATCGCCATTGATATACTCATAGCCAAATCGTGCACCCACAGCGAGGTTATCACGGTAGGCATACGCAAAGAATGGGCGAATAGTGGTGCTGCGCAGGCCAACATCAATGCCGTTAAGCAAGAGCATAATATCGGAGTTCTCCGAGTTTACATTGCCATATGAGGCTGTAAGACCGAGCATAAACTCACCCTTGTAGACAAACTTGTTGTCACCAACGTTGCGGTCGACGCGCTGACGCATAGGCAAGAATCGAGTCTCCTTGGCTACACTCTCCACAACAACAGAATCAGTCGACACCTTCGCAACTTCTGCCACCTCTGCCACCTCCTGCGCATGTAGCATTGCTACTGAACCAAACACAGCAGCCATAAATAGTATAATTCTCTTCATAGTTGACTGCATTTTACAAGTAGAACGATACGCCGAAGCCCACAGAGAGGAAGTTCAGCTTGAAATTAGCGTTTGACGACATAAACTTGCCGCCGTCGATCTGATTCTTGACCTGAGTGACATGGTCCACACCAATACCAAAGACACCGATAGAGAGCTCAATAGCTGTATTATCCGTAACAAAGGCTACGATACCGGGCTGCAAGGCTACCGAAGCACCAAACGTCTGCGAGTAGTTACCCACATAGTTCTGCATACCCTCGATAACGCCATTCTCGGCTACGACCTTTGACTGACCACCCGACATGTTCAACTGCACCTCCGCAAAGACAGCAAAACGATTGCTATAGCCCAGCGGAATGTATGGACGCCAGAAAATTGTTCCGGTATAAGAGTGCTTGAGACGGTGGAAATAGTCGACACTAAAGTCGTTACCCGATACCGACACCGAAGCATTATCCAGAACAAGTAGCGTACGACCATAGCCGAAACGTACACCCAAAGCCATATTCTTGCCTACTGCATAGGCAACCATGGGTGCGACATTAACGGTATAACCCTTCGAGTCGATGTCATCGACAACCACGAGTTTGTAATCCTTGTTGGTATGTGTAGAATATGACGCTGTACCACCAAAAATCCACTGACCCTTTGGCACAAAGCACTCATCCGTAGAGAAGCCACGACGTTGGCGTGCCTCATTAGGAGTAAGCACCTCGTCAACAGCGGCTACAGGTGTAGCTACAGAAGCAGCCACGGGAGCGACTTCGGGAGCAGTTTCAGTAGCAGCCTCGGTAGCGACTACATTAGCGGCTACATTAGCGGCTACGGGGTTTTCATTATTAGAGTTCTGTGCCGAGGCTCCTAATGCTAAAAGCATGGCAAGAACAGTAAAGTAAAATCTCTTCATTGATAAGAAGGTAAGAGATAGTGGCAACACCAGTCACCACTATCTCAGATATTGATTAATAGTTCAAGACGATATCGTCAACGTACATCCACGATGATGTAGAACCGCAGAAGTAGTCACCATAGCCCGAAGGTGTGAATGACACAACAATCTTCTTAGGTTTAACACTCTTCATATCCTCGCGGTATGTAATGTTGATAGTCTCCTTTGTCCACTCTGCGCGTGAGTCGGTACCCTGCAAGTAGCCGTAAGCGATGATACCATCACGTGTCGCCAACGACTCCATAGAGAGGAATGTCGAGGTATCCTTTGTATTAACAGCATAAGTAGTACCATCGGTGATAAGCACCATGATGGTGTACATATCTGTACCGGTAGCCTGTGAACCCTCATTGATAGTACCCTCGTTGTTCTTCATCCAGAATGATAGGCTCTGTGGCTTAGCAGTAAACTTGAAGTCACGACCAAAGGTTACGATACCATCCAAACCATTCATCGCAAAGGTACCTGTAAAGAGGTTACCCGCAGCGAACTTACCGATACCCATCACCGAAGCCTTCTGCGACTTGAGGTATGCCGACTGGGTACCAGCCGAGCCTGGGCGAACATCATCAGATGGCTGTGTAAGTGTAGCACCTGCCATGTTACCACCCTCATTACCTGTCAACCAGAATGGTGCATCACCATCGCCATAAGGCAACCACCATGAAGGCTTGCTCCAACGCTCCATATCACCATTAGGGATCTGTGCACCCGCTGCAGTCTGGTGTGTAAGAGCCTTACCAGCATCTACGCCCTCGACAACAAGTTTGTAGGTGTAGTTTCGCTCAGCTGCGAAGTTAGAACCTGCGGCAGTATATGTATTATTAGCACCTGCAACAGCATCTACCTCAGTCCATGTAGCACCATCAGTCGAGTAAGCAATCTTCACTGATGATGCGCTATCGATAACGATAGCCTTGAATGTCACATTACCGAACCAAAGGTCATAATCCGATGTTGCAAGAGGCATTACACCCTGAACGAGGTAGTTAATCTCCTTATTTAGCTTACCACCATCAACATCCTGAACGTAGAATGAGAGTGTCTGGTTACCACCCGCTACATTAGCGAAGAATGCATCGTTTACAACAACCTTGTAAGTAAGATCATCGCTCTTAACCACCTCAACACCTGCAGGAGCATTGTTCAAAAGGTCAAACTGCTCACCACCGATAGACATAGTCAATGTATTGATTGCTGCCAACGATGTAATGTTGTATGTGCGTGCTGCAGTTGTAGAGAACTGTGTCTCGCTCATATCGAAGCCATCACCAAGAACAGTAGGATCTGGACTGAAGATGATAGTGTCGTTGAACACCTCTACATACTCATCCACAATAGCCTCAAATACAAGGTTACCTGGAGCATCCTTAGAGTACTTCAATGTGATGGTGTAGCGTGCAGAGGCCTTGATATTCTCAATAAGACCCTCCTTCACGATGTCACCCTCAACAGGGTGAGTACCCTCGAAGTGCCAGTAGAGAGATGTCTCGCCCTCAGGCATTACAACATAACCATCCTTAGACTCCTCGTAAGTCAACGCAAGAACATCACCTTTAGCAATAGCTGCAGAGTCATACGACTCAGCAATAGCAACAGTAGTGAAGTAACCCTCGTTGAGCTTCTCAGCAACTGTAGCATCGTAGTTTACCGCTACAACAGTAGACTGAAGCTTACAATCAACTGTAACAGGTGTTACGATGTTGCTCTCCACAGAGAAAGACTGCTCACCATAGTAGTACTTCTCGTCGAACGACACTGCATGCTTCTCGCCTACCTGTACCTTTGCCATATACTCACCAGAGAGCAATGCGAGATACTCTGGAACGTCAGCCATAGCCTCATAACGACGAATAAGCTTCTGCTCATCGTTCTCAACCTTGTAGATCTTGATAACTACATCCTCAGTCGAAAGATCTGTGGGCATAGCCACGCCAAGGCGCATTGCACCCTCTCCAGATGCCATTTCGACGCTATTATCTATATCATTTGAGCACGATACTGCAACGAGTATAACGCTCATCAATGCTAATAACTTCTTCATAATAGTCATTGTTTCTTAAACATTAATTTTGCTACTCGAAGCGCATCATTACGGTCTTAGTAGTAGAGTTACCCTCCATATCGGTTACGGTCATCACGAAGTCGTGGTCACCAGCACCAAGCATACCGAGGATGCCAAGGAAGTTTGTAATGTTGAGCTGATCCTCTGAAATCAATGTCTGGTTGTAAACCTGATCACCTACAGGGAAACCAAGACCTGAAAGCGATGCAAACATATCTGTAGAGTTTACAAGGCTGAAATTAGCAGCCAGACCTACGCTCTGCAACTGCTCTGGAGTAAGAGCGTTTGATACGATCTCAATCTCGAAATCCTTGATTGCCAAAGGTGCAGAGATACGAATCATACATGTATCATCAGCCTTGATTGTCTGACGCTTGTCGATATCATAGCCAACCCATACAATCTGAGGTGCTACATTCTGACCATACTTAATAGTAAGAGTAACTGTTGTGTTAGCGCCATTAACGTCTACTGCTGTGATCTCATAAGTGTGAGTACCCTCGTATGATGTAAGAAGATCGGTCTGAGTAGCGAGCTTCAAACGTGCAGTAGTCTCACCCTTGACAGCTGTAGGATAACCCATCATCTTGAGGATAGCGTTAGATACAGTAGGTGCACACAAATCCTCCTCCAATGGCATAATATCTGAATATGCAGTTGCAAAGTCTGCATTGTCTGAAGATACCTTTACAACAAGTGACTTAAGAGCTGATTTAGCAGCAATATCCAAGTTGATGCTTGATGTAAAGTTACCATCTGCATCGAACATATCGTCAGTAAGCTCGAATGTCTCAGCGAGGTCGTGGCCCTCCCAAACGATTACAGGTGCGTCAGTATCATCTGGAATAACCTCCTCCATCAATGACATAGATGTGTCGAATGTAACCTCCTCGTCATATGTCCATGTGTCACAAACGATACCGACAGTAGCAGTACCATCAGCAGCGTGCTGAACAACAACGTTAATCTTACGCCACTGAGCAGCCTTAACACCCTTAATCTCGTTTGTCATAGTGATATCCTTAGTCTCACCTGCATAACGACAGTTGAAGGTAAGCTTCAAGGTATTCTCCACAGCGATAGGGGCAAAATAACCAGCGCGCTCCTCTGTGAAGACGTAATCCAAATTGCTCTCGCCGAGCTCTACGGTCATCTTTGTGTACTCGGGGTCGAGCTGATCCTTAATATCAGCAGAGTAGCCGACAGTAACCTTGATATTAGCGAGCTTACATACAAGGTCCTTAACCTCGGTTGTCTGCTTGCGTGTGATGATTACCTCCTTCTCACCCTCGTAAACAGGAGACTCCCATGCTGCACCATTCATGTCAGCAGAACTCATAGCGATGTTGTAGATGCCAGCCTCGAGAGCAAGAGACTCCTGAGGACGCTCACCATACTTGAATGACGCAACAGCCTCGCCATCCTTGTTAGTGATAACAACATCGAAGTTGTTGATGTCCACACCCTCGGCACGTGTACCTGAGGGAGAATCGAAATTCTCGGTATCCATCATTACCTCAGCCTGCATGTTACCAAGATTCAAATAACCAATCTTGCTCTTTGCATCATTCCCACCGTCAACATAGTTAACATTGTCCATGTTGCACGACACCAACATTGAGAGCGACGCAATGGCGATGCTTAAAAATTTAACTACTGATTTCATATCTCTTTACTTATTATTTAGCATTATCATTAAGTTCCTGCTCAATATCGAATGACTCTACGAGTGTCTCATTAAGAGTGATATTAAGAGTTGCACCACCGGCATTCTCAACATCAAACTTTACAGTGTAGAGTGTCTGAGCCTTTACCTCTGTAGGCTTATACTCTGGAAGTACTACCTCTACGCCCTCAGCACCAGACTGGTTAGGCTGCTTGATTGCAGTACCAGTGATGGTAAATGTGTTAGGAGCGATAAAGATTGGCTCGGCCTGAGCTGTAACATCGAACTCTTTGCCCGCAGCAGTAGTAAGAGTAAGAGCGTGGCCACCCGCGAAGTAGCTCTTGAAGTTATCAGTTACCTCAACCTTAACAAGCGCGTTTGCAATAGTTGCTTTAATATTCACCTGTGTATTCTTACGAGGCGCTACAGTAAATGTCTCGCTACCTACAAATGCAGCCTTATCATAGCCCTCCATGTTAATATTGCCAGCAAATACCGATGCCTTATATTGACCATGAACAAGGTAGTTGTCCTCGTTAAACTCATTGATGTTTGCGTAATCTGCGATATAGGTATGACCTACACCCTCGATTTTAAGAGTGAAATCCTCTGTAGCAGGTGTTGTGCAACTGACATTAGCACGTGTCTCATCGACTGTAGTAGAGGCTACACAATCGATAGTTACTCGTCCTTCACCCTTCTGCTCGCCATTAGCAACCTCCTCCGAGCAAGCCGAAAGAGTCAACGCAAAAAGCGATGCGATTGTAAAAAACTTTCTCATAATTAGATTAATTTAAAAGATTTATAATTTTATAGTGTTATTTACTTGACAATCGATACCTTAATGTTATCAATATAGACATTTACCTCAGTGTTACCTGTACCCGACGCTGTAGATAGTGTGGGATAGAATACTAATCGCGTATTCGAACTTGCAGGCATTTCAGCGCTATATGATGGGAAACTCTGACCAAAGGCATTGTTACCAACACTATCCGTCAAACTCTCTGTACAGAATGTTGAACCAAAGTCTGCAAGCGTAGTATCGTAAGAGGATGTGATACCTGTTGAACCTGTTGGAATACCATCGATGGGATTTTTTGCGTTGGTATGCGTAGCAATGTTAATAGCAGCAGAGTTAAGCTTCAGCGAACTGCTTGTGTGCTTATACAACGCAGCATCAAAGTCCACCTTGACATTCACGCTCTTTCCAGGCTTAATACCTCGTGTGCCATTACCAAGCGGTGGAGTATCCAAACGACCATAGTGGTATGAAGCGAAAGAGACGATAATCTTAACAGACTGATAACGCGCATTGATACGCGCAGCACCAGGCTTAATCCAGAAGCGTGCAGCATTCCAACCTGAAAGTTCGCCAGTCAATGCAACACCTGGCTGATTTCTATCACTTGACTGGTATGAATTGTTACCATTATTCTCGCTCTCAGTTACACTCTGGAAGTCCTGGAACAAAAGGTATGGAACATCTACAGGTGCGATATTCTGCTCGAAATAGGGTCGCAACGTTCCCATGTTTACCTTATTCTCAACAACAGCGCTCTCTGTGTCAAACACAAGAGTCCAGTTGGTGTTGTTGTATGGCGTAACATCGAACTCTCCATAGTACTCCCACTTGTATAGGTTCTCTGCATTACGATAGTATGTACCCATATAGGTGCCGTTGCTATCGTAGAGTGTGAAGTAGTTGAAATCCTCGCCGAGGTGGTTCTCACCAACAGAGAAGTTGAAGGCTGTGTACTTCTCGAATGGGGGCATTGCCATGCGGATAGGTGTCACATGACCTCGCTTCATATCACGCTCAAGGCTGTATGTAGCCACCTCGGAACGCTGCTCAAGACCCGTTACCTTGTAACTAACATCGCCCGACACCATACCTGGCAACACAAAGACCCAAATATCACTACCTACAGCAAAACCCTCTTCGCTCTTCACGGTGATGGTATTCGATGTGTTAGTGTATACTGGCTCTGCATAGGGATCTGTTACATCAACAGTCATATCACCAACAACAGGCGTAGGGAAGTTAATCTCTAAAGCGTAGACCTTGTTATCGAAGTTACTACTCTTCTCTGGCACAGTAATCTTTATAGCGTGCATCTGGTGACGCATAATGGTGTTAAGCTCCACACTCTCTGAAGATGTCAACGCACTCTCGACAACTGGCACTGCAACCATAACATCGTAACGACCATCATACTCACCTGTCTGCATAGCAGGCAGTGAATATGTCGCCAACGTACCATTAGTCGATGCGGGTACAGGGTAACTCAAATAGTAGGTGTACTCACCCTCCTCCATCGCAGCGATATTCGACGTAAAATAGGCCTTGTCGTAGTCATTGCTGAAATAGCGGAGCATAAACGGAGCATTCTCAAAGGTGTAGTTACCCTCTGAGTTCTTTGCCCACACAGCAAGTTTGTCATCCTCAGACCAACGGGTGTGCACTCCATCAGGGTCAAGCGATGTACGTGTAGCATCAACAGGCATAAAAAATCCAACCTCACAAACCTCATTTGGCTTAACGGGAGTATTGTCAACCTCGTTAACACACGCCACAAACAACGATGCCAACGCAGCCAAAATTGGTAATCTCTTAAACATTATCATATAATTAAATTCATTAATTTTCGCGGCGCAAATATAGAACAAACTTTTTCATTGGAGAAAAAAATTCAACGAAATGCCCCATTTGTAAAATCAATAAGCCGTACTACCAATATAAAAAGGGTGAGACCTCGAAGTTTGGTCAAAACTCCGAGGCCACAGCCCAATTAATTATAGTTATTTCGTCTTTTTCTTCACACCCTGCTATCTGCGCTCAAAGGCTATCTTCGAGGTACGCTCGATGGGAGTCTTCTGAACATTTACGCCATCAGCCTCAACGCCTTTAACGCCAATACAGCCATCGTTTACAACCAAGCTTTTGAGCGACATCGACGCAGCACTTGTGCCACCAAGATAGTAATCAACGAACTCCTGAGCATCGCCCGCTCCCTCTCGAGTACAGATGAAACGCTCACGGTATACAGGACTCGGGTTGTCATCATAGTCAAATGCCACGGCAGCAATCATCATCTCCACGTCGTACTGACCACGGAAGTATGCTGGCGACCAGTATGCACCCACGTTGTAGAGGTTGTCGATGAGAATGTCATCGCTAAACTGTGCGGGATCCTCCAAGCCCTCCTGGTATGTGAAGATAGTGAAGAGATAACCCGAGCAGTCGCCCTCAATCTCCACGCTCATGGGCAAGATAACCTGACCCTGGTAGTTGCTGAAGTAGTCGGGATTGATTGCATAGACCTCGTCGCCATCGTAGTAGGCATCGAAGCCCGCAGTAATCTTGATGTCGGCGATGATGGCAACATCGGTCTTGAACTCGCCACCCGTACGCATTGTACCTGTGTACTCAAAGTTGTCGGGGTTCATAGGTATAATCACGATGTGATACTCGGTGTCGGGCTTGAGCTGCGAGAGACGGCTTGAAACCTTACCCTGCGCCAACTCATAGTAGCTAAATTCCCAGTAATCAGCATAGTATGCCTCATTATAGGTCTCCCAGATGTAGTCCTTGATATCCTCCTCGCTCATCGATGCCTCGAAGACATTCCAGTAGTACCACACGCTGTAATCGGTTGGGATAATCGACACGCGAGCCTCGCGGTCGCCAATCTCCGTAACCTCGATGTTGTATTGACAAGCCTCAATGTCGCCAGCCGCGGCGGTGGTGATATTCTTGCGCACAATCTTTGTGGTCAGCGTACCCGCCTCGTAACCAAAGAGCAACACGGCGTAGTCGGTATCTGCCTCCAAGCCGCTGAATGTACCCTCGATGGGACCATTAAAGATATAGTTGTAGAGGAACGATGTACCATAGTTACCGAGGATATAGTCGAAAATCTCGGCATCGTCACGCAACTTACCAATCTCCTTTGCGGGGATAGCGAACATTGCATATGGGTCCTCGTTTGTGGTCTGCACCTTGACGTAGAATGTAGACTGCGTGATGTCCGAAATCTCCATCGAGAGCTCGTTCTCCGAAGCTGGGATAGAGCCAATCTCGAACTCCTCGAACGATACATCACTCAAGCGCTTGCACTCCTCGTTCCATTTGAAGGCAAAGGCTATATACTTCGTATTTGCCATACCCTCAAACTCGTATGATGTAGCAAGGTAGTCGGTGTTGTACTCAAAGGTCTCGGCAAGGGTATAATCCCACGCTGCATAGTCCTCTACCATGTCGGCAATTACGGCATCTGCAGCCACATTTATATCCTTGCCGTAGAGGGTCTCATAGTCCTCATAAGTAATAAGGTTGTTGTAGTATGCTACGCCCTCATGTGATGGTGTAATCGCAATATGCGCAATGGCGCGGTTTACGGTGATGTCGAAGTCGAAAGTCACATCGTTTCCCGCATAGGGTGCCTCAGTTTTGAATGCCTCAGAGTAGAGTGATGTGGTCTTTTCACCCGCAGCATTCATGCCGTAGATGTAGACTACATACTCCCACTCGGGATCGAGTCCCGCCATGCGGATGCCAGAGTGCGAGCCCTTGCTCAATATTGTAGAGAGGTACTCCTCCAGTGTCACGCCATTCTCCTCGGCCATAGCTATGTAGTAGCGCATATCCTCGCTGAAAACCTCATCCTCACTCATCTGGTCGAACCACACCTTATCTACAATCTGGCCAATCCATGTTGTCTCCTCGTCGAGCGTAGTAACACTAAATACAACAGCCGTAGCCTCAACATCCTCAACCTTCAGAGCAACGGGAGCCTCCCACGCCTTCTGATTGATAGTTAGGCTATTTGTATCGTTACCATAGCCAAATGTGAGCTTAACAGAGCGCTCCTCACCGCTATCGTTCTTCGCCACGGTGATATCTACGAACGATGCAGTAACAACGTCTACCGACACCCACTCAGCATCGCACGCCACCTCAAGCGACACACCCTCTGCGGGCTTTACAATCGCGTAGTTGATACGGAATGTATCGCCCTCGGGCTTTGCCTCGAGCGACTCTGCATAGAGCGTAATATTACTAACCTTAACATCTGGCTCGCGCTGACACGACACCAACACAAAACCCAACGCAAAAATCATCATCATTGCGCTTTTCACACACGAAAATAGTCTCATAAAAATAATAATAAATTAATAATCGGATTTTATCGCTTTTTTGACTCTATCACAGAGTCGATATACGCCTTAATCTTTGGTGCGGGATCCTCCCAACCCTCGGGCTTGATGACCTTGCCATCCTTGGGGTTGTAGTGGGGTTTACCATCGGGCCACAACTTCGCCATGTTGGCCTGCTGAACGATTGAGAACAACTCATCGGCCTCCAAGCCCATCTCGACCATTGTGCCGAGCGCGAAGTACATAAGGTCAATCATCGCATCGGCCTGCTCATAGATATTGTCGGCAATAAGGAACTCGGCAACCTCCTCGTTCATCCATTTGGCACGCGACAGAGGGCGTTTTTTTGCAATCATCACAGGTTGCTCTGCTACGGGATGTCCAAACTTCTCGTGAAACTCACGAACATCATTCCATTCTTTCTTCATATTATTTATAATTTTACATTATCAAATTCTACTCAATCCAAGTTGCAAAGATAATAAATTTATTGCCAATTATCAATTGTTTTACTATCTTTGCGGAGATTAAAAATAAACTAACTCTATTTCCGTATAAAAAAACA
>JAZTYW010000021.1:0-9104 GCA_045637085.1 Alistipes sp. | reverse complement strand
TGTGTGTTGAGCTTTACTGCTCTGTGTAACAGAGGAAAATCGTGCAAGTCGAGTGCAGAGGGAATTTGTTCACTATGCCGAGACGCCGCCGATTTAAGCCGAGAAAAGATTGCGTAGCAATCCTCGGCAAGTTAAGCTCATATTTCTCGCTTTACCATTGTATTTACAATCCTCCTCAAACCCCTCCGTTTGAAAAGGAGGGGCTTGTTGTAAGCCGATAGGCTTACCTCACCGAAGGTGAGTAATATCCAAACAGTGTTCTCTAACCAAGGTGAGATGTAGCCTTCGAAAACGTTATTCTTCGTTGCAGTGCACCATAAATTCTGCGCAAATAGAGTAATTGAGAGACAAAAGAGACTTAAGGGACCTAAGGGACATAAGAGATAAGGGAACTTAAGGGAAATAAGAAACTTGAGAGGCTTTAGGGATATAAGAGACTCGATGGATTGAAGGGACATAAGAGACTAAAGGGACCATAGGGACGTAGGAAACCTATGGGACTGAATGGTAATAAGAGTATAAAGAGACTTAGGAGAAGACACTATCAACTATTGTCCGAGACTTCTCTTGCGCCTTTTAAGTCTCTCGCGACTCTTGCGTCCCTTGTGTCTCGACTTAAGAGAAGACACTATCAACTATTGTCCGAGACTTCTCTTACGTCTCTTATGTCTCTCATGTCTCTTTTGTCACTTTTTCTTTACCACTTATATAATACGCAGAATATCAGTGTTTTACACTGTTTTCCTAAATACTGTTTTATCATCCTTGTAACTGCTTGATAATCAGCGAGATGAAAAATTTGCAAAAATGGGTTTTTCATAGTGTTGATAATCAATGAGTTATCCCCCCCCCGCGGAAAAATTCGAGGCTCAAAAATTTGGTTTTAGGCTCTTTTGTGTCATAACTTTGCAGTAGCGAAAGGCACAAACAAGTTTAGCAAACTAAAACATTATAGTATTATGAAGAATATTAAGTATTTTTTGATTTTGACAGTGGCAAGCGTTGCACTTGCATCGTGTGAGCTCATGTGGGATAGACCAGAGATTAACTTCGAACAGGAGGAGGTGAAGGTGTCGGCTGAGGGCGGTAACTATATTATAAAGGTTGTCTCAACAGGTGTTGACTACGTATATGTTCTGCACAATAACCTTGAGTATGGCGAAGATGGTGACCTATACCCTGGTGAGGAGTGGATTACAATTAACAAGGTAATCTATAACTACACCGAGGATGCCACACGAGACTTGCCATCCTACATCTCTGGTGTTGACATCACTGTTGCACCCAACACTACGGGCGAGTTACGTAGTGCAAGCATCTACGCAAGAAGTTTCTCAAAGACTGACGATATCGTTATTACTCAGTATGCAGAGGGGCAGACTATGCAATAATTATCGCTGAGATATTGGGTATGTACCACACAGTTATGCGCAAGATTAGGATTGCGATGTTGCATTTTATGTTTATTAGCACTGGCGCGATTTAGTGGAGGTTTGCAACCAGTATAAAAGTTTAGAAGCCTGTCTAACATTGCGTTAGACAGGCTTCTTCTTGATATGTCTATCAGAACTACTCGATAACTACGAGTGGCTGATCTGCTGCTACGGTGTCACCCTCAGCAACCAAGCAGCCGAGGACCTTACCAGCATAGTCAGACGAGATAGAGTTCTCCATCTTCATAGCCTCGAGGATCATCACCTCCTGACCTACTGTAACGGTGTCACCTGCCTTTACCTTAATCTCGATAACGCGGCCTGGGAGTGGTGCGTTAACAGTCTTGCCGTCAGCTGCGGTAACCTTGCGCTCTGCGCCTGCGTCGTTAGCGTCGTCATCCATAGAGTCTGCAACCTCAATAAGGATTGCGTCAGCAGCTACAGTGTCGCCCTCGGCAACGAGAATCTGCTTAACATAGCCTGCGTAGTCAGTAGTGATAGAGTTCTCCATCTTCATAGCCTCGAGGATCATAACCTCGTCGCCAGCGTTCACCTTATCACCAACCTTAACCTTAATCTCGATAACGCGACCAGGGAGTGGTGCGCATACGGTCTTGCCAGTTACGGGGCGCTTGCCACCAGCTGCAGCACCAGCCTTAGCGCTCTCGATCTCGATGATTACGCCCTCAGCCTGTACTGTGTCACCCTCCTTAACGATGATCTGCTTGACGCGACCAGCGAAGTCCGAAGTGATAGAGTTCTCCATCTTCATAGCCTCGAGGATAGCAACCTCCTGGCCTACTGTAACCATATCGCCAACCTTAACCTTAAGCTCAATAACGCGGCCAGGCAATGGAGCGAGGATTGTGTCGCCAGTGATAGGCTGAAGCTCTACGGCCTCCTCCTTCTTCAATGATGGATCTGCTGCAACCTTCTCGGCGTATGCGGCCTCCTTGATACCTGTGAGGTATGCCTTGGCAACCAATGGGAACAACTCGAGCAAGAGCTCCTCCTTCTCGTTCTCAGCCAAGAGCACGCCACCTGCCTTCTCCAATACTGGGTTAGGCTGCTTCTGGTACTTAGATGTATCGTAAGGACGCTCCTCGCGGAAACCACAAATCTTCTCGCGGAAGTCTTCATCAATCTTGACAGGAGTGCGGCCGTAGTCACCCTTAACGAGACCTACGAACTGAGCACTCTTATTTGTATACATAGCGCGGCCTGCCTTCTCGTCCATAGCGCAGTTAACAGCCTGTGCACCCACGATCTGTGATGTAGGAGTTACGAGTGGTGGAAGACCTGCTGCGAGACGTACAGGAGGAATGAGCTCCATAGCGCGTGGGAGGATGTCCTCAGCGCCGAGCTGCTTGAGCTGTGCAACCATGTTAGAGTACATACCGCCAGGGATCTCAGCATCCTGAACGAGCTTGTTAGGTGCGGGGAAGCCGAAGTATGCCTCGATAGCCTGTGATGCTACCAAAAGCTCATCCCAGTTCTCCTCCTGAGCCGCCTTCACGCAACGGTCGAGCAATGCGTCAACCTCTGCAGGAACCTCGTCAGTGAGAGGGTTGAATGGCTTTGGAAGTGGCTTCTCAGCACCGAATACAGAGAGCTCAAGCTCCTTGCGAATATCCTTCAACTCTACGTTGATCTTTGCTACAGCCTCCATGTTTGCACCAAGCTCGATGCCCAACTTCTTACAGAAGAGGTAAACAAGCTCTACTGCGGGAGCACCTGTACCACCACCAAACCACCAGCAGTTGGTATCGACGATATCTACACCTGCTACGATAGCTGCATATACTGAACCGAGACCGTAGCCAGGAGTACAGTGTGTGTGGAAGTCAACAGTCACGCCGAGCTCCTTCTTCAAGAGCTTGATGAGGCCTGCAACGCGTGCGGGAGGAATAAGACCTGACATATCCTTGATGGTAATCATGTCAGCGCCAAGCTCTGCCATCTGACGAGCCTTATCCAAGAAGTATGCGTCGGTAAACACCTTCTCATGCTCCTCGCCGTCAGAGTACTTAGGATCTACGGTGTAGCAAACAGCGCAGTCAGCGATACCGCCATACTGCTTGATATATTTGATTGTTGATTTAACATTATCCACGTCGTTCAACGCGTCGAAGATACGCATGATGCCCAAGCCGCTCTCGATAGCGTTGCGAGAGAAACCGTCGATAATCTCGTCAGTGTAGGGAGCGTAGCCAAATAGGTTACGACCACGTGAGAGAGCTGTGAGCTTTGATACGTCACCTACTGCCTTCTTGATAGTCTCGAGACGAGTCCAAGGATTCTCATTTAGGTAGCGCATCACAGAGTCGGGCACTGCACCGCCCCATACCTCCATAGCATAGAAACCAGCATCCTTGTAGTAAGGAAGACAGCGGTTTACCTGCTGCTGAGTCATACGTGTTGCGAATGATGACTGCTGGCCATCACGCAATGTAAGATCGCGAATTTTAAGGATCTTTGTCATAGTTGTTTAATAAGGTTTATTAGTTAGTTTTAGTTGTTGTTCTTGCTCGTTTTTCAGGTTGTCTGTTAATTGACTAACAAATATAAGCAATAATTCTCCAAAAAACAAATATTTTTTTAAAAATATGGCGTTTTGTGGTGCTGAGGATGGGTATATGTGACTATATCAAGCGAAAAAAACACCAACGAGTCGTGCCTCGTCGGTGTTTTTCGTTGATGTGTCTCAGTGAGCAATCCACTACTTTATATCCTTTGTGTGGTGGAGTATCACGCGCTCCAATGCACGCTCACACACTGGGCAGAAACGCTCTGCAGTGTTGTTGCGCATGCGGCATACATCCACGGGGCGATAGATGCCCTTTGAACGATAACCACCACCCTCATATACGCCTACGGTGTAGTTCTTCGAGCGCTTGTCTGTCACCTTTGTGGGGATTTCAATATCCTTATCTACCATATCTGCCCATTTAGAGTCGAAGTCGACAAGCGTTGTGATGTTGGGTTCCCAAGGCTCGTGTGTCAGAGAGTGCATCTCGTCGTTGTTGTCGGCTGTCTCGTAGAAATACTCGTCACCGAGACCACCAAACGAGTGTCCGAACTCATGTACCACAACGGGCTTGAATGATGGATGGTGTGCTGTGGTGAGTGTGTATGAGTTGTAGATACCGCCGCCGCCGTATGTGTCGGTGTTGGCAAGAATAACGAAGTGCTCACATGGGATGTTTGTGACAATATCGTACATGTCGTAAACCTCACCCGATGTCAGGTAACGCTCCATGTAGAATGTCATGAAGTTTGAGCCTACGGCAGTGTCGCGCCATGCTTCATCCTGTGGCACGCTGACATTGGTGTCAACAGAGGGGCTCTGCACTGCAATAAAATTGAACTTCTCCTTGTGGCTCTTGAAGGGCTCGTATGAGAGAATCTCCTTGGCGGTAATCTTGGCATCCTCCATGAAGATGTCCATCTCCTCGGCAGTGTAGCCCTCAGCAAGGATTACAACATCGATAGCCTCCTTTGAGTCGCCACCCTTGTGCAGATAGGTGTATGGCTGTGGCTGCTGCTTTGAGCGGTCACGAATAAGCACATCATCAGGATTGATGGTGTGGGCGAGCTTGCTCACCTTGTCTGTGTTGTCTCGAATCACCATCTCGGCAACGACGCTGCGCTTAGGCATAGGAACGAGTAGCGTGAACTCGAAACTCTTAGTGATTGTAGCGGCCTCTGCGGTTGTGATCCACTCCTGGAATAGTGACGAGAATGATGTTTTGTACAACACCTCTTTGGTCTCGGCATCGTAGAGTGTGAGGTCTCCATTACCCTCAAGTGGTACGTTGTTGAGATTGACACGACGACCCCACCAGTTATCGGTAGAACTCATGTCGCGTAGTGCTACGTGCTGCTCCTTGGCATTGCCCATGAGTGTATAGTCGATACGCAATGTTGCATCGTCGAAGTTTGCATCGAAATTCTGGGCATATAGCGATGCTGATGCTGCCATAGCCACAATTAAGCATAAAAGTTTTCTCATTATTCTATAAATATAAGTATGACTAATTATTTTCCTGTTTAGGCTCGTTCTCCTGCTTGGGCTCGCTCTCTTTGCCCCAGAGGAATATTTGCGATTCGGTGCCATCTTGCAGACGCGAGATGTTCTTGCGATGTGTCCATACGAGCATCACTGCCACAAGCCACGAGAAGACGATGAACGGAATGCTTCTAAATGGCATTGCTGGGTTGTATGACATGGTCATGAATATGGTCACAAAGAAGGGGTAACAGCATCCCGCAACCATCGAGGCGAGCGATACGTAGTGCCATACGGCAAATACGAAGCACCATACACCGAAACATAACAAAAGAATTGGGGTGTAGATACCTGTGCCTGCGCCGAGAATTGTCGCCACGCCCTTGCCGCCTCGGAAGTTGGCAAAGATGGGGAAGATATGTCCCAATACAACGGCAACGGTGGCAATGAGTCGGAGGTTGATGTCCCACGCTTCGCTCACGGGAGCAAGGCCTGTGAGCAACACGGCGATGTAACCCTTGAGATAGTCAATGACGAATACGGGGGCTGCGGCACGCTTGCCCAATACGCGAAGCATGTTTGTTGTGCCTGCATTTTTAGAGCCATGTTCGCGAATATCTATGCCATAGTATTTCTTGCCTATCCACACGGCGCTGGGTATTGATCCGAGCAGATATGCTACTATAATAATTGATATGACTATAATCCATGTTGTGAGTGTCCAATTCTGCATAATACGCTATGTTTTAAGTTTATAGCCGAGCGGTTTTGCACAATGTACACTCGGCACAATATACAAAGTTACAATAAAATTCCATATTTGCAAAATTATTCATCCTCGCATACACTCCCTTGGAATCTATTATTCGAGAAAAATTGGGTTAAGATATTGCAGTTTTCAAAAAAATATGTAAATTTGTTTTATAAAACTACATAATTGCATATTTATGAAATCAAAACTTAATTTAGCCAATATGCTTGTCTCTGCTAAAGAGTCAGTTATGGATTGGCGTTGGTGGTTATCTATTGGTCAGATCGTTTTGGGTTGTTTCCTTGTTGCCCTTGCTTTCGTTGTATTTATCAACCCTTATGACCTCGTTCCTGGTGGTATCTATGGTTTAGCACTCGTTTTGCACAACTTGTTCCCCTCTGTTCAGGTGGGTACATTTGGCTATATGTTTGATGTGCCACTTATCCTTACTGCAATCCTTATATTCGGTGGTAAGCTTGGTGGTCGCACAATCTTTGCATCGTTCGTCACTCCAGGTTTGATGAACTTGCTCGACTACCTCGTATATCCAAGCCGTGAGGCTATCGAGGCTCTTGATCCAACGCAGTTGCTCAATGGTTACATCAATCTTACGGATCACCTCTTGCTCGCTGCCATTATTGGTGGTTGCTTGAGTGGTGTGGGTGTGGGTGTTGTAATCCGCAACAACGCTGCAACAGGCGGTACTGATATCACTGGTATGCTCCTTCATAAGTTTGCAAAGATGAAGTTTGCAAATGGCGTATTGCTCTCTGATGCGCTCATCGTGTTGAGTGGTCTTGTAGTTATTGGTTTCGGTGTTGGTCTGCCCGATGGTCAGGAGGGTGCAGGTCTTCTCTTGTCACTCTACTCAGGTGTTTGTATCTTTGTGAACGCCAAGGTTTTGGGTTATACCATCGACGGTGCATCGCGCGATAAGCTCCTCTATATCATCTGCAATGAGCACTCTGAGGATATGCGTCAGTACATCCTTAAGGATCTCGACCGTGGCGGTACCTACCTCAAGGCAAAGGGTATGTATACCGACAATGATAAGGAGATGATCTTCCTTGTTGTAAGCCGTCGCGAGGTGCGCAATGTACAGATGAAGATTAAGGAGTTCGATCCTCGTGCATTTGTGGTTGTTACCGATGCATACGACACCTTTGGTCAGGGCTTCAAGCCATTCCCTGAGGAGGATGCAATGCCCACAGAATAATTAGAAATCGCCTAATTGGGTTATTTTGGCGTTATGCTCACTCACGAAATCCTCATTTACGCTTAGTAAACTGCGGTTTCGTGAGTTTCGCATGCCTAAAACAAACTTCAATTACACAATTTCTATAACTATCAAGGGATTTATCCCTAAACACTTTTAACAAAGTTTATGAACGTAAATATCAACAATTTGCGTCCACTCACAGGTAGTGGTCGTAAGCTATACATCGAGACATACGGTTGTCAGATGAATGTCGGCGACTCGGAGATCGTTGTTTCTATCATGCAGCAGGAGGGTTTTCGTTATACCGAGAGCCTTGAGGAGGCTGATATCGTGCTTATCAACACCTGCTCAATCCGCGACAATGCCGAGCAGCGTATCTGGGGACGACTCAGTGAGATGCGTCACATGCGCAAGAAGAAGCCCTCGCTCATCATCGGCATCATCGGCTGTATGGCAGAGCGCCTTAAGGAGGATCTCACAAAGGGTGGTACGGGTGTAGATATCGTTGCTGGCCCCGACTCATATCGCGACCTGCCACGCCTTGTACGTGAGGTTGATGGTGGTGCTACGGGTGTTAATGTCGAGTTGTCGAAGGAGGAGACATACGCAGAGATTGCCCCCGTGCGCCTCGATAGAAATGGTGTGAGCGCCTTTATCGCCATCATGCGTGGTTGTAACAACTATTGCTCATATTGCGTTGTACCCTATACTCGTGGTATTGAGCGTAGCCGCGATGCAGCGACTATCGTTGCTGAGGCCCGCACACTCTTCGAGAATGGCTACCGCGAGGTGACTCTGCTTGGTCAGAATGTTAACTCATACCGTACTGGTGATGTCGATTTCCCTGAGTTGTTGCGCATGGTTGCTGAGATATCTCCATTGTTGCGTGTGCGCTTTGCTACGTCACACCCCAAGGATATCAGCGACAAACTTCTTGAGACTATGGCATCTATGCCCAACATCTGTCATGCTATCCACCTCCCTGCGCAGTCGGGTTCGACAGAGATGCTCAAGCGTATGAACCGCAAATATACTCGCGAGTGGTACTTGGAGCGTGTAGAGGCTATTCGTCGCTATATGCCCGATTGTGCCATCACTACCGACCTCATCGCGGGTTTTGCACACGAGACGGAGGAGGAGCACGAGGCAACACTCTCGCTTATGCGTGAGGTGGGCTACGACTTCGCCTATATGTTCAAGTACTCGGAGCGCCCAGGAACATTTGCACAGCGTAACCTCGGTGACGATATCCCTGAGGATGTTAAGACACGCCGCTTGACCGAGATTATCGACTTGCAGAACAAACTCTCGGAGGAGAGCAATAAGCGCGACATCGGCAAGGAGTTCGAGATTCTTGTTGAGTGCACATCGAAGCGCAGCGAGGAGCAGCTTTCGGGTCGTACGTCACAGAATAAGATGGTAGTGTTTGATCGTGGTGACCACAAGGTTGGTGACTATGTTAAGGTGCGCATTACGGGTTGCTCTTCTGCAACACTCTTCGGTGAGGAGGTAAAGTAACTGATGTAGAATAAGTAAAAGTGGGTTGTCCTTTTGAAGTGACCCCAAAAGTTTAGACAAAAAACTTTTGGGGTTTCTTTATGCGCAAAAAACACGATTACGCAGCATTGCTCAAATATATGAGAATGCTTGACAATGGCTACTCTATTCATTACATTCACAAAAAATTCGGCA
>JAZTYW010000020.1:0-17169 GCA_045637085.1 Alistipes sp. | reverse complement strand
ACTTCACGATGTATGCGCGGATGGCATCCTCCTCGTGTGAGGGGTGGGGAATCTCACAAATAGCAGCAAAGTGCTTCCACACCAATGCTGGTTTCAAACCTTTCAAATTCTTGTCCATAATCATTTAATCTATTAGTTGTTAATTACATTATTGTTACTCTTTGTTAGTGTGCTTGAGGCTATTCTCAAGCTCCTCGCGCTTGTCAAACGCATCGACGATGTACTTGACCAATCTGTGGCGCACGATGTCGCGCTTGTCGAACTCCACGATGCCTATGCCGTCGATGTTCTTAAGCGTATCCATAGCTCGCGTAAGACCGCTATCCGAGCGGCGGGGTAGGTCAATCTGTGTGACATCGCCCGTAACGATGAACTTGGCATTGCGTCCCATGCGCGTCAGGAACATCTTAATCTGCGAGAGCGTGGTGTTCTGCGCCTCATCCAAAATCACGAAGGCATTATCCAGCGTACGGCCACGCATATATGCCAAGGGTGCAATCTGCACCGTGCCCTCCTCGATATACTTCTGCAATTTGGCAGGTGGTATCATGTCGTTGAGCGCATCGTACAGCGGCTGCAAATATGGGTCGAGCTTCTCCTTCATGTCGCCAGGCAGGAATCCGAGTTTCTCGCCCGCCTCTACCGCTGGGCGCGTGAGGATGATGCGACGCACCTCCTTCTCCTTGAGTGCGCGTACGGCCAAGGCAATCGCCGTATATGTCTTACCCGAGCCTGCGGGACCCACGGCAAAGAGCAGGTCGTTACGCTCGGCGAGCTTTACGAGCTTCTGCTGGTTAACGGTGCGGGCACGGATAATATTGCCATTGTTGCCATAAACAATAGCATCCTTATCTACTGCGGGTGGCTCTGCCGAGAGCTCCTCGATGCTTGACGAGAAGGCCTGCGACACCACCTCCGAAGATATGTGACCATACTTGATGTAGTACTCCACCAGTGCGTTCATCCTACGCTCGAAGGCCGCCACATCGCTGCGTGCACCGAGGGCCTTAATCTTATCGCCGCGTGCCACAATCTTAAGCTTGGGGCATAGCTCGCGCATCTGCTCAAGGTAGGCATCCTGTGCGCCATACAACTCGCGGGCATCGACACCCTCGACCAATATCTCTTTGACTATCTCTTCACTCATATTTCGTTATTCAATCTCTTCTTAAAATAGTAATGTCAAACCCGCTGTGACTCTGTATGAACGAGTGTTGAACTCTATGCCATCAAACTGGTTGATGCTGCTCTTTAGTGGGTGTACATATCGCGCCTCAATAAGCAGATGGCGTGTAAGACCAATGCCCACGCCTGCAGCTACATTCCATGTAGGGTTTGTGGGCCCGAAGAACTTTATCTCGCCATCCTGGGTGTACTCCGCGCGGCTCATCACCGTAAAGAGCGGACCTGCACTCAACCTTATGCGGTTGTTGGCCATGCGCAACGACAGCAACACGGGAATATCCATGGTGCGAGTTCTTACCCTATGCTCCACCTTGGGTGTTGCAACACTTATCGAACCGCCCTCGTAGTGTATCTCGGTCTCCACGGCGAAGTTGCGACCTATGCGCAGCGCCATGTCGAAGTGACCCGCCAAACCCAAGCGTGGCTTGAGGCTGACGATGTCGGTGGAGATGCTCTTCACTCCCGTATATGTGGCACCCACGCCCACGCCCCACTCCATGCGCACCTTTGGGGTCTCCTCATGCGAGTAGAAGCCATACTCTGAGCTCTGCGCCGTAGCCTCTGTGCCGCTTGCCATAAGGACAAATGCCGCAACTATGGCCACTATAATATCTCTCAATTTACTCTTCATACCAAATATTATCCTTCAAAGTTACTTACTTTTGATAAAATAACCAAAATATTGAGTAAATATTTTATAAAGTTTCCAAAATCCAAGGAATTGACTTATCTTTGTGGCGTAATATGTAGATAAGAGAAATAATAAACGATATAAAGCTATGAGTCTTGTTGCAATCGTAGGTCGCCCAAATGTGGGTAAGTCTACACTTTTCAACCGCTTGGTAGGTCAGCGTCAGGCTATCGTCGATGAGACAGCCGGAACAACACGCGACCGTCACTATGGTAAGACCGACTGGAACGGTAAGGAGTTCTCTGTAATCGACACAGGTGGTTACACCGTAAACTCGGAGGATATATTCGAGGATGAGATTCGCCGTCAGGTGATGCTCGCAATCGATGAGGCGGACCTTATCCTCTTCCTTGTTGAGATTCGTACAGGCATCACCGACCTCGATATGATGATGGCTGATATCCTTCGTCGCTCAGGCAAGAAGGTGTTGCTCGTATGTAATAAGGTCGATACCTACGACCTCATCTACTACTCTCATGAGTTCCACTCGTTGGGTCTTGGTGAGCCATACTGCATCAGCTCTATGTCGGGTAGCGGTACTGGCGATATGATGGATGCAATCCTCGCTAACCTCCCTGAGGATACATCAGCAGAGTATGATGCCGCACTCCCACGCATTACCATCGTGGGTCGTCCTAACGTTGGTAAGTCGTCTATGACAAACGCACTGCTTGGTAAGGAGCGTAATATCGTGACCAACGTTGCGGGTACTACACGCGACTCTATCCACACTCGCTACAACATGTATGGCATGGACTTCTACCTCGTCGATACCGCCGGCATGCGTAAGAAGGGTAAGGTAACCGAAGATCTTGAGTTCTACTCTGTGATGCGCTCAATTCGTGCTATCGAGAACTCGGATGTCTGCGTGCTTATGCTCGACGCAGAGCAGGGTATCGAGTCGCAGGATTTGAACATCCATAACCTCATCGTTCGCAACCGTAAGGGTTGTGTCGTTGTGGTTAATAAGTGGGACCTCGTGGAGAAGGACAGCAACACAATGAAGGTGTGGCGTGAGTTCCTTGAGAAGAAACTCGCTCCATTTAGCGACATTCCAATCATCTTCACATCGGTAATCAACAAGCAGCGTATCCTCGATGTGCTTCAGGCGGCAATTCGCGTATATGAGTCACGCAAGCGTCGTATCTCTACATCGGAGCTCAACGAGTTCTTCTTGCCACTTATTGAGAACTATCCTCCTGCAGCAACAAAGGGCAAGTACATCAAAATCAAGTATGTGACACAGCTTCCTACGCCTACGCCACAGTTTGCTTTCTTTGTGAACTTGCCACAGTACATCAAGGAGTCGTATCGTCGTTTCCTCGAGAATAAGCTACGTGAGCAGTGGGACTTCTCGGGTGTGCCTATTCAAATCTACTTCCGCCAAAAGTAATTTTGCACGATAAGGGGCCATTCTCGACCCATCCCAAAAGTAATGACCCTCGGGCTGTACGTTAATGTACTATCCCGAGGGTTCTTCTTTTGCGATAGGCCAAGCCTAACCCCTTCTAACCACAAATTAGGTAGCGGTGTAGAAGTCTGTGTTATACATTTATAATCCCTAAACTCCTTAAATTCTCTAAACTCCCTAATTCCCCCTCCTAAAAAAACAACAACACCCACCATTGCGGTGGGTGCTATCATATCATGTTGTCTCAAATTAGTTGAGGTTGAGGCGCTCGGCGCTATAGAGGTAACGCTTGATGCTACGCTTTGGAGTCTTGACAAACTCCTCGCGGTGGATGACGATGTTGGCAACCTTCTCGTATGATGCAACCATCGAGTTAAGCTGCTTGAGGTTCTCATCCATAATCTCCTGCAAGTTATCCAGTGCAACGCCCTCGGCATTAGCCAACTCATAGTCGGGAACAACCAAGGCTGTTAGGCGACCATTGTTCTCGATAACCAACGACTCGGCAACCATATAGAGGTTGTTTAGGCGCTCCTCAATCTCCTCGGGGTAGATGTTCTGACCCGAGCCTGAGAGGATCATAGTCTTGCAACGACCACGGATGTAGATTGTTCTGTCGCTATCCATAGTACACATATCACCTGTGTGCAACCAACCATCCTCGGTCAATACAGACTGTGTAGCGCTTTCGTTCTTGTAGTAGCCCTTCATGACGTGCTCACCGCGAACAAGAAGCTCGCCAGGAATGTTCTGTGGGTCGTGTGACTCGATGCGTGCCTCAAGGAAGCCATCGAGGATGCGGCCACATGAGCCCGACTTGAAGTATTGTGGCAACTCGAAGCTGATGAGAGGTGCGCACTCTGTCATGCCGTAGCCCACGGTGATAGGGAACTTAATCTTACGCAAGAAGTCCTCGGTCTCCTGATTGAGCGCTGCACCACCGACGATAAATATCTCGATGCAGCCACCAAACTGCTCCATAAGGCGCGACTTGATTGTAGAGTAGATAGCGGTGTTAAGCAATGGAATACGCATGGCGATGCTCATAGGACCCTGCTCCAACATTGGGAGAATGCTCTTGCGATATACCTTCTCGAGGATGAGAGGCACAGAGCAAACTACGGTTGGGCGTGTTGTCTTCATCGCCTCGACAAGAATCTTGGGCGAAGGAATGCGGCCGAGCAAGGTGATATGACCACCGCATGCCAAGGGTGACAAAAAGTCGAACGTACAACCATAGGCGTGTGCCAAAGGCAGGAACGACAATGTGCGTGAACCCTTACGGAAGAAGTGATCGCCAGTATCGGGGTTAATCATATTTTTGGCAAATACGACATTGCCTGTGAGGTTGTTTACGGTGAGCATAACGCCCTTTGATGAACCTGTAGTACCCGATGTGTAGTTGAGCAAGCAGACTGCATCGTTGGGAATGTCTGCATACTTGATGTCGTCGATGCTGAAGCCGCGTGAGTATGCCTCGCGGTAGTGCTGCAAGATGTTCTTCATGTAGTTAGTGATCTTGTCGCCACTCTTCTCATGAATAACGTGGAAGTCGGTGAGTGAGAAGACTGCCTCGATAGCGGGAATCTGATCGCCCTCGATATCGTCCCAGAAGTTGTCGCCCAGGAAGAGCAACTTACTCTCCGAGTGGTTGATGATGTTGATGACATCGTTGGGGTTAAAGTCTTGAAGAATAGGTACTATGATTGCTCCGTAGGTAATTGTCGCGATATAGCTAATACACCAGCGCGTGTTGTTACGGCCAATAAGTGCAATCTTGTCACCCTTTTCGATTCCAGCCTCCTTGAACATGAGGTGGAGCTTTGCTACCTCCTTAGCAATCTCGTAGTATGAGAAAGACTCGCCCTTGAAGTAGTCGGTCAAAGCAGACATCTCGCGGTTGTCGCGGAAACTCTGCTCGTAGAGTTTAATAAGATTTTGTTCCAGCATATTTATTATGTTTTGGAATTATACTCTTTGTATATTGCGACTACAAATATAATAAATTTTTGTCACCTCTGCAAAATTCAACCGATTTTCTTATTAATAAATTTTAAATTTTACTTTATGTAAATTGTTTGGTGCTGAAAATTAGTTGTTTGTGTGAATGTGTTTATGTGAAATTATTGTAAAAAACTATTCTATAAGTAAAACTGACCTATTTTGCTCCCATATTTCGCATGTCACATTATGATAATTCTTGGTTTGCTATTTGAATATTTCAAAACTATTCGTATATTTGCATTCTATTTGGCTCTTTAGTTCAAGGGATAGAACGAAGGTTTCCTAAACCTTAGATCCGGGTTCGAGTCCCGGAGGGGCTACAAAATAAAGTGGGTAACTTGCTAATGTGTAGTAAGTTACCCATTGTTGTAAGTATTGCTTTGGCAAGAAATTGGCGAACAAATGAAGTTGTAGTTCTGAACTATGTGATATGGTTGTGTTTGCTCCGATAGTGTCCTGATTTATTATATTGTTACAGATCTGCTGATATGTAGTGTTGTATTGTAATTTTTTACTAACTTTGTGTATTATATTTTAATATAAAATATGGAGGAAAAACTTATTATTGCTTTTAATATAACCAAAACGTATGACCGTCTATTGCAAGGAGCAGGAGATCGTACATCTATATATGATTGTACACGACATTATTGGAAAGTGCAAAAGGCAAAAGCGGAACTCGCTAATCTGGTTTTTGGTGTGGCACATGGCAGAGTGGTAGGGGTATATAAACCGACATCATGGTATTACGTCAAATACCATGATAGTATTCGTGTGGAGTTTGAAGGGTTAGATATTACTGATAGTCCATACCTTGGAAAGGTTGTATCAGAGTACTTTCACAGAGTGCAAAATCCAGTGAGATATATTGGTAATTGGTAAAACCTAAATATATGAGACGAGTATTTGTTACGGGTGGAGCGCATGGTATCGGTCGCGCTATTGTTGAGTTGTTTACAAACAATGGCGACCGTGTGGCTTTCTGTGATATTGACACCAAGCGAGGAGGGGAGGTTGCGCTGGCTACGGGAGCGCGATTTTTCGAGTTGGATGTATGTGATAAGAGAGCGTTGGAGAGTTGTGTGCAGAGACTCTTGGATGAGTGGGGCGACCTCGATATTATTGTCAATAATGTTGGCATTGGAGGCTTCGAGCCTATTACAGCAACGACGATTGAGCACTTTGAGATGGTTCTCAATACCAATCTTCGCTCGGCATTTATCACCGCGCGACTATTGGCCATGCATCGCGATAAGATGGGCGCAACAAATACCTATGGTCGCATCATAAACCTCTGTTCTACACGTTACTTACAGAGTGAGGCCGGAACGGAGGCCTATGCCGCATCAAAGGGTGGTATATGGTCGCTAACGCACGCCCTGGCAGTGTCGCTCGCACCATATCACATCACAGTAAACTGCATTGCTCCGGGCTGGATAAGCGTCAACGAGGAGGAGATTCTGCGTCCCGAAGACCATGCTTTCCATCTCTCGGGAAGGGTAGGGCGTGCCGAGGATATAGCCCGCACCTGCCTCTTTTTGTGCGACGCGAAGAGCGACTTTATCAACGGACAGTGTATAACGGTTGATGGTGGAGTAACGAAGAAGATGATTTATCCCGAGGAGTAGAATGGAGATAACCGAAAGACTATACGCTAAAAACCGTAATCAGTGGCGTGAGTGGCTCGCTGAAAATCACTCTATTAAGAGAGAAATATGGGTCTCTACAAGCGAATGTGATGGTGGATTGTCATATCTTGATGCTGTAGAGGAGGCCCTATGTTTTGGATGGATAGACTCGACAATAAAATCGGGTGTTGGTGTCATGTGGCGACGATTTTCGCCACGTCGCCCACGCAGCCCGTGGACCGAACTCAACAAAGAGCGATGTCGACGACTTGAGCGATTGGGGCTTATGACGGACGCGGGAAGGGCTGTGCTGCCGAATATGGATTTCAGAATTGAGGATGATGTTCTCGCGGCATTGCAAAGCGATGATGCTGTATGGCAGAACTTTCAGACTCTACATCCACTCTATGTGCGTGTGCGCATTGATAATATTCAGAATATGCGCAAGCGTAATTTTGAGGTGTTTCAGCGCCGTTTGCAGAAATTTATGGATTATACGCGTGACGGAGTTATCTATGGTGATTGGCATGACAATGGCCGCCTGCTTTCTGCGGACGATGATTTGGGCAAATAGGAGCCTTGTGTCTATATAGTCTCAGCCTCGATTACACAAAAAAAGCAGAGGCAATCGAGCCTCTGCTGGGGTATTAAATCGTCGCATTACAACTCTTTAATATATGCTCTGCGACGTTTATGTTGAATATGGTCGTAGTCGGCAAAGTTTGCAAGGCTCTTGTGGTTGTTTTCGAGAATTGCCGTTGTCTCAATTCGCTGAATACCATATTTCGTAAAGTGTGGTGTCATTTCGCTGAAAATCAGTGCTGTGACACCCTTGTCCTGATAGTCGGGGCGTACGGCAATCAAGAGTAGGTCGAAGTCGGTCATTCTCTTTGCTTTAAGAGCCTTCAGAAGGTGATACCAGCCAAATGGGAACAGATGACCGCCACACTTGCGCAACGCCTCTGAAATAGATGGCATGCCCAAACCGACTGCTACAATCTCATCCTGCTCGTTGGCTACCATTGTAACAAAGTCGAAGTTGAGTATCGGGAAGTACATCTTGCAGTAGTACTGCTTCTGTCGAGGTGTCATAGGTTGATAATTGTACAACTTCTGATACGCTGCGTCCAGAACATCGAAGTAGGTGTATCCATACCTCTTTCTCAGCTCTCGTGAGTTCTTGACCTTCACGATGTGTAATCCACAACGCTCCTCAACAAGTTGAACAATACGTCTCATTCGCTCGGGGGCCTCCGCAGGTGGGGTAATCTGATACTCGATCCAGTCGGCCTCCTTGCGCAATCCATATCGCTCATAGTGTGCAACATAATAGGGATGTGTATAGAGGCTTGCCATCGGAGCATTATAGTTAAAACCCTCCAACAACAATCCCTGATGGTCGAAATCGGTAAAACCAACGGGACCATTCAAGCAGAGCATGCCCTTGCTTTTGCCCCACTCGGCAACTGCGTCCAACAGAGCCTTGAACACATCATAGTCATCGACAAAATCAAACCAGCCAAAACGGCACTTCTTAACACTCCAAGCTTCGTTTGCGCGGTGGTTAATGATTCCCACGATGCGACCTACGATTTGATTGTTGCGGTAGGCCATGTATATAACATAGTCGCAAACTTCGAGTGCTGGATTACTCTTGGGGTTGAAGGTGTTCACCTCGTCAAAGAATATAGGTGGGCAGTAGTAGGGATTGCCTTTGTAGAGGTCAATGCCGAACTGTACAAATTGTTTAAGTTCACGCTTTGTTGTCACCTCTCTGACAACAATAGTGTTTTGGTTAGTAGTAGACATATCGTATATATTTTAGTCTCTTCTTTGGGTCTATTATGGGTCAAAAAGTTGTACGCACCACACTCCTTGGGTTGTGTAGATTAGGTGCTTTGTATGGGTTGTGTGTTCCTGCTATTTGAGTAAAAAAGAGAGGAAACACCTCTTCATCATCCTACAAAGATATAAAAAAAACTTGTTAAGAGTGTTGTTCTTATCAAATAAATTATATAACTTTGTGAAGATAATGCGATTATAAAACTATAAAACATTATAACATGAATCTAAATCTTATTAACGAGAAGTTTGCCGAGAAGTTTGGTGCCAAGGGTGAGATGTTCACATCTCCTGGTCGTATTAACCTTATTGGCGAGCACACCGACTACAACGGTGGTTTTGTGTTTCCAGGTGCAATTGATAAGGGTATGGTGGCGGAGATCAGGCTCAATGGTACTGACAAGGTACGTGCATACTCCGTAGACCTCAACGACTATGCTGAGTTCGGCCTCAATGAGGAGGATGCTCCCGCTGCAAGCTGGGCTCGCTACATCTTCGGTGTGTGTCGCGAGATTCAGAAGCGTGGCGGTAAGATCGCAGGCTTCGACACAGCATTTGCTGGCGATGTGCCCCTCGGTGCTGGCATGTCATCTTCAGCAGCCCTCGAGTCTACTTTTGCTAACGCCCTCAATGAGCTCTTCTCGCTCGGCATAGACCGATTCGAGCTTGCGCGCATAGGTCAGTCAACAGAGCACAACTACTGCGGCGTGAAGTGTGGCATCATGGATCAGTTTGCATCAGTATTCGGCAAGGCGGGACACCTCATGCGTCTCGATTGTCGCTCTATGGAGTTTGAGTACTTCCCATTCGACCCCGAGCAGCATGGCTACAAACTCGTACTCCTCGACTCTGTTGTTAAGCACGAGCTCGTAGGCTCACCATACAACGACCGTCGAGCATCATGTGAGCGCGTGGCTGCCGTTCTCGGTCAGGAGTTCCTCCGCGGTGCTACAATGGAGCAACTTGAGGCTATCAAGGATAAGATATCTGAGGAGGACTACAAGCGTGCACGCTATGTCATTGGTGAGGAGCAGCGCGTGCTCGACGTATGTGAGGCCCTTAAGCGTAACGACTACGAGACCGTAGGTAAGCGCATGTATGAGACACACTGGGGTATGTCACGAGACTATGAGGTGTCATGCGAGGAGCTCGACTTCCTTGCTACCGTAGCTGAGGAGTGTGGCGTAGCTGGCTCACGTATCATGGGTGGTGGCTTCGGTGGTTGTACCATCAACCTCGTTAAGAGCGACCTTTATGACAACTTCATCGCTACAGCCAAGGCGCGTTTCAACGAGAAGTATGGTCACGAGCCTAAGGTGTACTCGGTTGTTATATCCGACGGCGCACGTTCCTTGTGATAGTGGCGCGTTAGCGGCACATCCCTTAAAGTAGCCCACCCAGGGCTGTACTACATTGTACTATCCCTTGGGTGGGTTCTTTTGTGATGCACCACTACCACACCACTCTGACAAGGAACGGGGCTTGGTAAGTTGTTGGGTTAAACGAACTTAGGGAAATTAGGGAAATTAGTGATTTGATATATCCTTAAACTCTCTAACCTCCTTAAATTCCTTAACTTCCTTAACTTCTTTGTTGCTCCCTACTCGCACATCTCAAATATGCGCTCTACATCCTGTGGAGTTAAGGTTTTGAAGCCCTTAATGTCGCCATAGCGGCAAGCCTTCTGCGCCATGATTGGGTAGTCCTCGCGCTTGATGCCCACTTCAGACAATGTGCGCTGCAAGCCCAATGTCTCGAACAGGAACTCCGCGGTGCGGCGGATACTCTCCTTGGCAATATCCATTTTGTCCATCTTTGCATCGATGCCAAAGACATTCACGCCAAACTGTACATACTTGTCCACGGTTGTCTCGTCCAGGCAGTACTCCATCCAGCGGGGTGTGAGGATCGCAAGACCCAAGCCGTGGGTGATGTCGTAGATTGCCGAGAGCTCATGCTCCATGGGGTGGCAACTCCAAGCCTTACGCTTACCGCCATTGATAAAACCGTTGATAGCCCATGACGATGTCCACATAAGGTTTGCGCGTGCCTCGTAGTTCTCGGGCTCGGCAATGGCGATGGGGGCGTACTTTATAATGGTCTTCAGCATACCCTCCATAAAGGTGTCGAGCATATACAGATCCTCCTGCGTGTTGAAGTAAACCTCTAAGATGTGTGACATCATATCTGCTGCGCCACACGCCGTCTGATATTTGCTTACGGAGTAGGTGAGCGTAGGATCGAGGAACGACACCTTAGGCTGAAGTGCAGGGGCGAGGCGTCCGAGTTTGTCGCCTGTGGTAAGGTTGGAAATGACGCCGCCAGAGTCCATCTCAGAGCCTGTTGCAGAGAGTGTCAGGATGGTGATGAGAGGCAATGCACGCTCAATAGGCTTGGCGTTAGCACCAAAGAACTCCCATGGGTCGTGCTCCACACAGGCACCCGCAGCCATAAACTTTGAAGCGTCAAGCGTTGAACCACCGCCAACAGCCAAGATAACATCTATGCTCTGCTCCTTGCATATTTTCACTCCCTCGCGCACCGACTCAATGCGTGGATTAGGCTCGATGCCCGATAGCTCAAAGACCTCTGCGCCAGCATTGTGTAACTTCTCCAATACTCTGTCGTATAGGCCGATGCGCTTGATAGAGCCACCGCCGTAAGTTAGCAATACGCGCTTGCCAAAAGCAAGAATCTCCTTGCCGAGATTGTCCAACTGATTCTCTCCAAAGTACACCTTTGTGGGTATGTTATAGATAAATGAGTTCATCGCTTAGTAAAATTAAGGTTAATAAATACATGTATTGAATGCAAAGATAGGAATTTTTTTATATCTTTGCAACGCATTTTTGCATATAACCGATTCAGTTCATTAGACTATGTTGAGTAGAAGATTGCTCCGAGTGAAGGTCGCTAAGAGCCTTTACGCACATCTTAAATCAGGCTCCGATAACCTCAAAACTTCGGAGAAGTACCTCGTTGAATCAATAGATAAAGCATATGACCTCTATTTCCAGATGATGTCACTCATCGTGGAGGTGTCACGCTATGCTGAGAGCCGTCAGGAGTTGGCCAAGCAGAAGAGACTCGCTACGCACGAGGATCTTAACCCAAATCGACGCTTTGTCGATAACCCAATCATTGCGCTTATCTCGAATAGCGATTCGGTGAACGATGTGCTTGCATCGCGCAAGCTCTCGTGGGCGAACCACTATGACGCGGTGAAGGATGTATATAACCGTCTTGTTGAGGCGGAGTTCTACCGTAGCTATATGGCGTTGCCTACTGCATCATTCAACGATGACCGCCGCTTTGTTGAGGAGTTCTTTACATGGCTGGAGGATGACGAGGCTTTGTTGGATGTGGTAAACGAGATGTCGCTCCTTTGGTGTGATGACTACGGCTTTGCACTCTTTATGGCGTTGCGTACTGTGCAGAATACCAAGCAGAGCCACGATATGCTTCGTGTGTTGCCCAAGTTCAAGAGCGAGGATGACCTCGATTTCGCACGCACACTACTCATCAAGTCGTTGGTGCAGTATGAGGATAACCAGGAGCTCGTAGATCGCTACACTCAAAACTGGGATGTAGAGCGCGTGGTGTTCATGGATAGCCTTATCCTCTCTATTGCAATTGCAGAGCTTACCAATTTTGACTCTATCCCTGTTAAGGTTACCCTTGACGAGTGGATTGACATCGCAAAATACTACTCGTCACCATCGAGCAGCACATTCGTAAATGGTGTGTTGGACAAGGTTGTTGCAGACCTTAAGGCAGATGGTCGCATCAATAAGAGTGGTCGTGGTCTACTCTAATTCGGCGTTATGCACACCGTGGTTCGTTTGATATCACTTCTGGCACTCGTTTTGTGTGTCGTCGCTTGTGGCTCAAAGCCCAAACATGTCGATGAACAGGCCGAAGCCAAGGTGACCGAACAGCAGGTCGAGGTGTTCAAGGCAGAACTCGTTGAGGGTTCTACCTGTGAGGTTATAGTGGACTTTGGTGTTGTAGAGTCTCGCAGTATGGTGTCGCGTGATATACGTGTTGTCAACCATACTGATGCTCCAATCGTACTACTTGACTACGAGACAACCTGCCGATGCACGACGCTTGACCTGCCTCGTAAACCTATTGAGCCAGGTGGTGAGGCTATCGCAGTGTTGACGTTTGACTCGCGTGGTGAGTGGGGTAGTGTGGGTAATTTCCTCAGTATAACTACTACAAACTCAGAGTGTGGCTTTGTGATTTGGATGGGTGCCGCAGTGGAGTAGGTATGCTGTGTGCGAGCATAATTTTGATGTTAAGACAATAATGCTTACATTTGTTCGTTATACAATTAATTGTGCAAACAATAATAACTAAATAATTTAAAACTATGAATTTGCTTTTTATTCAGAATGAGGCTGGTGAGCAGGAGGTTATCGAGACAGTAGAGACTCCCGCAGTTGTTGAGGAGACTGTCGTTGCCGAGGAGACTATTACAGAGGTTGACACTGATGCAGCTGCTGAGGTTGTTGCTGAGCAGGAGCCATCTTTCTTCGCACAGCACAGCATGTGGTTCATGATTATTGGTATGATCGCTATCATGTACTTCTTCATGTGGCGTCCAGAGTCAAAGCGTCGTAAGCAGATGCAGGACTTCCGTAATGGCCTTAAGAAGGGCGATAAGATTATCACTGCTGGTGGTATCTATGGCGTTATCAAGGAGGTACACGAGACAACTTTGCTTATCGAGGTTGATAGCAACGTAACTCTCCGCATCGACAAGAACATGGTTGTTGGTGATCCTACACAGGGCATCATGCAGCAGTAGTCGTTTGTCGGGACGATACGACCTATCATAAATATAACCACTATGGAATCCCCATAGTGGTTATATTTTTTTTACCGTTAAGCCTTATTTACATGACGGCGTGTTATACAGTGGTTACTACTTGGTATTAACCTTGTCAAAGTTCAAGTAGCGATCATAGAACTTGCCAAATGTCGCACTATACTCCGACGGGCTGTTTGCAATAAGCCTATTCACAAAATCCTCCAAGTATATTTGTTTTATCTTACCCTTGTACTCGTCACAGAGTCTGTTAGTCAGTGAGTCGAGTTCTCGCTCTGTTGATGGATGCTCTTTGGGTGCAAGTATAATAGAGTGGGAACGTAGCCCCTCTTCCAGTCCATACATCTCGCTCAATAGGAAGTTCCTGTATATCTGGGTCAGCGCAATGTCGCCATTGATAATGTAGCGCTCTACGTCAGGACTGAAACATTTTAGTTTTTTTACAGCCTTGATGCTTTGTTGTCGCGGCGTCTTATTGCCATTCTCATCCGTGTCATAAGCCACATTCGTGCCGAGATTTTCAGAATATTTTGTCTCAATGGCTATAAAACTCTTGTTACCATCTTCGTCAACAAATCTTATGATTGCATCCATAGCGCTCTTGTCGCCCGAAAGCTCCATGTAGTTGGCTGGGATGTATTCGAGCTCCACATCCGTAACCTCAGCTATGCGATGGTCGGGTAGTGCGGATCTGAGAGCCAACGTGGCAGCCGAAGGTCTCTCATTTAGCATCCTTTTCAGGGGACAAAAGAGGTTGAATGCCATGGGTTGACTCGATAGCATATTGTTGTATAATCTGTCGGAGTTTATCGTCTCATATGGCCTCTTGTATGCCAGTCGGTACTTCGCGTATGCGAAGATGTACTCCTCCAGAAAGTTGGCTCCCGAACTCTCACCATGCTCTATGTAGTTGCCAAGATAGTAGACCCTGTCCCTTCCCTTATAGGGGCGAATCTGCTCGCCTATCTCGACACGATATATAGATTGTAGTAGCCTGCATTTAGCAACAAATCCTGTGTCACCCGCATATGGCTCACCATACTCATTTATCGACCAAGTTCTATTCATAGTATTAATAGAGTTAGATTACACACAAAATTACAAAACATTTAGCACAAATAAAAGAAAAAGGCAGAAATTACGCCTATGTGTATTTGTGCGCTTTCAACAGCTCAATTACGTGCTAACATGTACAGTAAATAGCAATGATTATGAACTCCCATATTTCAGTATTTACTTCCAAGGAGCTCACTGCGATGAGGTTAGATGACCTTGTAGGTCGCGGTGTTCCCGTCGTGGAGGTTATCGCCGAAGATTGCATCAAGAATCATGGCGCATTAGTACTACTAAAAGAGCCTTATTTAGGCGACCATCCTTATGTCGATATTCGATATCAAATACTCTGAATACTTGCAAATAGTCATGAAATAATCGAAGCCTTCATTCGCAGCGAATGGGGGCTTTTTTAAGTAATATGAATATTGAGTTTTCGGAAACAAATGAAAAACTAGAGCAGATTGAGGCATCTGCATTGGAGACTATTACAGAGGTATCCCCGTTGGAGACTATTGATGAAAACGAGTTCTATCCCGAATCTGTAGCAGAGTATAATGTTTCATTTGAAGGTCACTGTTCTTGCGCTGGTGTATGTGGTGGCAATTATAGTAATAGTGATAAATGCTCATGCTATGGTGGGTGTGGCCAAACACAACATAAATAATGGAAAGATTTAACATAGAGAACATCGAACAAAATATTAAGATTGCCTCATTACATGAATGTATTGAGCCAAAATCAATACATGATGATTGTGATATGGGGGAATTCCAACCATTATGTAGTTAATGTGAGAATGTAGAGTTCCAACAAGAATCAAAGGAAATATTAGAGTCTGGAATTCAAAATTTTGAAAAATGCGAATTTATTACAGATCTTGAAATGACAGAAGGGATTGTGTCATATCTTGAGAATATTGAAGATTTGCATTATGACCGATGGTGTAAACTAACATTGGAAGAAAGGACTAATTTGCTCAATCAAATAGAAGACAAAATAGCGCTAATAGAGCATCGCCCTCCACTTGTCGTTGAAGTGATAGAAATGGATCCTAAAACTTTAGGTTATCAGGATTCGACAAATAATAAGATTACCCTAAATTCATTATACGAGAGTAGCAATGACCCTGCTTTACATAGAGAGGTCGTAGATACTATAATTCATGAGGGGCGACATGCTTACCAACACTACAATGTAGATGTAAAGACGATTCACGAATCGTGGAGCGAAGTTCAATCTTGGAAGGAGAATTTTTATGATCCGAACTACAAATATTATACTAGTACAGGGAACTGGGTATTGATACCATTTAATGATGGTAGTATTCACAATGTTGATTTTCGTCTATATTACTATCAACCAGTGGAGATTGATGCGCGAGATTTTGCTGCCGATGTTATGAGGAAGCTTGAAGGAAAAGGAATGTTTGGATAAATCATATATTTGTTCCAGAATTAAGATGAAATTTTGATTCTGAATATAGATTTTGCTCGGGTTACTACTCTATAAGAGAAAAGAGTTAGTAATCCGGGCGAAAAGTTTATATGAATATGAATGCGACATTGAACATAGGACAGACGATTGGTGATTTCCGCGTTGAGGAGTTTGTAAAAGCCTCTAATGAGAATGGTGGTGAGACTTATTTTGTGAGTGGCAGAGATGGAAAGAAGGCGTTAATGAAGTTGTATGCTGTCGAGACTAAGGCTCATACTGTAGAGTGTGGAAGTGAAGCGTTGCTGCCACAACACTTGGGTTTTGTACCTATGATTGCCAATGGGACTATCGAGTATAATGGCTCATCATATCAATATATTGTTCGTGATTATGTGGAAGCCAAGCGATTGTCTGACCTTATTGACGAGGGTAAACTGTATTCTTGGGAACAGGCCACACCTATTATACTTCAGGTGTTGGTGGCATTGAAGCATCTACACTCACAAGAGCCAGCGATAATCCACAATGATATTACCGCTCGTAACATCTTGATTAAGGAGGAAGATGAGAATGTTAGGGTTTACATTATCGGTATGGGACATTTGTCACACCGTTGTAATGGTCGTGCAAGCTTTTATACAAAAGATCTGAATAATTGGTATCGTGCCCCAGAGACTTTCAAGGGTATCTACGATGAGCAGTCTGACATCTTCTCTGTTGGAGCTTTGTTACACACGATGCTTGAAGGCTTTGAACCTTGGGGCATTGCATCTGATGCATTGGGACCGCAAGTGGACAAGAACCATTTGAAGCATATCCGTTCGATCGGCGATGAGATTATTGATGATATGCATCTTATCAACGAACAAAAGGCGATTCTGGCTAAGATGATAGCTCTTGACTATGATAATCGTTATCGTAGTGTTGATGCCGTTATTAAAGATCTTAAGGCTGGTTCCGTGTCAGTGGATAGAGAGAATAATACTAATAAGGGGATACAAACCGAGGAGTCTAAGATGCCACGCAAAGTTGAGGAGAGATTGGGCAACAAGGGAGTCAATGCCTCGATTGGTTTAAGCCCAAA
>JAZTYW010000019.1:0-13336 GCA_045637085.1 Alistipes sp. | reverse complement strand
GCCTCGCTTGGCATACGCCTACGCCGTGCCGAGAGCTACGCCAAGAGTGTCGCCATGACCACACTTACCGATACGGTCATAGTGCGCGATACGGTCGTAGTGCGCGACACCGTCACAATGCCTGCGCGCCACTTTGCGGCTGAGGATGCGTGGAGTAGGGTAGAGGGCATACTCTTTGGCGACTCGCTGCGTTACACCGTGCGCACCACAGACACGCTATATCAAGTTGTGCACCGCGTGCCGCGCAAGTTCCTGTTTATCCCCTATGGCACCAAGGCCATTCGCCAGGAGGTGTGGTCGTCAAACCCCAACACGGAGCTTATCTATACGGAGTACATCGAGCTGCCGCGCCGTAAAAAGAGATAGGAGTTAACCCATCGGGGCTAACTCCTATCTTAGTTAGGCGGAATGCCTTATCTCTACTTCTTGAGACCCATCTGGTCGATGAGAGCCTTAGTCTTAGGCTTGTGGCCGCGGAAGTTCTTGTAGAGAGTCATGGGGTGCTCGTGACCACCGCGCTCCAATACCTCGTGGCGGAACTTGCCAGCAACCTTCTGTGAGAAGATGCCCTCCTGGCTGAAGTATGAGTAAGCGTCGGCTGCGAGAACCTCTGCCCACTTGTAGCCGTAGTAGCCTGAAGCATAGCCACCGCTGAAGATGTGAGTAAAGGCGGGAGCCATAGCTGTACCCTCAACGATAGGCATAACCTGTGTAGGAGCGATAGCCTTAGCCTCGAATGCGAGGACATCGCCTGTGTAAGGCTCGGTGATGGTGTGCCACTTCATGTCGAGCATACCGAATGAGAGCTGACGCACGTTGTAGTATGCTGCGAGGTAGTTCTTTGCTGCTACGAGCTTCTCGATAAGCTCTGCTGGCATAGGCTCACCTGTCTGGTAGTGCTTAGCCCAAAGGTCGAGATACTCCTTCTCTGTAGCCCAGTTCTCCATGATCTGTGATGGAAGCTCAACGAAGTCGCGCTTAACAGATGTGCCGTTGATAGACTCATACTTACCCTTTGCAAGGATGCCGTGCAAGCCGTGACCGAACTCGTGGAGGAATGTTGTGAACTCATCGAATGTGAGCAATGATGGGGTAGTGCCAGTAGGCTTTGTGAAGTTCATGACGAGCTGCACCAAAGGACGCTGCTCCTTGCCATCAACAACCTTTACGCCACGGAACTCTGTCATCCATGCACCCTGACGCTTTGACTCACGTGGGAAGAAGTCCATGTAGAGGACAGCCATAAGGTCGCCATCGATGTTGCGTACCTCGTAAACACTTGCCTCCTCGTGGTATGTCTCAATGTTGTTCACTGGAGTGAATGAGAGACCGTAGAGCTTGCCTGCAAGCATGAATACAGCCAACTTTGCGTTCTCGAGCTGCAAGTAAGGCTTGATCTGCTCATCGTTGATAGAGTACATAGCCTCCTTGTACTTCTCGTTGTAGTAGCTGAAATCCCAAGGCATAAGCTCACCCTCGAAACCGAGTGACTGTGCATAGGCAGTGATGTTTGCTACATCCTTCTTTGCGTAGTCCAAGGTAGCCTTGTTAAGCTCAGCGAGGAAGTTGTTTACGGTCTTTGTGCTCTCTGCCATGCGATCCTCCAAAACGTAGTCTGAGTAGCACTTGTAGCCAAGCAAGTTAGCAATCTTGAGGCGGAGCTCAGCGATGCGGCGGATGTTCTCCTGGTTGTCGAACTCACCACCGAGACCACGTGTGTTGTATGCACGATAGAGAATCTCCTTGATGTCGCGCTGTGTAGAGTAGGTCATGAATGGGCTATAGCTTGGTGCGTCGAGAGTAACGGTCCAACCCTCCTGGCCACGTGCAGCAGCATCAGCGGCCATGCCATCCTTTACGAAATCGGGCAACTCTGCAACCTTCGCAGGGTCGGTGATGTTGTAAGAGAAGGCGTTTGTTGCCTTCAAAGCGTTCTGACCAAACTGGAGTGTGAGCTGTGAGAGCTCTGATGAATACTGACGGTAGAGCTCCTTATCCTTACCCTCGAGCAAAGCACCTGAACGTGCGAAGCTCTTGTAGGTATTCTCAAGAAGTGTCATATCCTCCTGGTCAAGCTTGAGCTTCTTGCGCTTGTTGTAAACAACCTTCACACGCTCGAAGAGTGCTGGGTTGAGCGAGATGTCGTTGCCGAGCTCTGTGAGCTTGGGAGTGATGTTAAGGGCGATCTGCTGCATCTCGGGAGATGTGATAGCGCCATTAAGAACGAAGAATACGCCTGTAGCACGGTTGAGCAACTGACCAGACTGCTCCATAGCAACGATAGTATTCTCGAAGGTAGGAGCCTCGGGGTTGTTGATGATAGCCTCAATCTCTGCGCGGTTAAGCTCGATAGCGTAGTCGATAGCGGGCTCGTAGTGTGAATACTCAATCTGTGAGAATGGTGGGGTCTGATAGGGGGTGTTCCACTCCTCTACCAATGGATTGCCCTTGAGTGACTCGGGCATCTCAACAAGAGGCTTATCGCCGCATGTTGACATAACTGTCAATGCTGACATAATAAGTGCTGTAGTAGTCATAAAAATTATTTAATTAGATGAATTTCCTTTAACCGACCACCCACCTGCCGGTGATGTGCATCAGCAGGTGGGAGGGGAATGGTATTTAGCAACAATTGCTTACTTAATAGTAGGCTTCAATGGTGCAACGGGAGCCTTGCCTGGCTGCTGTGGCATAACTGCCTCTGCATCCTCGAGAGCCTCCTCAACAGCGGGCTCCTCCTTCAACAAGCCGCGTGAACGGAGCATAGGCTCCTTGTTGGGGTCTGCACCGCGGAACTTGCGATACATCTCCATGCCTGGGCGCTGACCACCCTGAGCCAAAAGGTCGTAACGGAAGCTGTGTGCAAGCTCCTTGTCGCAGATGTCGTGGCTTGACTTGAAGGCCTCGAAAGCATCCTTGTCGAGAACCTCTGCCCAGAGGTAGAAGTAATAGCCTGATGAGTAGCCACCTGCGAAGATGTGAGCGAAGTATGTGTAGCGGTAGCGTGGCTCAATCTGCTCGATAAGACCGCGCTTAGTGAGGTTGTACTTCTCGAAGTCGTTGATGTCAAGGTCTACAGGCTGCTCCAGAGTGTGGATGTCGAGGTCGATAAGTGCTGCTGCTGCGAGCTCAGTTGTTGTGAAGCCCTGGTTGAAGAGCGCAGCACGCTGAATCTTTGCGATAAGGTTGTCGGGGATAACCTCACCTGTGCGGTGGTGTGTAGCATACACCTTGAGGATCTCTGGGTGGAATGCCCAGTTCTCCATAATCTGCGATGGAAGCTCTACGAAGTCACCCTCTACCTCCGAAAGACCGCGGTAGCGAACATCTGCAAAGAGGCAGTGGAGTGCGTGGCCAAACTCGTGGAACATGGTCTCCGCTTCGTCGAATGTGAGCAACGATGGAGTGTTGCCTGTTGGAGGTGTGAAGTTACATACGATGCCTACAACGGGAGCCTTGCGCACGCCGTCGATATAGCGCTGCTCGGTGAAGTTGCCGCACCATGCACCGCCGCTCTTCTCCTTACGTGGGTATGGGTCAATGTAGAGCACGCCGAGGTGTGACTCGTCGTGGTCGAGAACCTGATATACGGTGCACTCCTTGTGGTAGCGAGGTGCTGTGATAGGACGGAATGAGATGCCATACAAACGGTTAGCGAGATAGAACATACCCTCGCGAACGTTGTCGAGTGAGAGGTACTGACGAACAGCCTCCTCGTCGAGCTGATACTTGCTCTTGCGCACCTTCTCGGCGTAGTACCACCAGTCAGACTTCTCGAATGTCTCGCCGGGGTAGTCCTTCTGGAACATCTTGTTCATCTCCTCCAACTCGAGCTTTGCAGACTCTACTGCGGGGAAGAAGATCTCCTCCAAAAGGTCGTATGCTGCCTTTGGTGTGCCTGCCATCTGGTCGGCAGTAACATACTCCGAGTATGACTTGTAACCAAGGAGGTTGGCCTTCTCGATGCGGAGCATAGCCATCTTCTCGGCAATCTCCTTATTATCGTTGGCGTTGTCGTTGTTACCGCGCATGAGGTAGCCGTTGTAGAGCTCACGGCGAAGATCGCGGTTAGATGAGTAGGTGAGGAAAGGAAGCATGCTTGGCTTGTCGAGAGTGAAGAGGTAGCCCATCATGCCTGCTGCCTCAGCAGCCTCGCGTGCCTGCGCCTTTACGCCATCGGGGAGCTCTGCTACCTGGTTAGCCTCGAGGTGGAGTGTGAATGCAGCGTTCTCAGCAAGGAGGTTTTTGTTGAAGTCCACAGAGAGCATTGCAAGCTCAGCGTTGAGCTGCTTGAGACGCTCCTTAGCCTCGCCCTTGAGCAAAGCACCTGAACGAACGAAGTCGTTGTAGGTCTTCTCTGTAAGGCGCAACTGCACCTCGTCAAGGTTGAGAGACTTGCGCTTGTCGTACACAGCCTTCACGCGCTCGAAGAGAGCGTCGTTGAGCATGATGGTGCTTGAGTGCTCCTCAAGAATAGGGGTCATCTCGTTCTGCACCTTATCCATCTCGGGTGTAAGGTCTGATGATGAGAGCATGCCAAAGATCTGGCCCACCTCCGAAAGCTTGATGCCTGAGTTGTCAAGCGCAACGATGGTGTTCTCGAATGTAGGCTCCTCGGTCGAAGCTACGATAGCCTCAATCTCGGCCTTGTGCTCGGCGATAGCCTCGGCGAATGCAGGGCTGAAGTGCTCAGCACGAATCTTGTCAAATGGAGGTACTCCAAACTCTGTTGTCCACTCCTCCAAAAGAGGGTTGGTCTCTACGGTTGCAACCTCATTGGTGCATGAATGGTTCACTGTCATAACACACAATAGTGAAGATAATAGCAAAAAACGTTTCATCGATGATATATTTTTGATTTATGATATTTTTTAATTTACTTTAATTAACTTTGCAAAGTTAAAAAAATTATTGACTAATGCAACTATTTTATACGCCCGAAATTTCACTGCCTCGCTACACACTGCCCGAGGAGGAGTCAAAACATTGCGTCAGAGTGCTCAGAATGACCGTTGGTGATGAGCTTCATTTGACCGACGGAAAAGGTAATATGTATCGCTGTAAAGTGGTCAACGACAATGCTAAACGTTGCGAAGTAGAGGTCGTGGAGACTATGCCTGAATACGAGCGAATGAGCTATGGTTTGGTGATGGCCGTAGCCCCCACAAAAAATATTGACAGATTTGAGTGGTTTTTGGAAAAAGCTACCGAAATCGGTGTCTCGGAGGTCTATCCTATAGAGTGTGACCACAGCGAGCGCCGACAGATAAAGCTCGAACGAGAGGAGAAGGTTATCACTGCAGCTGTAAAACAGTCGCTCAAGGCCTATCACCCAGTGCTGCACGACATGACATCTGTGCGTGAGGTTATGGCCATGGATTTTGATGGTGATAAGTTCATCGCCCATTGCGATAAGGATTTTGGCGAGCGCACTTACCTGTGTAATTTAGTCAAAAAAGGTACTAACACCCTAATTTTAATCGGTCCGGAGGGTGATTTTTCGAAAGAAGAGATTAACTTTGCAGCTCAAAACGGATTTAAGGCCATATCGCTCGGTCGTGAACGTCTGCGTACGGAGACGGCTGCGGTGGTGGCAACAACTGTTGTTTCGACGATTAATAAACTGTAACCCAATACAATAGATTTATGTATTTGTACTCACTTCTTGTGGCGATGCTTGTCATCTTCCTGATATTTATTGTGCCAAAACGGCATAAGGTATGGGTGGCGACAGGTACTATATCGCTTGCCTCGCTTGCGGCTATTGCAGCTGCTATCATCTCTCTTGGTGGCGAGGTTGTGAAAATTGCCGAGTTCGAGACTATGTTCTTCGGCATGGAGAGCTTTGCTATCGACAAGCTCTCGGCACTTATGCTTATCATCATTTCAGTGGCATCTGTGGCTACGGTGTTGTATTCGCGTGGCTACGTAAAGGGCTATCTCGAGCGTTTCACTGCGGCTCACATCTCGATGCACTATACAGCACTCGTGATGCTGGTGGTGTCGATGATGCTTGTGGTGATGTCGAGTGGTGGTTTCTCGTTCCTCTTTACGTGGGAGCTGATGACCATTGCATCGTTTATCCTCATTCTGTTTGAGGCTGAGCGTCAGGATGTGCGCCGTGCTGCCCTCAACTACCTGGTGATGATGCACATCGGCTTTTTGTTCCTTGTGGCTGGATTTGTTATGATCTACAATGTCACTGGTTCTGCGAATTTCGCCGATATCGAGCAGTATTTCCACGTTGCAGCACCGCTGCCACTCTTCGTAATCCTCTTCATCGGCTTTGGCATGAAGGCGGGTCTCTTCCCTATGCACATCTGGTTGCCCGAGGCGCACCCCGCAGCTCCTTCGCACGTGTCGGCTATCATGTCGGGTGTGATGATCAAGACGGGTGTCTACGGTATTATTCGCTTGATGCAGGCTATTGACCAGAACACAGAGTTGCTCTTCACAATAGGTCTTATCATCTTGATTTCGGGCGCAGTAACTGGCTTGTGGGGTGTCTTCCTTGCCGCTATGCAGAACGATATCAAGCGTCTGTTGGCTTATTCAAGTATCGAGAACGTGGGTGTGATACTTATCGGTCTGGGTATTGCGGCCGTGGGTCACGCCGCAGGTAGCTCGCTGGTGGGTATGTGTGGTATGTGTGGCGCTCTGTTGCACATGGTGAACCACTCATTGTTTAAGTCGATGTTGTTCTTTAGTGCGGGTAACATCTACTCGAAGATGCATACTACGGCAATGAACGAGATGGGTGGATTGGCAAAGCACATGCCAATTACTGCCATTATGATGCTCTTCGCTACTGTGGCAATCTGTGCACTTCCCCCGCTTAATGGTTTTGTGTCGGAGTTGCTCATCTACATCGGTATGTTCAATGGCGTTGGTAGTGGCTACGAGGTGCTCTACTCTGTTACCGGCATTATCGCCCTCTCGTTTATCGGAGGTATCGTGGTGCTCGCGTTCACAAAGCTCTATGGCGTTGTATTCCTTGGTTCGCCTCGCTCGCACCATGTTGCTGAGTGTACAGAGGTGGATAACTTGCGCATTGCTGCTATGGCTATTCCCGCAACATTCATACTAATCATTGGTCTTGCGCCTCAGTATGCTATTCGTCCTATTGCGCTTGTCGCGGAGGCTGTAACGGGTAGCGTGAATACTATTGCTGTTGACCATTTCGCTCCTACGCTCCGCGCGTTGAGCTATGTGGGTATTGCATTTATCGTTGTTGCAACTCTTCTCTATGTGCTGAAGCGTCGTGCACAGCGCACCCGCGTGGTTGAGGAGGGCCCAACATGGGGTTGTGGCTTTACGGCAGTAAACACTCGTATGCAGTACACCGGAGAGTCATTCTCAGAGGGTCTTGAAAACATTGCAAAGCCTCTGATGAAGGATACGGTGGATGGTCGTGCGGTGGATAAGAGCGAAATCTTCCCGATACCTCACAAATATCGTATCCGTCATAGCGATAAGGTCGATACGTTGTTGGGTCGCTACTGGGTGCAGATGATGCACCGCATCAACGAATATGTGATGCGCTTGCGTACGGGTAAGGTAAACAACTACATCACTTTTGCCCTCGTATTCTTTGTTGTTGTACTTGTATTAACGCTCTTCGGAGTCCTATAAACATCTTCAATTATGTTGGTAAAACTACTAAATACACTGCTGATGGTTGTTGTGGCACTCTCGATTACGGGTGTTATCAACCGTACACGTGCACTCCTCGCTGGTCGTCGAGGTACACGCTTCTTGCAGCATATATATAATGTACACCTGCTCCTGCGTAAGGGTGCGGTATACTCAACCACGACCACTATACTGTTCCGCATAGCACCTTGCATCTATCTTGGTGCTGCGCTCATGGCACTACTGTTTATTCCTATTGCCAACCTCGAGCCACTATTGTCGTTCCACGGCGATATCATCCTGGTGGCATATCTGCTCGCCTTCTCGCGCTTTGCGCTTATCCTTGCGGCGATGGACACCGGTAGCTCATTCGAGGGTATGGGTGCTGCGCGTGAGGCTCTCTATGGTGCTCTTGTCGAGCCTGCGTTGATGATGGGTCTCGCTACGTTGGCACTCTTCTGTGGCGACTCGTCGTTTGCCGAGATCTTCTCTGAGGGTCAGGTGCTTGATGTAAACCTTACGATTGTGTTGCTGCTTGTGGCATACATCTTCGTGATGCTTATGTTCATCGAGGGTGGCCGCGTGCCTGTGGATGACCCAAAGACACACCTCGAGCTCACGATGATCCACGAGGTTATGTGTCTCGACTATTCGGGTGTTGATCTGGCGATGATTCAGATTGCTGGTTGGTTGAAGAACTCTATCTTTGCCGTTATCGCTGCTAATGCCGTGTCGGCGGTATTCTGCTTCAACTGGGAGTTCGCAGTACCTGTGGCAATCCTCGGTGCAGGTATATCAGTGGGTGTGGTAGAGTCGTTGCGTGCACGTAACAAGCTCTCACGCAATACAACCTACATTCTTACCATATCGGCACTCTCGGCTTTGGTGCTTTTGGTAGGCTTCCTGCTCATGCAAGATATTAAAATATAGTAAACATATATCAGGCTATGATACTATCACTTATTATACTATACGTTCTGTCGCTGATCTATCTTTCGATGGCCGATAGATTTCGTTCACACACAATGATACTCGCATTGCAGGGCCTTTTGCTATTCGGTATTGCAATGGCGCGTATGCATGCATTCCACCCCGTTGAGATGGGCTTCATCATCGTTGAGACACTTGTGTTCAAGGCGATCATCATCCCAATCATCCTTTTGCATGTAATCAAAAAGACGCAGATTAATCGTATTACAAGCTCATCGACACAGTTCGGCTCATTGGTGATGTCTATCGCGGCGCTTATTGCCAGCTGTACCATTACCTACTACATGCATAAGAGTGGTGCTGATACAAACACCATATCGTTCGGTGTGGCGCTCTACGCACTCTTGTCGGGTCTTATCCTTATTGTGATGCGTAAGCGTGTCTTTGCTCACTTGGTAGGCTTCCTTGTTATTGAGAATGGTGTGTTCCTCTTCTCAATGGCTATTGGTGTTGAGTTGCCAATGCTTATTAACCTTGCTATTATGCTCGATATCCTTATCTCAATCTTTGTCCTTGGTATGTTCCTTCAGCGTATGGACAACGATATGAATACGGATGAGAGTGATGCTCTAACCTCGATTAAAGATTAACGCCCCATGCTTATATATTTGATTATATCGTTGGTTCTCGCTGTGCTGCCCCTCATGGTACGCACCGAGCGAATGACAAACATCGTAGCTTCGCTTTTCTTCACCGTTCAGGTGGCGGGCATAGCTCTTGTTATTGCACTTGGCAAGGTCGATGGTGTAATGCTCTCTATCTTCCGTGCCGACAGCATGGCGATACTCTTCCATGCGCTTATGACTGTGGTGTTGGGCTTCTCGCTGCTCCACTCGTCGTCGTATCTCAAGGCCGAGAACGTATCTTCTCGCTCTTACAAGGCCTACTACACGCTTCTTATGCTGCTTGCCGTAGCCATTACCTGTGTCTACTACTCGGATAACATCGCTATGACATGGGTATTCCTTGAGGCTACGACAATCTGCTCGGCAGGTATCATCTATCACCGTGAGTTCCAGCAGTCGTTGGAGGCTACATGGAAGTATGTCTTTGTCTGCTCAACGGGTATTGCAATGGCATACCTCGGTATCTTGTTGCTCTCTACCGTGGCTACACATGGTGCTCTGGACTACGCCTCATTGAAGGAGGTTATTGCTGAGGGCAATCCCCTATACCTCAAGGTTGCATTCTTGCTTATGGTCGTGGGTTACAGTTGTAAGATGGAGATCTTCCCACTATATACCGTGGGTGTTGATGCTAACTACGCTGCACCAGCGCCAGCATCTGCATTTATCTCTACGGCACTTGTAAATGCAGGTTTTGTATCGATCATGCGCATCTATACGCTCTATGCCAATACGGGCGATGTGTTTGAGTGGGCACGCCACGTCTTGATTCTTATCGGCGTGTTGTCGTTGGCTGTGGGTGCTATGTTCCTGCGCCGTGCGAACAACTACAAACGTTTCTTGTCGTACTCTACCGTCGAGAATATGGGTATCGTGGCCATCGGCCTCGGTATCGGTGGTGTAGCGTTGTGGGCGGCTGTGTTCCATGTCGTATGTCACACCTTCGTTAAGAGCTCAATGTTCTATCACGTCGGCATTATGCGCCATGTCTACGATAGCTATAGCATCAACCGTATCGGTAATTACATCAACATCAACCGTGTGGGTGCTATCGGCTTTATTGTCGGCACGCTCGTGCTCCTTGCATTCCCACCATCGCCACTCTTTATCTCTGAGGTTATGATCTTCACCGAGATTGTATCGGTTGAGAAGTGGTGGTTGCTCGTGTTGATGCTCGTGTTGATGTGCGTGGTGTTGTACGCTATATGGTCACGCTCGCTGCGTCTTGGTTACCACTCTAATCAGGATGAGTTGCACCTTTCGGCCGTAAACCGCCGTCTCTCGTATATCGCATCGTTGCCATTGGTTATCGCCATCGTATTTGGCCTCTGGCAGCCCGCGGTACTGAGTGAGGCTATCGACAACATTATCGAAGTGAACACTGAGTGTGATACACCTGTAGTTGAGGTTGAGGATGTCGTAGTTGTTGAGGATGCTCTTGTAGAGGAGACCACTGTTGAGGTTGCTCTTGTAGAGGCAACCGATGAGGTGGTGGCCGAGGAGAGTGTCGATGCTGCAACCGTTGAGGAGCAGACCGAAGTGGAGAGCGAAATAGAAACTGTATCAACTGATGAAAATCTCGAATAGCCATGGAGATGTTTTACAGAACCAATAATACAGCCTCGGCGGTAGCAATTGCCGACATCCCCGTAGTGGAGTACGAGGCACTATATAACGATTTGAAGGAGCGCATGGCAGATAGCCGCTACCATGTTGCTCACTACTTCGCAACAGAGGTGGAGTCGGGACTCAAGTTTTACATGATTCTGCTCGATGACCAGACTGGTGATGTGCTTGTCACATCGTTTATCCCGGACTACTATGCCGAGGGTCTCGCATCGCTCACTGCCGTGCATAAGCAGTTCCACCCCTTCGAGCGAGAGATATTTGAGCTCTACGCTGTGCCCTTCGATGGCCACCCATGGCTTAAGCCCCTGCGTTTCTCTTTTGACCGCCGCGATAAGGAGTCCTCGATGGAGAACTACCCATTCTACACTATCGAGGGTGAGGAGCTCCATGAGGTTAATGTGGGTCCTATCCACGCGGGTATCATCGAGCCAGGTGCCTTCCGCTTTATCTGCGATGGTGAGCAGGTGTTGCACCTTGAGATTGCACTCGGTTATCAGCATCGTGGCGTCGAGAGCGAGATGTTGCGCAATGACAACCGTTTGCGCCAGACACTTATCGCTGAGTCTATAGCAGGCGATACGGCAGTGGGTCACACAACAGCCTTTGCTGAGCTTATCGAGAAGTTGACAGGTACTGATATCGGTAGTGACCTTAAGCGTGAGCGTCTTGTGGCTATCGAGCTTGAGCGTGTGGCTATGCACCTCGCCGATACGGGAGCATTGGCTACAGATATCGGTTTCCAGCTCTATCAGGTGGCGTGCGAGGCGTTGCGTACCGTTGTCATCAACACTACGCAGGCGTGGTGCGGTAACCGCTTTGGTAAGAGCGTAATCCGCCCCTGTGGCTCTAACTTCCCGCTTACTGAGGAGAAGATCGCTGTCATCCGCAAGAATGTTGCTGATGTGCGCCGCCGCTATAACGAGGTGCGTGAGGATATCCTCGAGGCGCAGACTCTCCTTGTGCGTTTCGAGCAGTGTGGTCTTGTGTCGAAGCGTGAGATGGAGACTATTGGTGGCGTAGGTCAGGCAGCGCGTGCAAGTGGCCTTAAGCGAGATATTCGTGCTACGCACCCCTCGGGTTTCTATGCTGAGGAGTTCAGTCATACCCCCGTACTCCGCACTGATGGCGATGTTATGTCACGTCTTGCAACACGCATGGATGAGGTATTGCAGAGTATCGACTATATCGAGCGTGTGCTTGCCGATTACAAGCCATCGGAGCATATTGTTGCGCCCGACTATAACGCGCCTCTCATGGCTGATGCACTCTCATTCTCGTTGGTTGAGGGCTGGCGTGGTGAGATTTGCCACGTAGCACTTACGGATGCTGAGGGTAAGCTTGCCAAGTATAAGATTAAGGACCCAAGTGTTCACAACTGGCTCGGCCTCGCAATCGCCGTGCGTACTGAGGGCATCTCGGACTTCCCCATCAACAACAAGAGTTTTAACCTGTCATACTGTGGTCACGACCTTTAGTGCCACCTGACCTAAAACAATAGGAAATATGCTATTTGGAAAACTTAGAATCTTGCGCAGTCATGGCAAGCAGTATATACCAAATCTCGATAATGTGACCCTCACAGAGGAGTTTCGTGGCTTCCCTATGCTCACCATCACTGAGGACAAGAGTGATATTGAGCGTGCCGCGAAGATGTGCCCTATGGGTGCTATCACCGTTAAGCCTCTGACTCTCGATATGGGCAAGTGTCTCTTCTGTGGCGAGTGCCAGCGTATTGCGCCCAAGAACATCCGCTTCACTAACGAGCACCGCATTGCCGCAACACGCCGTGAGGATCTTATCGTGATGGCGGGTCAGACAAAGCCCTGCTTCACAAAGGAGGCTGTACGCCCTGAGATTGCAAAGTACTTCGGTCAGACGCTTCAGCTTCGTGAGGTGTCAGCAGGTGGTGATGTGTCAGTGGAGATGGAGCTCAACGCTACGGGTAACGTAAACTTCGACTTCGGACGCTACGGTGTGGGCTTCACTGCCTCGCCTCGCCACTCTGACGGTCTTGTGCTTACAGGCCCTATCAGCGCAAATATGGCAGAGGCTCTCGATATCTGCTACAACTCTATTGCAGAGCCTAAGATTCTCGTGGTATGTGGCTCTGAGGCTATCTCTGGTGGTCTCTATGCTGATAGCCCCGCTGTCGATCGCTCATTCCTCGATAAGTATCATGTCGATTTGTGGTTGCCAGGTGCCCCCACGCATCCATTGTGTTTTATTGATGGTATTACCAAACTCCGCAAGTAATTTGCTAATATAAGGCAGACATCTACTGCCGCTAACAAAAAGTGCCACCAATGGGACGTACATTATTGAAGTGACCCCAAAAGTTTAGACAAAAAACTTTTGGGGTTTCTTTATGCGCAAAAAACACGATTACGCAGCATTGCTCAAATATATGAGAATGCTTGACAATGGCTACTCTATTCATTACATTCACAAAAAATTCGGCA
>JAZTYW010000018.1:0-89438 GCA_045637085.1 Alistipes sp. | reverse complement strand
TGCCGAATTTTTTGTGAATGTAATGAATAGAGTAGCCATTGTCAAGCATTCTCATATATTTGAGCAATGCTGCGTAATCGTGTTTTTTGCGCATAAAGAAACCCCAAAAGTTTTTTGTCTAAACTTTTGGGGTCACTTCATAAGCGTATTTCCCATTCGGGGCTCTAAGTTTGGTGCCGCAGATTGCGGCTTATCACAACAAATTAAAAGTAGAAACCCGTTGTAAGGAGGGCGTAGTGATACTTAGAGAGTGGGTTATAGGTATAACCAACACTCACGGGGAACGATACGTTGCCCTTGGTGAACTCACGGCTGAGCGTGAGCGACAAGTTCGTAACGTTGAAACCCTTAGCGGCGTTATCCCAGTCGTACTCATTACCTACGCGCGTTGGACACCAGAAGGGACCTGTCCAGGGCGATGCACCCGCGATAATCTCCATGTCGAAGAGGTCACCACATGGCTGTGTGTATGCCACCTCGAAGTATGACGAGAAGGCACGGCGCTCAGTGCCGTCAGCCTTGACGATAAAGTCGTTAGGATGGAGGAATGTCGTTGCCCAGTGCAGACGCAAGCGGTCGAAAAATGTGTAGTCGATGGTCGCAGTGAGGTTGTGTGACGACTTATCAAAGAAGGGGGCGTTGAAGTCGTTACCCACGCCACAGAATACATCATAGATGGTCACCTCGAGGCCCTCATGCTGGAAGCCGAGGAACATATCAAACTCCTTATAGTCGCTAAAGAGCGAGGCATTACCCCAAAGGCGCACGTAGAACTTACCATAGCCAAGCGTGAGTGCTGGCTGGAATGATGGGTCAACCATGTTGCGGTTACCGCCACGGTAAGACTGGTCGAAACCACGCCACATATAGTTAGATGCGAGGTCGAAACCTGCCTCCCACCAGAATGACCACTCGTCATCCTCCTCGAGGCTATCTGCCACGGTCAGCTCTGCGGGAGCGTTTGTTGCATCGTTTGAAGTAGGTTCCACTGCCATAGCCTGAAAGGCAATCATTGTAGAGGCAAGGAAGAGTAGTAGCTTTCTTGTCATTGTCTTAAAAGTTATGTTTAGGATTATAAAAAAATGTCTATTTCTGCTGCTTGCGCTGGGCATGACGGCGACGCTTGAGCATAGCCTGCTTCTTGCGGTAGGCATCCACCTTGCGCCATACACCCCACACGAGGATGATAAGGAACGACACAATGATGAATATAAGCATCGTGGGCGATAGGTTATCACCCTTGACACGCGACCACATCTCAAGCATCTTGTCGGTCTGCTCACCACTGTCGTGCATCATGGCACAGCGGTTGATAACCGACAGGTCGGGGTATAGAATGGGGTCGACGAAGACACTATCGGCACGCACCTCGTAGCCATCCTCATCGACAAAACACAAGGGCGAGCCATCCTCACTCTTGAAGAAGTAGCTCAAATCCGAAGCACCCATCTCGACAATAGCGTCACGCTCCGCCTCAAGCTCCGCAAGCGCATCGCGCAACTCCGCAGCAGCATCCCTATCCTCACACTCTTCGAGCTCGGCGCCGACAGACTCTATCTCGGCAAGCACGGGGTTGAGCACCTCCATAGCATCGAGGGTCTCGGCAGAGGCAACAACGCTGACATAGCCCGTAGCGTCCATATTGCGCACAGCATTCTCGGGCATACACATATAGTTGATGAAGTAGCGCGCAGCACGCAGGTTCTTGGCATACTTGGGGATTACCCAGCCATCGAACCACACGACGCTACCCTCCTCGGGAACGACATAGTCGAGGCTTACGCCCACCTCAGCAGCCTCCTCGATAGCCCACACAGCATCGCCACTCCACATCAGGTTTATCCACGCCTTGTTCTGCGTCATCATCTCCTTGCCGAAGTCGGCCTCCCAGCCCGCAACAAGACGCTTCATGCGCTTGAGGTACTCCTCAACATGGGCGATGGACTCATCCGAAGCGTCGTACATCAACTCCTCGATTGTGGGCACAACGCCAAGCAAGCCGCGCTCCTCGGCGGCAGCAGCGTTAAGCGGAAGTGTCTCACCCTCACCAAGCAGACCCTCCTCGCGCAACTCAACAGTCATGGCATAGACCAACATGGGCGAGTAGACATCACGGAAGGCATCCTTAACAAGGATTTTACCCTCCAGGCGGTCGTCAAACATCAAGTCCCACGACATAGCCTCCTCCGTAGTAACATTCTCCGTATTGAAGAGGATACCCGTAGTACCCCACATATAGCCTACTGAGTAGTCGTTGGCATTGAGGTCGGGCTCGGGAGTGATGATATGGTCGAACTGATTACGAATGTATGGCGATACGCAACCGAGATAGTTCTCCGTTCCCGTACGCTCAAAGTCGGCAACAACACTCTCATCTACAATAGGATGGAGAAGGTTGTGGCGCATCATACGCTCGATGATATACTCCGAGGGGCAGACAACGTCGAAGTCGGCCTCGCCCTTCTCAATCTTTGCGAGCATCACCTCGTTGATGTCGAAGGTCTGATATATCACCGACACAGGGCAGCCTGTCTGCTGCTCGTACCACTCCTCAAACTCAACAAGAAGGTCCTCGTCGATGTAATCACCCCAGTTGTAGACCTTGAGAATCTCCTCACGCGAGGACTCGCCACACGACGTAGCAACGATACCGAAGCATACGACAGCGGCAACCAAACGCATTATATAGTTAAGTGAAGTTTTCATCGGCGCGAATAGTTTTTAAGTTGTTTAGCCTGCTCCTCGGCACGCTTGGCCTGACGGTGTGCGCGATAGTTGACAACAACCAACAGCAGCAACACAACAACCAAGATGATGGTCGAAAGGGCACGCAACTCGGGCGTAAGACCACCCTTGCGGGCATCGGCATAGATGAACGTAGAGAGCGTCTCCAGTCCGTCGGTACCATTGGTGAAGATGGTAACCGCGAAGTCGTCGATAGAGAGCGTGAAGGCGAGGATGAAGCCCGAAATCATGCCTGGACGAATCTCGGGAATGATGACGCGGCGCATAGCCTGCATAGGCGTAGCACCAAGGTCCAAAGCTGCCTCGTAGATATTGGGGTTCATCTGCACAAGTCGGGGCATGACGCTCAACACTACGTAGGGCGTACAGAAGGCGATATGCGCAAGGATAACCGTAGCATGACCCTGCGTGATGCCCATAGATACGAAGAGCAAAAAGAGCGAAATACCGGTGATGATGTCGGGGTTAAGAATCGGGATGTTATTAACGAAATTAACAACACGGCGCTTGCGGTAGCGCAGGTCGTTAATGCCGATAGCAGCAACCGTACCCAGCATCGTAGAGACCGTAGCAGCAACCGTAGCGATAAGGAAGGTATTCTTTATGGCGTCGATAAGGCGGTCGCTGACACCGCCCGAGAAGAGCGAGGTGTACAAATCTGCCGAAAAACCAGTCCAGTTACCCAAGACCTTAGACTCTGTAAACGAGAATATTGCAATGATGATGATAGGCGCATAGAGCATCACCAGCAGCAATACGAGATAGGTGCTCGAAAATATCTTTTTCATACTACAACAAGCCTCCCTCGTTTGTGCCATTCTCCTCCGAAGAGTCCGAGAACAGCGTGGTTAGACCAATAATAATAAGCATGATGAACGACAACGCCGCACCATAGTGCCACATACCGTTGTTGATGTTCTCCTGAATGGTGGTACCAAAGAGCTTGATGTTGTTCATCGTGAGCAACTCGGCAATGGCAAATGTCGAGATTGTGGGCATGAAGACCATCATAACACCACTCACAATGCCCGGCATCGAGAGCGGGAAGACAACCTTCGTGAATACCTGACGGGGTGTAGCACCGAGGTCCTCAGCAGCCTCGATAAGCGAGCGATCCATCTTCTGCAACACGTTGTAGATAGGATATATCATAAACGGCAGGAAGTTATAGACCATGCCGAAAATCAGCGCACCCTCACCGAGTGGCAACATCAGAAAGTCGAACAACGCCACAGTGGCAAGCGTGCGCACAAGCACATTAATCCACATGGGCAGGATGAACAGCATAACAACGATACGCGCAGTCGAGGCACGCATCTTCGAGAGTATGTAGGCTGCGGGATAGCCCAAGATGATACATATCAGCGTGGTTATCAGCGCAATGCCTATCGAGTATATGAACGTGTTGATAGCCTCGCGCTGGTGCACAAACTTATCGAAGTTCTGAAGCGTGAAACCACCATCCTCCGCCTGAAACGCGTAAATCATGATAAGGAGGAGCGGTGCCACAACGAACACAGCAAGAAAGAGCACATACGGAAGGCTCCAACTTCGTCTTCGCGAAAAGAATTTTACCAATTTACCCATTCCTAAATCTCAGGGAATTAAACAGTTAGTTATTAGCACGGCGTGTCACGCGCAAAGCACTTGGGACAATCTTGATACCCACCTCGTCGAGGTCCTCCCACACATCGCGCGTATCCACATATACATCCTCGTCATCCTCCGTGCGGATGGTCAGATGATAGCGGTCGCCCTTGTAGAGGATAAAGCGGATAGTACCCCATGAGATACCATCGTCGGGGTCGTCCGTGAGTTCCACATCCGAGAAGCCGAAGTGTACATCCACCTCCGAGCCACTCTCGATGCCCTCAACAGCCGCGCACTCGAAGGTCTCGCCCAAAATCTCGACATGCGTAGCGTCGATGAGCTTGCCCTCGACACAGTTCTCGGTGCGCTCCTTGCGCATGACGTGGATATCGTTAGGCTTAATCATCATGCCTACCTCGGTGCCTGGCTCGAAGCAGTTATAGTCCTGAATCTGAATCTCATAGCCGTCGGGCGTATCTACAAACATCTCGTAGTGCACACCCTTGAATATGCACGAGCGCACTACACCCTGGAACATCGCCGCCTCGGCATTGCGGATGATATATACATCCTCGGGGCGCACAACAACATCCACGGGTGTATTCTCGCCAAAGCCCTCGTCAATACACTCAAACTCCTTATCCATGAAGCGCACAACACGGTCGCGTACCATTGTGGCATTGAGGATGTTACTCTCGCCAATGAAGTCGGCAACAAAGGCGTTGCAAGGCTCGTTGTAGATATCCGTAGGCGAGCCTATCTGCTGAATCACGCCCTCGTTCATCACCACGATGGTATCCGAGAGCGTAAGAGCCTCCTCCTGGTCGTGGGTGACATAGACGAAGGTGATGCCCAACGTGCGGTGCATCTCCTTGAGCTCCATCTGCATATCCTTACGCATCTTGAGGTCGAGCGCGGCAAGGGGCTCATCGAGCAACAGCACCTGCGGACGGTTGACAATGGCGCGCGCAATTGCCACACGCTGCTGCTGACCACCCGAGAGCGACTGCACATCGCGATGCTCATAGTCGGTCATGCCCACCATCTTGAGGGCACGCTTCACGCGCTGCTCAATCTCCTTCTTATCCACCTTCTTGAGGTTCAGACCGAAGGCTATGTTGTCGTAGACATTGTAGTTGGGGAAGAGAGCGTAACGCTGAAAGACGGTATTAACGGGACGCTCGTGTGGAGGTATCGCCGTCATATCTTTACCGTCGATAAGTATTCTGCCGCTTGAGGCGGAGTTAAAACCAGCAATCAGGCGCAACAGCGTGGTCTTGCCGCAACCTGAAGGTCCGAGTATTGTAAGGAACTCTCCTTGTTTAACATTCAGACTTACATCGTCAAGCACTACCTTGTCGGGGAACGACTTTGTAATGTTGCAAATCTCGATGATGTGGTTCATTTTCGTCATTTCAATAAATTGCGTTAACAGTTTATAACCATAGTGTTACGGCATAAATCGGAGTTGTTGTTTGGGTTAATATCTCCATATTTCGTCGCACACACCACTTACACAAGTGTATAATCGGTACAAATATACGAAAAAACACAGAAATAAACACTTTATAGAACTATTTTTCAGTAAAATATAACCAACTTTTGCGTAACGAGCGTGCGGAGCAGGCACGCGCCATGCGCGACGGGGCAATAGTTACCGACAGATAGCCGAGGAGTTGGGTTACAAGAGTCCGCAATCAGTATGCAACCTCCTCAACAAGGAGTAGACGCTGTTCATTCATTCATTTTCATAGGAAAAATGAATGAATGAACAAAAGAGAGGACAAGAGTTGTCCATCCATCCATTTTTCCTATGGAATTGGATGGATGGACAAACAAAAGAGACGAGAGGAACGGGAGAGACGAAAGAGACAAGAGAGAGGTCTCGGACAATAATTGTTGATAGTATCATGGTAGCAGATAACCGCTGACACAGACTTCGCTATTGTCCCTTTTGTCTCTCCTGTCTCTCTTGTCCCTCTCGTCCCTATCGTCTCTTTGGTCTCTTCCGTCTCAAAAAAAAAGAGCCGCATCACTATGATGCAGCTCTAACCTTTCCTGGTAGCACTTGACTACTTGTTCTTCTTATCGTAGCGCTTTGCGTAACGGCTCATAAACTTATCCACACGACCAGCGGTGTCTACCAACTTCATCTTACCTGTATAGAATGGGTGAGATGTGTTAGAGATTTCCATCTTATACACGGGATAGGTTTCGCCGTTCACCTCGATGGTCTCTTTTGTCGAAACGGCGGACCTGCACAAAAACACGTGGTCATTCGACATATCCTTGAATGCCACTAAACGATAATTCTCTGGATGAATACCCTTTTTCATTTTCGTCTTTTTGTTATAATTAATATTGCAATAATTAATTCGGCGGCAAAGGTAACACTTTTTTTTATATCTGCAAGCATAGTGACAACTTTTTTCGCAAGCGTACCTTATTATATAATTAAGGAAATTAGGGAATTTAGAGAAATTAGGGAAAAGACTAAACTCCTTAAACTCATTAATCTCCCTATCACAGTACCCCCAGTGCCTCAAAAAAAAACGTACTATTCTCTTCGTGTTTTACTTTTTTTTGCTATCTTTGCACTGATATTGTGGTCGCATGGATGACCACATCAAGTCTAACAAAGGGAAAGTAGCTATGGACGATGGATTTCATTCCAAAAATAACCGCAGTGTCGTATCTCAATACGATTCCATTCGTCTATGGACTAAAGCACGCAGATAACCTGCGCGCCGAACTTACTTTAGCACCACCAGCCGATTGCGCTCGTGACTTCATCGAGGGCAAGGCCGACATCGCTTTGCTCCCCGCTGCCGTCGTTCCCCAGCTCAAGGATGCTACAATCATCACCGACTACTGCATTGGTGCGGTTGATGCTGTGCGCACCGTGACTGTGATGTCGAACCACCCTATCAGCGCCGTAAAGCGTATATGGCTCGATGCTCACTCTCGCACGTCGGTGCAGTTGTGTGGCTACCTCGCCAAAAACAAGTGGCGCATATCGCCCGAGTGGTTGCACATGAGCGACTACAGCCGCGTGGATAATCCCGAGGAGGGTGATGCCTTCCTGCTCATCGGCGACAAGGTCTTCGGCTACGAGGGTCGTTTCCCCTACGTCTACGACCTCGCCATCGAGTGGCGCGAGGCTACGAAGCTACCCTTCGCCTTTGCAGTGTGGGTAGCACGCAAGGGAGTACCCTTTGAGGTTACTGACGAGTTGCAGCGCGCACTCACCTTTGGCATTGAGCACACATGGGAGGCTGTTGCCGAGTCGCAGTATATGGGTAGCGACAACGGCATCACGGCGTATGAGTACCTCACCCGCAACATAGACTTCATCCTTGACGAAGAGAAGCACCGAGCACTCAAGAAGTTCTGGGACTCGGGCATCCGCATAGAGCCGCGATCCTATTAAAGAGGTCGGGTGACGCGCCCCGCGGCGCACCTCAATCACACGACTTCTTACCTCCGACCTGTGGGACGTTTATGTATTGAGTCCCAAGTGAACTCCCCGCAAGAGGGGACAAAGTTGAATAGAAAAGAATAAAACTTTTGGAGGAGATATGATCACCATCTATCTTAAGCAATACAACAAGATTATCCGCAACGCAGACACCGACCTCTTCGACGAGCTCGGCTTCGACGATATTCTCTGGATCGACCTCTTGGACCCCTCAATCAAGGAGCAGAAGGCTGTCGAAAACTTCATGGAGCTGAGCCTCCAGACGCGCCAGCAGGTCGAGGAGATTGAGTCAACATCTAAATATTCGGAGACCGAGAATGCCATTATCTCGAACTCCAACTTCTTTGTGCCTCAGGGCGAGAGCTTTACCGTTGAGCCCGTGTCGTTCATCATATCCAACGAGGGTGTGCTTGTGTCGATGCGTCAGGCCGAGTTCCGCACCTTCCGCGAGGCCGAGAAGCGCCTTCAAATGAACTACCGAAGCTACTCTACGGGCTACCATATCCTTATCTCGTTGCTCGAGGTGCGCATCGACTACGATGCCGACCTTGTGGAGATGGTGGGCAAGCAGGTTGCCAAGATGAGCAAGGATATATCTTCGGGTTCGAAGATCGACAAGGAGGTATTGTATCGCATCAACGAGTTGCAGGAGAACACCATGTTGTTGCGCGAGAATATCTTTGACCGCCAGCGTGTTATCTCCTCTATTCTTCGTTCGGAGCGTTTCCCCAACGATATCTACCCACGCCTTCAGCTGATGATCAAGGACGTAAACTCGCTTATCAGCCACGCCGACTTTAGCTTCCAGCGTTTAGACTACATTCAGGATGCGGCACTGGGTCTTATCAACATCGAGCAGAACGAGATAGTCAAGATTTTCTCCGTGGCTGCCGTGGTCTTCATGCCTGCGACGCTTGTGGCGAGCATGTACGGCATGAACTTCAAGTTTATGCCCGAGCTGAATTGGGAGTATGGCTACTTGTGGGCAATAGCGCTGATGCTCTTGGTTTCGGGTCTCACGTTCTGGTATTTCAAGTTTAAGAAGTGGCTGTAGAAGTTGCCTACTACCATTTTTATTTTGATAAAGAGATTAGGGAGCTTAGGGAAATTAGGGAATTCCTTAAACTCCCTAAACTCCATAAACTCCCTAAGCTCCTTAGTCCTCCTAATTTCTCTACCACTCCTCGTAGTAGTCCCACTCCGCAGCCTCGTATGCCTCGGCCTCCTCGGCAGTGTAACTCTCCTCCGCCACACGTGGACGTGGCAACTTGGTTGAGGGCACAATAGGGCGCTTCTTCAAAGGCACGGTGGGTTTACTAGGCACAACTCCTGGGTCCATAGGAACATGCCCCACCTCACAGCCCACAGCCACGAGGATAATCACAACGAATATTACTAACTTAAATATCTTAATCATAGCGATTTACTCCATTACAGTATATACATCGACCTCGCCATCTGCCTCAACGGCTACATCAAAGGCAGACTCCGAGATATCGTTCAACTCAAACACCTCGCTATCAACCACATAGGTTGTCACCATGCCTGTATCATGCTCCGTTATAGTCACCGTAGCAATATCGACACCCTCCGCCATCGAGACAACCAATCCACCCTCGGCATTTATAGTGACACTTGCAACGCGTGGACGTGGCAACTTCGATGTGGGCACAATGGGTCGTTTCTTCAATGGCACAGTGGGTTTGCCCTGAACAGGAGGCTTTATGTCACCATCCGCAATATCCATATCGGCAGTACATCCCACCGACAAGGCCACCAATAAGACCATAAGCAATATCTTAAAAAATCTCATACTCGAGTACAACTATTTATCCGACAGCAAAGCGACGAGACTCTCACACTCAACACTATCTACGTTCTTTATCTTCTGCTTGATATTATACTTTATCTTCGACACCGACACTGGGTCGCTATCGATGAACAGCGCAATGGCACGGTTTGAGAAACCTGCGAACGAGTACAACGCCACGCGGTAGTTACGCTCGCTCATGCGAGGCATCATAGCCTTAAGGCGCTGCATAGCATTATCACGATAGTTGTCCACAGCCGCCTCCAGCTCATCAAGGCGCGAGTTATCACCCTTCATAGTCTCAATCGTCTCCGACACCTTGTTAAACACCATGCTCTTGTGACGCGACGAGCCGCTATGGTCGTAATAGATGTCACACAACTCGTTCAGTTCGCTGAAGCGGTCACGATAGAGTGCCGAGATTGACGCCGCCATATCACGAGGTATGCGCTCTATATCGACACGCAGACTCTCGATGGTCTCAATATGGCTCGCTATCTCGCTATCCTTACGACGAATACGATAGCGCGCATACATCACAAGCACCACAACAAGCACCACCACGCCGATGCTCGCAGTAGCATATATCGTAGCATTGCGCTGGCGCATAAGCTCCCTTTCGCGCATCTCTGCTGCAAGACTCGAGCGCAGCATCTCGACCTGCACATTGAGCACGGGCTGCTCCAGCACCTCCAAAAGGAGTCTATCCTGCGCATTCTTGCTCTGCTCCTGCCAGTAGAGGGCCTGGTTATCATTGCCACAATTGCGATAGACAATGTAGCGTGCATACTCCACATCTGCCCAATCGAGGTCATCCTCACCCTCTGCCCTATCAATCATCGCCAAGGCGGTCTCAAGCTCACCCTCGCGCGACAAGAGCATCGCCTTAGCACACATATAGTGCGACATACCATATAGCAGATACTCCGCCTCAAGCATCTCGATGTATTGGCGACACATGGCGTAGTCATCCATATATATAGATAGGTCGAGCAGCTCATGCAGCACGCCACATGCAAGCTCGGCATTGTTCACCTCACAGGCATAATCAAGCACCATATCGAGCCTCTCCTTAGCCTCCTCGAACCTGCGCAGCTGGATAAGCGTGCCACCAAGGTCGTAGTCCATAAATACGACATGCTCCCTGAGCTCCTGCCTCTCGAAGTAGTCGCGAGCAAGAGTATAGGCATCATAAGCATTAGCATAGAGACAACCATCAGTATATATGTCGCCCTTGAGGCGCTGCACCAAGCCCATGAGCTTAACATTGGGCACACGCTCAAGCGACTCCTCCGCCTCCATAAGCGCCACCATCGCCTCGGCAAGCTCTCCGCAACGCTGCGCAATCACAGCATGCTGATACATCGCACGCGCACGCTCACCGTGCTCCTCGCTCTCGAGGTAGTAGCGCATCATGGGTCGCGTAAGCGAGTCCGACTCCAAATCTACATAGTTGTAGTAGCACGCCTCACTATATATAAGTGCGTAGCGCGCACGACCCTCCTCCGTACGCATATTCGTGAGGTCAACGCCCTCCACAATCTCAAGCGCACGCTCAGGCTCTGCTGCCATTATTCTCTCAGCTTCGTCAAGTCGTCGCAACTCATCACCATCCGAGCACCCCGCAAAAAGTGCCACACAGAGAGCCACGAAGAGAGGTCGCGCCACCCTAAAAATATTACCCTTTCTACACTTCATAATATCAACGTACAAATATAACACATATTAGATGATTCTGCAAGTCATGTGCAGCCTTTTGACCGCCACATTGCTACTGCAAAATTACTATCCACCACACGAAACACCAAATTTTCTACGCGAAAGTTTTTCCTACGACCCACTCATACATAGCTGATTTTCAACGGCTTACAAACGGCAAAATTACGAGTTTTTCATCTCGTTGATTTTCAACGAGTTACAGCTATGTAAAAATATAATTTAATTTAGCATTGATTGTCAACCATTTAGCGCGACATACATAAACAAACGACCACACAGACGAGCAAACACACGAATACCCCCAATGTCATTCTGAAGGCTATTATGTCATTCTGAACGAAGTGAAGAATCTCTCGGTGTGTGCTGACGCCCGAACGGTGTGCTATTCCATAGATCCTTCGTTATACTCAGGATGACATTGTCGCTATTGTCATTCTTAAGGCTCATATATCATTCTGAATGAAGTGAAGAATAGCAGCACATGATATTAGGGAAATTAAGGAGATTAAGGAGTTTAAGGAATTTAGTGAATTTAGAGAGAGGCGAGGTTGAGGCGCAACAACATTAGCTTCTTTAATCTCCCTAATCTCCCTATCCTCCTTAATCTCCCTAATCTCCCTACCCCCCCCACACTAAACACCTTCCTCTCCCCCACAAATACAAAAAAAATTTCAATACAGCATAGAAATATTTAATATTTTATAGATAATTTAGAAAAAATTTTATTATCTTTGTGTTACGAAACATAAATAATCGCAAGCAGATATGACATCATTAGCGAAGTATTTCAACATAGACGCCGATGCTAATCTTAAGGGCATCACCCACAAGAACAACATCATCAAGCGTAACATCATCGCCTACATGGCCATTAATGGCGAATCGACGCTCTCGGAGCTTACGCGCGAGTTACACATCAGCGTCCCAACGATGACAAAGCTCGTTCAGGAGCTCGCCGATGACAACATCGTTATCGACCTCGGCAAGGTGGAGACTCCTGGTGGTCGCCGTCCCAACGTCTTTGGCTTAGCAAACTCCGCTATCTACTTTGCGGGCATCAACGTGGCACGTGACCACATGGCTTATGTAGTCACCGACCTCCAGAACAACATCATCAAGGAGCACACCGACAACAGCTTCGAGCTTGTTGACCGTCCCCAGTGCCTCGAGCGCATCTGCCAGAACATCGAGAAGTTCATTGCAGAGTGTGGCGTAGACCGCGAAAAGATTTTGGGCGTGGGCGTATCCATCGTCGGCCGCGTAAACCCCGAGACGGGACGCTCGTACAAGTACTTCACCTCGTGCGAGGAGTCGCTGTGCGACATCATATCGTCGCGCATAGGCATACGCGTGATGCTTGAGAACGACACGCGCGCACGCTGCTATGCTGAGTACACAACGGGCAAGTCCAAGAACGAGAGCAACGTTCTCTATCTGCACATGGGTCGCGGCGTAGCCATCGGCATCGTTATCGAGGGCAAGCTATACTACGGCAAGAACGGTTTTGCGGGAGAGTTCGGCCACATCCCCTTCTTCGACAACGAGATTATATGTGCATGTGGCAAGAAGGGCTGTCTGGAGACCGAGGTATCGGGTATCGCCATCGAGAATAAGATTGTGGACCTCATCGAGCGCGGCGTGAACACCCATCTTCGCGAGATGTATGACCGCGGTGAGAGCATCCACATCAACGACATCATCGCTGCTGCGCGCAACGACGACAACCTCGCCATCGAGCTTATCGAGGAGGCGGGCGAGAAGGTGGGCAAGGCCGTGGCATTCCTTATCAACACCTTCAACCCCGAGACAGTCATCGTGGGTGGTAACCTGGCATTGGCGGGTGAGTATCTGATGCTACCGCTTAAGTCGGCGACAAACAAATATTCGCTCAACCTCGTCTATAAGGATACCAAGTTCCGCGTGTCGAAGATGACCGACGGAGCAAACGCCTGGGGCGTGGCAATGCTTATCCGCAACAAGGTTATCGGCCTGTAATGATGAGACTCGCCACAGCACTCCCCACATGCCATCTGCGCGCCCTCGAGCCTGCGGATGTCGATATGTTGTATCTCTGGGAGAACGACCCCGAGGTATGGCGTGTCAGTGGCACCACTGCGCCACTCTCCTACCAGCGCATAGCGCAGTTCGTGGAGGAGCAGCACTACGACCTCTATGCCACACGCCAGATGCGCCTCGTTATCGAGTGCGAGGGCAAGGCAGTAGGCACTCTCGACATCGTGGAGTTCGACCCTCAGCATCTACGCTTTGGCATTGGCATCCTCATTTACGCACCCGAGGCACAACGCAGGGGTTATGCCCATGCGGCAATAGATGCCATAGCCGACTATGCGCGAAACACGCTGGCACTAAAACAGATATGGGCAAGCGTAGCTGCCGACAACACGGCCAGCATAGCGCTGTTTGAGGGGTGTGGCTTCACTCGCTGTGGCACGCGCAAGGCGTGGCTACGCAGGGCCAGTGGCTACATTGACCAGCATGAATACCAGCTGCTACTCTGATTAAGAATATGCGTATTAATACATATTTACACACTGTGCGACACCATTTTATAGGAGTGATGTCGCACATTTCTATTTTTTTTCTACCTTTGCAACGAAAATTGAATTAACACTATACAAAAAGATATGAAGCACGCTTATGTATTTCCCGGCCAGGGTTCACAGGCCGTAGGTATGGGCAAGGACATTTACGACAATGTTCCCGTGGCAAAGGAGCTCTTCGAGAAGGCTAACGAGATTCTCGGTTTCCGCATCACAGATATCATGTTTGCAGGCACTCCCGAGGAGTTGAAGCAGACAAAGGTTACACAGCCAGCAGTATTCCTCCACTCAGTGATTCTTGCAAAGGCTCTCGGTGTTAAGCCCGATGCAGTAGCAGGCCACTCACTCGGTGAGTTCTCAGCATTGGTTGTTGCGGGTGCTCTCTCATTTGAGGATGGTTTGAAGCTCGTATCAAAGCGTGCTATGGCTATGCAGAAGTGCTGCGAGCAGCAGCCTGGTGGCATGGCTGCGGTACTCGGTCTGGACGATAAGACCATCGAGGATGTATGCGCAAGTGTTGAGGGTGTTGTTGTGGCTGCAAACTACAACTGCCCTGGTCAGCTCGTAATCTCGGGTGCTGATGCCGCTGTTGACGAGGCTTGCGTCAAGCTCAAGGAGGCTGGTGCACGCCGTGCATTGCGTCTCCCCGTGGGCGGTGCGTTCCACTCTCCACTTATGGAGCCTGCACGCCAGGAGCTCGAGGCAGCTATCGCAGAGGCAGAGTTCATGACTCCATCATGCCCCGTATATCAGAACGTAGATGCTCAGCCCTACACCGATGCAGAGCAGATTAAGAAAAACCTTATCGCGCAGCTCACAGCCCCCGTGCGCTGGACTCAGATTGCCGAGAATATGATTGCTGATGGCGTTACAGAGTTCACAGAGGTAGGTCCTGGCAACGTGCTTCAGGGTCTCGTATCGAAGGTTAGCCGCGAGGTTGCCGTAGAGTCAAAGTCTACGCTATAACAAATAGCAGGATATAGATTGAAGGAGTGCTCAGCAGTAGTTGGGCACTCTTTTTGTATGCCTCTGAGGTTGAAACATCAACTTTAAGAGAGCATAATAAATGATTTTTCGAGAGAATAAACATATACTTACGCTTATGGCAACGCTTCTTGTTGCCATAATACACCCCTGTGAAGCCTCGGCACAAGGCTGCGAAAACCTCTGCGAGACTATCGCCGACAGCGAACGTGTGCCACTTATGAACATCAAAACAAATGCCCTTGAGGCGGCTGCGCTTATTGCCAACCTCGGCGTGGAGTTCCGCCTCTCGGAGCGTATATCTCTTGACGTCATCGGTCACTACTCGCCATACGACTACTTCGATTGCCAGCGCAAGATACGCATCCTCGCCATCCAGCCAGAGGTGCGCTTCTGGTGGGGCGAGCCACTTGTTCGCGGACACTTCATCGGTCTGCACGCCCCTATTGCAGGCTTCAACATACAACTCAACGACCACTACCGCTATCAGGACCCCAACCATGCACTCTGGGGCGTGGGCATAAGCTATGGCTATGCTATGCCTCTGGGCAAGAGTGGACGCTGGGGTGTGGAGTTCACCATAGGCGTGGGTTACCTCGACATCAAGTACGATACTTACGAAGGTGTGTGTAATGGCAAGTACCTGAGCACCAGGCGAGAGAACTATTTTGGACCTACACGACTGGGTATCAACTTCTCGTACCGCATAGATAGAGCAAAGAGGGCTAATCACAATAAAACCATAGGTGAGAGATGATGAAGTATATAATATATGTCATAACGGCACTGCTAACGGTGCTTGCCACTGCGAGTTGCGACAAGACCATCCACGAATATCCATACGAGGCGAGTCTCACGCTCACGGTACGCTGCACGGCAAACCTCGAACATCCCGCTCACTATGTTACTGTTGAGTGCGACAGCGAGGAGGGTGTATCATATGTTGTGCGAACTCAAAATCTTGAACACTCCGATATTCAACACACAGCGCCTACGCGCCTGCGCTACATCGTGGACCTCTACCGCGAGCGACACTCACACTCCACCTTCGTGGAGCGTAAGGTTCTGTTTGCCGACATCGACACCCCTGCGCCTCAGGCTACCGCATCGTTTGAGGTCAGCGCCGAGAGATATAAAGTGTTGGTATGGTGTGACTATGTGCTGGATGATGCCGAGGAGTCGTGGTGCTACGTGACGGATGATCTGCTGAATGTGCGATACGCCGATGTGCCTATACTCGACAACAACCTCAAGGATGCCTTCAGCGGCGTGACAAGCGTCGATCTTGCGAAATACAGCCATGCGTGCCACGACAGGAATATCGTGCTCGACATGACCCTCGAGCGCCCTAACGGCAGATATAAGTGCATAGCAACAGATGCCGACGAGTTTATCGCAAGCAACGGCGGCATGGTGGAGGATATTACAGCGGTGATAACATACGTTGAGTATGTCTCGGCGGGATATAATGTCGAGGAGCAGAAGCCCAACTATTTCGAGCCCACACGCACCTACGTTACGAGGGCCGAGATTGATGATAGCGGCGATATGGTGCTCTGCTATGACTATGTGCTTGTCAATGGCAAGCAGTCGAACGTAAAGCTCAACATGACCTTCTATCGTGGCGATGTGACAATGAATGACAGTGGCGAGGTTGTGGGTGACAAAATCAGCCAGTGGTATGGTGTTATTGCACCCCTTAAGCGCAATATGGAGACTATAATCGAGGGCCGACTGCTTACCACATCGTTTGGTTCGGGCAGCGTGGGCATCGACCCAGGCTTCGAGGGCGAGATTGTCATCCCCTGGGGCGACTAACAAGCAAAAGAGACACTTATATATAATATATGTAAACTAAAAGGGCTATCCGTTTGGATAACCCTTTACTACTATAATGTTTGCCTACCCTACTCAGCTGCCTGAACGATGTCGATGTAGTCGGTCTTGGTGAAGCTGTTGGCAAAGATGCGTGCCTTGCGGCTCTTGCCCGTTGTGTTGGGCGCTACGGTGATATCGATGCCTGAGATGTACGAGGGAAGATCGCGTGTGGCGTTCTCGTCATAGCGATAAATCACCTCGTTTAGAGTAATCCACTGCTCGCCAGGGGTGAGGTTACCATCCTCGTCTTGCTCAAGGTTATCAAGGTCGATCAAAACATCATCTATACCTGTAGAGGTTACCTTAATAATAAGGTCACCACCCTCGGCTGCTACCTCCAACTGCTGCAAATCGAATCGAATCTCAGGGCAATCCTGGTTAGGTTCACATGATACAAGCGCTACGCTCGCCATTGTAATCATCAAAAAATACTTAATCGCTTTCATAGTGTTTTGCTGTTTCTGAGTGTGTTACCGTTTTTTCTATCTATTTAATCTCTTAAGTAAAGCCTCTGGTGCAAACTCCTCCGTCACGATTATGCCGCTTAGTGTCGCGTTAATGGCGTTGCCCTCAGCATCGTTGCCGTTGAGTCTCATCTGGCAGCTAAGGCCCTCGTGAACAAATGTCACTGAGCCACCATGAATGGCTGCATACTCATCGCCAAGGTCTCCGTCAACCAAATTGAAGTACCATGAGCCCATTGAATCCTCTCCGATTTTGCCTGTGCTAAGTGTACCATCGGCTACGCTATATGTGCCAGTAATGGAGTCGCTACCCTCGGCCAAAGCTACTTCGAGTATGAAGGCGGCACCATTGCTCATGTTGTAGTCCTCTACAGCAACGACTTGAGCAATGCCGTCATAGGCTATAGCTAAAAACATCGCCTCGTTGTTCTCAATCTCTACATCTCCCGTGAGTGTAGTGCCGGGGATGATGTCTCCAGCCTGTGAAAACTTGCCGGTGTAGGTTACGAAGTGGGTCTTACTCTCAATGACTGCAGTAAGCTCGGCATAACCCTCCTTGATGACGAGTGTTGCGTCACTAAAGGGAATGCCCTCCTCGTCGGTTATGAAGTTGCCATTTGCGTCAACCTTGATTAAGCCACCCATTGTGCCGTCGATAGTCCACTCTGCGCAGCTCTCGCTCATATCAAATCTATATGTACCCGCGGGAAGCTTGCCATTCTCGGTGGCGGGAGCGTAAATGTCGAGGCAATAGTATGAGCCCTCAGACAGGATTATATCATCGAGGCCCACCGTAAACTCGTTCTCGGCAATAATGATAGAGTAGTTGTCCGCACCTGATGTGAACTCATTGCCCCAATACTCCGCAACGAAATATTTTGCCTCCAGTGTCACATCGTAGCTGGGAATGGGGGTGTCATCGTTGCTCTTCTTGTTGCACGCAGCAAAGATTAGAGGAAGAGCCATGAGTAGGTAAAATAGATTTTTTGTTCTCATAGTTTTATTTTTTTTAGTTTGTAATTCTGTGCCTGTTTTCTTTATGCAAAGTTACAATGCGTTGGCGCCTTAGTCCAAATTTTTGAGCCTCGAATTTTTCCGCGGGGGAGGATATAACTCACTGATTATCAACACTATGAAAAACCCATTTTTGCGAATTTTTCATCTCGCTGATTATCAAGCAGTTACAGCGGCATATTTGATTATTTAAGGAAATAGGCAATATGTGACTGATTTTCAATAACTTACAATAACACATACAACAATAATGAGTGATTGGTGCAATTTTTTAGGCAAGTGGCCAAGAAAAGTTGCACCACTACTCATTTTTTTGTCGTAATGGTGCAGATGTGGTGACAACATAAAAAAGCCACCAATGGAACGTACATCAAGTACTGCCCATTGGTGGCTTTGATTGAAGTGCCGCAGATGCGCCACTATAACAAAAAATTTACTTTGCCTTTTGCACAATCTTTACACGATCTTCTGCTGTGAATGACACTGCATTGAGGTATGCAACGCGCTTTGTGCCATCGGTATTGGGCAATACGGTAAGGCGCACTGCCGACTTCGACGAAAGAAGGGCTCGTGTATCCTCGCTCTCGGTGTACTCTCTAATAAGCTCAACGTCAACAATCCAATCTACCTCGTGCTGCCAATCTTCAAAGTTATCATCCTCGGATATGGTTACTCTATCAACACCCGTTGACCACAAGGTGAGTGTGTAGCTACCGCCCTCGGCAGGCACCTCCAACTTACGCTCGCTAAACTCAACCCTGGGCACATCCATAAGGCATGATACGCACGTGACACACGCCATAGCCAAAACAAGAAGATACTTTACGGCTCTCATACACTCGAAACTATTAAGGTTTAATCTACACAAAGATACGAAAAAATGGATTAACAAGGTGTTTAACAAGAGAAATTTAGACTTTTTACTCGCCAGAGCGGTGATAGCGACAACTGGAACAAGCCTCCCTTTGACAAAGGGAGGTTTGGAGGGAATGTAAATATATGTGGTTCACCACCACTATATTAAGGGTTAAAAAGAAAGCCCTCCCAAGCGGGAAGGCTTTACTTATACGATAAATCTCGGAGCTCCGATTACTTACCCATGTAACCCTTAATATAGTGGTGGTGTGAGCCGTAGCGCTCGAAGGCTGCACGGTCTAGCTCCTCCTGTGCTGATGGGTGAGCTACAGAGATGATGAGGCGTGCACGCTCCTGAAGGCTCTTGCCATAGAGGTCAACAGCACCATTCTCAGTTACGAACCAGTGGATATGGTTACGAGTAGTTACAACACCAGAACCCTCTGTGAGGACGTCAGAGATCTTTGATACACCCTTGTTGGTGATTGAAGGCATCGCGATGATAGCCTTACCACCCTTAGAGAGTGATGCACCATAGATGAAGTCAACCTGACCACCTACGCCTGAGTAGAACTTACGGCCGAGTGAGTCAGCACATACCTGACCAGTGATATCTACCTGAAGTGCAGAGTTGATGGCTGTAACCTTGTCGTTCTTAGAGATTACGAATGGGTCGTTTGTGTAGCCTACGTCCATCATGAGTACGCCTGGGTTGTCGTCGATGAAGTCGTAAACCTTCTGTGAACCCATAAGGAATGTAGATACCATCTTACCCTTGTCAATGTTCTTCAATGCGCCGTTGATTACGCCCTTCTCTACGAGAGGAAGTACGCCATCAGCGAACATCTCAGTGTGAACACCAAGGTTCTTGTGGTTACCAAGCTGCGCGAGTACAGCGTTAGGAATAGCACCGATACCCATCTGGAGTGTAGCACCATCCTCGATAAGACCTGCACAGAGGTTACCGATCTTAGTCTCCACCTCGTTAGGTGTTGTGAAGTGTGCCTCCTCAAGTGGCTGGTCGTCCTCAACGAAGAAGTTGATGCGTGAGCTGTGGATCATAGCATCACCGAATGAACGAGGAACGTACTTGTTAACCACTGCGATAACGTAGTCAGCGCACTCAACAGCTGCGAGTGTAGCATCTACAGATGTACCGAGTGATACGTAGCCGTGCTTGTCGGGACGAGACACCTGAATCATAGCCACATTACAAGGCACAGCGCCAGAACGATAGAGCTTCTGAGTCTCAGAGAGGAAGATTGGAATATAGTCAGCGAAGCCTGCCTGAGTCACCTTACGCACGTTGCCACCCACGAAGAATGAGTCGAGCTGGAATACGCCCTCGAACTCGGGATCAGCATAGGGTGCAGGACCCTCAGTGTGGAGGTGGTGGATGTGTACATCCTTGAACTCACCATTACGACCACGCTCGCACATAGCCTTGATAAGGCACTGAGGAGCTGAAGCTACTGAACTGAGGTGAATGTGATCACCCGACTTGATGCACTTAACAGCCTCTTCTGCTGTTGTAAACTTAATGTTGTTCATTTCTTTAAGTTTTATTTTAGGTAATTGTCTATATCTTTCATTGTATGCTAAAGGTCATTAGCGCCACGCCAATTTGTTGTCAGAGCAGGTGAGATGTGGTGGTGGGTCGCAGTGGTTGAAAGCGGAGCATACTTGACGCATGTGAGCATTTCAACCACAAGCCCAACGCCGCAGATTGCCTGCTATCACAACAAATTAATTATTTGCGCTTAACTTCAACCTGCTCGTAACCCTCGATAATATCGCCAACCTTAATATCGTTGTATGACTCGATGTTAAGACCGCAATCCTGACCTACTGTAACCTCCTTCACGTCGTCCTTGAAGCGGCGGAGTGAGCCGAGCTTACCGGTGTAGATAACGATACCATCACGGATAACGCGGATAGGTGTGTTACGCTGCATGCGGCCCTCGCGAACGATACAGCCGGCAACAGTACCCACCTTTGAGATCTTGAAGGTCTCGAGAACCTCGGTAGAGCATACGATCTCCTCCTTCATAACTGGCTCGAGCATACCCTCGATAGCATCCTTAATCTCGTTGATAGCATCGTAGATGATAGAGTAGAGGCGGATATCGATCTGCTCCTTCTCGGCAGCCTTACGCGCAGCAGCCGATGGACGCACCTGGAAGCCCACGATGATGGCATTAGATGCGGCAGCGAGGAGCACATCAGACTCCGAAATCTGACCCACAGCAGAGTGGATAACGTTAACCTGTACGGTCTCCTTCGAGAGCTTGATAAGTGAGCCCGACATAGCCTCAACAGAGCCATCCACGTCACCCTTAACGATGATGTTAAGCTCCTTGAACGAACCGATAGCGATACGACGACCGATCTCGTCGAGCGTAACGTGCTTCTGTGTCATGATGCCCTGCATACGCTGCAACTGCTCACGCTTGTTTGCAATCTCACGTGCCGAGCGATCGTCATCCATAACGTTGAACGTATCACCCGCCTGTGGCGCACCGTTGAGACCGAGCACCTGAACAGGTGTTGATGGACCTGCCTCGGTGACCTTCTTACCATTCTCATCGAACATAGCCTTCACGCGACCTGTGTATGTACCCGAAAGAAGCACATCACCAACGCGGAGAGTACCGTTCTGCACCATGATTGTAGCGACATAACCGCGACCCTTATCCAACATAGACTCGATGACAGCACCAGTAGCCTTACGGTTAGGGTTAGCCTTGAGGTCGAGCACCTCAGCCTCGAGCAATACCTTCTCGAGGAGCTTATCGAGGTTCATACCCTTCTTCGCAGATACCTCCTGACACTGATACTTACCACCCCAGTCCTCAACAAGGTAGTTCATCGCCGAGAGCTGCTCGCGGATGCGGTCAGAGTTAGCCTGTGGCTTATCCATCTTATTGATAGCGAATACCATAGGCACACCTGCTGCAGAGGCGTGGTTGATAGCCTCCACTGTCTGTGGCATGACACTGTCGTCGGCAGCAACGATGATAATGGCAACATCGGTCATCTTGGCACCACGTGCACGCATCGCCGTAAAGGCCTCGTGACCTGGGGTATCAAGGAATGTGATCTTCTGACCATTGAGCTCAACAGAGTAAGCACCGATGTGCTGGGTGATACCACCCGCCTCGCCAGCTGTTACGTTTGTCTTACGGATGTTATCCAAGAGCGATGTCTTACCGTGGTCTACGTGACCCATTACGGTAACGATAGGAGGACGCGATACGAGCTCCTCGTCAGTATCGGCATCTGACTCGATAGCCTCCTGAATCTCCACTGATACGAACTCTACGGTGAAGCCGAACTCCTCAGCAACAACCACCAATGCTTCAGCGTCGAGACGCTGGTTGATAGATACCATAAGGCCGAGGTTCATACATGCCGATATGACCTCCATGGGCGATACGTTCATCATGGTAGCGAGCTCACTCACGGTTACGAACTCCGTAACCTTGAGCACGCTGCGCTCCATCTCCTCGCGCTCCATCTCCTCGTTCATGCGTTCACGAACCTCCTCACGCTTCTCCTTACGATATTTAGCACCCTTAGACTTTGTACCCTTGGCAGTAAGACGTGCCAAAGTATCCTTAACCTGCTTCTGTACCTCCTCATCCGATACCTCGGGGCGTACCACGGGCTTTGGCTGTGGCTTCTGCTTCTTATTCTTCTTTGACTGCTGCTGTGCCTGCTGGTTCTGGTTGTTGCCCTGGTTCTGGTTGTTGTTACCACCCTTCTGGCCACCCTTCTCCTGCTTGCCAGCATTCTTGCCCTCCTTGGCTACGTTCACCTTCTCCTTCTCGAGACGCTTACGCTTGTGCTTGCCACCAGGAACCATGTTCGACACATCCATAGTGCCGAGAATTCGTGGACCGTCGAGCTGTGATACCTGAGGACGGAATACAGAGTCGCGCTTTGGCTCCTCCTCAACCTTCACCTCTGGAGCAGGGGCTGGTGCGGGTGCCGCAACGCTCTCCTTTTTTGGCTCCTCCTTCTTCTCCACCGCGGGAGCTGGCTGAGGTTTCTCCTCAACCTTGGGTGCAGGTGCAGCCTCCTTCTTCTTCGCGTCGAGGTCAATCTTACCCAAAATCTTTGGGCCACGAACCTCATCCTTAACGCTGATGACGTTGCTCTTGATTACAACCTCCTCTTCCTCGGTCTCCTTCTCGCTCTGCGAGTTGATGCTCACCGAGCCCTTCGACTGAATACGCTCACGCACAGCGTTGCGCTCGTTACCCGACTGACGATTACGACCAAACTCCTTCTCAAGGAGCGCATATACCTCGGCTGTTACGGGTGATGAGGGTGAACAGTCGCTCTGCAAACCCTTGCGCTGGAGGAAATCAGCAAGCGTATTAAAGCCCACCTTAAACTCCTTTGCCACCTGTATCAGTCTTATCTTCTTGTTATTATCCATTCAATTTCCCTTTCATTAATCGTTATCTACTACTCGAACTCAGCCTTAAGGATGGCTACAACCTGCTCTGCCTGCTCAACCTCGAGGTCAGCACGGTGAGCAATCTCCTCTACTGAGAGCTCCAACACACTCTTTGCAGTATCGCAACCTGCATTCTTGAGGGCCTCGATGATCCATGCCTCAATCTCGTCTGCGAACTCTGTAAGAGCAACATCCTCCTCCTCAATCTCACGATATACGTCGATGTCATAGCCTGTAAGCATCTTCGAAAGACGGATGTTAAGACCGCCCTTACCAATAGCCAAAGATACCTGGTCAGGTTTCAAGTATACCGAAGCTGTCTTACGCTCCTCATCGATGTTGATAGATGAGATCTCAGCAGGGTTCAACGAACGCTGAATCATCAGAGATGTGTTAGCGGTGTAGTTCACAACGTCGATATTCTCGTTGCGCAACTCCTTAACTACGGTATAGATACGTGAGCCCTTCATACCCACGCAAGCACCTACTGGGTCGATGCGCTCGTCGTAAGACTCCACAGCCACCTTTGCACGCTCACCAGGGATACGCGCGATGCGCTTGATGGTGATGAGGCCGTCATAAATCTCGGGGACCTCCTGCTCGAACAGACGCTCGAGGAACTGGTTGTCGGTACGCGAAAGGATGATGCGAGGCTGGTTGTTGTTCATCTCCACCGACTTCACGATAGCCTTGATAGGGTCGCCCTTGCGGTAGAAGTCGTTAGGAATCTGCTCGCTCTTTGGCAACACGAGGTCGTTCTCCTCATCGTCGCGCACGAGAACCTCCTTCTTCCACACCTGGTAAACCTCACCAGTGATGATCTCGCCCACCTTCTCAGAGTACTTCTCGAAAAGAGCAGCCTTCTCGAGGTCGAGGATGCGTGATGCGAGGTTCTGACGGAGTGACAACACAGCACGACGACCAAACTTGGTCATATCGATCTGCTCTACATACTCGTCACCCACCTCGTATGATGCGTCGATGGCCTTAACCTCCGAGAGTGCGATCTCAGTGAGGTCGTCCTCCAACATATCGTCCTCCACTACGGTACGGTTACGCCAGATCTCGAGGTCACCCTTCTCAGGGTTGATGATGACATCGAAGTTTTCGTCACTCTCAAACTGCTTCTGAAGCGCGTGGCGGAATACATCCTCCAACACACCGATAAGCGTAGCGTTGTCGATGCTCTTGAGCTCCTTGAACTCTGCAAAGTTGCTGATAAGATTAATGTACTTCATTTTGTGTTTTATATTTTGTTTTGATTATTTGTCTTGTTTATGATATATTATGAGTTTTAATAGCTAATACACGATTTCACTCACCCAACACGATAAGATTTGTTGTTAGAAGGGTGTCAGATACAACGCTCGGCGAATTTCGAAGCGATGGGCTGTACTAAGGCGTACTGCCCATTGCTGAGATAATTCGTTAGCGGCAGTAGATGCCCCCTTATCACAACAAATTACTTGAAGTCGAGGTATTCTTTCACGTACTTTATCTCCTCCCACTTGTACTCCTTCGTAACCTCCACGGTCACCTTGCGCTTCTTGCCCTCCACGGTCTGCTTCTCCTCGTATGAGAGCACGATGCCTGCCTCGTCTGCGCTGTTGAGCTTGGCAAGGAGCTTGATGCCATCTTTGAGTAACACCTCTACAGATGAGCCGATAATCTTGTTGTACTGGCGCAGGAGCTTGAGCTCTGTGCCGATGCCTGCCGATGCTACCATAAGTGAGTAGTCCTCAACCTCTCGGTCGAGCTCCGCCTCGATAGCACGATTTAGTGCTGCGCAATCTTCGAGTTTTACGGCAGTATCGCTGTCGATGAGGAGTTCTATCTCGCCCATGGGGCTGATTTTACACTCTACAACATAGATGTCGCTACCCTCGAGGTGGCGCTCAGCAATCTCCGTAACTAACTTAACATCAATCATTTTTATACTATTTTACTACGTTATTATCGGCTTTTAAGTACGAAATAAGGGGACTCCTCGTCCCCTTACACTCGCTCTAATACGTTGCAAATATACTACTTTTTTTTTATTCTACACAATATATATAAGTATTTTTTCGCAATCAAGCACCGATTTTCGACACCATAGCAAGGAAAAAGCTGTAAAAATTTGCACTTATCACTTTAATGGTTAACTTTGTATAAAATTTACTAACCTCAAGGGAGGTTCTATAAATTAGGTCGAGTTGATTTTGTAGGCTATTTCGAGTAGATTCATCATCTCTTATGAGAGCGCAATGCGAGCATTGTAACCGAGTAAAGATTAGGAAGATGCCGAAATAGACACAAAAGCAACCGAAATAGAATCTCCGAGACGATGAAAACTTTTATACTAATTTATAGAACATCCCTTAAAACTCTATGTCAGTAGAAAGCACAGTAAGAGCCGTGACGACTCTACGCCTTACGGAGATGAAGCAGCGCGGCGAGAAGATTGCCATGCTCACATCGTATGATTACTCTATGGCAAAGATTGTCGATAAGGCAGGCATCGATGTTATCCTTGTCGGCGACTCAGCAGCAAATGTGATGGCAGGTTTCGAGACAACCCTCCCCATCACCCTCGATATGATGATTTACCACGCCAAGTCGGTGGTGCGTGCCGTGGAGCGCGCACTGGTGGTTGTGGACCTACCCTTCGGTACATACCAGGGTAACTCGAAGCTCGCCCTCGACTCTGCCGTTCGCATCATGAAAGAGACTGAGGCAGACGCAGTTAAGATGGAGGGTGGCGAAGAGATTTTGGAGTCTGTACAGCGCATCATCTCGGCGGGCATCCCCGTGATGGGACACCTCGGCCTTATGCCACAATCTATCCATAAGTTCGGCACATACAACGTGCGCGCGAAGGATAAGTCGGAGGCCGACAAGCTTATCCGTGACGCCAAACTTCTTGAGGAGGCGGGTTGCTTTGCCGTAGTTCTTGAAAAAATTCCCGCAGAGCTCGGCAAGCGCGTGTCGGAGGAGTTGCACATCCCCACCATTGGCATCGGTGCTGGTGGTGCGACAGATGGTCAGGTGCTCGTAGCGCACGACATGCTCGGCATCACACAGGCCTTTTCGCCCCGTTTCTTGCGTCGCTACGCCGATGTAGGCACAACAATCCTGGAGGCTGTGGGCCACTATGTCGATGATGTCAAGAGCCGCGACTTCCCCAACGAGAAGGAGCAGTATTAATAGATAAGAGACTTAACAAAAGCGAATATGTAGTATGTCGGTACTACATATTCGCTTTTTTACGATATTTATTTGTTGCCAGCAACATTATCAGTACCACCGCAAGGGTTAGCACCTCCGCCACAGGCATTGCAAGCCATATACCCCTGATACCCAGCACCGAGGGCAGGAGCAGGAAGGCGGGAACTATGAATATCATGCCGCGCAGGGCGGTGATAAACATTGCACGGCCAACACGTTCGATGCTCTGATAGTAGCCTATGATTGCCACGTTCAGGATAAAGAAAATAATGCCAAGAGCATAGTATGGAAAACCCTCAATGGCTATAACACCCGCCATAGAGTCTACATCCACAAACAGGCCCACAAGCCACTCAGGTACAAAGACAAAGAGTAGCGACACCACAGCGCCCACAGCAAAGGATGTCGTCAGGAGCATGCGACGTATGCGCGTTATGTTATCCCAACGCTCCAGTCCATAGTTATAGCTTATAATAGGCTGTGCCGACTGCGCTATGGAGTTGCCCACCGAGAAGAAGAAGGGCGTATAGTAGCACGATATGCCGAAGGCGCCGACACCATCGTCACCCAAAAAGCGCATAAACACCAGATTACCGACAAACACAAACACCGACAACGAGAGTTCACCCATGAGCGAGGAGATGCCTATGCGGCACTGATACCACACATTACGCAGCGACAGGCGGAGGCTCTTCAACGAAAACTTGGGCATAACGACGCTCAGTTTATGGCTCGGCACAAGGAGATATATCAGCGCCATCACACCACCAAGCACCATACACATCGATGTGGCGATACCCGCACCCTCAACGCCCATACCCACGGGAAAGATGAACACCCAGTCGAGAATGGCATTGAGCACCGCAGGTATGATATTACACCACATGGCATATCGTGGCGCGCCATCCAGACGTATGATAAAGAGACCTATAAGGCCGAACATCTCGAACACAAATCCCGGCATCAGCCACAGTGTGTAATCCATGACATAGGGCAGGAGCGTGGGCGATGCACCCAGCATTTCGAATATCTGCTCCGGAAAGAGAAGTATAACGGCGCATATAAGCGCAGCGGTAAGCGACGAGGCAACAAGGGCCTGAGTAACATTCAGGCGTGCCACCTTCACCTTTTGCTTTGCAAGATGAATTGACGCAACAACCGAGCAACCCGCACCCACCATAAGCGCGATACCCGACATAAGCGTGTAGATAGGTACTACGATATTCACCGCAGCAACACCCACAGCACCCACACCATGACCCACAATGATGCCATCTATGGCGGTCATTGCCGACATCGACAACGCACCAAACAACGTAGGCAGAAGCAGTTTACGGAAGAGTTTACCTATTTCGTCACTCTGAAAATCTATAGCATCACGTTTCATAACACCCTAAGTTATAAATATTTGCCTAAAAATAGATATGAATATCGGCGCAAAGATAGGGAAAATCAAATAAATTGCGTAACTTTGTGGGATAAAAGAGTTTTGCGATGCTACTACACGATAAACTTAAGTCATTCAACATAATACTCGCTTCGGCATCACCACGCCGACGCGAACTTCTCAAGGCAACAGGCATTGAGTATCGCCTCGCGCCCAAGTTTGAGTGCGACGAGGTATATCCCGCCACACTTCCTGCCGAGGAGGTTGCCGAGTACCTATCACAGCTTAAGAGTCGCGCCTACCCCACACCCCTGCAGTGTGGCGACATACTCATAACCGCCGACACCACCGTAGTGCTCGGCAACGAGGTATTGGGCAAGCCCGCCGACGAGGCTGAGGCGCGTGCCATGATTAGCCGACTATCGGGTCGTGAGCATAGCGTGGTAACGGGCGTAACACTACGCTCCATAGACCATGAGCGCAGCTTCTCATCCAAAAGCAAGGTGCGTTTTGCCACGCTAACCGAGGAGCAGATAGCCTACTACGTCGATAACTACCACCCCATGGACAAGGCGGGTGCCTACGGCATTCAGGAGTGGATAGGCTACTGCGGCATCGAGGGCATCGAGGGCTCGTTCTACAACGTTATGGGTCTGCCCGTACAGAGGCTCTATCGCGAATTGGAGTGCTTCATCGAGCGACTGCCATCGTGCTACTAAACTAAAAATAACTAATTTAATACAAATAACAAAATGAAACGTTCACTACTAATTTTCGCGTTGCTATGTGCAACAAGCTTCTCTGCCGTTGCGGACAAGGGTATGTGGCTTCCGTCACTCATCGCATCGCGCATCGACGACATGAAGTCTAAGGGCTTCAAGCTCTCTGCCGAGGACATCTACTCCATCAACAAAGCCTCTATGAAGGATGCGGTGGTTCTATTTGATGGTGGATGTACGGGTGAGATTATCTCTGACAAGGGTCTTATCCTCACTAACCACCACTGTGGCTACGATGCCATTCAGGCACTCTCAACCGTTGAGCACGACTACCTCACCGACGGTTTCTGGGCTATGAACCACAACGAGGAGTTGCCATGTCCAGGCCTCAAGGTGCACATCCTCGTGCGCATGGAGGATGTTACTGAGCGCCTTGCAGCAGGTGAGACCAAGGAGCAGATTATCGCCAAGGCCGAGAAGGAGGGCGTAAGCTATCGCGCACGCGTGGAGTCTATGTACTATGGTAACATGGCATACCTCTTCATCTACCGCGAGTTCAACGACGTACGTCTTGTAGGTGCGCCTCCTACCACCATTGGTAAGTTCGGTGCCGACAATGACAACTGGATCTGGCCACGTCACACTGGCGACTTCTCAATCTTCCGCATCTATGCCAACAGCAAGAATGAGCCAGCCGATTACAACAAGGAGAACAAGCCATACAAGCCAAAGCGTCACTTCAAGATCTCGACAAAGGGCGTAAACGAGGGCGACTTCACCATGATCTACGGCTTCCCAGGCAACACTCAGGAGTATATCACCTCTGATGCTGTCAAGTACATTGCTGAGCTCTCTGACCCCACCAAGATCGACCTTCGTACACAGCGCCTCGACATCATCGGTGCTGCACAGGCTACATCTGTAGAGACACGCATCAAGTATGCAGCAAAGCAGGCAAACATCGCAAATGCATGGAAGAAGTGGCAGGGCGAGGTTAAGGGTATCAACCGCCTCGGCACCTACAACAAGAAGCTCGCTTATGAGGAGCGTTTCCGCAAGGAGAACCCCGACAAAGCATACCTGCTTGACTCGCTATCGGCCGCTTACGAGCGTAACATGGAGGGTTACTTCCACTATGAGCTCTTTAATGAGTCATTGCGCGGTATCGAGCTTACACAGGTTGTGGGCATCGCCAACAACGACAAACTTAGTCAGGAGCAGAAGCAGGCTGCCTTGGAGCGTTTCTACAAGGACTTCGACGTTAACGTTGACCGCGACATTGCAATTGCAATGCTCACAGCATACGAGAAGCACGCCACACTCTTTTCACCAGAGCTAAAGCAGCTCCTTGAGAAGCATGGCAATGGTGCTGCATACGCAGAGTGGCTCTATGCAAACACTACACTCGGCACCATCGAGGAGTTCAGCTACGACAACGTGGCAAACGACCCTATCGCTGAGTTCGCAGCGGCTATCGAGCCTATGCGCGAGCACGTATCCAAGTATGCATATCGCAACTTCAGCAACATCCCCGACATCGAGCGTTGGTTCCGCCCATACGTTAAGGCATTGATGGAGTGGGACAAGCAGCGCGCATTCTTCCCCGATGCAAACCTCACATTGCGTGTTGCCTACGGTAAGATTGCAGGCTATGAGTATGCCGATGGCGAGTACCACTTGCCACAGACAACCATCGAGGGTATCATCGAGAAGGATAACCCCGATATCTACGACTACAACGTGCCTCAGGCTTTGCGCAATGCATACGCAAAGAAGGATTACGGTCGTTGGGGCGTGGAGCTCAATGGCAAGTACACCGTTCCCGTATGTTTCATCGCTTCGAACCACACAACAGGTGGTAACTCAGGCTCTCCAGTTCTCAACCGCAAGGGTGAGCTTATCGGTGTTAACTTCGACCGCACATGGCTCTCTACAATGAGCGACATCGAGTTCGACGAGACTCTCTGCCGCAACATCATCTGCGACATCCGCTATGTATTGTTCGTAGTTGACAAGGTGGGCGGTGCACAGTGGCTTATCAAGGAGATGGGCATCTAAAACATCTCTGCACCATACTTCAACATGGCGACTCTTCGGGGTCGCCATTTCTTTTGTTTTGCGATGATTTATCCATTGGCAGAGTCTTTGCATAATAGGTCGTTGTAATCGTGAAAAATTTTCCATACACCAAAACAACTATTTATTATGAGAAAAATCTTAGCTTTAACTACGATGGTGCTTGGTTTTGCTGCATGTCAGACCGAGCCAGACATTACCACTAACATGGGTAATGAAGAGGTTAACTTCAAATTTGCGGTGGACGTTGCCGAGCTTGCTACTCGCGCTGGCGACACAACCCCACAACAGGGTCGCAACAGCGCATATGGCGCTATCGACTACTTGCAGGGCAGCCAGGTGGGCGATAACTGCATAGACTGGTCAGATGTAGATCTACGCTACTCACTGGAGGTTTACGATGTTGACCCTGAGGGGCTCTATGGCGATAACTTCGCCCCCATCAAGGATCGTCAGGTCATCATCGTTGACGAGTATGCTCCCGTGAGCTTCGACCTTCGTCTTATCCCCAACCGTGAATACCACTTCGCGATATTCGCAGACTTCGTGGACGAGAACGCATCTGACGACCCAGCTGTTGATGTGCAGCAGAACCTCGGTCTTCGTCACATCATAGGCAACACACTCAAGGATATCACCATCAAGGATGAGGCTATTAACGATGAGCTTGCCGACGCTTACTTCGCTTCGACAAACATCACCATCACAAATCCTACAACACGTGCAATGGTCTTGACACGCCCATACGCAAAGGTGCGCGTGGTGACTACCGACCTCGCAGATCTCAACCTTAATGTTGACCCAGGCAAGGTGGTTGTAGAGTTTGAGACAGGTGCACCAACTCAGTTCAATGCCCTCACAGGCGCTATTGCCGGCACATCATCGACCAAGACATTCGAGTACACCTATGACAATGGCGTGTGCAAGTTGGTTGACAACACCCACACGGGCCTTGCAACACACCTCTATACCGAGGGTTATGACAACTACGACAACTATGGCACAGAGAATACAAGCGGCGAGAAGCGCCACACACACATGACACTTGTTACGGACTACATTCTCGCCACAGACCAGCAGACACCAATCAACTTCACAATGTCGGTTTACGACAAGAGCGATGCTCTTATCAAGGAGACAAACTTCCGCACTGACATCCCTATTCAGCGCAACTACCTCACAACCATCATCGGTAACTTGCTCACATCGGCTACGCAGATCAATGTCACAATCGACGACAACTTTGCAAACGCCGACAACTTGACCGACGAGCCATTCTACGTACAGCTTTGGGATGGTACAAGCGTAAGCGAGCCTACGCTTGACACAGCTACGCAGACATACCACATCACCAAGCCTTCGGAGCTTGCATGGCTTGCAACGGCTGACACCGACACTTTGGCTAACAAGACCATACTCCTTGCCGAGGATATCGACCTCAACAACGAGACATGGACTCCCGTAGGCACAAGCGACAAGCCATTCCAGGGCACCTTCGATGGCAATGGCAAGAGCATCTATAACCTCGCTACAAACAGTGACTATGCGGCATTCATTGCTTACGCTGCCGAGGGTACAACAATCAAGAACCTCAACCTTGTTGACGTGGCAATCAACTCTAATAAATATGCTGCGGGCGTAGTGTGCATTGGTGACGACAATATCACAATCGAGAATGTTACCGTATCAGGCAGCATCAACGCCACAAGCTACGCTGCCGGCATCTGCCACAACCTTACAAACGTGACTATCACAAACTGCCAGAACGATGCTGACATCACCGCTACCCGCGCAGCAGGTATCGCATCATGGATTACAGGTGCCAACACCGTGGTTGACAACGTAGTGAACAATGGCGACATCTCAGCTACATGGGGTGCTGCGGGCATCGTAAACCGCGTGCAGGGCACTGTCTCAAACGCTACAAACAATGGTACTATTTCATCCGTAGAGTCGGAGCCAGCAGCAGGCGTTGTCTGCATCCTAACTGGTGCAACAACCTTCGAGTACTGCTACAACTATGGCGATGTAACCTCTCACAAGGCCAATCCTAACGCCTCTGCCGCAGGTATTCTTGGTCAGACCCCAGGTAGCACAGCTACGCTCAACTACTGCGCTAACTATGGCAACATCACCGCAGAGCACAGCTATGCTGCAGGTATCGCATACAGCTTGTACGGCTCTATCAACGCAAGCTATTGCTACAACAACGGCACAATCATTGGCGATATGGGCGCAGGCGGCATCGCACCAAAGGCTCAGTATGGCACAGGCGACAAGGCTAACTACTGCCTCAACGCAGGTGAGCTTACATCGGCTAACGGCACTACATATCAGGGTTCTAACAACAACCTCGCTTGCTTCTACTACAACGCCAACAACGAGTTGCTTGATGTAACAACAAACGCAGCAGTTGCAACCGACGATGCTTTGGCATCGCTCAATGGCGGCGCAGACAACAGCTTCTTTGAGGTTGCAAATGGCATAATCACCGTTACTGAATAGACTTGTGCGCATCAATTTTTATGGCAGCATCCCTCGGGGTGCTGCTTTTTTATGGCTCTACATCTGTGCAGTTTGGAAATAAAGCGCTATATTTGTGAATTAAATGCGACTCTATGAAGTACTATGTTATTGCGGGCGAGCCCTCGGGCGACCTCCACGGAAGTAAACTTATGCGCGGCATACGCAATCAAGACCCCGAAGCATCGTTCCGTTTTTCGGGTGGCGACAGCATGGCTGAGGTGGGTGGCAAAGAGAATATGCTCTACCACTATAAGCAGATGTCGTTCTTCGGCTTCGTTCAGGTGGCAATGAACCTGCGCACCATATTCCGCCAAATGGATGACGTAAAGGCCGACATCGAGCGCTTCAACCCCGACGTAATAATACTTATCGACTACCCCGCCTTCAACCTTCGCATAGCGAAGTGGGCAAAGGGCAGCAACATACGCGTCTACTACTACATAGCACCCAAGGTGTGGGCATGGAAGGAGCGCCGCGTGAAAAAATTACGCAGATATGTAGATCGCCTCTACACAATCTTTCCGTTTGAGACCGCATATTTCAGAGGTCACGGCATAGAGCCAATCTTCTGTGGCAACCCGCTGGTCGATGACATTGCCGAGCGCCGAGCATCACTCCCAACACGCGAGGAGTATATTGCCGAGTGCGGACTCGACAACCGCCCCATTGTTGCGCTTTTGGCTGGTAGCCGCATATCGGAGATCAAGGCAAACCTCCCTGATATGGTAGCCCTCTCGCGCCAGTTTACCGACTATCAGTTTGTAGTTACGGCTGTTCCATGGATAGATAAGCACCTATACGACAGTATTATTGCCAACTCAGATGTTAAGTATGTGTGTGACCGCACACAGCAGACACTCGCCATGAGCGAGGCGGCAATAGTGACATCGGGTACAGCGACACTCGAAACAGCACTCATGGGCATCCCCGAGGTTGTGTTGTATCATGTGCCCTGGCTCTACGAAAAACTAAAACCCTACTTCCTGCGCATACCCTACATCTCGCTCGTGAACATCAATCTCAACCGCGAGGCCGTCAAGGAGCTTGTACGCGCCAAGCTACCCATCGAGGAGTCGGCAAAAGAGCTCGCAGCGATACTCCCAGGAGGCTGTGACCGCGAGCGCATGCTGCGCGACTTTGACGAGTTGCGCACCATGATTGGCGATGCAGGAGCATCAGAACGATTTGCTAAAGACATTGTTAACACACTCAGATAATGAAACTTATAAACATCATAAACAACTATTCGGAGCAGGACACAACACCTCGCTACTACCTCAAGGCCGACACTGCCCTACTACGCAACAACGACGCTTTCTACATCCCCGATGGCGTAGGTCGCGTCGTTGCCGAGCCACATATCGTGCTCAAGGTATCGCGCTTGGCGAAGTACATCGGTGAGCGCTTCGCAGCGCGTTGCATAGAGGGCGTGATGGGTGGCGTGGCATTCACCGCCATCGACAAGCTCGACGAGGCACGCCGCGAGGGTCTGCCCTGGGATGAGGCTGTGGGCTTCGACCACTCCTCGGCACTCTCGCTCGACACACTCCCCGCAGAGGCTATTGCGGAGGGTGCCATATTCTACATCAATGGCGAGGAGCGCGCACGCATAACTATTGACGATATGCGCTTTACGCCCGAGCGCGTTGTCAGCCACCTCTCGGAGTGCATGACGCTGCGCATCGGTGACCTCATCTACCTCGGTGCTCCTGCGAAGTTCGAGGCGAAGGCTGGCGACAACTACCGTCTCACGATTGGCGACCATACGCTGCTAAACTTCGACATCAAGTAGGCGAATACCTATATATAATAATAACTGCGGCCCATATGGGTCGCAGTTTGTTTTTTTAGGGTGGTTAGGGAGATTAGAGAATTTAAGGAAATTAGAGAGGCTAAGGAAGTTAGGAAACTTAGGGATAAGATTTCTATCCTCCCTAAACTCCCTAAATTCCCTAATCTCTCTAAACTCCTTACGCTCCTCGCTCCATCTACTCTTCCAACAAATCGGGGCGCAAAGCCTTTGTTCGCAGATATGCCTGCTCATCCTGCCACTTCTCAATCTCAGCAAAGTGACCCGAGAGCAGTACATCGGGTACCTTCCAGCCATTGAACTCCGCAGGGCGAGTATAGACGGGTGGCGCAAGCAGGTTATCCTGGAAGCAGTCCGTAAGTGCCGAGGCCTCGTCGCCAATAGCACCAGGGATGATGCGCACAACAGAGTCGGCAATGACGCACGCAGCAAGCTCACCACCCGTAAGCACATAGTCGCCAATGGATATCTCGCGTGTGATAAGGTGCTCGCGGATGCGGTAGTCGATACCCTTATAGTGGCCACAGAGGATGATGATATTCTTCATCAGCGAGAGACGGTTTGCCTCATGCTGGTTATAGGTGATGCCATCGGGCGAGGTAAAGATAATCTCGTCGTAGTCGCGCTCCGACTTGAGCTTCTCGATGCAGCGGAACACAGGCTCAATCTTCATCACCATGCCCGCCTCGCCACCAAAGGGGTAGTCATCAACCGTGCGGCGCTTGTCGTCAGTATAATCGCGCAGATTATGCACATAAATCTCGGCATGTCCCGACTCCTGAGCGCGCTTCAATATCGACTCATTAAGCGGTGAATCGAGAAGTTCAGGCACGACAGTAATAATATCTATACGCATATCGTTAGGCTATCCTTTATAGTTAATCTCGTTGTTAAGCACCTCGACAATGAAGGGGTTGTATAACACCTCATGGCCGATTGTTGAGCTATCCTCATGGCCTGGGTAGATTGTGACATCGTCACCGAGGGGCACAACCTCCTCAAGAATAGACTTCATAATCCATGAGTAGTCGCCACCAGGCAAATCAGTACGACCAATGCTCTCTCTAAAGAGCGTATCACCCGTAAAGAGGGTCTTGTCAGCCTCGTTGAACAACACCACGTGACCAGGCGTATGGCCAGGGGTCTTGATTACGCGTAGTGTGGTCTCGCCAAAGCGTACCTCGCCAACAGCATCGAGGTCCACATCTATGGCTGGCACCTCATTACACTTGAAGCCATACATAGTGCCTCCCGCCGTACTGTCGATGATGAACTGATCCTTAGACGAGCATGCGAACTGCACTCCGTAGGTATCCTTGAGCCACTGCACGCCACCAACATGATCGAAATGACCATGGGTGTTCACAGCCATAACGGGCTTGAGACCATGCGCCTCGATAAACTCTGCGAGGATGCGGTTCTCACCAGCAACCATATTACCAGCATCGATGATGACGCACTCCTTAGTATCGTCCCAAGCGACGTATGTATTCTCTCTGAATGGGTTAAAAACCAATCGTTTAATCTCCATAATATACTATTTTTATTCAATTTCTGCCTTAAGCGTTATATGTTGCACTCCGTTTGTTGCAGTCGAATAGACGTTTAACACACGATAGAAGTCTCCAACAGGGGCCTTCGATGGATCCATGGTGATGTTCAGCACACCACGCTCCGTGGGCAACACCTTCCGTCTATCGTGCTGCACCGTTGTGCATGAGCAGGTAGTGCGCACCTCGGTAACGACAAGCGGAACATCGCCCGTATTGGTGAACGACAGACGCACAATCTGCTTATCGTCGTCGCGCGACAGCGTGCCGAGGTCTACAACCTTGGTCGAAAACTCTATGACAGCACCCTTGGGGCTATCAGCACACACCACAATACACGAGGCAAGCAGTGCGTAGCACAACAAAAACACTCTTTTCATATTACATCATCTTTTCGCAGCCTACTGCAATTTAAACTCATAGGTGATGATACCACCCTGAAGCGTACGTTCACTTGGGCGGAACTTTGCCTTACGGGCAGCCTCCTCAGCCAACTTATGAAGCTGTGCATCGGTGGTTGTAGTACCCGTCAGATCCACCTTGGCACTTGTGACATTACCTGCGCTGTCGATTTCTACTCTCACACGCACAACGCCACTTGTATTGTAGTTCTTAGCAGGCTTGGGCAGACCCTCTCTAAGGCCGCGGCCCTGCAAGCCACTATCGAGCTGATCGGTACCCTGAAGGTTATATCCCGTACCCTCGCCCTTGTTCTGCTCCTTACCATCGGGCGCAAGGCGATTGCCCTCGGGAACCTGCTCGGCACTATTTCCCGTAACGGGCTTAAAGAGCGCATTTGGGTTTACCGTTTCGGTTCTCTCCGCCTCGCCAGAGGTCTGGTTACTCTGGGTCTGCTTCGACTCCTCTACATGTGCAGGAGCCTTATCACGACGCTGGTCGGTAGGAGCACTCTGCTGCCTCTCAGGCTTTGGCTCGGGAGTGGGTATAGGCTCATCCTCAAAGAGAATCTCCACAGGTGGCGGCAACTCGTCACCTGCGTTGATATCGAAGCTCACAAAGCTCATCGCACCAGCCAATAGTCCCACCACAACAGGTGTGACAATAGCAGCTACGCGTCGTGAACTGCGATCTATGGGATCATAATACTCCATTATACAAACGTTAGTTACTGCACCCCCTACTTCTTGTCCTTCGTAGCGAGTACCATCTTATACTTCTCCTCACGTGTGAGGTCAATAATCTCAACAAGTGCATCTACGGTCACCTTCTCATCGCAACGCAACGAGATATATGGACGCTCCTCCTCGGCACGACCCTCAAATGGTGCATAGTGGATGCGCAGCGCTGCTGCCACCTCCGATACTTCGGTGTACTTCTCATCGCTGTTGATGACGTACTGATAACCCGACGGACTTGTTCTGTCACCAACCACAGAGAGCGAAATCACCGATGGATCACCCTCCTGACTCGAAGATGATGGGAGCGTAAGACGCACCGCATTGTTAGGGTTGATGAGCGTCGTAGCGAGGATGAAGAAGACCAACAACAGGAACACCAGGTCGGTCATCGACGATGATGAGAACGACGAGTTAGACTTTGAACTTCTCTTAATTGCCATGGTCTATACTATTTTTGTACGGGCTGGTTCAAGATATCCATAAAGGCGATTGTTGTAGCCTCCATTCTAAATACGAGCTTCTCGATGCGTGCCACGAGGTAGTTATATGCGAAGTATGCAGGGATACCAACGATAAGACCACCCACAGTAGTTACCATTGCGACATACATACCTGAAGAGAGCTGCGAGAGCTCGATGGTGCCAGAGTTGTTAGCCGACATGTCGATGAAGACCTGCACCATACCTACTACAGTACCCAAGAAACCGATCATAGGGGCACCACCCGAGATAGATGACAACCATGGAAGACCTGTCTCGAGCTTTGCAACCTCAACATTCGCAACATTCTCGATGGCTGTCTGAATGTCGCTCATAGGACGGCCAATGCGCTCGATACCCTTCTCCACCATGCGTGCGATAGGTGAGTTGGTACGACGGCAAAGGTCAACAGCAGCGTTGATGTTACCCTCCGAGATAAAGTCACGGATGCGGTTCATGAAGTTCTTGTCGATAGTTGTAGCCTTGCGGATAGCCATGAAACGCTCCACGAAGATGAATATCATGACGCAAGCCAACGCAACAAGCACCCACATAAGCCAGCCACCACCAAGGAACAAATCCCAGAAGCCAACAGAGAGTTCGGTAGCCTTTTCTGCTGCGGGTTGAATAGCCTCGTTTGCAAGTGCAAGTGAGTCGAGCTGCGCCTGTGTGAGCTCGCCAGTCTCTACACCGGGTGTAGTAGCAAGAATGTTAATCATAGTTGTTTAAGTTTTTAGTTATTAATTTTTATCTGTTTTATTTCGCACTATTTCATTCAATCCTATCACATCTCCTCGTTTGTTGCAACCATCGGAGGGCGCTCCTTGACAAGCTCCCTCGCCTTGCGACGCTCCTCGCGTTCGGCACGTTTCACTGCTCGCTCGGCTACACGCTCGGCATGTGCCACACTGTCGCGAGAGAACCTTCTCTTAAGGCTCTCGCCAAGCTCCTTCCATGTGTTAAAGCTCTCGCTGTAGTAGACACCCACGCCCGACTCCTGCATACCCTGGTTCTCTCCATAGCGGTCGATGGTCTGCGTAAAGCCCTTGAGACGGAATGCTCCATCGGGGTTGATGAGCCATGTGATAAATGCCTCGCCAACAAAGTTGGATACCTTCTCTGTAGCCTGGAGAGCATCATCCGAGAGATAACCACCCTCAAACTCTACAATGAGTCGATTATTCAACCAGCTCTTCGAGAAACCGAAGTCGACCTCATCGCCCGTCTGCTCGGTACGAGGACGATAGCGGAGCACGATGTTGTAATTCTCGCCCGAGAGCCAGTTGCTCAACTGATTGGACAACAACTCAAAGCCCGTGGTTGCCGTAAGCGACGCACCCATAGCTCCCGTATTCTCCGACGAGAAGGTGTTGGCTGCCAAGAGCCAGAACATCTGCGTAGCGATGGACTGCTGGTCGTTGAGAGCCTTCTCGATAACGGCCTGTATCTCGGGTGCCACATTTGGAACCTTCACATCGAAGGTCACCGTAGGCTTCATCATATCGTCGGTGAGTATAATATAGCACTGCACAGGCACTGCACGCGAGGTGTCTATACCCTGCAGCGAGTTGCCGATAAGCGGCGTGAGTGATGCCTTGGTCTCGTAGACTGCATTGATGTTCAACTGCGCACCCATAGGGTCACCATTCCACGACACGGTAGAGCCGGGCACAACCTTAAATAGTTTATGCCAGATGTTTTGCAACGTGAAGAGGTAGTCACCCTCGCTGATGGTGTACTCACCACGCATCTCGAAGATGTTAGCCTCGGGCACGATGTGCATTGTTAGCTGTCCCGCACCTCGGGCCTGGATGATATCACCCACCGTAGGGTCAATAACCAACTGCATATCGACATTCGGCAACACGTTGAGCGTCATATTGAGATCCATCACGCTACCCAACGTATTCACCGCCCTATGCTTACGCTCATACGCCAACATTCGTCGAGTCAGGAAGCGCGTTGTATCGGGACCCACAACCTCACTTTCGCGGAACTTAACAAAGTCAGCATACGACACATCCTCCTTACCCGACAACGGCATGTAGAAGTGTGAGTCGCCGCTACTTGTACCCTCGATATCCATCTTGATGCCACGCTTGTCACCACGGAACTCCGCCGAGCCAGTGGCAAAGGCACGACCATAGAAGAAGTCGTTATCCTTCGACTTGGTGTCAAGCACAAGCATATTATTGGCATCGATAGCAATGTCGTAGGTCACATTCGAGAGGTGGTTCAGATTCAAGTCCATATCGAAGACGCCCCTATTGCCATGAGGGTCGAAGAGTTCAACATCATCGGCATATATGTGATTATCCTTGATAAGTAGCTCACCGTATGGAGCATTATAACGCACCTTGGTATAGTCAACCGTCATAGCAAGCGAGTCCATCGTAGCTCGACCATTAAGCTGCGCCATACGACCCTCACCACGAATAGTAGCGTAGATATTCGCACTGCCGTCGATATCCGAAATGATACCGCTGAGGAAGGGCTGGATAAGCTCCGCCTTGAGACGACGTATGCGAGCGTTGGCATAGTAGCGCGTGCCGTCGGGCTGGTAATAGCCCCTGATAAGCGTATCGCGTGACTCGTGGTCGCATATAAAGACGCGGGCACGATTCTCCTTGAAGTCCCAGTCGGTAATGATATCCTGTGGTGGGGCAACAAGGCCATTTACACTAAGTTCATCGAGACTTATTCGCGCCTCAATCTCGGGATTATTCAACGCCGACTTGACTGTTGCATATCCTGTTGATGCACCACTGATGTTATATCCCCACTTGGAGAGTATCTGTGACAGAGGCGATATGTCGAAGTGGTTTAGTGTGAGCTTGATTGAGTCGTTCCTCATGCGCGAAGCAACACCATTGATGCGCAACTGCTCATTACCTCGCGAGATGCGCAGGTCGTTCACATTGATGCGCGAAGAGTCGATGTCGATACCTCGGGCATACAACTTCCACTGCGACTTATCAACCGTGAAGTGTGAAGGCGTGAAGTTGATATGTACGGAGCGTCGGTTGGTCTGATGGTTACGGCTGAACTTGGCAGCAAGACCCAGCATCGCCGAGCGATGACCCTCGCCATCCTTAAATCCCGCGGTCACCGTGATTCGGTTTTCGCGCGCACCACCCGTGAGGTTGAAGTGCGGCATGAGCATCGTAGAACCACGATACACACCCTCGGACCTCATGCGCACAGACATAGAGTCGCGGCTGTTGTTATTGACATCAAGCTCAACATTAGCCATGATAAGACCCGAATACTCCACCGCCTCGGACTTACCCTTGAGGATGATATTGTTGCTACGAGGGTTGAACGTCAACGACACATTTGTCTCGGGAGCAATGACAAGTCCTCCGGCAATGGCATCAAGCAGACTGTTAATCTCGTCATTTGCCGTGAGCGTGAACACCGTATAATCACTTGCATTGTTCGATGCAGCATCACTCACACTTACCTCCGATGCATTGTTGTAGAGCAGTGGCACGTATGTCATGAGCGAATTCGCAAGATACTTATATATGTCGCGATAACTTGAACGACTGCGGAAATCGAAGTCGAAGAAGTCGGACTTGCACTGCGCATACTTCTGCTGCGGCGAACTATCCATATCGATACGAACACGATTAGAGTAGATGTCTCCACCTGGGTAGTGGTACTCCGCATCCGCGATGCTGACATAACCATTGAGCTGCTCAAGCGATGCACCACTGATATCGACACCGATATTTGCCGAGAGGCGCGATATTGTATCACGCTTATTTATGTTCAGAGCATGAAGATCGGCATTAGCAAGCATCATCGACAAACGATAGTATGGATTACTCTTGTCGAAGTCCACATCTGCGAACATATCAAACTCAAGATTTGGATCAGTAGCCGTAACCTCGCCATAGAATTTATTACCATCTATCTTGCCCACGCCGCCAATGCCACGATAGGTGTATCCCGCGTATGTAAAGGCATCAACCTCCACATTCACATCACCAACAACACCTCCCGACTGAGCATTACCAATTACGGTAGCGGCATTTATCGTAGCATCCACACGTCCCACCTTAGCCACTGCAAGCAGCTTACCCAACTCCAGATCGGAGGTCTTGACTACGCCGTTTATTCCATATCTGCCACCCTTCGCCTTTGCAAGCTTAACATCGGCACGCACATGGCCACTTGCCGTGTTCATATTACCCGCCACACGGAACGAATCGAAGCGTCCTCCAAACGTAGCTCGCATATCTACCCACTCCATACGGTCAACTATCTCAAGTACCTTATCCGGAAGTGGAGTCTTGAGCACTGCATCGAGTATTTCGCGCGCATCACTCACGTCGAGGTGCATATCCTCGACACCCACAACATAGTTGGCTGTGCGCCACTCGGGCATGCCTGTGATATGAGCCGTAGCACGCAGATTGCTCTTCTCTCCAATCGAAGCATCGCGCAGCGTAGCCTCAAAGTCATCAACAGTGCCCTGATAGGTCAAGTCTATATCTCGAACGGTGATACCCCAGTCGCGCAGCGCAGGAGCAAAGTAGCCAATATCGGTTGTAGATATGGACGAATTCTCCGCCTCGATATCCATTTCAACAATATTGATGTAATCCTTATATTCGAGCCAGCTCTCGCCATTGATATGCATTCGCGGCATGGTGAGTTGCGAATATGGTGTTACAACTCTTAAATCATCCACATGAATGACACCCCTATCGACGAGCATCACACCGCTAAGGTCATCGATTCTGATACCACTGCGCTCATCCGCCGCAAAACGGACAATATCTCCACGCACAGCACCCTTCACCACGCTGAAGTTCTCAACTCGTGCATCGACATTCAAAATGCGGATATCGTCGTAGTCCATACCATACTCTGGCAAACGAGGAGTCAGTGTCGTATAGTGGAAATCGAGGTCTCTAACCTCGGCATCTGCCATGTACATCCTAAAATCGGGCTCTTTTTCGGAATTTTGCAACTTGGCAATGATGGGACGGATATTGAGTTCGCCATCAGCCATCTCGCGGATATACAACTTCGCCCCATCAACCTCAACACCTCGCAAACACAGACCATCCTTCTTGATATCGAGGCTTGAGAGTGATGCCACGGCATTCTTTGCATAGAGCAACGTATCCTGCTCGTAGTCCTCAACGTAGAAGCCTTCGGCACGCACGCGCGTGAAAAGGTCCAAGTCTATGCGATCTACGGATACGCGAGTACCCAACATTTCCGACGCATAGGTTGCGGCATGTCGAACGACAAAGTTCTGTATGGGCTCCAAATTGAGAAGCAGAGTTATAAAAATAGGCAAAAATATCAGCAACAAAACGATTGCCGATAGCACCTTTGCCAATATTTTTATAACTTTGCGCATTGAAACGATAGTTTTGATTTTGCCGTTATACAGCAATTAACTTACAAAAGTAATAATTTTTCTATTAATATAGAAAAAAACATAGAAATAATTCCAAAAAAATGGACATTACTATCCTTGGTATCGAGTCGTCATGCGACGACACCTCGGCAGCGGTGATACGCAACCGAACACTTCTCTCAAACGTAATTGCCTCACAGGCAGTACACCAGAAGTATGGCGGTGTTATCCCCGAGCTCGCCTCGCGCGCCCATCAGCAGAACATTATCCCTGTTGTTGACACTGCTCTGAAAGAGGCGGGCATCACCATCGACAAAGTCGATGCCATAGCCTTTACACGCGGTCCAGGTCTCCTGGGCTCCCTCCTTGTGGGCGTATCATTCGCCAAGGGACTATCCATCGCCAACAATATTCCACTCGTTGAGGTAAACCACTTGCAGGGACACATCCTTTCGCACTTTGTAGACCTCCCCGACCGCGAGCTACCACACCCCGACTTCCCATTTCTTTGCCTTTTGGTAAGTGGTGGACACACTCAGATTGTGCGCGTTGATTCACCCACCGAGATGGAGATTATCGGCACAACAATCGATGATGCCGCAGGCGAGGCGTTTGACAAGTGTGCAAAGGTCATGGGTCTGCCATACCCCGGCGGTCCCGTAATTGACCGTTTGGCAAAGGAGGGTAACTGCGACGCTTTCAAGTTCGCAAAGCCACATGTAGAGGGCGAGTTCGACTACTCATTCTCGGGTCTCAAGACCTCATTCCTCTACACCTTGCGTGATGCAGTAAAGGAGGATCCCGACTTCGTTGAGAAGCACAAGGCCGACCTCGCAGCATCGCTCCAAAAGACCATCGTAGACATCCTTGTAAACAAACTCATCAAGGCATCTAAAGCTACGGGAATCAAGGATATAGCTATTGCAGGTGGTGTATCAGCCAACTCGGGACTTCGCAACGGCATCCTCGAGGCTGGCAAACGTCGCGGCTGGCGCACATTCCTACCCGAATTGAAGTTCACAACCGACAATGCCGCCATGATTGCAACGGCGGGCTACTACCGCTACATGGCGGGCGAGCTGAGCAGCCTCGACGTGTCCCCCGTGGCACGCCTCGAGGACCTCTAAACAACCGATACGCCATGGAGCAGCTACCGTATAACGACTATGGCAGTGCTATGCGCCGCAAGATGGGCGGACGCATTCAGAAGCTCGCCATAGATGCCGGCTTGGGCTGTCCCAACCGCGATGGCAAGGTCGGTTTTGGCGGTTGCACATTTTGTCTTGGTGAAGCATTTTCACCATCATATTGTCGCAATAACAACGACATAACCTCGCAGATTGAGTCTGCATTGCACTTCCACGCTTCGCGTGGTCGCAATGCAGACTTTTATTTTGCATATTTGCAGTCTGGCTCAAATACTTACGCCGATATTTCAAGATTAGAAGAGATATACACCGAGGCACTATCCCACCCCGCCATATCAGGTCTTATCATAGGAACACGCCCCGACTGCACCACTTCCGAAATACTCCAACTTCTAAAGCATTTATCCCACGACAAATATATCTGTATTGAGTATGGCATCGAATCGGTTTACGACACCACACTCGACCACGTAAATCGTGGCCACAACTTCGCCTCGGCAATCAGCGCCATAGCCCAGACAAAGGCGGCGGGTATAGATATTGGCGCACACTTTATCCTGGGACTTCCGAATGAGACTACTACCAACATTATCGAGGGCGTAGAACACATCAACTCTCTGGGCATCGACTTCATCAAGTTTCACCAGTTGCAAATCTACCATAACACGGCTCTCGAACATGAATGGAGAGAACACCCTGAGCGCTTCCTTTTCAATCAAAACTTTGGTACAGAGGAGTATATCAACCTCATAATAGATATTATACGTCATTTAAGTCCAAGCATCGCCATCGAGCGTTTTGCATCGCAAGCGCCTCGAAATCTTATTGTCAGTTCACCACTCGGAGGTATTCGTCCCACAGAACTCCGCAATATTATTGTAGCAAAGATGCGAGAGATGGGCGCAACACAGGGCGACCTCGTAAAATAGCGTTTAATACATATATTATAAATATTAGGGGAGTATAAGCGAAAAAATCGTCTAAAAATTTTTATTTTTAAGCAAATTTTACTACCTTTGTTGAGTTAATTGCAAGCACGATACACATAATTATAGGATTATAGTCAAAAAAGACCATAATCCGCATTGTATCAGAGGCTTTTAACACCACAACAATACGACAAATTAACAGTTAACTACTAACGATATGGCAATTAAAAACAACGTTATGATCGTACGCCAGAGACTTCTCACAAAGCTTGTGAGCCTCTGGAATGAGGGTCAGCTCGTAGAGAAGATCGATCGAGTACCCATCGAGTTTAGTCCTCGCAATTCACAGGTGCGTGGCCGCTGCTGCATCCACAAGGAGCGCGCAGTATGGAAGTATAAGTCGCTCCCATTGTTGGGTTACGACATGACAGATGAGACTGATGAGCTCACTCCATTGTCAGCATACGCACAGGCTGCTATCGACCGCACACAGATCAAGGACAACATTATGTGTGTAATCGACGAGGCATGTTCATCTTGCGTACGCACTAACTACGACATCACAAACCTTTGCCGTGGTTGTGTGGCTCGTGCTTGTTCACACGCCTGCCCTAAGGATGCTATCGAGTTCGATCCCGATACATCACAGGGTAAGATCGACCACAAGAAGTGTATCAGCTGTGGTAAGTGTTTCGCAGCATGTCCCTACCACGCTATCGTTTACATCCCCGTTCCTTGTGAGGAGGCTTGCCCCGTGGGCGCTATCTCTAAGGACGAGTATGGCGTAGAGCATATCGACGAGTCGAAGTGTATCTACTGCGGTAAGTGTATGAACGCTTGTCCATTCGGTGCTATCTTCGAGATTTCACAGGTATTCGACATTTTGCAGTCAATCCGTCGTGGTGAGGATGTTATAGCTATCGTTGCTCCATCAATCCTCTCGCAGTACAACGTACCTACTGAGCAGGTATATGGTGCAATCAAGGCTATCGGCTTCAAGGATGTTATCGAGGTGGCACGTGGTGCTGAGATCACAACAGAGAAGGAGACTCACGAGTTCGCAGAGAAGATGGAGGAGGGTCAGCCATTCATGACCACATCATGCTGTCCTTCATACATGGAGATGGCACGCAAGCACGCTCCTGAGTTGCAGAAGTACATCTCATCGACATACTCACCTATGGTTTACACAGCACAGCTCGCACGCGAGAAGTATCCTAACGCCAAGGTAGTATTCGTTGGTCCATGTATTGCAAAGCGCAAGGAGGCACGTCGTGAGGACTTGAAGGGTCTGGTTGACTACGTACTCACATACGAGGAGACACACGCAATCCTCGGTGGTATGAACATCGAGCTCGGCGAGGCTAACGTACACCCAGTAGATTGCACATCACGTCGCTCTGCACACGGCTTTGCAGAGAATGGCGGTGTGACAGCTGCAGTTAAGGAGTTGGTTGACGGCAAGATTGACTTCACAACACTCCAGATTGCAGGTCTCAATAAGAAGAATGTAGGTCTCTTGAAGGCTTACGGTAAGACTGGTAAGGCTCCAGCACAGTTCATCGAGGTGATGGTCTGCGACGGCGGTTGTATCTCAGGTCCGAGCGTACACACTGCTTACGGCGACGGCAAGAAGACCTTCGATGCTGAGCTGAAGAAGCGATAACAATAACTATGAAGGAGTTGATTGAGCGATTAGCGCAGGGTAATATACTTAACGCAACAGATTTTGGGCAGTTGCTACGCAGTGCTGCCACAAACGACAACGTGCTTGAACTTCTCCGTGACCATGCTGTCCGAACTGCGCGCGCGCAGTTCGGACTTGGCATATATATACGTGGCCTGATTGAGCTTTCGAGCTTCTGCAAGTGCGACTGTCTCTACTGCGGACTCAGACGCAGCAACCGCACAGCAGAGCGCTACCGCCTTACGCATGAGGAGGTTATGGAGTGCTGCAAGGAGGGTTATGCCCTCGGCTTCCGCACCTTCGTATTGCAGGGTGGCGAGGATGGCACACATACGGATGAGTGGCTCGTGGACCTTATCTCGGATATGCGTCGCACCTACCCCGATGTGGCTATCACACTATCATTGGGCGAGCGCACAGAGGAGTCCTACAAAAGGCTTAAGGAGGCGGGAGCGAACCGCTACCTACTACGCCATGAGGCGGCAAACGAGGAGCTTTACGCATTGTTGCACCCCTCAAGCAAGGGATTACAACATAGGTTGGGATGCTTGGATGCGTTAAAACGCTGTGGCTATCAGACTGGCATGGGTATGATGATTGGAGTTAAGGGTCAGACAATTGACCATATCGTAGAGGACCTACTCCTCATCCAGCGCATGCAACCCGAGATGGTGGGCATAGGCCCCTTCCTGCCACACAAGGCGACACCACTTGGAGATGAGCCTGCGGGCAACCTGAATTTGGTATTGGCAACGATAGCCATTGTGCGACTTATGCTACCTACGGCACTGCTACCCTCAACAACAGCACTTGCGACGCTCACACCGCGCGGAAGACTTGAGGGTATACTCTCGGGTGCTAATGTAGTGATGCCCAACCTCTCGCCTTCGGATGTGAGGGCTAAATATGCCATATATGAGAATAAGGCCTCGTGGGGTAAGGAGGCGGCCGAGGGTCTTAGCGCGTTAGAGGACGAGCTTCAGACCATCGGCTACCATATAGACTACGCGCGAGGCGATTTTAACAACCAAAAACACTAAAAATGAGCAATATTGAATATAATGTAAAGTCGGAGCACGCCGCCGAGTTTATCCATGACGGCGAGATACGCGCCACACTGGAGTGGGCACGTGAGCACCGCAACGACCGCGCACTCATCGAGGAGATACTCGCCAAGGCCGACTTGGGCAAGGGTATCTCACACCGTGAGGCTGCGGTGCTTATCGAGGTGGATGACAAGGAGATTGAGGAGCGCATATTCGCTATCGCGCGCCGCCTCAAGGAGCAGATCTATGGCAACCGCATAGTCATGTTCGCACCTTTGTACCTCTCGAACCACTGCGTGAATGGCTGTGTATATTGCCCCTATCACGCTAAGAACAAGACCATTCCTCGTCGTAAGCTCACACAGGAGGAGATACGCCGCGAGGTTATCGCCCTTCAGGATATGGGTCACAAGCGACTTGCGTTGGAGACAGGCGAGCACCCCAAGCTCAGCCCTATTGAGTATGTACTGGAGTCTATCGACACCATCTACTCTATCCACCACAAGAATGGCGCCATACGCCGTGTGAATGTGAACATTGCGGCTACAACCGTCGAAAACTACACCCGATTGAAGGATGCAGGCATCGGCACATATATCCTCTTTGAGGAGACCTACGACCGCGAGGCATACGAGCGTCTGCACCCCACAGGCCCCAAGAGCGACTGGGCATACCACACCGAGGCTATGGACCGCGCTATGCTTGGTGGCATCGACGATGTGGGCGTGGGTGCTCTATTCGGACTCTCTAACTACCGATACGATGTTGTGGGTATTCTTATGCATGCCGAGCACCTCGAGGCACGCTTTGGCGTAGGCCCACACACCATCAGCGTACCACGTATTCGTCCTGCTGACGACATCGACCCCAAGGACTTCCCCAATGCTGTTACCGACGAGGTATTCCGTCGCATCGTGGCGGTATTGCGCATCGCCGTGCCATATACAGGCATGATTGTCTCGACACGCGAGTCAAAGCGCTCTCGAGAGTTGGTTCTCGACGTGGGCGTATCGCAGCTTAGCGGTGGCTCAAAGACATCCGTAGGTGGCTATGCCGAGGGTATTGAGGATGCTGAGGAGTCGGCACAGTTCGACATCTCGGATGAGCGCACGCTGGACGAGATCGTGAGCTGGCTATTGGAATTGGGCTATATCCCAAGTTTCTGCACCGCCTGCTACCGCGAGGGCCGCACAGGTGACCGCTTCATGTCACTGGCAAAGCGTGGCCTTATCGGCAACTGCTGTGCCCCAAATGCACTTATGACACTCGCAGAGTACCTCGAGGACTACGCATCGCCACGAGTTAAGGTCGAGGGTTACAAAATGATTGACCGCCTGCAGCAGATAATACCATCAGACAAGGTGCGCCGCATCACCGAGGAGAACCTTAAGGCAATCCTCGAGGGTAAGCGCGACTTCAGATTCTAATATAGCCGATAAGTATGACACCCCAGACCCCCACATCGGAGAGAGTACATATCGCCCTATTGGGTCGTACAAATGCCGGTAAGTCGGCGATGCTCAACTGCTTGGCGAAGCAGGATGTGGCAATCGTGTCGAACACTCCAGGTACAACGACCGACCCCGTGCAGAAGCCTATGGAGCTTACGGGCATGGGCGCGGTAGTCATTATCGACACCCCAGGTCTCGACGACAACACCACGCTCGGCAAGGAGCGCATGGCACGTACGTCAAAAATGCTGGATAGAACCGACATCGCCGTAGTGCTGTTTACTGACGAGGGTATCGATACCGAGCTACGCATAATTGAGGAGTGCCGTACACGCGAGATACCCGTTGTTGTGACACTCAACCAGGTGGATAGAATCTCTAACTATGAGATTATCGCAAAACGCATCGAGGAGGCAACAAAGTGTCGTGTCATCGCCACAAGCACTACTACGGGTGAGGGCATAGAGGCTCTGCGCGAGGCTATCATTAACACTCGCCCAGCCGAGGAGCGCCTCATCACCGAGGGTTTCTGCAAGGCGGGTGACAGAGTGCTGCTCGTCATGCCGCAGGATAAGTCGGCACCCAAAGGTCGCCTTATTCAGCCACAGGTGCAGACCATACGCGAGTTGCTCGACCGTGGTTGTATACCCATCTGCTGCACTCCCGACCGCATGGTCGAGGCTTTGGCAGCGCTGGCGACACCTCCCGAGCTTATCATCACTGACTCGCAGGCCTTCAACGAGGTCTATCAGCTTAAGCCCGAGGCATCGACGCTGACGTCGTTTTCTATCCTCTTTGCGCGCTACAAGGGCGACATCGCCCTCTTTACCGAGGGTGTGAAGGCGCTCAAGAATATCACCGAGTCTTCGCGCGTACTCATCGCCGAGGCTTGCTCACACACGCCACAGAATGAGGACATCGGTCGCGTGAAGCTACCCCGCCTCTTGCGCAAGAGGTTTGGCGAGGGACTCACGATAGACATCGTGGGTGGTGCCGACTACCCCGAGGACCTCACGCCCTACGACTTGGTTATCCACTGCGGAGCCTGTATGTTCAACCGCAAGCACGTATTGAGTCGTGTGGAACGTGCTCGACAGCAGGGTGTTGCCATTACGAACTATGGCGTTATCCTCGCAGCACTAACAGGCATCCTCGATAGAGTAAAGACCAATTAGTTTTGCAGATTGGGATAAATTGTGTAACTTTGACGAAAATAACAACCACTATGGAGAACGGAAAGATAAAATTGCTTGACCGCAAATTCAAGATTATGATTCCCGCAGAGGAGATAGACAAGGCAGTAGAGCGCGTTGCCGAGCAGCTCAATGAGCGCTACGAGGGTAAGACGCCCATCTTCCTTGGTGTGCTCTCGGGCGCCTTCCTCTTCCTCAGCGACCTTGTGCGCAAGGTGAACTTCGACTCGCGCTTGGCATTTGTCAAGATCTCGTCATACGAGGGCACGCAGAGTACGGGCAACGTAAAGCAGCACCTCGGCATCGACTTCGACATCGAGGGCAAGGATATCATTATCGTTGAAGATATCGTAGAGACAGGTCACAGCATGAACTTCCTACTCGAGTACCTGAAGGAGCGCAAGCCCGCGAGTGTGGCCATCTGCACACTCTTCTACAAGCCCGAGAAGTTCCTCCACGAGTATAAGATTGACTATGTAGCGATGCCCATTGGCAACGAGTTTATCGTGGGCTATGGCTTGGACTACAACCAGATAGGTCGTAACCTCAAGGATATTTACGTATTAGATGAAGATTAATCCCGACTTGGAGCTTCTCGAAGGTGGTCGCAAGTTGCCACTGGTCGAGGATTTCTATACTATTCAGGGCGAGGGCTACCACGCAGGTAAGCCCGCCTATTTCATACGCCTCGGTGGCTGCGACGTTGGCTGCCGCTGGTGCGACGCGAAGTACACATGGAACCCCAAGGTATTTCCTCCCACCCCTATCGAGACCATCGTTGAGCGCGCCACATCGTGCTCGGCACAGGCCATCGTAATCACGGGTGGCGAGCCACTGTTGTATCCCCTTGGCGACCTCACACGCGAGTTGCATGCCCATGGTCTTGAGATATTCATCGAGACATCGGGCACCAACCCCATTAGCGGTGAGTTCGACTGGATATGCCTCTCTCCCAAGCGTCAGATGCCCCCATTGGAGGAGGCACTGCGCCGCGCTGACGAGCTAAAGGTCATCGTTCAGACTGAGGAGGATTTGGAGTGGGCCGTTGAGTGCAGCAAGAAGGTGAGCCGCAAATGTCGCCTCTACCTACAACCAGAGTGGAGTGTCTATGAGCAGATCATCGGCACCATCGTAGAGTGGGTAAAGGAGCATCCCGAGTGGAACATCTCAATCCAGACACATAAGTTCATGCATATACCATAGCAGGTGATGAAGGAGACAACGAAACTAAAGATTATAAACTACTTTTGGGTGGCCTTGACTGTCGTCATAGCCATCTGTACCATCTATGTTTCGATATTCACCATCATCGATACCATCCGCACCAAGGCACGCATAGGAGACCTCAACCGCAAGATTGCACGATACGAGGCAAAGATTGAGCGCGATAGCATATTTATCGAGAATATCACTCACGACCCCGCATTTATGGAGCAATATGCCCGCGAGCAATATCACATGCAACGCCCCAACGAGACGGTATATATTCTGGAAGAGTAACAAAACAAAGCTTAAGCGCCCCGCACAATAAATATATGTGCAGGGCGTTTTTCTTTTGTGCATATGGCTATATATGCATGTCTGGCGAATAAGTCTGTGGGAAGATGAGATATTTTATAAAAAAATTAAAAAAAGTCTGTTAAAAATTTCACAGTACAAAATTATTTGCTAACTTTGCACCGATTTTGTGGTATGCTAAATATGTTCCACATATCGCCTAATTTGTGCGAATGGTTGCATAAGCGGACTACAAAACTAAAGTTAGATAAGAGAGAATTTAGAAGTAATTAATAAAAAAAACTGAAAATCATGGCAACAATCGATTTGGCAAAGTACGGTATCACCGGCGTTGAGGAGGTTGTATACAACCCTTCGTATGAGACTTTGTTCGAGGAGGAGACTAAAGAGGGTCTCACAGGCTTCGACAAGGGCGTAGTAACTGAGATGGGCGCAGTAAACGTTATGACTGGCGTTTACACAGGTCGTTCACCTAAGGACAAGTTCTTCGTAATGGATGAGACCACTAAGGATACAATCTGGTGGACATCTGAGGAGTACAAGAACGACAACAAGCCTGTAACTGAGGCTGCTTGGGCTGAGCTCAAGAAGATCGCATCTCAGGAGCTCTCAAACAAGAAGCTCTACGTTGTTGATACTTTCTGCGGCGCTAACGAGAACACACGCCTCAAGATCCGCTTCATCATGGAGGTGGCATGGCAGGCACACTTCGTTAAGAACATGTTCATCCGTCCTACTGAGGAGGAGTTGGCAAACTATGGTGAGCCTGACTTCGTAGTGCTCAACGCCTCAAAGGCTAAGGTTGAGAACTACAAGGAGCTTGGTCTTAACTCTGAGACAGCTGTTGTGTTCAACCTCACTGAGAAGATGCAGGTTATCATCAACACATGGTATGGTGGTGAGATGAAGAAGGGTATGTTCTCATACATGAACTACCTCCTTCCTTTGAAGGGCATCGCATCTATGCACTGCTCAGCAAACACTAACGAGAAGGGCGAGACAGCTATCTTCTTTGGTCTTTCTGGTACAGGTAAGACTACCCTTTCAACAGATCCTAAGCGTCAGCTTATCGGTGACGACGAGCACGGCTGGGACGATGACGGCGTATTCAACTTCGACGGTGGCTGCTACGCAAAGGTTATCAACCTTTCTAAGGAGAACGAGCCAGACATCTGGAACGCTATCCGTCGTGACGCATTGCTCGAGAACGTTACAGTAGATGAGAACGGCAAGATCGACTTCTCAGATAAGTCAGTTACCGAGAACACTCGCGTATCTTACCCTATCTACCACATCGACAACATCGTAGAGCCCGTATCTAAGGCTCCCGCAGCAAAGAAGGTTATCTTCCTCTCAGCTGATGCGTTCGGTGTATTGCCTCCAGTATCTATCCTTACTCCTGAGCAGACTAAGTACTACTTCCTCTCTGGCTTTACTGCAAAGCTCGCAGGTACAGAGCGTGGTATCACTGAGCCTACACCTACATTCTCTGCATGCTTCGGTGCAGCATTCCTTTCACTCCACCCAACAAAGTATGGTGAGGAGCTCGTAAAGCGTATGCAGGCATCTGGCGCTACTGCTTACCTCGTTAACACTGGCTGGAACGGTACTGGCAAGCGTATCTCTATCAAGGATACTCGTGGTATCATCGATGCTATCCTCGATGGTTCAATCGACAAGGCAGAGACAAAGCAGATTCCTATGTTCGACTTCAAGGTGCCTACAGCGCTTCCAGGCGTAGACCCCGCAATCCTCGATCCTCGCGACACTTATGCTGACGCAGCAGAGTGGAACAAGCGCGCAGAGGACTTGGCAGGCCGCTTCGTTAAGAACTTCGCTAAGTTCACAACAAACGAGGAGGGTAAGGCTCTTGTAGCTGCTGGTCCCCAGCTTTAATTTGTTGTGATAGTGGCGCGTTAGCGGCACATCCCATAAAAGTAACCCACCCAGGGCTGTACGATTAAGTACTATCCCTGGGTGGGTTCTTTTTTTAAAGAGATTAGGGAATTTAGGGAAATTAAGGAAGTTAGTGTTATAAACAACCTGATAAACTCTCTAAATCCCTTAAACTCCTTAATCTCCTTAACCTCCCTAAATTCTCTAATCTCCCTATTTAACACCCCTCCGCCCCCAAAAAAATCTTCACATTTTCTTCTTTCTTATGTCAGAAATTGCGACCTTTGGTGTCATAAGCGTAGAAAGCCGAAAACAAAATGACTAACCGAGAGTTCGAAATATTCGTTGAGAGCAGTCGCACAAAGCTCCTCGCCATAGCACACCAATACCTTGGTGCCGTGGCCGATGCTGAGGATGTCGTGCAAGAGGCACTACTCAAGCTCTACGCCATGCGCGACAGGCTCGACGACTACCATAGCATTGAGGCACTCGCCACGGTGGTGGTTAAGCGTATGGCGCTAAACACTCTACGCAACGAGAAGCGCCACCCCGCAACGACACTCGATGAGCGAATAACGGCCTCTGACGAGCCGCCATCGCTGGAGCGATACACCGAGCTGCTGCAAGCCATCGACACACTACCGAGCAAGCAGCAGATGATACTACGCATGAAACACATCGAGGGCTTGGAGGTTGAGGAGATTGCCGACCTCGTGAAGATGAGCCACGATGCCATATACCAGAACCTCAGCCGAGCACGCCGAGCAATATTAGAACAATTCAAAAACCGCAAAGATGGATAAGCTACACTACATAGAGAGTCTCGTAGATAAGTTCCTCGAGGGTCGCACAACGAATGCCGAGGAGCGCGAGCTATACGAGTGGTTCGCTACGGCAGATGTGCCCGACAAGTGGAGCGACCTCAAGGCGATGTTCGCTTGGTATGCCGAGGGCATGCCCGATAAAGCGGCACTCGCGAAGCCCAAGCCTCGCATGACAATCCGTCGCAGATGGTGGGTAGCGGCAGCAACTGCCGTAGCGGCCTGTGCAGCCGTAGTGGCCGTACTACTACCCCACGGCAACACTGGGCCCCAGATACACACCTATAATATATATGAGGGCAGCTACATTGTCGAAGCGGGCGTACGTTACGACGACATTGAGGTTATCGAGGACGACATCGAGGAGCTCTTTGCTCGCGCCGAGGTCATAGAGCTTGAGGCAAACGAGCTTATTGCATGGGCAGACACCAATTTTTAGTAACAACACAGCGCTGTAAATAAAACGATTAGCAAAAATGAAACGACTGATTTTTATTGTTGCACTCCTTGTGGCAACCGTCGCGGAGTGCAGCGCACAGGAGAGGATAGAGGCACTCCTCAAGCGCGACATGCAGAGCAATAAGTATGGCCAGGGACTACGCGTTGCTGTGAAGCGCGACCCCGCGACTGGCGAAATTATAAAGCGCGTAACGGAACTCTCGATAATTGATGACAAGGCCTTGGCCAAGGAGTTTATCGAGGCCTTCACCGCGGAGCGCGACACGGCAGATGTATGGGAAGATGAGGGAAATGGCAAGATACGCCTAATAACTGCCATATACTCAAACCCCAAGCGCATCTACCGTCTCGACACCAACGGCTCGCTATGCACGGTCTACGAGCAGGTTATATACAAAGAGGAGTAAGCAACAAATTTTAAGGAGTATACAATTATGAGAAAGATATTTTTAATTGCATTGTCGGCAGTCTGCTTTGTAGCTGCGGCACAGGCACAGAAGGTGGTGAGCATAAGTAAAGATGATAACAACCACACCATTGAGTACACGGCTACTGAACTTCGCCATGCGGAGCTTAAGGAGCTTATCTCCACCCTACCCACAACTGTCACCGTCACAGACGAGGATAGCGACATAATAACCATTGCAGCGCCCACAAGCGTGTTCCCCTACCTCAAATTCGACTTTAGAGGCGACTCGCTCGCCATAGCCAGCGACAATGGTGCCCCCAAAAAGGTTATGGCGACACTCAACCAGAAGTGCCATATTGAGGTCACCATCCCCTCGCAGAGCCTGCGCGTCATCACCAACACCTCGGACATGAATCTATTTTTCAAGAGTGGAAAGTGTGCCGACAAGCTGCAAATGGTCAACACCCTGACCATGTCGATTATCGCTACCGATATTACCGCAGAGTCGAGCATGGAGATTTGTAACACGGGCACCATGACCATGAAGGTTGACAACCTCAATACCAAGCAGCTATACACCCTGAACACAGGCTACCTCTATATGAGGGGTGCGACAACGGCAACTAAGGTACTGCACACCTCATCTGGTATCGACAACACATTGCTCAAGGTGGACTGCCAGAAGTTGGAGATAGTAAGCACTGGCGAGGGCCTCACAGAGTTCCACGGTATTGCCGACGATGTAACCGTAGCAAACATGGGCAAGGCAAAGATTAAGACCTCGAAGCTCAACAACTTCGCGAAGTAGGCTACCACATGATTAACCGATAGATAGTTTGTCATGCTGAACATAGTGAAGCATCTCCTCGTAGCAGACAGACAACAACACAATGACTGCGGACACTCTGCGAGGAGATTCTTCGCATACGCTCAGAATGACACGTTGCATATAGATGCAATATACACAAATTTACTCTCCTGACTATCAATTTATTGCCTAAAAATTTGGAAAATTGGTGGGGGGGGGTAAATTTGCATAGTGAAACATTAAAACTTACGACCTATGAAAAGATTTTTTTTCTTACTTGTGACATTGGCATTTGTGGCCTGCGATGTTGATGTTGAATTGGGGAACAAGAGCGCTAAGCTCACAGATATAACCATTGAGTGTATCAAGGAGACACCTACATCCAACAACACCAGCGACCACGAGTTTGACACCCACACTTACCTCTGTAGTGGCAATATCGGAGGCTTCCGTGGCGACTGCTACATCAGGGTCCTGCACGACAACTTCATTGTGCATAACAACCACCACCTAACGCTCTCGGGCGAGACGATGCCCTTCGAGTTTACATTCGCACCCGAGTGGGGCTACCTCGACAAGGAGAACCTCAACTTCATTGTCGAAGTATTAGATGATGATGGCTCCACGCTCTGCATGACAACGGTAGTAGCACGACACAACTAAAGAGTAGGGAAGCGCGTTGCTTCCCTATTTTTTGTTGGTTGCTCCTTTGCTGTACGACCTAATAACCAAGCCTACGCCCACAAAGAGCAACAGCGCGATGACTGCGGACACTCTGCGAGGAGATTCTTCGCTTACGCTCAGAATGACATTCTTAATATTACTAATTATTTAAGATTGCCACGTCGCTACACTCCTCGGAATGACGGTTGATAGTGTGTCGTCATTGCGAGGAGCGCGTTGTCCGACGTGGCAACCTTCTTCGTCATTGCGAGGCTTGAAACAAGCCGTGGCAATCTCCCTTTGTCCTTGTCATCCTGAGCGTAGCGAAGGATCTATGGGATAGCATAGCAGTCGAACGTCTGTACATACCGAGAGATTCTTCACTTCGTTCAGAATGACATTCTTAGTATTGCTCATTACTACTTATAAAGCAAGTGGCTCGTACCCGAGGGTAAGAGCCACTTGCTTTAATGGTTATTTTTTAGTTGTTTACACTACTTGATAGTAAGCTCGTCGAGCAACCAGCCGGCACCTGCGAACTTCTCGATTACGAACAAGACGTAGCGGATGTCGACAGCAATGGTGCGTTGCAAATCTGGCTCAAATGCCACGTCACCTGACATAGCCTCCCAGTTGCCGTCAAATGCCAAGCCGATAAGCTGACCCTTTGAGTTCATAACTGGAGAACCTGAGTTACCGCCTGTGATGTCGCAGTTAACAAGGAATGCAACGGGTAGCTCGCCATTCTTGTCGGCATAGCGACCATAGTCCTTAGCAGCGTAGAGCTCCTTCAAGCGCTCGGGAACGGTGAACTCAACAGGATTGGTTGGATCCTCCTTAGCTATAACGCCGTCGAGGGTTGTGTAGTAGTTGTAGATGATACCATCAGCGGGGCTATATGGCAATACGTTACCGTATGTGAGACGAAGTGTGAAGTTAGCATCCGATGCCCACGCCTTCTTAGGATTCATCTTCATGAGACCTGCGATGTAGAGGCGGTGACCCTCTTCGAACTTCTTGTTGGCAGCCATAACGGGTGGAACAAGCTCGCGATAGAGCTCGATGATAGAGTTTGCCAACTCGTATGCAGGCTCAAGGTTGAATGCCTCCTTGCGAGCCTCCGCGTCAAGCTGCTGTACAGCCATAAACTCCTCGTAGCTTGTGAGCTGCGAGTTGTTGTAGAGCCAGTCAACATACTCGTCGCTGTTGCCGCCGAACTCAGTGTCGATCTTGTTGTAGATTGATGGCAGACGATCGTTGTTCTCACGATAGATGGTGAACATGCGCTTTGCCACGGCACGGTCAACATCGGCGTTGTAGTCCTTGTAGAACTGCTCGATGTTGCCATTGTCAAACAATACCGAGATAAGCTCCACAGACTGCAAGAATGCCTCTGATAGATACTGCAATGTTGCACTCTCCTGGCGAGCCTCCTTCTGTGACTGCTCGATGAGCGAGAGCGCGTTGATGTAACGCTCCTGTGGGAGTGTGTTCTCTGCTGCCCATGAAGCAAATGCCTGCTCCTGCGCTACCTTCTTGCCTCTTACGTTGAGCTTCTTGATGCCGCGAGACATACCAATAGAGTTCTTCCAGTAGTTAGCCGAGCGTGCGAACTTAGCGTCATACTGGATGCGAATAGCCTGATCCTCATTCATGAACTTACGCAAGATTGCCTGACGCTCACCACGGATATAGATGCGCTGTGGGTTCTCAACCTCAAGCATGTAGTCGATCTCGTAAGATGTCTTGTAACGCTCAGTAGAACCTGGGAAGCCCATGATCATGCCGAAGTCACCCTCCTTGATGCCATCGAGTGAGATGTCGAGCCACTTCTCAGCCTTATATGGAACGTTATCCTCTGAGTATGCTGCAGGGCGGTTGTCCTTACCAGCGTAAACGCGGAAGATAGAGAAGTCGCCGGTGTGGCGTGGCCACATCCAGTTGTCGGTGTCGCCGCCGAACTTACCGATAGATGATGGAGGTGTACCCACCAAACGAACATCGGTATATGTCTCGTATGCGAATGCAAAGAACTGGTTGTTGCCGAAGAAACCAGGAATTACGATGTCGTAACCAGGATACTGAGCCTTAAGCTGTCTGATCTTAGCCTCCTTGTTATCATTGGCGATTTTCTCGAACTCCTGCTGACCAGCAGTTGAGGGAATGTTACCCACGATGTCGGGTGTTACGTCCCAGATGTGGCGCACGAAGCGTACTGAGAGACCCTCTGCGGGAAGCTCCTCGGCATTGTTCATAGCCCAGAAACCATCAGCGAGGTAGTCGTGCTCAACAGACGAGAGCTTCTGAATGGCGTCGTAGCCACAGTGGTGGTTGGTAAAGAGAAGGCCGTTTGGCGATACGATCTCGCCGGTACAGCCGCCACCAAAGATAACGATAGCATCCTTCAATGATGACTTCTTAGCCGAGTAGATATCCTCTGCCTTGAGTTTGCAACCGTGTAACTCCATGTCTTTTTGGTTCATCTTCTTGATGTAGGGCAAAAGCCACATGCCCTCATCCGCTACTGCCGAGAATGATATGCTCGCAAGTAGCAACATTGTCAATAGTCTCTTCATGCTTTGCAATTTTTATATTTGTTCTTATGTTATCGTGAATTACGCGCGCACGTGTAGGCATGCGCTCGCACAAGTAGATTTATGTAGGGTTACTCCCAAACAATTGGGGCTCCTGTTGCCGCAAGCTCCTCGTCGCTAAGTTCAACAAATACGTTTTCCATGTCGGGGGCGCCTACCTCAAATGATTGATACATGAATACAATGCCTGTTTCACTGAGGTATATTATGTTTGATATGTGCAGGTTCTCTGCCGCGGGAACAGTTATGTCTGTGCCATGCTCGGCAATCATCTTGTCAAACAGTACAACCCTCAGAGCATCGGTCCACTCGCCCTCGGCAAGGTAACTGAAGTCGTAGGCATTACCCGAGGCGAGATCGTAGCATTCGTAGCCATGGCTGACGATGGGATAGATGCCGCCGAAGTTGCTCTCCATAACGGTATCGTAGCATACGATGGTGTTGTTGCGCACGAGTGATGCCACCTGATAGAGATGCATGTCGTAGGCAAGGTCGAAGATGTCGTAAAGCTCTATTCCGACAAGTGCATCCTGTGCCATCATCTCTGCCGAGCGCTGCAGGTCGGGCTCGTCGAATGCGAACTCACCGAATGTGGTGTGGTAGTTCATGCTGTCGATTAGTGCGTATGCCTTGTTTGCATCGGTGTTTGCTATGCGCTCATAGGAGATTGTTATCGAGTAGTTGCCCTCCTCGATCATTTCGTACTCGAAGGTCTCGAACTCGGGAAGAGTAGTCTTTGCGGCCTCATTGTTACACGCTGCGACAAACAATACAATCGCAACGAGTATGTAAGATTGTAGTCTTCTCATACCTAATATCTGAAATTAATAGTGTAAAGGTACGAAAATTTATTGTAACGACAAAAACTTCCTCTAATTTATTCGGTGCAGCAGTATGCGTCGTCTTCTGTTTTTGGGCGCTGAGGCAGGTATTTTTGCCCGATTTTAAGAAAAATGACAGAAAATTGCATTTTTTTTGCGAAAAAATTTGCAGAATAAAAAAAAGTCCGTATATTTGCAGCGTCAAAAGGGGATAAGCCTGATGACAACACAAACTGGTCGATTCATCTAAGGGCTAGGATACCTGCCTCTCACGCAGGACATAGGGGTTCGAATCCCCTATCGACTACTAAAAATCAGGAAGATGTCGAAAGACATCTTTTTGTGTTTTATACTGGTTACCTATGGAGCGACATATCGATATCAACGACTTCAACTATCCTCTTGCTGATGAGCGCATCGCTAAGTTCCCGCTTGAGGAGCGTACATCATCCAAGCTTCTGATTTACGACAACGGTACTATCTCGGAGAGTAATTTCCGCAACGTGGCTGACTACCTGCCCGAGGGCGCTATGCTCGTGTTCAACAACACGCGCGTGGTGCGTGCCCGCATCGTTATGCACAAGGCGTCGGGTGCGCGTATCGAGGTCTTCTGCCTCGAGCCACACAACCCTGCAGACTATGAGCGCGCCTTTCAGCAGCGCGGCGAGAGCGAGTGGAGTTGCATCGTGGGCAACCTCAAGAAGTGGAAGGAGGGCGAAGTAGGTATCGACTTCGACTTCGCGGGCGAGCGACATACGCTGCGTGCGGAGATTGTCGAGCGCGGCACACGTGAGCATATCGTGCGCATGCGCTGGTCTGCAGACTGCACCTTTGGAGAGCTGCTTGAGGAGCTTGGTCGTATTCCCATTCCTCCATATCTCAACCGCGAGAGCGAGGAGATAGACAACACGCGCTACCAGACTGTCTATGCACGCTATGAGGGTTCTGTGGCAGCACCTACGGCGGGTCTCCACTTCACGGAGTCGCTGATGGAGGATATGCGTGCTAAAGGCTTCGGTTTTGAGGGTGTTACATTGCATGTTGGTGCGGGTACATTCCTTCCCGTTAAGGATGAAAATGCTGCTGACCACCCCATGCACACGGAGCACTTCTCGGTGACGCTATCTACGCTTGAGTCACTACTATCGCGTGCCGAAAATATCGTTGCTGTGGGTACTACATCGGTGCGTACATTGGAGTCTTTGACGGCGCTTGCATGGCGTATTAAGAGCGAGGGAGATGCTCATGAGGAGCGCGTTGTGGGACAGTGGGAGTTGTATGATATCCCTGCCGATTTCAAGGGAGAGAAGGTACTATCTACTCTTATAAACTATATGCGTGAAAAGGGTCTTGAACAACTTAAGGCGGCAACGCAGATTATGATTACGCCACTTGGCTATCGCTTTCGTATCGTGCGCTACATAATCACCAATTTCCATCAGCCCAAGTCAACGCTGTTGCTTCTTGTAAGTGCCTATGTTGGTGACGATTGGCATAAGATTTACGACTACGCTTTGGAGCACGATTTCCGTTTCTTGAGCTATGGCGACTCGTCGCTTTTGAAGGTTAATCGTTAGGGAGAGTAGGGAGTTTAAGGAGGTTAGGGAATTTAGGGAATTTAGGGAATTTAGAGAATTTAGGGAGTCTAAATAATTGGGGAAATTAACAATAATTATCAGCCACTCACTCTCCTTAAATTCTTTAATCTCCCTAAATTCCCTAATCTCCCTAAAGCCCAACAACCCAATTTGTTGTCATAGGTCGTGAGATGTGGTGTATCACAAAAGAGACTACCATGGGATAGTACAAAATAGTACAGCCCATGGTAGTCTACTTTTGGGATGTGGCATTAACGCGCCACTATCACGCTAAATTTCAACGAGGTGGTTCTTAATGGCATAGACCACTAAATTCGCGGTGTTTTTGCACCCTGTCTTCTCGAGGATGTTGGCACGGTGCTTATCGACAGTACGCTTCGAGATAAAGAGTTTATCGGCAATCTCCTGGTTGTTAAGTCCTCGGCACACCTCAACAAGAATCTCTACCTCACGGTCAGAAAGTGCCTCCTCGGCATAAGCCTCAGGGATGGCAATGCGGCTCATATTGCGTGTAAAGCTGCCGAGAAGAGCCTCGCTAAAGTAACTATCACCCTGCGCAACCGCCTCAACAGCCGCATATACCTCGTCAATATCGGAATCCTTAAGCACAAAACCCGAGGCTCCCGACTCGAGCATCAACTTATAATAGTGGTCATCGCCATACATCGACAATGCAATAACGTGGATATTGGGGTTAATCTGCATCGCGCGGCGCGTAGTCTCAGCGCCGTTGATACCCGGCATAGATATATCCATAAAGACGACATCCAAGTCCAGCGTGGGAAGCACATCAAGGAACTCCTCGCCACTACCCACATCTGCGATAATCTCGAAGCCCTCGCACATAGATAATAGACCACGGAGACCCGAACGGAAAAGGGTGTGGTCATCGACCAACGCTATTCGTATTTTTTCTCTTTCTACCATATCTTTTCTTTCCATAAACATGTTCATGGAGATCATCTGCAAGCTGCACGATGCGTCCATTGATATTTACCTCAATATGCGCCGACATTCCATTGTTTGGCTTGGTCTCGATACGTATCTTACCACCCAGCGAGGATATGCGCGACTTTATGTTGGAGAGGCCCATGCCCTGATTCTCGACATCTCGCAGTATGAAGCCCTTGCCATTATCGCGGTAATCGATGACAATGTTATCACCCACGCTCTTCAACTCTATGAATATGCGTGTGCACGCCGAGTGTTTGAGCGAATTATTTACAAGCTCGCAGACCACACGATACAAAATAACCTCTATATTGGCATCGAAACGCTCGTCACCAAGGCTCGTACGAAATATTATCTCGCGCTCCTGCATCGCCGCTACCCTATCTACAAAATTCTGTATACCGCGCGCGAGTCCGAAGTTGTTGAGCATATGCGGTGAGAGGTTATTCGATATCTCGCGCAGCGAGCGTATAGCCTCATCAATGACGGCTGTTGTATTCTTGAGCATCTCATGGCTCTTGTCGTCCATATTGCTATGCTGAAGAGCCGACAAGGACATCTTTGCAGACGAGAGCAGAGGGCCAAGGCCATCGTGTAGTTCGCGCGAAAATGTAGCACGCTGTCGCTCCTCGGTGCGCAGAACTGCGGTCATAAGCCTATTTTCGAGCTCACGGCGCTGTTGTGTAACCCTATCTACGTGACGCACAAGGAGTCTTGCAAAGAAGATACTCAACGAATAGCTCAGCGAGAGTATAATACCCACCCACGCGAGTGCCAGATCCGAGATAGCCCCCTCCCTGAAGATGCCGAGGTCGAGGCTACGCTCAACCGTAAGCATCGCGAGACCCACGATACAGCATATCCACAACGCCTTATAGCGTGTGTGGTTGACAAGAAGCAGTGCAACGGCAATAGCCACAAACTGCATCACTATCGAGACTATCGTGAGTATCTCAACACCTGTCATAGTGGTATGATGATATTACTTTATAACTCCATCGAGGCTTTTAAGCATGCGATAGTCGGTCATATCGACCTGAACGGGCACAACGCTCACATACTTATGCGCCAATGCCCACTCATCCGTATCCTCTGCCTCGGGCTCGGCATTTTGAAATGCTCCCGTAAGCCAGAAATAGTCTCTGCCCTGTGGGTCCTGACGTGCGTAGAAGTCCTCTCGCCAAAAGCCGCGCGTCTGACGGCACAGGCGCACACCCTGCAACTCCGAAGCTGCACAGCGAGGCACATTGACATTCAGACACAAGGGGCGGGGCAGGCTGTCGCCAGCCTCAAGCACCGAGCGGATAATCTGCTCGCCATATTTCACAGCGCCCTCGAAGTCGGCATCTGCGCTATGGTCATCGACAGAGAGTCCAACAGAGGGAACACCATAGAAGCTACCCTCAATCGCAGCACCCATAGTACCCGAGTACATCACATTGACCGCAGCATTCGAGCCATGGTTGATACCCGAGATTACGAGATCGACTTTGTGGCCCTTGAAGAAGTGGTCGAAAGCGATCTTTGCACAGTCAACGGGAGTACCCGAGAAGGCGTATATCTCGACACCCTCACGCTCCTCAACGCGACGCAAGAAGAGTGGTGAATTTATGGTAATTGCCTGGCTCATGCCACTCTGCACTCTGTCAGGTGCAATAGCCACCACACGACCAAAGCGCGAGGCAAGCTCTACGGCATGACGAAAGCCCTTCGATAGGTAGCTGTCGTCATTAGTAACAAATATCAATCTCTCATTATTCATAGTCCTGGATATTTTTATATTCCTCTGTAACCATCACTCTCCGATGTCGAGGCGTCGAGGCGTATAGCAATCATTACCAACAGCGTAAATGCTACAAGCGACGAGCCGCCATAGCTCATAAAGGGCAACGGAATACCCATGACGGGCATCACGCCGATGGTCATACCTATATTCACGAACACGTGCAACAACAACATCGCAGCAACAGAGTAGCAATAGACTCTGCCAAAGGGTTCCTTGATGCGTTCACCCATACGCATAAGTCGCAGAATGAGTGTTAAGAAGAGTCCTACAACCAGCAGAGCACCCATAAAGCCCCACTCCTCACCTACGACGCTGAAGATGAAGTCGGTATGCTTCTCGGGCACAAAGCTGTAACGGTTCTGCGTACCATCGAGCAGACCCTTACCGAAGATACCTCCCGAGCCAATGGCAATCTCCGACTGCATAACGTTATAACCTACGCCCTTAGGGTCGTCAACAAGGCCCAGAAAGGTGTGGATACGGTTCTGCTGGTGAGGCTCAAGCTTCGAGAACAACATATCACACGTGGGGACAAAAGCCATTGCGTAGATAAACATCACTATGGGCCACAGAAGTGTCATTGTGTGTGTCTTAATAACAAGGAATAACAACACGACAACAGCTATTGCTGAGGCTATCATAAGTGCGGCATAGCCACTCAATGGGGTGATTAGAGCGAGGAGCAACGCCACCAAAAATACTGCGCAGATAAAGACTACATGACCCTCTAGTTCGCCATGCAACAACAGACTATAAAGCGTAAAGAGCACTATAAGCACCGTGAATATCACCACAGGCTCGAACATCAGCGACACGACAAAGAGGAAGACCGTAAACAGCACCGGGAAGTAGATATACTTCGAGAGTCCCTCGCGGTAGAAGACAAATATAAATGCGCCAAATACCAATCCCGAGCCCGTATCGTTCTGCAACACGATGATGATAAACGGCAACAAGATAACGGCACCCACCTTGACTAAGTCCGTGAGACGCTTGATGTTAAACGAATAGTCGCTCATCACGCGCGCCATCATCAACGCCACGGCAATCTTCACAAACTCGACAGGTTGCACTCTGATACTACCAAACTCAAACCATGCCTTAGCACCATTTACCTCGCGTCCGAATATGAGTACGGCGATAAGCAAAAATACACCGAACACATAGGCCGGCATGGCAAACATGTGGAAGAACCTGCGATCGAGGAGCAACACCACCGTAGCCATAACCCATGAGATGCCAATCCACATGAGCTGCTTCATATAGTTATGGCTAAAGGCGAAGATATTCTCCGTCTCGTGGTCGAAAGATGCCGACGTGATAAAGGTAAAACCGAGCAACACTATGGATATGTAGGTCAAGAGCGCCACCATATCTATTCTACCGAAGAGCGAGTTGCTACGCTGGTTTGACGATATGTTAAAGTCCGAAATCATAATTCCTAATTCTCCTTATATCTCCTATTGACACTCTCACTCTACTTCTTCTTACGCTTGGCATCGTACTGCTGCTGTTTGCGGTCGTACGACGAATAGTTGGGCGTAAATGCCTTGACCTGCTTTATCATATCTTGACGCTTAATGGTATCGGTGAGGTACATCTCCTCAATCAACGAGGCGATAGGCACCGCAATAGATGAGCCGAAACCACCATGCTCGATATATACCGAAATAGCAATCTGAGGGTTGTCCTTGGGGGCAAACGACAGGAATGTAGAGTGATCTGGACTACGACGTCCACTCACATCCTTCAAACCATTCTCCGCAGTACCCGTCTTACCGCAGACATCCCAACCCTCAAGGTAGGCACGACGCGAAGTACCCGACACATTGACACTGCGCCACATACCCTCGACAATAGGTACAAAGTTGATTGAGTCAACCTTGGTATAGTGACGCTCATAGAAGCGTCTGTCGATAGAGTCACGACCCTCGATCTGCTTGATGAGGTGAGGCGTATAGTAGTAGCCACGATTGGCAATGATAGCGGCAAAATTGGCCATCTGCAAGGGTGTACAACCCATCTCGCCCTGACCAATAGAGCACGAGAGCACAGTACCCCAGTTCCAGCTGCCGTTATACATCTTGTCGTAGAACTCGGGCGTAGGCACATATCCCGCACCCTCACCATAGAGGTCGGTACCGAGCTTACGGCCAAAGCCAAAGCTGTACACATAGTCGTTCCACACGCGCACACCCTCCTTGATGTTGCCATACTTCGGATTGGTAATCAGATCCTTGAACACATAACAGAAGTAGGCGTTGCACGACTGAGCCACAGCATCGCGCAAATCGAGAGGCGAGCTATGGGGGTGACACTTCATAGTACGGCGACCATATTTATAACCCTCATGGCATGGATGGGTAGTGCGTGGAGAGAGCACACCCTCCTGCAAGGCGATAAGGCCCTGCACAAGTTTGAAGGTCGATCCCGGAGGATATTTGGCCTTCACCGAACGGTTAAACTGTGGATTACGCTGGTCATGCAACATCGCCGCGTAGTTGTTATTACGCTGACGACCAACCATAAGGTCGGGATTGTATGATGGCGACGACACCATTACCAAAATCTCACCCGTAGATGGCTCGATGGCTACCACAGAGCCGATTTTACCCTCCATCAACTCCTCGGCAAACTCCTGCAAGCGCACATCGATAGTAGATACAAGCTGCAAGCCTCGCTCCGGCTGAATATCGTCCAGACCATCGTTATAGGGGCCAATAATGGCACGATGCACATCAATATTGTAGTAGCTGTAACCCTTTTCGCCGCGCAACTCCTCCTCGTATGCCGACTCCAGACCATTCGTGCCAATGTAGTCACCAGCAGCATAGCTTGGCCACTTCTTCACCTGCTGGTCGTTAACCTCACTTACATAGCCCAACAGATTACCACCCACCTTACGAGGGTACTCGCGCGCCGTACGGAAGCGGGTCGTAAGGCCCGGTATATCCATCTCATCGAGGCGCAACTTGCTATCCTGAGGCAAGTAGCCCACCACAAGGATTGAGGCGCGGGGACTGCGTGAAGCCTGCTTGAGCTTCTTGGCAAAGGCCTCAGGGCTCATATCCAACACCGAGAGAAGGCGTGTGGTGTCGAAGCCCTCCTTGGGCAGCTCGCGATAGACCATCATAACATCGTAACACACGCGGCTCTTTACGATATACTCGCCATTGCGGTCAAGCACCTCACCACGCATAGGATATACGACCACCTCCTCGATACTGTTGGCTTGCGCCCTCTTGAGATAATCCTTCGAGTGCAACTGCATCCACAATACGCGAGACAACAACACAATACCAACAAGCACCACCACAATGCGCAGAATGTTGTAGTGTATATTAGCGTTATGGTTCATTACTTTGCGACAATCTTAAGTGTGAAAATACGGATAATGGGCCATGCCACAACACACGACAATAGCGTACTGAACAGAATTGTGGCAATGAGCGTGAACAGCTGCGCCGTAGAGAGCGCCTCCATCGAGAAGAAGAGCGTGTGGTGAATGGCAAGCATCGCAGCCACATATCCCATCATCTGGTAGCGACTCAAACGCGAAAGAACAGAGGTCTGGTCACCAGACTCTATGCTACGACCCGTCGTAAGATATAGTATCCAGCGTCGCATAATCGCCAGAGGTACAAGGGTCGAAGTGTAGAGGCCCGAGCCTCCGAGTGCCACATCCATGATTATACCCAAAAGCGTACTGACAAGGAGCACCCAAATCGTGCGCCACTCCATCTTTATGAGTATCACCACAAGAGGGAATATCATCGGACGCAACCACATGGCAATGGAGAGTTCGTCGAGCAGAAATATCTGCACGAGCATAATCAACACTGCCATCCATAAGTATGATAGATTTTTTATCATTATCTCTCTAAAATCGCTAATTGTTAAACAGCTCAATAAGTTCGTCGAGCTGTCTCTGGTCGCTATTCTCGACCACAAGCACGTTGCTCAATCGTGGCATATCTGCCGCAAGACGCAACTCGGCACTATATGCCGACTTCGAGGCATTAATCTTGCTATGCTCGATTGTACCAATCATGATATCCTGTGGCAGACGGTCCGACTCGACATTTACCACCATACCCTTTTCGGGCTCGGCATAGCGCGAAATCTCAACTGCCGTAACCTCGTGCTGAGACTCTCCCTCCCAATAGACCGAACAAACATAGTCACTATCGACAAGGCGGCCACCAATCTTGAAACGAGTATTCAACAGAGGCATAACCACCGCATACTCCTCCGAGCATGACACCACCGTGCCGACAAACTCACGATTGGGGGTTATAACACCCATATCCTTGCTGATACCATCCTTTGCACCCCTATCCAACACGATGTAGTTGTGATGACGGTTTGTGGTCATCGTAACAACCCTTGCAGGGTGATAACAGAACTTGGCATCAAGGCTATCGACAAACGAGCGGTACTCATCATCGGGCATGAGTGACGCAATGGCAGCGTCACGCTGCTGAAGCTCCTCCTCCAGACGTGCTATGCGCTCTGTGAGCATTTCGTTCTGCTCTGGCAGAGACATAAAGTTGCTGACATCGTTCACTGCGCCACTAACCATGCTGCCAAAAGCCGTCGTGCGAGCCAATATTTTCGACTCGGTATAGGGGGTGGCGGTGGCATAGTTCCACACCGCTATCACCTCGATAATGAGGAACAGCACAACCACATATATACGCTTTATAAACTCTAATAGTCGATGCATAATCTTGCTTGAAAGAGGCTGTCATACATATATGCCGACAGCCTCTCTTTTGAAGTTGTTTCGACAGCTCACGGCTGCCCAAATATCGCAATCTCACACCTGCACAGCGCAAGAGCCGATTAATCTAATATGTACTCCCAAGTTGGATTGTGTTCTACTTGTCGCCACCAAGGAGGAACGAGAAGTTACCGATGTTCTTGAGAGCGATGCAGGTACCACGAGCAATAGCGCGCAATGGATCCTCAGCAATGTGAACGGGAAGACCCGACTTCTTTGACAAACGCTCATCAAGGCCCTTGATAAGAGCGCCACCACCTGCCAAATAGATACCATTCTTAACCACGTCAGAGTACAACTCAGGTGGCATAGACTCCAACACCTCCATGAGGGCGTTATCGAGCTTGACGAGCGACTTGTCGAGTGCATAAGCGATCTCGCTGTAGTTCAACTTAACCTCCTGAGGCATGTTTGTACGCATGTTAGAGCCAGTGAATACGTAATCCTCAGGCTCGTCCGCAAGCTCTGGAACGGCAGCACCAATAGCACACTTGATATTCTCGGCAGTACGCTCACCAACACGAATCTCATACTGCTGGCGAATGTAGTTCTGGATGTCGTTTGTGAATACGTCACCAGCGACGTTGATACTCTTTGAACATACAATACCACCGAGTGAGATACATGCGATCTCGGCAGTACCACCACCGATATCGATGATAAGGTTACCCTCTGGAGCCTCCACATCGAGACCAGCACCAAGTGCCGCAGCCATAGGCTCGAAGATGAGGTAGATCTCGCGACCACCAGCATGCTGCGCCGAGTCACGCACCGCACGAATCTCCACGTTTGTAGAGCCCGAAGGGATACAGATCATCATGCGCAACGAAGGTGCAAACATACCACGTGTAGCACCCACCTTCTTGATGAGTCCGCGCAACATAAGCTCCGTTGCCTCGAAGTCTGCGATAACACCATCGCGCAATGGGCGGATAGTGCGGATGTCAGAGTGTGTCTTACCATCCATAAGACGAGCCTTATGACCAATAGCCATAAGATTGCCAGTCTTGATGCTTAGCGCAACAATAGAGGGTTCGTCAACAACGACCTTACCATTGTGCATAATGAGGGTATTGGCCGTACCAAGGTCAATAGCCAACTCCTGCGTAAGTGAAAAAAGTCCCATATCTTTTCGTTTTATATTTTCTCAATTATGGTTGCTCCATGATGTGTTCACACACATCCACGAAGACTATAGACAAAAAGCACGACACCCAATGGAATCCATTGTTTGACGCAACAATTTATCTATCAATGAGTTATGGCTATTATAAAAATAAGTACCACTTACTCACTTGCAAAGATAGAAAAAAGAAATGGAGAATTTGCAAGAGTTTTAACTTTTTTTGTTAATTTTGTCAATAATTTTTTGCTTATGGACACAAACAACAGACCAAGGTGCGCAGTGCTGGGTTATGGTAGTTGGGCAACAGCCATCGTAAAGACCCTTACGGTAAATCACCATCATGTAGACTGGCTTGTGCTTAATGAGGATATACGCCAATCTTTGCAGATGCGCAGTCTCAACTCGAAATATCTCCCCTGGTGCTACATCAACCAGGAGTACATAACCGTATCCAATGACATCAACGAAGTGGTGCGAAATGCCGACATCATCTTTCTGGCTATGCCTTCGGCATTCTTCACCAAGTTCCTCGAACCACTGACCGAGGACCTCTCATCGAAGATTGTCGTATCGGCAGTTAAGGGTATCATTCCTGGCGACTACCTCACAATTGTCGAGCACATGAACCGCTACTTCGATGTGCCTATGGAGAGACTTGCCGTAGTAACTGGCCCCTCACATGCCGAGGAGGTTGGACAGTGTCAGCTCTCATACCTTACCGTAGCATCGGAGGATGTCAACACAGCGGAGCTGGTGCGTTCGGTACTCGACAACGACTTCTTCCGTTGCTCACTATCAAACGATGTGTTGGGCGTGGAGGCCGCAGCCATCATGAAGAACATCTACGCTCTGGCTGTGGGTATGGCCGTGGGTTTGCGATACGGCGACAACTTCCTTGCAGTTCTCATCGCAGGTTGTGCTGCCGAGATGAAGCGCTTTATTGACCAGGCCGTACCGCTTGAGTGTCGCGACATAAATGCCGCAGCCTATATGGGCGACCTTCTTGTTACATGCTACTCGCCATTGAGCCGCAACCGCCGCCTTGGCACACTGCTTGGTAAGGGCTGCTCGGTTAAGAGTGCGCTCAACGAAATGACGATGATTGCCGAGGGCTACTATGCTGCCGACTGTGTGCGTCAGAGCTCTATGCGCCGCAACATCGACATGCCTATCGCCGATAAGGTTTGGGAGGTACTCTATGAGGGTGCTCCAGCGCGCGATGCCATGCAGGCAATCACACAAATTTTGAAATAACTAAAGTACTAACATAAAATATTTTAAGCCTATGAATTTGATTAAGTTTGACGCCAAGTATTCAGGCGTAGAGATTACCAGCGATATGCAGGCTGCGGCAAAGCGCGCCAACGACCTTTTGCACACTGGCGAGGGTGCCGGCAACGACTTCCTCGGCTGGGTGAACCTTCCATCATCTATCACTGACGCTGAGTTGGCCGAGATTAAGGCTGTTGCTCAGAAGTTGCGTGAGCGCGCAGAGGTGGTTATCTGCATCGGTATCGGTGGTTCATACCTCGGTGCCAAGGCCGTGTTGGAGGCTATGTCTAACTCTTTCGAGTCGTTGAAGAAGAAGCACGACAACCCAACCGTTGTATTTGCAGGCGAGAACATCTCGGAGGACTACACTTATGAGCTTATGGATGCAGTTAAGGACTACTCTATCGCTGCCATCGTAATCTCTAAGTCTGGTACTACTACAGAGCCAGCTATCGCCTTCCGTTTGGTTAAGGCTGAGATTGAGAAGCGCTACGGCAAGGCTGAGGCTGCAGAGCGCATCGTAGCTATCACCGACAAGGCACGTGGTGCACTCAAGACCCTTGCAACACAGGAGGGCTACCCCACTTTCGTTATCGAGGACAACGTGGGTGGTCGCTACTCTGTTCTCTCACCCGTAGGCCTTCTTCCATTGGCTGTTGCGGGTGTAGATGTAGATGCCTTTGTTGAGGGTGCACGCGACATGGAGCGCCTCACAGCACAGGATATGCCTATCGAGGAGAACATCGCTGCACAGTACGCTATCGTGCGCAACGAGCTCTACAAGGCGGGCAAGAAGATTGAGATTTTGGGTTCTTACGAGCCTAAGTTGCAGTATATTGCCGAGTGGTGGAAGCAGCTCTATGGCGAGAGCGAGGGCAAAGAGAATAAGGGTATCTTCCCTGCAAGCGTGACACTCACTGCCGACCTTCACTCTATGGGTCAGTACATCCAGGAGGGCGAGCGCACACTCTTCGAGACAATCATTTCGGTTAAGAACTCTAAGTATGAGGTTAAGGTTGAGAGCGACGAGGCTAACCTCGACGGTCTAAACTTTCTCACTGGCAAGCGTTTGTCAGAGATTAACAAGATGGCAGAACTTGGCGTGCGCATCGCACACGTAGATGGTGGTGTGCCCAACCTCATCCTCGAGATTGAGCGCATCGACGAGCGCACTATCGGTCAGTTGCTCTACTTCTTCGAGAAGGGTTGCGGCATCAGCGGCTATATGCTCGGTGTTAACCCCTTCGACCAGCCAGGTGTTGAGGCATACAAGAAGAATATGTTTGCCCTTCTTGACAAGCCAGGCTACGAGGCTGAGTCAAAGGCTATCAAGGCGCGTCTCTAATAATAAGATAAAGCGATGTATTGCAGAAATTGTGGACATACGATGACCTCTACCGTTGCGGAGTGCCCAAATTGCGGCAGCCGTAATGGTGGTGGCACCAATTATTGCCAGGAGTGCGGAGCACCCTCGAACACTGCATCGTGTCTCTGCTCGCGTTGCGGTTGTGAGCTACGCGCAACGCTCATGGATGGTTCACGCCCCATCGCATCGTTCAGCGAGGCGGTGAAGAGATGCTTCAAGCGATATGCCTCATGGCGTGGCAGAGCCAACAGAGTTGAGTTTTGGATGTGGTGGCTCTTCGTGCTTATCGCCACAGCCTTCGTGGTTGTGGGCTGGCTAATGATTCCCGTGCTTATCATCCCCACAATTAGTGTCACCATACGCCGCCTTCATGACATTGGTAAGAGTGGCTGGTGGATACTCCTCGGCTGCATTCCCATAGCTAACATCTACCTGATCTACATGCTTGCGCAACGTGGAGACAAGATGGACAACCGCTACGGCATTGCACAAGAGGCATAGCACTACTTCTTACAAAAAAGAGTATGCCCGAGGCTCACACCTCGGGCATATCTTATTTTAACGAATCAAACTTGCAGACTATCGCACCTTGAAGTCGGGGTCAGCCATCTGAGGGATAGGCTTGATATACTCGCCAGCCTCGAACTTGGCACGCACAGCCTTGAAGGTGTTTACGGTGTACTCCACATCCTCCATTGTGTGTGCCGCAGTGGGGATTACACGAAGGATAATCTCACCCTTAGGAATTACGGGGTATACCACGATAGAGCAGAACAAGCCATAGTTCTCACGTAGGTCAACGATAAGGTTTGTACCCTTCTCGTTGCCACCCTTCATATAGATAGGTGTTACAGGCGACTGTGTTACGCCGATGTCGAAACCATTCTCTGTAAGACCCTTCTGCAATGCGCGGGTAATCTCCCATAGCTCCTCCTGATACTCAGGGTGCTTGCGGATGAGGTCGAGACGCTTCAACGCACCGATAACCATGGGCATAGGCAACGACTTAGCATATAGCTGCGAACGCATATTGTAGCGGAAAAGGTTGATCAACCAGCGAGGACCACACACGAAGGCACCGATGCCCGCCATAGACTTGGCAAAGGTGTTGAACAACACGTCAATCTCATCCTGAACGCCAAAGTGGTCGCCAGTACCCTTGCCGTGAGTACCCATAGTACCAAAGCCGTGAGCATCGTCAACCAAGAGACGGAAGCTGAACTCCTTCTTGCACTTAACGATAACATCCAGGAAGCCGAGGTCTCCCTTCATGCCGAATACACCCTCGGTGATTACGAGCACACCTCCATTCTGTTGCTCAGCAAGCTCCGTAGCGTGCTTGAGCTGCAAGCGCAACGAGGCCTCATCGTTGTGAGCATACACGAAGCGCTTACCTGGGTGCATGCGCAAGCCGTCGATGATGCAGGCGTGACACTCTTTGTCGTAGACTACAACATCACGGGGTGTGAGCAAACAGTCGATAATAGATATCATGCCCTGATAGCCGTAGTTGAGAAGGAAGGCATCCTCCTTGCCCACGAACTCCGCCAACTCACGCTCCAACTGCTCGTGATACTTTGTCTGACCCGACATCATACGTGCACCCATAGGGTATGCCATACCGAAATCCTTAGCACCCTGCATATCTGCCTCACGCACCTCAGGGTGATTAGCCAGACCGAGGTAGTTGTTAAGGCTCCAGTTCAAGACTGGCTTACCACGGAAGGTCATGTGAGGGCCAAGTTCACCCTCGAGCTTAGGAAATGCAAAATAGCCATGCACAGCCGCCATATACTGACCAATAGGGCCACCTGCATTATTCGACAAGCGATCAAAAATATCTACCATGTTATTCTTTAAAAATTAATTATTTACGTTGCAATTTGCTAATCTACACACAATCTATCACACCCCAAAATGCGCGAGCAAAGGTACTATTTTTTTTATTTTGCCATCATCAATTCCATAAAAAAGAGCCACAATCCGCTTAAATTAGGTAAAAATACTTAGCAAACATACATACCTATAAAGCCAAAAAAAATAGGCTACTCGAGCGCTCGAGCAGCCTATTATATATACATCTATCAACTGCGATTACTCCGCCATAGGAATACCATCGAGGTCGATAACGTATGTCAACCAACCGTAATCGGTGTTTACGATACCGAGGATTGTGCGACCATCAGCCGATGCACCGATAGTCATCACACCCTCCTGAATATAGTTGTAGAGGTCGATGCTATGCTCATCAAGCAACCAGTCAATGATTGGCTTCTGAGTCTCGGTGTCACCTGAGTTAAGATCAACAACATACGATGTAGTACCCATGTAGTATGGAACATCGTTAAGGAATGCGATGCCATCGTCTGTCATTGCAGTAACAGTACCGTTGAAGCACTTGCCACCAAACATTGTGAACTCCTTGGTATCGAGATTATAGCATGCTGGCTGTGCAACCTCACCACCACCCTCGGGGTATGTCTTAGCAACGCTGTAGATATACTTGCCGTTAGGAGTCATGCGCACCTGTGTGTCACCGAATGAGAGTGTGGGGCGGTACTCGCTATCGTACTCGAATACGGGGTATGTGAATGTAGAGTACTCATCCTCCCAAAGCACTGCCATCATAGCGTAGCCCTGCTCGCAACCTACAATCTTGTGGTCGGGGCTAACGCCATAGGGTGATACTGCGCCTACGCCATAGAGGGTGTCGCCAGCCTCGAGAACAGTGATACGATCCTTAAGAACGTCGTATGCAAATGGAACGATAGTGTCGTACATCTTGCCGTAGTAAGAGTTCTCGTCATACTCCCACCACCAACCAACTGCGAACAAACCGTCAGGTGTAACAGCCTGGAATGAGCTCATATCTGATTTTGTAAGCTCGCTGAGGTCAAGTTTTACGCTCTTGCCGTTAATGAACATTGCAGCCTCACCGCTCTGGCTATCCTCGTATGTAGTACCTACAATGATGCCATCGTCAGCAACATCCATACAGTCGAAGTTCTCAATCATAGTGAGCTCGTCGGTGTCGAGGTCGATGATCATACCCTGGCGGTCGAAGCAACCTACAACAAAGCGGCCGTTATCCGAAATTGCAGTCGCTGTAGAGCCGTTCTGTGGATACCACTCACGATATACGGGCACCTGACGCTCACCAATAACAACCTTCTTTGACTCTACAGCCGAGTTCTTGCTCTGGTCAGTAGAGATAGCCTGAAGATTAACGGTATACTCTGCATTCCACTTAAGACCGTCGAAGCGGTGTACAAGCTTATCAGTCTTTACAGGCTCCTCGTTGTTAATGCCAATCTCGTAGTACGCAGCACCATCAACAGCTATCCAGCTCACTGTAATAGAGTTCTCGTTCACATTACAGCTAAAAACTGGAGCCTGCAAGCGATTGTCGTTTGGAGTCTCACTTGGAGTACATGATATGGCAAAGAGGCCAATCATGACTACCAAAATAGATTTAATGATGTTTTTCATAGTGTAAATATTTTTAATGTGTCATTTCTGCCATAAAGCCCACAAAGGTACATAAATATTTGTAAGTAACAATAAATATACTGCTATATTCTGAATATCAACAAGAACAATGGGACATAATACGCACTCAAAAGATTACAAATAGAGACTGTTCATCAGTAGACGTATGCCATTCAGTCCAAAATTACTGCATTTGAGCAATTAAACCCATTATGATTTCGTTTTCTTGGATAATTATGCTAACTTTGCAACGATTTGTACGCGTGCGTACGCATGCACATAATAGAGATGCAATTAAAATATAAAAACATAAAATAATTCACTATGAAACGACTTCAAACAATTCTGATGGCTCTATTCGCAGTCATCGCAATGGTAGGTTGTGTCAATACTCCCGACTTCGTGTTGCCAGACACACCTCCAACACCCCCACCCCCAACACCAACTCCAGGTGAGCTACCCTTAATCTCTACAGACCCCGCCTTTGTAACAGAGGCAATGACCGAGGACATCACCATCATCCTCAACACTGCGGGTACAGCAGCAGATGGCTTCACTGGTGAGATGTATGCCCACACTGGTGTGCTAACCGACAAGAGCACTACAACAGGTGACTGGAAGTATGTACTCTCGGAGTGGGGCGACAACACCCCTGAGTGTAAGCTTGAGCGCGTGGAGGATAACGTATGGCACTATACAATCAAGGGTGGCATTCACGCTTGGTATGGTGTACCCGAGAGTGAGACAGTAACACACATCGCGTTTGTATTCCGCTCGGCAGACTCAACAATTGAGGTTAAGGACAACGGTTCCGACATCTTTGTTGAGCTATCTGTGGAGGGTCTCTCTGTTAAGATTATCTCTCCTGCGCATGGTGCAATCCTTCAGGTTGGTCAGGAGTATGCAGTACAGGTGCAGCAGCAGGCAGCTACAAACGTCAAGCTCTACAAAAACGATGTTGCAGTAGCCGAGACAGGCAGCGCAACACTCACCTACACATACGCACCTACAGAGCCTGAGGATGTGGTATTCAAGGCTGTGGCTACCGACGGCACCGAGACCGTTGAAGAGAGCGTGAGCGTGGCTGTATTGGGCGAGACCGAGAACGCAGCACGCCCCGCAAACGTCAAGAATGGCGTAAACGTAAATGGCAACGAGGCTACATTCGTACTCTTTGCACCTGGCAAGCAGTCGGTTGTATTGCTTGGCGACTTCAACCAGTATGCCCCCTCTAACTCCTCATTGATGAAGCGAGATGGTGACTACTTCTGGCTTACAGTCTCTGGTCTTGAGGAGGGCGTGGAGTATGGCTACCAGTACCTCGTTGATGGCACTATAAAGATTGGTGACCCCTACGCAACGAAGATTCTCGACCCATGGAACGACAAATGGATCTCTTCATCGGTTTACCCTAACCTCAAGGAGTATCCTGCAGAGTACACATCGGACATCGTATCAGTATTCGAGCTTAACCCCGTTGAGTTTAACTGGACAGCTACATCATATGAGCGTCCTGCAGAGAACTCATTGGCAATCTATGAGTTGCTCATTCGCGACTTTACAGAGGAGGGCTCAATCAACGCTGTGACAGCTAAGCTCGACTACCTCGAGACATTGGGTGTTAACGCTATCGAGCTTATGCCTATCCACGAGTTCGATGGTAACGACTCATGGGGTTACAACCCATGCTTCTTCTTCGCTGCCGACAAGGCTTATGGTACCGAGGAGGCATATAAGACCTTCATCGACGAGTGCCACAAGCGCGACATCGCCGTTATCATCGACGTTGTGTTCAACCACGCAACGGGTCAGCACCCCTACGCTAAGATGTGGTGGGATGCAGGTTCAAACAAAACTGCATCTAACAACCCATTCTTCAACGTTGACGCACCACACAACTGGAGTGTATTCCATGACTTCAACCACACTTACGACCAGACAGTAGCCTACGTAGATGATGTATTGAGATACTGGATGGAGGAGTACAACGTTGACGGTTTCCGTTTCGACCTCACAAAGGGCTTCGTGCAGAACCCAGGTAATTACGATGCTGGCGGCTACTCGGCACAACGTATCGGCATCTTGAAGCACTATGCCGAGACTATCCGTGCCGTAGATGAGGATGCTTACATCATTTTTGAGCACTTCTGCGACCAGAGCGAGGAGAACGAACTCTACAACTCTGTGGGCGGACTCTGCTGGAACAACAACCAGCGTAGCGGTTACATCGAGACAGTAAATGGCTGGTACGATGATGGCAAAAACGATGGATCTGCATACTGGGGCGTGATGGGCGACCTACAGAACAACAACTGGTCGCAGGATATCACGCTTAACCTCGAGGACGGCGTATATGTTGCTCAGGATGTAGTATTTGCCGATGCCAACAAGGAGGGTTGCTGCTTCAAGATTCGCAAGAATCATAACTGGAGTACCTCTTATGGCGTTGCCGATGGCACGAAGACCCATAACTTGGGTGCTGCCATCTCGCTCAATGGTGGGGCTAATGTTATGGTAAATGCTCAGGTGGGCGTTAAGTATGATATATACTTCGACCTCGCATCTATGACTGTCTATGTAATGGCAGATGGCGAGCGTCCTTCGCAGTTGTCACGCATGAGCACCATGTCTACACGTGCTGGCAGCCAGAGCAATTTTGCCGACTTCAAGCGCGGCCGCATCAACAACATCGAGACCCACGACGAGGAGCGTATCGCTTACAAGGCTATCACCTCGGCTCAGGAGTATGTCAAGAACGACTGGGCAGTTATCAGCAAGCGCCTTCAGGCTATCTATGCACTCCACTTCCTCACTCCATATCCAAAGATGATGTGGCAGTTTGGTGAGCTCGGCTACGATGTATCTATCGAGGAGAATGGCCGTACCGGTCGCAAGCCTGTTCGTTGGGACTACTACAACGACACTAACCGCAAGGCTCTCTACGACGCTATGTCGAAGGTTATCTCTTGGCGTACCGACAACGAGGAGTACTATGGTCAGGACGACCTCTCAGTACACACATGGAGTGTTAATGACGTAGATATGGGTGGCAAGACCCTCGTAATGGATAGGGTAATCGTTGTTGCAAACTTCACCAATGCGGAGTCTTCAACAACAATCAATAACCCCAACCCAGGCGAGTGGACCAACCTTATGACAGGTGATAAGGTCAACGTAGCGGCTTCGCACACATTTACATTGGCAGCAAGCGACTACATTGTACTTGTTAAGTAACAATCATAACTTATGGGGTTGCTCAACAGGAGTAGCCCCATAATTAACATCTGAAGTATGAAACGTACTATTATAGACTTGTTTGAGGAGTCGGTAGCAAAATATGGAGCCAAGGAGTTTCTCTTGGAGAAGCACAACGGCAAATTCGAGCCTACAACATACGCCGAGACTAAGATCGAGGCGCTTAAGACAGGTGCGGGTCTTGCAGCCATTGGCATCAAGCCTGGCGACCGCGTCTCTATCCTCGCCGAAGGTTGTAACAACTGGATTATCTCGGAGTTAGGCCTCCTGTATGCAGGCGCAGTGAGCGTACCTCTCTCAATCAAACTCGAGGAGGCAAACGACCTTCTGTTCCGTCTACGTCATGCCGACGTAAAGGCACTATTTGTGTCGAAAAACCAGTTGCCAAAGGTAATAAAAATTATAGACCAACTCCCCGACCTCGAGCATATTATCGTGTGGGGCATGGAGACTACCGACGTAGCTATGGCACAGACACTCGAGCAGCTCAAGGCGCGTGGCGAGGAGTACCTCAAGGAGCACGAAGAGGAGTTTATGTCCATAGGTCGTGCGCTTAAGAACGACGACTACGCCACAATCACCTACACCTCGGGTACTACGGCAGACCCCAAGGGTGTGGTGCTCACACACCGCAACTACACCGCCAACGTAGAGCAGGCACTATCTGTGGTAACCATACCCTCTACATGGCGCACGCTTATCATCCTGCCCCTCGACCACTGCTTCGCACACGTCGTAGGCTTTTACATCATGATTGCGTGTGGTGCTTCGGTGGCTACCACCGAGGTGGGACGTACCCCAATGGAGACACTAAAGAACATACCTATTAACATTAAGGAGGTGCGCCCACACTTCCTGCTCTCTGTCCCCGCGCTTGCCAAGAACTTCCGCAAGAACATCGAGACCACAATCCGCAAAAAGGGCAAAACTACAGAGCGCCTCTTTAACCTCGCCCTCAAGACATCGTATGCCTATCAGGCGGATGGCTACACCAAGGGTAAGGGCTTGCGTTGCCTGTTGAAGCCTATTGTTGCGCTATTCGACAAGATTCTTTACTCGAAGGTGCGTGAGGCATTTGGTGGCGAGTTGCAGTTCTTCATCGGTGGCGGTGCGCTCCTCGACAGCGAGCTCCAGCGCTTCTTCTACGCTATCGGCATCCCCATGTTCCAGGGCTATGGCCTCTCGGAGGCTACTCCCGTAATCTCGACCAACGCACCATCAAGAGGTAACCACCGCTTCGGCTCGTCAGGACGCCTTGTGCAACCCCTCGAGATAAAGATTATGGACGACGAGGGTCGTGAGCTACCCGTGGGCGAGAAGGGCGAGATCGTAATTAAGGGCGAGAATGTCATGGCAGGCTATTGGAAGAACCCCGACTCTACAGCCGACACCGTGCGCGATGGCTGGCTCTACACGGGCGATATGGGCTATATGGGCAAGGATAACTTCCTCTATGTATTGGGTCGCTTCAAGAGCCTCCTCATATCGAGCGACGGCGAGAAGTACAGCCCCGAGGGTATGGAGGAGGCGATAGTAGACAAGTCGCCATATATCGACCAGGTAATCGTCTACAACAACCAGAACCCCTATACTATTGCCCTTGCTGTGCCATCGAAGGAGAATCTTAACCGCGTACTTCAGGAGCGTGGCATCGAGGGTGAGGCACGATATACCGAGGCGGCAAAGATTATCGCTGCGGAGGTTGCCAAGTACCGCACAGGTGGCGCCTATGCCAACGAGTTCCCCGACCGCTGGGTGCCCGCAGTCATCGCTATTGCAAACGAGGCATTCACCGAGCAGAATGGTCTTGTTAACAGCACCATGAAGGTTGTGCGCAACAAGGTTGAGAAGCACTTTGCCGAGTCTATTGCCCACGCCTACACCCCTGAGGGCAAGGCTGTGGATAACGCTATGAACATTGCAGCTCTCAAGAGGATTTTAGACTAAAAGAGTGTTGCAATCAACAGTAACTCTGATGCGGATAGGTAGTACGTCATGTATTACCTATCCTTTTTTCGGTACTATATACTTTAGGCTCAAAATAAACCATCGTCTACGATAAATTGCAGATTTCTCTGTAATTTTATATATTTACAATCCTTCCTAAAAGTACACACGCATTCCCCTTCCGTTCGCGGGTTACAAAAATATAACCCATGATGACGTGATTGTCATCCTGAGCCTTGGCGAAGGATCTATCGGGTTGCAAGACAATCAACTGCTATACAAACCTTGAGATCCTTCACTTCGTTCAGGATGACAGTCGAAACGCCCCCCAAATAAACACACCGTTCCACCCGTTCGCGGGTTACAAAAATGTAACCCATGATGGCGTGGTTGTCATCCTGAGCATCCGAAGCATTCTTGGACGGCAGAAGAGGTTGAAGCGGCAATCAACCGCTATACATACCTTGAAATCCTTCACTTTGTTCAGGATGACATTTAAAACATCCTCCACCCTCCCCAAAAAAACAACACACGCTACCTCCGAGAGGTGTATCTCGTAGCAAAACAAAAAAAGAGCCCTGCCGAAGCAGAGCTCTTTCGAGTTATTGGGCACAAGACCCTATCGTATCAATTAGCCGAGGATCTCGAGCATCTTGATAGCTGCTGTAGCAACTGGTGTGCCAGGACCGAAGATAGCCGCTGCACCATCCTTATAGAGCTGGTCGTAATCCTGTGCAGGAATTACACCACCCACTACTACGATGATATCCTCGCGACCCAACTTCTTGAGCTCTGCGATAATCTGAGGAACGAGAGTGAGGTGACCCGCAGCGAGTGACGATACACCAACGATGTGTACGTCGTTCTCTACAGCCTGCTTTGCAGCCTCCTCTGGAGTCTGGAACAATGGACCCATATCTACGTCGAAGCCGAGGTCTGCATAACCTGTAGCGACAACCTTAGCACCACGGTCGTGACCATCCTGGCCCAACTTAGCGATCATAATACGGGGCTGACGACCCTCCTTCTTTGCAAAGTCAGCACACATCTGCTTTGCCTTCTCGAATGCTGAATCTGATTTCACCTCTGCTGAATATACACCTGAGTTCAAACGAATAACTGCCTTGTAGCGACCTACGATCTTCTCGCAAGCGTCAGAGATCTCACCGAGTGATGCGCGAACCTTAGCCGCCTCAACTGCCAATGCAAGCAAGTTGCCCTCACCTGTGCGTACGCACTCAGTGATTGCTGCCAATGCCTTCTCAACAGCTGCGTTGTCACGGTTAGCACGAAGCTCTGCCAAACGCTTAACCTGGCTCTCGCGAACAGCTGTATTATCAACTGCCAAGATATCGATAGGTGCCTCCTTCTCCAAGCGATACTGGTTAACACCGATGATAGTCTCTACGCCAGAGTCGATGCGAGCCTGCTTACGTGCTGCAGCCTCCTCGATACGGAGCTTAGGAATACCTGTCTCGATAGCCTTAGCCATACCGCCGAGCTTCTCGATCTCCTGGATGTGCTCCCATGCCTTGTGAGCGATCTCGTGTGTGAGAGCCTCAACATAGTATGAACCTGCCCATGGATCGGCTGAACGGCATACGTTAGTCTCCTCCTGGATGTAGATCTGAGTATTACGAGCAATACGAGCTGAGAAGTCTGTAGGAAGTGCGATAGCCTCATCCAAAGCGTTGGTGTGCAATGACTGAGTGTGACCCAATGCTGCACCCATAGCCTCGATAGCTGTACGTGCTACGTTGTTGAATGGATCCTGCTCAGTGAGTGACCAACCTGATGTCTGTGAGTGAGTACGCAATGCCAAAGACTTAGAGTTCTTAGGCTCGAACTGCTTAACGATCTTAGCCCACAACAAACGTGCTGCACGCATCTTGGCGATCTCCATGAAGTGGTTCATACCGATAGCCCAGAAGAATGACAAACGTGGTGCAAAAGCGTCGATAGACATACCAGCGTTGATACCTGCACGCAAGTACTCAAGACCGTCTGCCAATGTGTAAGCCAACTCGATATCTGCTGTAGCACCTGCCTCCTGCATGTGGTAACCAGAGATAGAGATAGAGTTGAACTTAGGCATGTTCTTAGATGTGTACTCGAAGATATCAGCGATAATCTTCATTGAGAACTCTGGTGGGTAGATGTATGTGTTACGCACCATGAACTCCTTCAAGATATCGTTCTGAATGGTACCAGCGAGCTGGTCGAGGGTACAACCCTGCTCCAAACCTGCAACGATGTAGAATGCCAATACTGGAAGTACGGCACCGTTCATGGTCATTGATACTGACATCTGATCCAATGGAATACCATTGAACAACACCTTCATATCCTCAACAGAGCAGATAGATACACCTGCCTTACCTACGTCACCAACTACACGTGGGTGGTCAGCGTCGTAGCCACGGTGTGTAGCAAGGTCGAACGCAACTGAAAGACCCTTCTGACCTGCTGCGAGGTTACGGCGATAGAATGCGTTAGACTCCTCAGCTGTAGAGAAACCTGCATACTGACGGATAGTCCATGGACGCATTACGTACATTGTTGAATAGGGACCGCGAAGGAAGGGTGCGATACCTGCTGCATAGTTCAAGTGCTCCATGCCCTCGAGGTCAGCAGCCGTGTAGTTCTCCTTTACAGGAATACGCTCGGCAGTCAACCAATCCTCCTTGGGAGCCTTAGTAGCGGCGCAGCACTCAGCAGCTGCAGCCTTATATTCTAGATCTGAAAATTTTGCTCTCATAGCTGTAATTGATTAGATGCCCAACTTGTTTAAGTAATCCTTCAAAGTCTCGAGTACGTTGCTCTTGACGTTGATGAAGTTGTTGATGCCCTGAGCCTCAAGCTCTGCTGCGCATGCGGGTGCACCTGCAACAACGAGGATAGCCTTGTCGCCGAGGAGCTCCTTAACGCGTGGTGCAACAGTTGCGTAGTCGTCATCCGACGCACAAACAACAACGATCTCTGCCTTAGATGCCAACGCTGCCTCAACACCCTCCTCAACGCTCTTGAAGAATGTGTTATCCTCAACGCGGATACCTGCGCAAGCGAAGAAGTTACATGAGAACTGTGCACGTGCACGTGCCATACCGAGAGTACCGCAAGTAAGCATGAACGCCTTAGGAGTCTTGCCCGAACGGTCAACCTTCATACGCATAGCCTCGAATGCCATAGCACCACGGTAAGGTACGAGGACGTTGCCCTCAGCCTCCTTACGTGTAACCTTGCACTCGCAGATCTCCTTGTCAGCCACCTCAGTGAAGTTAGGATACTGGTTAGCACCGAGAAGGATGAGACGACGTGTAGCGATGCTCTTGTCCTTAGCCTCAGCCGAAGCCTTAACGCGAGATACGATAAAGCCCGCCTTGAATGCTGCGATGTAGCCACCCTTCTCCTCGATCTCACGGAACAATGTCCAAGCCTCAGCTGCGATGCTTGATGTGAGTGACTCGATGTAGTATGAACCACCTGCTGGGTCGATAACCTGGTCGAAGTGTGACTCATGCTTCAAGAGAAGCTGTGCGTTACGAGCGATACGCTTTGAGAACTCAGTAGGAGCCTCGAAGCAGTAGTCGAAAGGCAATACCTCGAGTGAGTGTACGCCAGCGATAGCAGCTGACATAGCCTCAGTAGTACCACGCAACATGTTCACGTATGGATCGTAAACAGTCTGGTTCCATGTAGATGTAACTGCGTGAGCCACCATCTTACATGAGCAATCCTTAGCAGGAGCGTAAGCCTTCACGATGTTAGCCCAGAGCATACGTGCTGCACGGAACTTAGCCATCTCGAGGAAGTAGTTAGATGTAACTGCGAATGTGAAGCGGATCTTGCGAGCTACCTCGTCGATAGTGAGACCCTTCTCCATAAGCTTCACGAGGTACTCGTGTGCTGCAGAGAGAGTGAATGCAAGCTCCTCAACGATTGTAGAACCAGCGTTAGAGAATGTAGCACCCGATACGTTTACTACCTTCACGCGCTTGTACTCGGCAGTAGCCTTTACGAGCTCGGCGATAACGTCGAAGCAGTTACGCTCGTTCTCCTTGCAACCGCAAGTGCCCTTTACAGAGAGGCTCTTGATGATAGGATCGATGCAGAAGTTGATGCGCAACTCATCCTTAGGCTCGTTAGCATACTTTGCCAAAACCTTGTTTGCAAGTGCAGCCAAAGCCTCAGCCTCGCCACCGCAGAATGTGAGCTCAACAGCTGTAGGAACGATGTCCTTCAAAAGGGCGTCAACATCTACCTCGCAAGCGCAAGACTCGCAGAAGCAGAAACCAAGTGAATCAACGCCAGAGTTAAGAAGTTTGAGGGCCTCCTCGTTAGCCTCCTTAGCGCACTTCACAGAGATAGTCTGGTGTACGCGCCATGTGTTGTCCTTAGAGACACCACGTACGTAGGGGAACTCACCAGCCTCCGCACCAAGATACTTTACCTCTGCGAGGTTCTCAGCGCGGTAGTAGGGACGTACATTGAATCCCTCACCGGTCTTCCATACCAATTTGCGCTCGTAGTCTGCGCCCTTAAGGTCAGTTGTGATAACGGCCTCCCACTGCTCTGTCGAGACGGGTGGGAACTCCGAGAACAACTTTTCTTTGGTATTAGCCATAGTTGTAAGTTTTAAATGTTTTTAAGTGTGTGATATTTAATATCTTAGTTTGCCTTTCTATCTAATTGCGCGCTCGCACCGCACATACGCGCGAGAGTGCAACTGTATAAAACTCAACAAAGTTACGAAATATGCTTGCGAAAAGCAAATTTTCAGATGAAAAAGTTAAACAAATAGGCGCTGACCCTAACCGAGTCAACGCCTATTACCGCCTATTAGCGACTTACACTAATTATTTATCTGCTGGTACCAATGCCAGGCAAAGCTCCTGAAGCTGTGCCTCTGCAACGGGTGATGGACCATCAAGCATCACATCGCGACCCGCATTATTCTTGGGGAATGCGATGTAATCACGGATAGACTCCGAACCACCGAACAATGAGCAGAGACGGTCAAAGCCGAATGCCAAGCCACCATGAGGAGGTGCACCATACTTAAAGGCATTCATCAAGAAGCCAAACTGCTCCTCAGCAGCCTCGGGAGTAAAGCCGAGTGCATCGAACACCTTAGCCTGAAGCTCTGCGTCGTGGATACGGATAGAGCCGCCACCAATCTCTGTGCCGTTACATACGAAGTCGTAGGCGTTAGCACGCATCTTACCCAACTCGCCTGTGTCGAAGTACTTTGCATCCTCGGGCTTTGGAGATGTAAATGGGTGGTGCATAGCGTAGAAACGCTGTGTCTCCTCGTCCCACTCGAACATAGGGAAGTCAACAACCCAGAGTGGAGCGAACTTCTTGGGATCGCGCAAACCGAGGCGCTCAGCAACCTCGAGACGCAATGTGCAGAGCTGTGTGAGGGTCTTGAACTTCTCACCGCAGAGGATGAATACCATATCACCTGCCTTAGCACCTGTGCGCTCAGCGATAGCCTTAACCTCCTCTGGAGTGAAGAACTTATCGATAGATGACTTGACGCCGCCCTCAGCATCAACACGAATCCATACGAGACCCTTAGCGCCAACCTGTGGACGCTTAACGAACTCTGTAAGTTCGTCAATCTGCTTACGAGTATATGATGCGCAGCCCTCAGCAGCAAAACCTACAACATACTCTGCCGAGTCGAAGACTACGAAATCGTGACCGTGTGCGAGGTCGGTAATATCGCTGAATGTCATACCGAAACGCAAGTCGGGCTTATCCGAACCATACTTCTCCATAGCCTCGATCCATGGCATGCGGCGGAATGGCTCAGCGAACTCTACATCCATAACCTCCTTGAACATGTAGCGTGCCCAGCGCTCGAAGATCTCGAGTACATCCTCCTGCTCTACGAACGACATCTCGCAGTCGATCTGTGTAAACTCGGGCTGGCGGTCAGCACGCAAGTCCTCATCGCGGAAGCAGCGCACAATCTGGAAGTAGCGGTCGTAGCCCGCAACCATCAAGAGCTGCTTCAAGGTCTGGGGCGACTGTGGCAAAGCGTAGAACTGATTGGGGTTCATGCGGCTTGGCACAACGAAATCGCGCGCACCCTCGGGTGTTGAGCCCACCAAATAGGGAGTCTCAATCTCCAAAAATCCCTCCTTGTCGAGGAATGTACGAACGGCATGTGCCATGCGGTGGCGCAACTCCATATTACGCTGCAAGGGAGGACGACGAAGGTCCAAATAGCGATACTTCATACGCAAATCGTCGCCACCATCCGAGTTCTCCTCGATGGTAAACGGCGGAGTCTGTGCCTCGTTAAGCACCTTAAGCTCTGCAACCGCAACCTCAATATCTCCCGTAGGCATCTTGGGGTTCTTTGACTCACGCTCGATAACATTACCCTTTATCTGCAAGACAAATTCACGACCCAGGTGAGAGGCTGCCTCACGCGTAGCCGCCGGAGAGTTCTCCTCCACCACGAGCTGAGTGATACCATAACGGTCACGCAAGTCGATAAAGGTCATAGCTCCGAGGTTACGAACTTTCTGTACCCAACCGGCGAGGGTTACCTCCTGACCAACATTGCTGATGC
>JAZTYW010000017.1:0-41937 GCA_045637085.1 Alistipes sp. | reverse complement strand
GCGAGAGTTACGAAAGTATATCAACTACTACAATAACGACCGTATTAAACTAAAATTAAACGGAAAGAGTCCGGTGCAATACCGAACTCTTTACCAATAAATCTATTTAATAATCCGTCCAATCTTTTGGGGTCAGATCATGACGTATTTCCCATTCTGGCTATTGATTGAGAGGTCGCAGATGACCCCTTTTCACAAGAAATTATGCTTTGTTGTCAGAACCAAGCACCTCCTTAATCTTATGGATGTAGAGCTTCTTCATGTTGTCACGTGCAGGACCGAGGTACTTACGTGGGTCGAACTCAGCAGGCTTGTTAGCGAATACCTCGCGAACAGCAGCAGTCATAGCAAGACGTGAGTCAGAGTCGATGTTGATCTTGCATACTGCGCTCTCTGATGCCTTGCGGAGCTGCTCCTCAGGAATACCTACAGCAGCCTTGAGTGCACCACCATACTTGTTGATTGTGTCAACCTCGTCCTGTGGCACTGATGATGAACCGTGAAGCACGATGGGGAAGCCAGGAAGCTGCTCCTCGATAGCTGCGAGAACATCGAATGCGAGTGGTGGAGGTACGAGACGACCTGTCTGTGGATCGAGAGTACACTGCTCAGGAGTAAACTTGAAAGCACCGTGTGAAGTACCGATAGAGATAGCGAGTGAGTCGCAACCAGTCTTTGTTACGAAGTCAACAACCTCCTCAGGCTTAGTATAGTGGCTCTCAGCTGCAGATACCTCATCCTCAACACCTGCCAAAACACCAAGCTCACCCTCAACAGTTACGTCGAACTGGTGTGCATACTCAACAACCTTCTTTGTGAGAGCAACGTTCTCATCATAAGGAAGGTGTGAGCCGTCGATCATCACTGATGAGAAGCCCATGTCGATACAGCTCTTGCAAGTCTCGAATGAGTCACCGTGGTCGAGGTGAAGAACAATCTGTGGGTTCTCCCAACCGAGCTCCTTTGCATACTCAACAGCACCCTCAGCCATGTAGCGGAGAAGTGTCTGGTTAGCATACTGACGAGCACCCTTTGATACCTGAAGGATAACAGGAGACTTTGTCTCCGCAGCAGCCATAACGATAGCCTGAAGCTGCTCCATGTTGTTGAAGTTAAATGCGGGGATAGCGTAACCACCATCAACGGCCTTCTTGAACATCTCGCGAGTATTCACGAGACCTAAATCCTTGTAATTAATCATATTACAATAGTGTTTATATAGTTAGAAAATATTTCGTTCAATCTCTTGTACGCAAATACAAGGCAAAGATATAAAATTTTTCAACACAATATTCTAAAAAAATTCAAAATATCTTACTATTCTAACACTCAACGACAAAAGTGCATGCGAGGCTACACTTTTTAAGCGAAATAATATCTGTCAATGCCGACAACTTTCACATTTTTTTCGTATATTTGTCCGATAATATGCCTATGTAAGCCATACGATGAGGGCTTTGTGACTATGCCTCAACGGGTTACATGGAAAAATATGAGGAAAATTTTTCTCAAAAAAAAGACTATTTAGACAATAAATAAAACAGAGATATATGATTAACAAAATCAATGAGCTATTAGCTGAAATCGAGGCCTTTGCACCACAGTCGGCTGCTGATGTAGAGGCATTCCGCATCAAGATACTTGGTAAGAAGGGCACTCTTGGCGCACTTATGGAGGAGTTTAAGAGCGTTCCTGCAGAGCAGAAGCGTGAGTTGGGACAGCGCATCAACCAGGTGAAGAACCTTGCAACAGAGCGCATCAACACCCTCAAGGAGGAGTTTGGCAATGCCGCAGCCCTCAATGCATCGAAGATTGACGATATGACACGCCCTGGCTCTGCGGAGCAGGTGGGCTCACGTCACCCTATCTCAATCGTTAAGAATGAGATCGTTGGCATATTCTCACGCTTGGGCTACACCGTTGCCGATGGTCCCGAGATTGAGGATGACTGGCACGTCTTCTCGGCGCTTAACTTTCCACCCGAGCACCCAGCACGCGACATGCAGGATACCTTCTTCATCGAGAGCAACCCCGATGTAGTGCTCCGCACACACACATCATCTATCCAGGTGCGCACAATGGAGCGTCAGAAGCCCCCTATCCGCGTAATCTGCCCAGGCCGAGTGTTCCGTAACGAGGCTATCTCATATCGTGCACACTGCATCTTCCACCAGATTGAGGGTCTCTATATCGACCGCAACGTGTCGTTTGCCGACATGAAGCAGTCGTTGCTCTACTTCGCTAAGGAGCTCTTTGGCGAGCAGGCACAGATTCGTATGCGCCCATCATACTTCCCCTTCACCGAGCCATCAGCAGAGGTTGACGTATCATGCTCAATCTGCGGCGGCAAGGGCTGCGGCGTATGTAAGGGTACTGGCTGGTTGGAGATTATGGGCTGCGGTATGGTAGATCCAAACGTCTTGGAGGCCAACAATATCGACCCCAAGGAGTTCTCAGGCTTCGCATTTGGTATGGGTATTGAGCGTATCGCGATGCTTAAGTATGGCGTCGGCGACCTGCGCCTATACTTCGAGAACGACGTACGCTTCCTCAACCAGTTTGAGAGCGCATTGTAACGTTACAACAGACTAAATATGGGAATAAGGGCGTTAAGATAGAGCATTAATGCCCTTATTCTATTAGGTGGTGCTTTATTCTTGGATTATGAAGTTGGGAAACTACATATACACATTCGCAGTGTTGTTGGTGCTCATGGTGCTGACACCCGCAGTATGTAGTGCACAGCAGCAGCGCGAGATTGCCCGCATGACCATGCCCGACAGCCTAAGCCGCACATATCTCCATTCGGAGGCTACAAAACGTCTCACAATAGATGGCGATACAGCTGCGGCACGCGAGATATGGCTAAGGATTATCGACGAGGACTCTACATACGCACCCGCGCTGTACAACCTCCACCTGCTTGAAGAGGATAGGCTCACAAAGCTCAAATATGCCCACCGCGCATACGTTGCCGACACAACGAACAAATGGTATGCACAGGGCTACGCATCAAGCCTTATCACAACAGGGAAATATTCACAAGCTATACCCGCCTATCGTCGCCTTATGCGCCTGTCGCCCAAGGACATAGAGCCATATCACGCTCTGGCGATACTCTACTCCTACAACAAGATGCCCTACTCGGCAATATCGATTCTCGACAGCGCAGAGCTACGCACGGGCTACAACCCCTACCTCGGAGAGATGAAGCTTCATCTGCTTATCGAGACACGCCAGTATGACAAGGCTATAACAGTGGGTATCAAGGGCATAGAGGAGCAGCCTTACAATGCCAAGGCACACATCAACCTCGCCGACGCCTATGAGATTGCAGGTCGCGACTCGCTCGCACGCGCGACACTACAAGCGGCGCTACAACTCGACAGCACAAATCTGGAGACACTCGGAGCTCTATCGGGCTACTACGAGCGTAGGGGAGACACACACCGTATGCTCGACTACGAGGAGCGCATACTAGCAAGTGACGAAGTGCCACTGAGTGACAAGTTACTACGAATAGAGACATTTACCTCAAACCGTAACTTCTACGCACAGAACTACATACGCATAGGCAGCATCATCCAGCGCCTGGCCATTGCCTATCCCAATAACCGCGAGGTAATTGACGCCTACGCAACGCACATGGTATCTGTGGGTAATGCACCGCAGGCGGCAGAGTATCTACGTCGCCACCTCGAGAACGAGGCTACAACAGCACAACACTACACATCGCTTATGCAGTTGTACAACTACATAGGCAACACCGAAGAGATGTTCGACCTGTTGGAGATTACCCTCGAACGCTTTCCGGATGACATATCCGTGATTTCGTATGCGGGTTTCATCGCCACCGAAGGCAAACAATACGACACTGCAATAGACCTCTTTGAGGAGGGACTCAAGGTATGTTCCACAGACGAGCAGCGCAGCCAGATATTGGGGTTCTTAGGCGATATATACCACGAAACAGGCAAGGACAGCAAAGCATTCAAGGCGTATCGCAAGGCTCTCGCATACGACAGCGAGAATATTGCCGTATTGAACAACTACGCCTACTTCCTCTCGCTCCTGGATAAGGAGCTGGAACTCGCACTGGAGATGGCTGAAAAGGCCATTAAGCTTGCACCTAACAACGCGACATACATCGACACCTATGCATGGGTACTCCACCGCCTCGGACGCAACCAGGAGGCTAAAACGGCGATGAGCCAGGCGCTGTCGCTAAGTGCACAGCGCGATGCCTCTTTGCTTGTCCACTACGGCGACATACTATGGGCGTTGGGCGAGAAGTTCATGGCCGACACATACTGGAAGAAGGCTATACAGCAGGGCTTCGATAAGGATGCACTCGAGGAGCATATCGCAGAGCTCAAGGGCGAGTCAACAAAAGAGAATAAATGATAGACAGGGCTATGATTGCTAAACTTATAAGACTACTAACCATAATTTTGCTCGCCACTACCCCACTCTCGGCCTCAGCGCAGAAGAACACAAAGGCTGTAGATGAGCAGCGCAAGCGTGTGGAGCAGTACAAAAAGAGCCTCGACAAAGCAAAGAGCGAAGTAAACACTCTCAAAAAGGAGAGGTCAAGCGCCCATGAGCAGGTCAAGGCACTCGAGAAGCAGGTAAGGATGCGCAAGGAGTATATCAGCGAGGTGGAACAGGAACACGCACTCGTAGAGGCAGATATTGCCTATGCCGAGCGATGCATTGACTCACTCGACACCGTGCTTGCACACAACCGCGAGATATATGCCGAGGCTGTGCGCATAGCCCACCGAAACCACAAACAAAACAACAGCCGCTACTATCTCTTCTCATCACAAAACATCACACAGGCGGCACGCCGCATGGCAGAGATGCAGCATATAGCCGACAGCCGCAAGGCATTGGCCGACAGCATTGCCATTCAGAGTGCACGTCTTGCCGAGCAACGCGCAACACTTGCACTACGCAGCAACGAACTCGACTCCGTGGCACAGGCATTGGACCGCGAACGTCGTGAGTTAGAGGATGATAGGGTAGCAGCACAGCGCTCCTACAACTCACTCTCAAAGCGAGAGAAAGAGGCTATAAACCAACAACGCAAGCAGGAGAAGCTCCACAATAGTGCCGTAGCCGAGCTTCAGAAACTCATCAAGAATAACACCGTGGGTGCTTCGTTCTCGAAGTCTACGCGCGGTCTTAACCTTCCCGTTGCAGGCGGCACGCTCTCCGAGGAGGGATATGGCGCAACAATCACCGGCAAGGCGGGTGACGATGTGCGCACAATGCACGAAGGTAGGGTAGAGGATATTGTGCGTATGTCACGCACAAACCACTATACCATATACCTAAGCTACGGTGCACACCTTGTGACCTTCACAAACCTCAGCTCGGTGTGCGTCAAGAAGGGTGATATACTAAAGAAGGATCAGAAGATTGGCACCATAGGTCGAGGCATCAACTCTCGAGGCGCCGAATACTACTATATACGTCTTGCCGTCTACGAGCGTGACTCGCAGCGTCAGCTATTTGTGTCGGACTTCTTCAAGAAGAAATAACAGCTATGATACATTTCTATAATCAAGACTGCAACTACTTACCAACCAATCGTTTAGTGCTCCGTAAATGGATAACAGAGGTTATTCGTCGCGAGGGTTATACGGTTGGCGATATTAACTACATTTTCTGTTCGTCGGAGTATCACCGCCAGATGAACCGCGACTTCCTCGGTCACGACTACTACACCGATGTCATCACATTCGAGGATCGTGACAGCAGGGTAGGCGACAAGGTTGTCGCAGGCGAAGTATATATCGATGTGGCTACGGTAGAGGACAACGCAGATATATATGGAGTGTTGCCCTTTATGGAGATGCGTCGCGTTATCGTACATGGCGCACTCCACCTCTGCGGACATAAGGATAAGAGCACATGGGCGGAAAAGGAGATGCGTCGTCTCGAAAACAGATACCTCAAACTTCTACGAACAGAGCTACTATGAGACTACGCTACGACATCGTTGTGATTGGCGCAGGTCATGCAGGCTGTGAAGCAGCATCTGCAGCGGCACGTCTTGGCTCACGCACACTGCTCATAACCATCGACATGGACAAGATTGCAGCTATGTCGTGTAACCCAGCTGTGGGTGGCGTAGCTAAAGGTCAGATAGTGAGGGAGATAGATGCGCTGGGTGGCATGATGGGCAGAATTACAGATAAAAGTGCTATTCAGTTCCGCATGCTCAATCGCTCAAAGGGCGCCGCAATGTGGAGCCCACGTGCGCAGTGCGACAAGGCAGAGTTTTCACGCCTATGGCGCCGCACGCTCGAAAACACGCCAAATCTCTATTTGTGGCAGGATGACGTTACGGAGATACTCTTAGATCAATCGAGTGAGAAATCGCGTGTAAGGGGCGTTAAAACGCGAATGGGCGTGGAGATTGAGGCTGATAGGGTAGTGCTCACCGCAGGAACCTTCCTCGGTGGCGTTATGCATTGTGGAGCAGCACAAGCGGCAGGTGGCAGAGCGGGTGATCAGGCGTCATACGGCATCACCGAGCAACTTGCGGGCCTCGGCTTCGAAACAGGACGCATGAAGACAGGTACACCCGCACGCCTTGATGCACGCACAATTAACTTTGAGGCACTTGAACAGCAGGAGGGTGATGCAGAGCCAACTAAATTTTCTTATGACCCTGATACAGAGGCAGTTAAGCATCAACTACCATGTTTTATGGTCTACACATCAAAGGAGGTGCACGACATATTGCGCACAGGCTTCGACCGTTCACCTCTATTTAATGGTACAATCTCAGGCATTGGTCCACGCTACTGCCCAAGCATCGAGGACAAGCTACGCACCTTCGCAGACAAGGAGCAGCACCAGCTATTCCTTGAGCCCGAGGGTCGCAATACCAACGAGTACTACTTGAACGGCTTCTCATCGTCGCTGCCATACGAGGTACAGCTCGAAGCACTACGCAAGATCAAGGGTCTCGAAGATGTGCATGTATATCGCCCGGGCTATGCCATCGAGTATGACTACTTCCCACCTACACAGCTAAATCATACGCTGGAGACAAAGCTCATCTATGGCCTATACTTCGCAGGTCAGGTGAACGGAACAACGGGATATGAGGAGGCAGCAGCACAGGGTCTCATGGCAGGCATAAACGCACATCGCTCACTCCGCAACGAGGAGGCAATCATACTAAAGCGTGATGAGGCATACATAGGCGTGTTGATTGACGACCTTGTAACTAAGGGTGTCGACGAGCCATACCGCATGTTTACATCGCGCGCTGAGTATCGCATCCTTCTTAGACAGGATAATGCCGATGCGCGACTCACTCCATTAGGCTATAAAATTGGTCTCGTGAGCGAGGAGAAACACGAAAATCTGCTCAAAAAAAACACAGCCGTAGAATCGCTTATTTCAATGCTCCGTAAGACATCGGTCAAAATAGGCGAAATTGACAGCTATTTAATTTCGCTCGGCGAGGAGCCCTTGACGCAGGGAAAAAAGCTTTACGACATCGTTTTGCGTAGTAATGTTACGATAAAATCGCTGATGGAGGTTGTTCCTAGACTGAAGAAGTACATAAAGGAGAACGACTTTTCTTGGGAGGTTATCGAGCAGGCAGAGATACAAATCAAGTACAGAGGATATATCGAGCGCGAGAAATATTACGCCGACAAGATGCACAGACTCGAAGATATCACCATTCCCGAGGGTTTCGACTACAACGCAATGCAGTCACTAACGATTGAGGCGCGCCAAAAGTTAAGCAGAATAAGACCACAAACAATAGGTCACGCCTCACGAATCCCGGGTGTTTCGCCAGCAGACATCAATGTATTGTTGGTGAAATTTGGACGATAACGAGAGGGTAGCACAGCTAAAAACAACATATATATTAAAAGTGTTCCACGTGGAACACTTTTTTTTGTTATGGGGGGGGGTATCGAGAGTTTAGAGAATTTAAGGAGTATAAGGAAATTATAGAAGTTGGCGACTAGTGCTAAATAGAAAAAGTCAGCAAACTCCCAAACTAATTTAACTAGCCAAATTCATTAAACTCCCTAAACTCTTTAAATTCTCTAAACGCCCTAAATTCCCTAAATTCTCTACCCCAGTATCAATAACACCCAACCACAGCAAAAAAAAGAAATAGGCTGTACAATGACGTACAGCCTATTCACATTTTCACTTGTTATCGGCAGCAGATGCTACCTCTTCACATCAAAGAATAATTACTCAACAAGTACATTCCAGTTGTGAATATCCTCTACGCGGCCATACTGGATGCCCTGGAGGTGATCGTACATCTTCTTACAAGTCTCACCAACCTTCATACCATAGTCGTATGTAACGTTGTTATCGAGATCGTAGAGAGCACCGATAGGAGAGATAACAGCAGCAGTACCGCAAGCACCTGCCTCCTCGAATGTAGCAAGCTCCTCAACTGGGATATCACGCTCCTCAACAGTCATACCAAGATCCTTAGCAATCTCGCGGAGAGTCTTGTTAGTGATTGAAGGAAGGATAGAAGAAGACTTAGGTGTTACGTAAGTGTTGTTCTTGATACCGAAGAAGTTTGCAGCACCGAACTCCTCAACCTTAGAGTGAGTAGCAGCATCAAGGTAAAGAACGTTAGAGAAGCCCTTCTTGTGAGCCTCCTCGAGTGACCAGATAGAAGAAGCGTAGTTACCACCTACCTTTACGTCACCTGTTCCACGTGGAGCAGCACGGTCCTGATCACGCATGATGAGAGCCTTGATAGCGCTCATACCGCCCTTGAAGTAAGGACCTACAGGAGCACAGAAGATGATGAGGTCAGCCTCGTCAACAGCGCGAACACCAAGACAAGTCTTTGTACCGAGAAGGGTAGGACGCAAGTAGAGCGAAGCACCTGTCTCGTAGGGAGGAACGAAGTCGAGGTTACGCTTAACACACTCAACGCAACCCTCAACAAACTGCTCAACAGTAGGAGCTGGCAAGCAAAGACGGTTAGCTGAGTTGATCATACGCTCAGCGTTCTTGTCAGGACGGAACAAACGAACCTTGCCATCAACACCGCGGAAAGCCTTAAGACCCTCGAAAATCTCCAAGCCGTAGTGCAAACAAGCAGCCGACATGTGCATCTTGATGTACTCGTCGTCGGTTACCTCCATCTTGCTCCACTGACCGTTAGCGTAGTGGTAGCGAACATTGAAAGCGGTCTTGTAGTAGGCAAAACCAAGCTCTCCCCATTTAATGTTTTCCATAGTAAAAAGTTAAGTTTAGTTGGTTATATTTTTATTTTAGGTTATCTCAAAATAAGGCTAACCCATTAACAATCAATACTTTAATTATCCAATCATTGCACCAGACATGGTCTTATCCTCAGGCTGAACAAGCACAAGACGACCAAGTGCATCCTCCGCCATAAGGATCATACCGCGTGACTCGATGCCCTTAATCTCGCGGGGTGCGAGGTTAGCCAAAACGAGCACCTGGCGACCTACAAGCTGCTCGGGAGTGTAATACTCAGCAATACCCGAAACGATAGTTCGCTTGTCGATACCTGTATCAATAGTGAGCTTAAGGAGCTTCTTTGTCTTAGCCACCTTCTCAGCCTCAAGGATTGTAGAGACGCGAATATCCATCTTCTGGAAGTCATCGAACGTAACCTCTGCCTTCTGCTCTGTGACATTCTGTGCCGCCTCTGCCGCGAGCTTCGCCTGGCGCGATGCTGCAAGCTTGTCGAGCTGTGCCTGGATTACGTCATCCTCAATCTTCTCGAAGAGAAGCTGTGCCTCTCCAATTGTGTGACCTGCAGCGAGGAGTTCCATAGAGCCAAGCTGCTCCCAGTTAAACTTATCCACAGCGAGCATCTTGAGCATCTTCTCAGCCGAGAATGGCATGAATGGCTCGATTGCGATGGCTGTATTTGCTGTAATCTGAAGCGCGATATTGAGAATGGTCTTCACGCGCTCAGGATCGGTCTTAACAACCTTCCAAGGCTCTGTATCGGCGAGATACTTGTTACCGATACGTGAGTATGCCATAGCATCCTTCAACGCCTCACGGAAGTGGTAGTGCTCAATGTTGCGCTCCAACGATGCCTTAATCTTCTGCAACTCCTCGATTGTAGCCTCGTCATACTCTGTAAGTTCACCACGCTCGGGAATTACGCCATCGTAATACTTCTTTGTGAGCACCAAAGCGCGGTTTACGAAGTTACCCAACACCGCCACAAGCTCCGAGTTGTTACGAGCCTGGAAATCCTTCCAAGTAAAGTCGTTATCCTTAGTCTCGGGGGCATTGGCGCACAACACATAGCGCAATACATCCTCCTTACCTGGGAACTCATCGAGGTACTCGTGGAGCCATACAGCCCAGTTCTGCGATGTAGATATCTTGTCACCCTCGAGGTTAAGGAACTCATTTGCTGGCACATTCTCTGGCAAGATGTAGTCACCATGAGCCTTAAGCATTGAGGGGAATACGATACAGTGGAATACGATGTTATCCGTACCGATGAAGTGCACCATCTTAGTGTCCTCGCTCTTCCAGTACTTCTCCCAGTCGGGTGTGAGATCCTTCGTAGCCGAGATGTAGCCGATAGGGGCGTCAAACCATACGTAGAGCACCTTACCATCAGCACCCTCAACAGGCACGGGGATACCCCAGTCGAGGTCACGGCTCACAGCACGAGGCTGGAGACCGCGGTCGAGCCAGCTCTTGCACTGACCATATACGTTAGACTTCCACTCCTTGTGACCCTCCAGGATCCACTCGCGCAAGAAGCCCTCATACTTATCCAAAGGCAAGTACCAGTGCTTTGTCTCGCGCTTCACGGGCACAGCACCCGATACGGCACTCTTAGGGTTAATCAACTCGTCGGGAGAGAGTGTTGAGCCACACTTCTCACACTGGTCACCATAGGCCTTCTCGTTCTGACAGCGGGGGCAAGTACCCACGATGTAACGGTCGGCGAGGAATGTCTTAGCCTCCTCGTCGTAGAACTGCTCCGATGTCTGCTCGATAAACTTACCCTCGTCGTATAGCTTACGGAAGAACTCCGACGCTGTCACACGGTGTGTGGGTGATGAAGTACGTGAATAGATGTCGAAAGACATACCGAGGCGGCGGAACGACTTCTCGATAATCTCATGGTAACGGTCAACAACCTGCTGGGGAGTGATACCCTCCTTCTTAGCCTTGATTGTGATGGGCACACCGTGCTCATCGCTACCGCACACTGAGATTACGTCGTGACCCTTCAAGCGAAGGTAACGTGTATAGATATCCGAGGGCACATATACACCTGCCAAGTGGCCGATGTGAACAGGGCCATTAGCATAGGGCAGTGCCGAGGTAATAAGATAACGCTTGTACTCTTTGCTCATATAATATCTTAAGTTTCTTTACTCTAAAATGCTGATGTTTGGCGAGTAAACACACTCCATGCTACGCACCAGCGCATAATATGGAACAAAGGTAATAAAAATAATGTAACATTAGACTCTTTTTGGAGAGTTTTTTACTGCGATTTTCGCCTATTCCACACACAAACAGTTACTCTTGATGTCAACCACGAGCATCTCGCTGTGTGTGCCTATACGGAAGGGTGGTCCCCAAAGCGAGAGACCCGTCATCACGTAGGCATGCGTATCACCCCACTTGCGGTAGCCATGGCTCTGCTCAAAGAGGTGGTCGGTGAGGAGGTTTAAAGGGAAGATCTGACCACGGTGGGTATGTCCCGAAAGGTGGAGGTCGACACCATTTTTCTGGCTCTCCCGAATAGCATTAGGCTGGTGGTCAAGTACAATAATAAAGTGACCCTTATCGCTATTCGCAAGCAGCGAATCGAGCCGCGCACGACGCAGGTTTTGTCTGTCGTCACGACATACTATATCTACGCCTTTTAAGGGGTTTGCTACACTATCCGATAGCAGTTGTACAGGCGTAGTTTTAAGATAGTTACGACACGCCTCGATGCCACTTATATACTCATGATTTCCTGCTGCCATGTAGATGCCATATCGCGCTTTTACGCGCTCAAATTCACGGCACATGTCAGCCTTCGCAACAGGCAATATTGAGTTATCTATGAGGTCGCCGACAATGACGACAATATCTGGATTTTCGCTATTTATCTTCTCGACATAGCGTGCCAAATCGGCTCTCGTTGTTCCTCGTCCGAGGTGCACATCGCTGATGGCCACAAGTCGCAGACGACCACCCTCAATGGGCTTATCTGTCTTAATGGTCACATGCTCCACATGGAAATGGCGATAGTTGATATACCCCGCCGCAAGTACCGCCACAGTAAGGCCCAACGCATACCACACACCATGGTGGAACGAGGGCCATATCCAGTGCACCAAATCAGCAACAAGGAGTGCCGCTGCCATATAGAGCGTAAAGAGTAGCCACGACGTTCCTACAACATGGAGCACACGGTGCAGAAACTCTGGCATAGCAACACTGCGCAAGCCAAACGAAACGAACATACCGCATGCGGCAAGCCAATAGAGCACACCAAACGCCACGCGCAGCCACAAGGGCACGAGGCTCATCGCCTGCACAAGCCTGACGAAGATATAGAAATTGGCACCCACATAGAGTGCCAATGTTCCTAATAGCATGAGTATCATATTTATACTACATTAAGGTCTCACAATACCTCGACGCTCAGCCTCCTCCTCCATGAGTTTGTAGGCAGCATCGTAGTCGTTGGGAATAACACCATCAAGGATAGCGTTCTTGATAACCTCCTTAATCTCACCCACAACACTCGAGGGTGGCAGCTGATAGGTCTTCATGATGATATCGCCCGTGATGGGTGGCTGGAAGTTGCGCACCCTGTCTCTCTCCTCGAGGTCGCGCATCTTCTCTCGCACAAGCTCGAAGTTTTTGAGGTATTGGCGCACCTTGCTATCAATGCCCGAGGTGATATCGGCCTCGCAGAGCAACATCAAACTCTCCACATCGTCACCCGCCTCGAAGAGCAGACGGCGAACAGCAGAGTCCGTAACCAAATCCTCCGAGAGCACGATAGGTCTCATGTGAAGGAACACCATCTTCTGCACAAAGCGCATAGGCTCATTCAGCGGCAGGCGCAAGCGGCGGAAGAGCTGCGGTATCATCTTCGAGCCCACAGCCTCATGCTGATGGAAGGTCCAGCCCATGCGTGGGTCGTAGGCCTTGGTTGTAGGCTTGCCAATATCGTGCAAGAGTGCCGCCCAGCGCAACCATAGGTCATCACTTCGCTTTGCAAGATTGTCGAGCACCTTCATCGTATGCTCGAAGTTATCCTTGTGGGCATGCTTGCCTCTGCGCTCCACGCCTGACATACGCTCCAGCTCGGGCAATACATACTTCAACAATCCAGACGTGTGCATCAGCGTAAGACCAATAGAGGGCACAGGCGATGCAAGTATCTTATTGAGTTCCACGGCAATGCGCTCCTTCGTAATGATGTTGATGCGCTCCGCCTGACGACATATTCCATCAAAGGTCTCGTCATCAATATCGAAGCCCAACTGCGAGGCAAACCTCACAGCACGCATCATGCGCAAGGGGTCATCCGAGAAGGTCTTGTCGGGCTCACATGGAGTGCGGATGATACAATCTTCCAAGTCCTCCATTCCACCAAAGGGGTCGACAAGCTCACCAAATCTGTCACCATTGAGACACCATGCCATGGCGTTTATGGTGAAGTCTCTGCGACGCTGATCATCCTCCAATGTTCCCGGCTCAACGATGGGGTTGCGCGACTCACGTCGGTAGCTCTCCTTGCGGGCACCCACAAACTCCACCTCCGTATCTCGCCAGCGCACCATCGCTGTGCCATAGGTCTTATAAACGGCGACCTTGGCACCACCAAGCTCCTTTGCCAATGTCTCGGCTACATCAACACCACTACCAACCACCACAACATCGATATCCGATGATGAACGATGCAGGTAGTAGTCACGGACATAGCCTCCCACAGCATAGGCCTCCAGACCCATGCTATCAACAATACGCGATATATGCTTAAATATAGGGTTTCTTAATGGCATATTACACCTCCCCGTTACTCATTACCCTGCATGGCGCGGCTGATGCATCGCTGATAGATGCCAACAGTGTTCTCCAAGCCCCAGTAGAGGGCATCGCTGATAAGAGCATGACCGATAGATACCTCATCAACCCATGGAATACGCTCGATGAAGTACTGCAAATTCTCGGTGTTGAGGTCGTGACCAGCATTTAGTCCAAGACCCACACGACGTGCCTCCTCCGCAGCTGCTACATAGGGAGCAATAGCAGCCTCGCGGTCGGCAGCATAGCCCGCAGCGTATGCCTCGGTGTAGAGCTCCACGCGGTCAGCGCCACACTCCTTTGCTGCTGTAACCATCTCGACTACGGGGTCAACGAAGATTGACACGCGGATACCCTTACGATGGAAACGCTCGGCCATAGCTGTCAAAAACTCACGGTTGCGAATGGTATCCCAGCCCGCTGATGAGGTGATAGCATCCTCTGCATCGGGGACAAGTGTCACCTGCGCGGGGCATACCTCCTCCACGAGCTCGCAGAAACTCTCGATGGGGTTACCCTCAACATTCAACTCCGTAGCGATATGTGCCTTGAGCTCGCGCACATCTGAGTAGCGAATATGGCGTGCATCGGGGCGGGGATGAACTGTAATGCCGTCAGCTCCGAAACGCTCAATGTCGAGCGCCGCCTTCAACAAATTGGGCATATTACCGCCACGCGAGTTACGCACAACGGCAATCTTATTGATATTTACACTTAACTTTGTCATAAAACTTGTACTGATACCACCACTATGCAATCCTTCATCTTCAACAATAATGCAAGAATTTTGGATTCAAGTGATGTATAGATTATACTTTTTGTTATCTTTGCGATAGCAAAGTTACGATTTTTTTCATTTCCGAGCAATGAACATTATACTTTTTTCTCGCAAGCAGGTAAATCATCGCGCGACACAGCTGCAAACTATCCTTCGAGAGATCGAGCGATACAACATGGATTATGTTGTAAATGAGGATTTTGCAAATGCCGTGGAGACGCTGACAGATATACACATCGATGCCGCACATCTTTTTAGCGGAAAGCCCACGGCTACGGGCAACGACATCATGATCACTTATGGTGGCGATGGCACCCTTCTTGAGGCAGTAGCGCTATTGCCCTCAACCGATATTCCGGTTGTAGGCATAAACTGTGGTCGCCTTGGCTACCTCACCGCAGACGACGGCGAGGGCATCGAGGAGCTCTTCAAGGCAATTGCCGAGGGAAACCTGCGTTTTGAGGAGCGACTAATGCTTACGACAGAGGGTCTGGAGGGAGAGTATGTTGCCCTAAACGAGATAACCATTCACCGCAATGGCGCGTCTATGATTTCCGTAGAGACGCTCATCAACGGCAACTACGTATCGACATATCATGGTGATGGCATTGTCGTTGCAACACCCACTGGCTCAACAGCATACTCACTCAGCGCAGGAGGTCCCATTGTTGACCCCATGTGCCGCTGCTTTGTGCTGTCACCCATCGCTCCCCACAACCTCACCATGCGCCCCGTTGTCATACCCGACAGCAGCATTGTGACACTCCGCATCCACTCGCGTGGTGGCGAGGCACTCATCTCCGCAGATAACCGCACATGCACCATCCGCGATGGTGGTGAAGTGAGAGTGCGACTTGCCGACAGACGTGTAATTTTGGCAATGCCACACAATAACACATTCTACGACACGTTAAGAGAAAAGATGATGTGGGGCGTTGACAAACGTTAAAACCATACTTCTTGCATAGTGTTTCATGGTTCGATAACAGATTGATTATCCGTTATTTAACACATCATTCGCGCTCGTGCGTGAAAAATATTGTGGGATATGTGTTGCGAATTGTGAATTTTATTGCTTAAATTTGCAAGATATTATGAGCGAAAATAGAACCATACCAAAACACGTCGCCATCATCATGGATGGTAACGGCCGCTGGGCAAAGCAGCGTGGTCTCGAGCGCAAAGAGGGACACATCGCAGGCGCAGAGTCTGTGAGTGCTGTCGTACGTGCTGCGTGCGAGGCTGGCGTTGAGTACCTCACACTGTACACCTTCTCTACGGAGAACTGGGGCCGACCCGAAGCAGAGATTAATGCCATCATGGAACTCTTCTGCTACATGGTCGCAAGTCGTGCCGAGGAGCTCGTTACCGAGGGTGTGAGTGTCAAGATTATGGGTGAGCGCAATCGCTTCTCTGCAAAAGTACTCTCTATGATTGAGCAGATAGAGACTACAACGGCGGAGGGCAGACGTCTGACCCTCGTTTTGGCGTTTAACTACTCGTCACGCCGCGAGATGATACTCGCAGCACAGAGTCTTGCACGTCGTGCCGCAGCAGGCGAGATCAAGGCCGAGGATATCGACGAAGAGATGTTCTCAAACTCGCTCATGACAGCAAACATTCCCGACCCCGACCTCGTGATTCGCACAAGTGGCGAGTATCGCTTGAGTAACTTCCTGCTTTGGCAGTCGTCATACGCCGAGTTGTACTTCCCCGAAACGCTATGGCCCGACTTTGGTGTTGAGGCGTTCAACCGCGCACTTGATGTATATGCTGGTCGTGAGCGTCGCTACGGACTGGTTATCGCAGATAAAGAGTAATTAGCATAGATGAGACTTATCAAAATATTCCTAATCGCCACTGTGGCACTTCTCTCGACAACATTTGTTGCCGAGGCTCAGCAGCGCACAGCACGTTACACACTCGGCGATATATCAAACAATCAGATTGCCGACTCGGTAGACTTCGATCTTGATGCACCCATACTCACAGAGGGTGACGGCAAACTATATTACATCCGCAAGATTAACCTTCATGGTGTAAAATATCTCAACCACGACATCCTTAAGTCATCGGCGGGCTTGCAGGAGGGCGACTCTGTCTATCTGCCCAGCAAGTTTATCTATAACGCCATGCACCGCTTGTGGGCACCACGCTACTTCTCCGACATTCAGATAGGAGCAAACATCGAGGGTGACTCGCTCGACCTCGAGGTATTCCTCAAGGAGCGTGCTCGCATTCTGAACTGGAAGATTTCGGGTGTGTCGAAGTCAAAGGAGAAGGATCTCAAGGAGGAGGTACTCAAGTTGCGCCGCAACACTGAGTTGTCGGACTATGTCATCGACAAGAACATCAAGCTCATCAAGCAGCACTATGCTGATAAAGGCTTTCTCACTTGTGAGGTAGATGCCCGCATCACCAACGACACGGTTTACGAGCAGTGTGTGAACGTAACATTCGACATCGACCGTGGTCCCAAGGTGCGTGTTGGTGTTATCAACTTCGAGGGTAACGACAACTTCGACGATAAACGTTTGCGCCGCACATTCAAGAAGACCCACCAGAAGAGCGTTCTCTTCTTCCTTAACCGCAAACTTCTTGAGGAGGATTACGAGGCAGACAAGGAGTTGCTTCTTGACTTCTACAACTCGCAGGGTTACCGCAATGCTACCATCGTGAGCGACTCGATATACTATATTGACGATGCAACCCTCGGTATCGACATCAAGGTCTCTGAGGGTAACAAATACCACATTCGTAATATCAACTGGGTTGGTAACTCTGTCTACACCACCGCACAGCTTGAGGCTATGTTTGGTGTGCAGCCAGGCGATGTCTACGACAAGAAGTCTATGCACAAGCGCCTTGGCATCGGCAAGGAGATGAATCCCGAGGAGATGTCTATTTCGTCGCTCTACAACAATAGCGGCTACCTGATGTCACAGATTGAGCCTGCGGAGATTATCGTAGGTCCCGACTCTCTCGACCTTGAGATTCGCATCTTCGAGGGTAAGCCCTTCACCGTAAACGAGGTTGGCATCACGGGTAATATGCGCGTTAATGACGAGGTTATCCGCCGCGAGTTGTATGTACGTCCTGGCGACCTCTACAACCGTTCGCTCCTCATGCAGACCATGCGTACACTTATGGGCATGGGTCACTTCGACGAGCAGGCTATCATCCCCGATATTCAACCCGTGAGCGACGAACTTGTGAACGTAAACTGGGCACTCCAGGAGAAGGCATCGGATCAGTTCAACATCGCAGGTGGTTGGGGTTCTGGAACATTTGTGGGTAGTGTGGGTATCACGCTCAACAACCTCTCGATACGCAACTTCTTCAAGAAGGGCGCATGGAGACCCTATCCATCGGGACAGAATCAGCGTCTCTCAATCTCTGGACAGACAAACGGTACATACTATAAAGCCTTGTCGTTGAGCTTCACCGATCCATGGCTTGGTGGTCGCAGACCGAACTCATTCTCTGTTTCGGGTTATATCTCAGAGCAGAACAACGCCTACTACGTATGGCAGAATGCCACAATGTACTACCGCTCGATGGGTCTTGCTATCGGCTTGGGTAAGCGTTTGCAGTGGCCCGATCCATACTTCACCTTCTATGGTGAGTTGGGTTATCAGCACTATGGTCTTAAGGGTTGGAACTCATTTATCATGAGCAATGGTAAGTCTAACACACTATCGTTAAAGCTCGTGTTGCAGCGTTCATCTGTCGACTCTCCATTCTTCTCGCGTTCGGGTTCGGAGTTTACACTCTCGGTACAGGCGACACCTCCATACTCACTCTGGGATGGCAAGGACTACGCAGCACTCAAGGCGGCTAATACGCCCGAGGCACAGCAGGAGATGTATCGCTGGATTGAGTTCCACAAGTGGTTGCTCAAGACACGTTGGTACTTCCCGCTTACACAGGATCAGAACCTCGTGCTTATGCTTGGTGCAGAGATGGGTTACTTGGGTAACTACAACAAGAACAAGGTATCACCATTCGAGCGATTTGAGATTGGTGGTGACGGTATGACAGGCTACAACATCTATGGTGTTGACATCATCGCTATGCGTGGTTACGAGGATGGTGCTCTCGACCCATCGAAATACTACTCTGTGGCATACAACAAGTACACCATGGAGTTGCGTTACCCCGTAATCATGAAGCCACAGTCATCTATCTACGTGCTTGGCTTCCTCGAGGGTGGTAATGGTTTCAACTCATGGCGCGACTTCTCACCATTCAAGATCAAGCGTGCAGCAGGTTTCGGTGTGCGTCTCTACTTGCCTATCGTCGGTATGCTTGGTATCGACTGGGGTTACGGTTTCGACCCAGCATTTGGCAAGACAGAGCCAAGTGGATCACAGTTCCACTTCGTCATGGGTCAGCAGTTCTAACAACGTGTGGCAATATTTTTGAGATTTATACGCTATATATATAGAACATTTACTAATTTATATAATAGTACTACTATGAAACGATTTATCATTGCTCTTATGGCACTTGTGATGACCACAGGCATCGCATCTGCACAAAACTATATGGTCGTTGATAGCGAGAAGGTGTTTAAGTCTATTGCGGCATACAACGAGGCATTGCAGGAGATTGAGACAACAGCAACAGCTTACCAGAAGGCTGTGGATGCAAAGTTCGCTGAGGTGGAGAAGCTGTACAATAACTACATGCAGCAGCGCTCGGCTCTCTCTGCCGTAGCACGCCAGCAGAACGAGGAGCTTATTCTCAAGCGCGAGGCTGAGGCTACGGAGTACCAGGAGTCACTTTTTGGCACCGAGGGCGAACTTATGAAGAAGCGCGTAAGCCTTATCCAGCCCATCCAGGAGCGCGTATTCAAGACCATCGAGAGCTTTTCAAAACAGTATGGCTACGACCTCGTTATCGACATCTCGGCAAACCCCACCATCCTTTACTACTCAACAAAGGTGGACTTTACCGACCGCATCATCGAGGCATTGAAGTAAACCCAAACAAAAGAGACATAATATAAACAATAACGAATTTTTAAGATGAAGAAATTAGTAAAACTTGCAATGGTTGTGCTCCTCACACTCTCAGCGGGCACAGCATTTGGTCAGAAGTTTGGTCGTGTTGACTTGGCGTCTATCGTACCCAACATGCCAGAGTACCAGGAGGCTATTGTTAACCTCGAGGCATACGGTAAGGATTTGCAGAACCAGCTCGAGCAGATTCAGGTGGAGTTCAACACACGCCTCGCAGACTACGAGAAGAACGCAGCTACAATGACTGACTCTATCCGTCAGCTCAAGGAGCAGGAGCTCGGTCAGCTTCAGCAGCGTTTCCAGGACTTCCAGCAGATCGCACAGCAGGATATGCAGCGTAAGGAGGCAGAGGTTATGAACCCTATCTACGACAAGGCAAACGAGGCTGTTAAAAAGGTTGCAGCAGCAGGTAACTACGCCGCAATATTCAACACAGCAGGAGATCAACCCGCATCAGCAGGCTTGGCATACTTTGACCCTGCACAGCTTACAGACATCACTCCTGAGGTTAAGACGGAGCTTGGTATCTAATATTGGTTAGCGACCCTGCGTCGCACCAAAAGCAATACCCGTATGGTTCTCATACGGGTATTTTTTTGTCTAAGCGCAGACTGTAAATCAGAATGGGTATAATACAAAAAAATGGTGCTATGCAGCCTCTCCACTCACGCGGGGGAAAGAGCCGTGCATAGCACCGGACACATTAAAATATTCATTAACCAATCATATATCTGCGTAACCACCTTGCGTGGTTGAAGCATCAAAATAAAGAACTTTCAGAGTGGCTGAGCTCGATGATATGGAAGATTTTAGCGTAGATTAAAATAACCATATTTTTAATATCGGCTGATGGTATCAATTTCTGCATCAAGCAAGCAATTATCTTACCATTTCCACTACTGCAAAGGTATATGATTGGTTGTTAGTGACCAAATTTTCGGCTGAAAAAGATTTCGCAGAGCCGTTTTTACTATACTGATTATCAATGAGTTACAAAATAAAAAATAATAAATTTTTCGCAAGCCTGATAATCAATTAGTTACACGATTACACGTGACTAATTTTATTATTCACTATAACTAATTGATTTTCAATGATTAACGCTCACCGATAGATTCGATTAAAAGATCAGCGTCTTTTGCACCGCAATCCTTAATTTTTAATTTAATGCGGTATTTTATTTTCGATAGAGCCACTGGATTTGTCTCCATAAAGGTACAAATTGCGCGCGATGAGAATCCAGCATAGCTATATAACACTACTCGCTGCTCCTTCACGTTGAGCTTTGGGCACTGCTCGCGCAGCTTCGCCATGAGGTTACCACGACAACTGTTCACAAGTTTTTCAAGCTCCTCAAGGCGCGCCTCATCACTCTTAATTGACTCAATAGTCTCGCGCACCTGCTCAAAAACCTTTACCGCATGACGCGACGTGTCGTCATACTCATAGTATGTTTCGCAGAGTCTGTTCAGGTCATTAAGACGATCATTATAGAGCCTGTCAACCGCCTCGGAAAGCGAATCGGAGGTGCTGTTTTTAGTAAGGTTCAACTCACGTATTGTCTCGATATAACGCTCAATATCGCGATTCTTCTTTTGGGTAAAACTACGCAAGAAACCTATGCCGAGCGATATCAAAAGTGCCACGAGTACATAGACCGAGATGTTACGCTGACGCGTAATCATCAATTCGTGCGCCTCCTTGTCGAGAGAACTTTGCAACAGGTTAATCTGGTAGTTCAACACGGGTTGTTCAGCGGCCTCGAGAAGTGATGCCTCGACACGTCTGTTTACGCACTCAAGCCAGTATATAGCCTGCTCCATGTCACCCATATTTTTATAGAGATGATACTTCGCCTCCTCAACAATTGCCGTATCACAATATCTCTCCTTTTCGGCCATCTCCAAGAAGCGCATCGCTTCATCCATATCGCCAGTCTCAGAGCATACAATAGACCTCACGGCATAGTAGCGCGACACAAACCACAATACGCAATCATACTGCTCGAAGAGCGATACAACCTCACCACACTTCACATAGTCCTCCTGCTTGAGATAGAGGTCGCACAACTCGTGTAGCACGGTACACAACAGGTCTATATCGTTATTCTTAATAGAGTAGTCCCGCGCCTCGATGAATAATTTCTCAGCCTCCTCGTAGTTACACATCTTTGCCGCCGCCTGACCCATGTTATACTTGGTATAATAGGTATGGTATGGCAACTGTAAAAGCTTAAAGCAGTCGTAGGCGTGGCAATACTCCTGATAACTGTTATTATAGCAATAGCGCGCACGATAGACATCACCCATAGTGCGATGTACAACACCCTCAAGACGCAAATTGCCATAGTTATTTATAGATTTGAGCGACTCCATAAGGGCAACGATAGCCTCGGGATATTGCTTGCTCAAATTCATTACCATGCCGTGCTGGAAGTAGGCACGTGCACGACGATCATAATCCCTACGATTGTTATAGTGTTTTACAGATATGCTTGTCAGTGAGTCACTCGCCACGAGTTTGCGGTTATAGTAGCACGCCTCGCTATATACCAAGGCATAATAGGCAAGCTCACTATTATCATGGATGGTGCTGCGGTCGATGCCCTCCATAAGAGACAGAGCCTCTTGTGGATTGTTGCGAAGGAGACTCTCTGCACGCTCTATAACCAATGTTTCATCCTTATCCCTAACACATCCCACAGCAAAGCACAACGACACAATGAAAGACATCATACACAACACGCGCGCGCTGTGATGATGCAGATGACCAATAGTTTTATGTATAAGAGAGTTTTTCACGATACAAATATAGACAAAAGTATCTGCTCTGCCACACTAAAACGATATTTTTTTAGAAAAAAGACCATACCAAATATAATTCAATTATTTTTATTAACTTTGTGATGAAACGTCATGCTAAAACAACTAAAATATTCATATATGCAATACTTTAAACAACTACTTACAGGCGTAGCTGTAGTAGCTATGGCCACGCTTGTTGCGTGTAATGACGAGGTGAAAATGGAGAAAGAGACAGAGATTCCCACAACACCAATCAACGAGATGTGCTACACCCCCGAAAAGACATTATTCGAGCTATGGGCACCCACGGCAGAGAGAGCCGTTGTGCGCCTATATTACGGTGATGAACTTACAGAGGAGATAGCCATGAACAGGGCGGAGCATGGTCTATGGAGAGCCGAGGTTATGGGCGACAAGAAGGGTATGTACTACGCCTTTCAAGTCACTGTCGAGGGCAATACGCTTAAGGAGACAGCCGGTATCTTTGCTCGTGCGCTCGACGTTAATGGCAATCGCGGAGCCATCATCGACTTGCGCGACACCGACCCTGAGGGCTGGAACGAGGATAAGAGCCCCGAGGTGGACCCAACAGAGATAGTTATCTACGAGATGCACTATCGTGACATGACCGCACACGAGAGCGCAGGCAGCAGCAATCCAGGTAAGTATATAGCTATGGCGGAGCATGGCACACGCTCACACGAGGGTCTCTCTACGGGCATAGACCACCTTCGTGAGATGGGTGTTACACACGTACACCTTCTTCCCACTGCCGACTTCGGCTCTATCGACGAGTCGCGCCCTACGGACCAGTATAACTGGGGTTATGAGCCTAAAAACTACAACGCCCCCGAGGGTACATACTCAACAGACCCCGCAGACCCCGAGGCACGTATCCGCGAGCTTAAAACCCTTGTTAAGGCCATGCACGATGCAGGTCTTTGCGTAGTTCTCGACGTGGTGTACAACCACACTACATCTACCGAGAACTGCGGCTTTGAGCTTACCGTTCCCGGCTACTTCTACCGTATGCGCGAGGATGGCACGTTTGCCGATGGCTCGGGATGTGGTAATGAGACAGCAAGCGAGAAGCCTATGATGCGTAAGTATATGGTCGAGTCGCTTGAGTATTGGGTTAAGGAGTACCATATTGACGGCTTCCGCTTCGACCTTATGGCAATCCACGACATCGAGACCATGAACCTCATCCGTGAGCGCCTCGAGGCTCTCAACCCCGATATTTTGCTCTATGGCGAGGGCTGGGCAGCAAGTGCACCTCTCTACGACGAGAGCAAGTTGGCATTCAAGCGCTACACATACCAGATGCCAGGCGTTGCAGCCTTCTCTGACGACATACGTAATGCTTTGCGCGGTACTCTCGACCTCTCACAGGGTGGTTTCATCCATGGCGTAGAGGGTAACAAGGAGGCCTTGAAGTTTGGTATTGTGGGTGGTGTCGAGCACCCCGAGGTAAACCACTCTGAGGCTGCATGGTGTGCCGAGCCACGCCAGCATATCAGCTACGTAACCTGCCACGATGACCACAACCTTCGTGACCGCCTTGAGCACCTATCGCCAGATGCATCAGAGGAGGAGCTTCTCAAGATGGCTAAGCTGGCACACTTTGGCGTATTTACATCACAGGGTGTGCCCTTTATCTTCTGTGGTGAGGAGATGTATCGCTCGAAGCGCGGTGAGAAGAACACCTATAATATGCCTGACGAGTATAACGCTATCGACTGGGCATTGAAGAGCCAGTACAGCGACTTGGTGGAGTACTGCAAGGGACTTATTGCAATGCGCAAGGAGCACCCTGCATTCTCATTAGGTACAGCCGAGGCAGTACGCGAGCACCTGTCATTCATTGAGAGTGATAACGAGGCAGCCGTAGGCTTCGTTTTCGACAACTTGGAGGGTATAGACTCTGCAAAGCGCATTGTGGTGTTGATGAATGGCTCACGCGAGGGCGTAGAGTTCGACATCCCTGCGGGTAACTACAAATGGATTTCAGATGGTGAGTTTGTCCACGCTAAGGGCATGGGCGCACTTAACTGCGTCTCTGGCAAGGTAAATGTCGCTCCAATCTCGGGCGTTATCCTTGCGGAGTATTAATCTGTATTAGATTAACGTAAAAGTGCTACTTTGGTTGGAACGGTGCATCTAATGGATATTTCTCTACGACATGTCTGAATCCCGCAAAATCCAAAGAATATGACGATGAAACCTTAGATAATAAAGCCAGAGACCGTCCCTACAGTTGGCATTTTAGACTTATAACATACGATATTCCAACAGGAACAAAGGAACTAAATGCTAATTATTCATATTAATACAACTATGAAAAATTTATTAGTTTATCTATTATCATTCCTCTTGTTATTATCTTGCGAGCCAGTTGATATGATCTATTTCAAGGAAAAGTATGTTGAAGTAGATTATCAAGCACAAGAGGTAATATTAACGACAGATGAAAATATTACTGGTGTAAGCTTTGATGCTTCAGAAACTGATACAGAAAAGAGAAATGAGTTTGAGATTATAAAAGATGAATTTTTTTTTATAATTAAGTGCGACTGGTTTACTATTACAGTTGACAGATCACAACCTCGACGAGTGTCTGTTGTTTTGCAAGAGAATGTAACCGATAAAGATAGAAAAGTAGTTGTTTATGTCCAGAGATTCGCAGGTAGCGATTTTGCCACCATTGTTCAAAAGGCTAAGCCAGCAGAATAAGAGTCTATTTTATTATTATTATTTTCTCACAACACTATATTGAAAGAATACAAATTGAAAGTCTGTCTAACAATTAAAAGTTAAGTAGCTCATATCTCAAAAAAATTCTTGTCTGAAGTCGTGAGATGCGGTGACAAATGAAAGAGCCTCGGATGGGACATACTTGGCGTATTTCTCATTCGGGGCTCTAAGTTTAGTGCCGCAGATTGCGGCTTATCACAAGAATTTAACTGAAAGATTGCATCTCTATTAAGTGAGCATAGATACCACCCTTATCGAGGAGCTCCTGGTGCGTACCCTCCTCGGCTACGCGACCCTGGTCAATAACGTAGATGCGGTCAGCATTATAAATGGTGCTGAGACGGTGGGCAATGACAACAGAAGTACGACCCTTAAGAAGATTGGTAAGTGCATCCTGCACAAGCTTCTCGCTCTCTGTATCGAGTGCTGAGGTTGCCTCATCGAGGATAAGAATCTCTGGGTTCTTGAGCACAGCACGCGCGATGCTGAGACGCTGACGCTGACCACCAGAGAGCTTTGTGCCTCTATCACCAATATTGGTATCATAACCCTCAGGGGCCTCCATAATAAAGCCATGAGCATTGGCAACCTTACAAGCCTCGATAACCTCATCGTGTGTTGCTGTTGGGCGACCCATAAGGATATTACCCTCGATAGAGTCATTAAAGAGGACTGTCTCCTGTGATACGATACTCATCTTACTACGCAATGACTCCTGCTTATAATCCTTTATAGACTTACCATCGAAGAGTATATCACCACTGTTAACCTCATAAAAACGTGGTATAAGCTCACTCAAAGTGGACTTACCACCTCCCGATGGACCTACAAGAGCGATTGTCTGACCCTTCTTAATGGTGATATTCACATTGTTGATAACCTCACGCTCACCATCGTATGAGAAGTGTACATTACGTAACTCGATAGACTCCTTAAGACCCTCAAAATCCGTTGCATTCTCCCTATCCTGCACCTCCGACTCGGCATCGATAATAGAGAATATACGCTCACCCGCTGCAACACCCTGGTTGATATTGGCAAACTGGTCGATAAACGAGCGTAGAGGACGTGTAATCTGCGAGAAGGCAGCGATAAAGGCTATAAAGCCCGCGCCCTTGATAAGTCCATTAGCCTCGAGTGTACCACCAAAGACAAGTATTACGGCCACGGCGGTGATACCAAGGAATTCACTCATAGGAGATGCCAACTGCTGACGCTTTGCCATGCTGATGACAAGATCCGAGAAGTTCTTGTTTATATCTTTAAACTTTCTTACAATAAAGTTTGTGGCGTTGTATCCCTTAACAATCTTAATACCCGAGAGTGATTCATCGAGCATAGATACCATATCTGCCATACGCTCCTGGCTACGCTTTGCTGGGTGGCGCAACTTCTTGACAATACGACCAATGATAAGTCCTACAATAGGCAGGAAGATGATAGCAAAGAGTGACAACTCCCATGAAATGCCAATCATAAGAGCAAGATAGCCTATAATAAGGAATGGATCACGGAATGCTACCTGAAGCGTATTGGTAATACAATACTGCACAACCATAACATCCTGAGTAATCTTCGACATTATGTCACCCTTACGCTGGTCGCTGAAGAAGCCTACATTCATGTTCAATACGCGCGAGTACATCTCATCACGCATACGCTGAATTGTATTTACACGCAGACGCTCAACAGTCATGGCCGATGCATAGCGGAAGAGGTTGCTAAATAGGTTCATACATACGGTTACAACACCCAGTAGGACCATAAAACGTACCTTATCAATCACGCCAGCTCCAAACGCCACACCATACAAGTAGCACAATATATTAGAAAAGCCCTCCTCAGTAAGTTCCACACCTGGGAATGAGGTTATGGCTACCATACTAATACCCTCACTACTGAACATAGTAGTGAGGATTGGGATAATCATTGCATAGTTGAATGTGTTAAACAACGCATGCAACGCAGCAAAGAAAAAATAGGGAATAGTATATCGACTCAAGGGCTTGGCAAAGTTCAAGAGTCGTAAATATGTTTTAAACATTTATTTTACCTTTAAATTCTTGTAAAACAGAGAGTTTTTATTTATTTCTCTTTTTGTTTTCTTTATTATCCTTTATTTACTTCTAATTTTTGTTTTTATTTTTTTTATATAACTTATTAAAAATTAAATAATAAGAAATATTTAATAAGAAAATATTAGAATAATAGAACAAAAAGAAATAGACTACAACTTACCCTCTTTTGCGTACTCCTTAATACACTTCTCGAAGTGTTTAATGGTCTCGGGCATACTCATAAACGACTTGCCACCCGCAGCATTCTTATGTCCACCGCCATTGAAATAGCGCTGTGCAAAGATGTTGACATCTATATCACCACGCGAACGCAACGACACACGAATAAAATCGGTGTGCTCGGTAAACATCGCCGACACCTTCATCTTCTTAATTTGCAATGGGTAGTTCACAAATCCTTCAGAATCTCCCTGCTGGAACCAGAAACGACGCATCTCATCTGCCGTTAGCGACATGTGTGTGACTGTGCCATTGTGGAAGATCTTCATCTTTCTATTTATCACATAACCAAACAGGCGCGCACGACCCTCCGTGAAGGAGTTATAGACATTATTGTGAATATCGGGAATAGATATACCCTTGGCAGCAAGCACCGACACCATGCGGAAAACATCGGGCGTAACACTCGAGAATGCAAAATTACCCGTATCGGTCATCATACCCACAAAGATATTTATAGCCATATCCTTCGATATACTCTCAACTCCAAACATAGCCTCAACAAGCAAAGCCACCATATAACAAGTGCTCGAAGCCTCGGGGTATGAAATCATGAGGTCGAAATCCTCCATTGGGTTGAGGTGATGATCAATCAATATACGTTTTGCATGCTGATTCTCCACTATAAGATCACCAAGACCATCAAGACGTGACATAGTGTGGAAATCGAGACAAAAGATAAGGTCTGCCTTACGCACCGCATCCGTAGCACGTGCCTCATCATGTTTATATATCACCATATCCCCACATCCAGGCATAAAGTCGAGATAGTAGGGAAACTTATTGGGAAGTATGCAAGTTACATCGTGACCATGACGCTTGAGTACCTCTGCCCACGCGAGTGACGATCCTATAGCATCGCCATCAGGATTTGTATGTGCTAAAATAACCACGTGTTGTGGTTTCTCTATGTAATCACGGAGCTGCTCAATCTTACTTCTTGCTATCTGCATAACCGCTACATTTATATGTTAATTTTGCAAATATAAGAAATTTTGGCGTAAAAAACCAATAGTCACTCAAATTTAACTATATGGAAAACTTAGAGCTATATAATGACTATACTATATTAATGTAAGATTTATAAAGTTTATTGATATATTTATCTCTTTTGTTTTTATTTTCTGCCTGTTTAAGATTAATTAATTTATTCTTTTTAAAATTACTCTTTTTTGAAAAAAAATTTGAGAGTTGCTGATGAGTCGCTCGTGTTGTCAACAATTGTTTTATATTTTTTTATACATTTATATATAAATAATTAAAACTAAATAATAATAAAGGCTGTTGATTGTGTTAGTAACTTTCGACAGAAGTTTTTATTAACATACTTTATTATTTTTGTTTGATTTTTTTTATTTTAATTTTATATTTAAGTTATTGATAATAAGATTAATTAAAATAAAAAATAAAAATAATAAACACTATCAACAATCAACTATAAACATATAAACATTGTTTAAATGTTAACATCATTAGTTAATAAGGTGGCAAAATGGCGTTGAAAAGTCAATCTATAAATTTTTGCCTTTTTATTTGGAAAAAGAGAGCGGCCGTATATACAACGACCGCTCTGAATTTTACAAATATTTTTGTTGTAATTTTGCTAACACTTATACACATACTTGTTAACACTCCGCTGGGAGCTTTTCAACAACCTTAGCGGCAATCTCAGCATAGTATTGCTCGACTCTTGGATCGAAGCCTCCTGCGGGGCGACCCTCGTCACTACCCTCCATAATAGATTGAATGATAGGTATCTGACCCAACAAGTCAACACCAGCACCCTCGGCATACTGCTTGGCACCACCCTTACCAAAGAGGTAATACTTGTTATCGGGCAACTCCTCAGGAGTAAACCATGCCATATTCTCAACTACACCCAACACTGAAACATTAACCTGTGGATGACGGAACATCTCAACGCCGCGCACAACATCTGCAACAGCCACCTGCTGAGGTGTAGACACAATAACAGCACCAGATATCTTCAACTCATTAATAATTGAGAGGTGTATATCGCCAGTTCCTGGAGGAAGGTCAATCAACAGATAATCGAGCTTACCCCAGCGTGTCTGATGAGTAAGCTGGTGGAGGGCATTCACAGCCATACCACCGCGCCACATAAGAGCATCGGTAGGCTTAATAAAGAAGCCAATACTCATAACCTTGATACCCAATGACTGTGCAGGAATAATGAAGTCATTACCCGCCTCATCACGCTCAGCATCGGGAATGTAACCCTCAACACCAAACATCTTAGTCTGCGAAGGACCATAGATGTCCGCATCGAGAATACCAACGTTGTAACCTCGCTGACGTAGTGCCACAGCAAGGTTGGCAGTAACGGTAGATTTACCTACACCACCCTTACCCGAAGCTACGGCTACAACGCGGCATATCTCAGTTGTTGTGGTGATATTCTCCTTGCGGCGTGGTTTGGGTGCCGCCTCGCGGATGATGACCATAGCATTGTTCTCGGGGAAGGTAGCCTTCATAAGCTCCTCAACCTGGCGCTTTATCTTCTGTGCAAATGGGTCACGCGCCTTCTGAAAGCGTAGTGTGATAGCCACGGAACCATCCTCACCCCTATCTGCGCGGTCAACAAAGCCGCTATCTACGATATTCTCGTTGGTCTCGGGGTGTATAATACTTTTGAGTAGTTGTTCTAACTGTTCGTTCATATACTATATATCTATATATAATTATAGTTCAATTTTCAAATCACCAGGTACGATAGCCTGCACACCACTATTGGTTAAGAACATTGGGTTCTCTATAAACAGTTGCTTAACCTCGTTATGGTAGATGTTGTTATTATTAAAGCCGAGTTCTACGGCTGTTGTGCTACTCATGTTCTCGAGCCACTCTTCAAATGGTGAGAGGGGTGCGTTGAACTCATAGAGTAGATATCCCTTTTTAAGACCTGCAAGCTGCGATGCCTTTGCCACAGCGTGTGTGAGGCCACCAATCTCATCCACAAGGCCAATCTCCACGGCGTTGCTACCACTCCAAACTCTACCCTCGGCAATCTTCAACACATCCTCGATGGGTATATTACGACCCTCGGCAACGTGTGATGTGAAGGTTGTGTAGATTTTATCAACGATTGCAGTGTGGCTCTTGCGTTGCTCGGGAGTGAGAGAGTTGAATACACCCATGCCGCCCGCAGAGGGTGATGTAGATGCTGTATCTATGGTTATGCCGAGCTTGTTTTTGAGTGTATCCTCGAGGTTAAACACCACGCTAAACACACCTATTGAACCTGTAAGGGTGAACTTATCGGCGAAGATGTAGTCGGCAGGAGCAGAGATGTAGTAACCACCACTTGCCGCCATGTCACCCATAGATATAACCACAGGTTTACTCTGCTGCAAGAGAGTCATTTCGCGCCATGCGACCTCCGATGCCAATGCTGAGCCACCAGGAGAGTTCACACGCACAACGACAGCCTTTGTGTCGTCATCGAGGCGTGCCTGACGCAACTCATCAGCAAGGCGTGAACCATAAACAAAGCCATCATCATACATATTACCATCAACAATCTGACCCTCAGCATAGATGATAGCAATGAGTGGCTTATCTACATCTTTGATAGCTATATCGTTACCCACAGATACGCGCTTGGGTGATATATCTATATGATTAACGTAGTCGGCGAGAGATATTGTGTTGTGCAGGCCAAACTCGTTGCGCTTAACACCATAACTATCGTAGAGATTAAAGAGTTCATCCTCGTATGCTATATAGTCAACCATGCCGTGTGAGAGGGCATCTTCGGGTAGGTTGATTTCGAGATTTTTGGCGTAGCGACGCAAGTTCTCGGCATCAAGACCACGGCTTTGGGCTATATCGTTTGTTAAATTCTCCCATATTGATGACACCAACACCTCCATCTGCAAGCGGTTTTCATTAGACATGCTTGTACGGAAGTATGGCTCTACGGCGCTCTTGAACTTACACTCTGTTGGTCTGAAGATTTCAACCTTAACGTCGAGCTTATCTATCAAACCCTTATAGAAGAGTGTTGATGAGCCTGCTCCTATCCACTCCAAAGAGCCTTCGGGCTGTAACAAAATCTTATCTGCCACGCTTGCGAGGTAGTATTCACTCTGTGTGTAGCTATCGTCAAAAGCCACCACAAATTTACCCGATTTCTTGAATTTCTCAATCGCGAAACGTATCTCCTCGATATTCGCTGTCGATACCACACCCTGACCATCACAGTGTATGCAAATTCCCTTGATGCGACTGTCATTCTCGGCATTCTCGATTGCCGAGAGTACATCAATGAGTGCCAATGGTGTAGATATAGACATAGACAATGGGTCGAGTGATCCCATTGCAGAAGCCAATGGCGCATCTACGATGTTCTCATTGAGATTGATATAAAGGATGCTATCATTAGAGATACCCTTATCCTCTGTATCAATCGAGAGGTTAAGAATAACGCCAATGCAGAATGTAACAAAGATAATTGAGGTGACAACAGACACCACAACAAACGCCAGGAGTGATGCTCCAAAAGTCTTCCAGAAATTCATAGTATAAGGTTTTTTAATCTACCACAAAGGTATTAATTTTTTTCTATTGTTGTACATGACTGTGGTGTAATTAATACTTTGCAAATTACGAAAAGGAGATGTAATAGTTAGAATTTTATCCCCTATACTCAACAAAAATGGCGTCAGCCCTCAAGCCAACGCCAATATAAATTTTCTGTCTGCCTGCCCTCTATCTACCTTTCACCCAATTTTCACGGTCCAGTGAACGGTAGTTGATAGCCTCGGAGATATGTTGTGGTGTGATATTCTCCACACCCTCCAGGTCGGCAATCGTGCGGGCAACCTTTATGATACGGTCGTAGGCGCGAGCAGAGAGGTTGAGGTGTGTCATAGCACGCTCCAAAAGCTCCGAACATACCCTGTCGAGTGGTGCAAACTTGCGTAGCATAGCACTGTTCATCATGGCATTAGAGTGAATATCGAGACCCTCAAATCTGCGCAACTGTATCTCGCGTGCCGCAATAACTCTCTTGCGAATCTCGGCACTCGACTCTGCGCGCACCTCTGCTGTCATCTCACTTATGGATACGGGCACAACCTCAATATGTATGTCTATACGATCCATTAGTGGTCCCGATATATGCGCCATGTAGCGGTGTACGGCAGCAGCAGAGCAGCTACACTCCTTCGTTGGATGGTTATAGTAGCCACATGGGCAGGGATTCATAGAGGCAATAAGAGTGAAGTTCGCTGGATAGTCAACGGAGTATTTTGCTCGCGATACGGTGATATGTCTATCTTCCAATGGCTGGCGCAACACCTCAAGCACATTACGGCCAAACTCGGGCATCTCGTCGAGAAACAAGACTCCATTATTTGCCAATGACACCTCGCCAGGCTGTGGCGACTGACCGCCACCTATGAGTGCCACCTGTGATGTCAGATGGTGGGGAGCACGAAAGGGGCGTGTATATATAAGTCCCTTGTGCGCACCTATTTTACCAGCTACGGAGTGCACCTTTGTGGTCTCAAGAGCCTCCTCCAGCGTCATTGGAGGCATGATGGTTGGCATGCGGCGTGCAAGCATCGTTTTACCCGAGCCTGGAGCACCCACCATGATGACATTGTGTCCTCCTGCGGCAGCAATCTCCAGCGCACGCTTTACGTATGCCTGACCCTTTACATCGGCAAAATCCTCGGCATACTCTCCCTCTACCGCGCTCTCTTGATTCGATATTGTGTGTTTAGCGGGTGTGTATGGAATGTTACCCATAAGCATCTGGCACAACTCAAGGAGTGAGCCCACGCCGATAGTATCAATACCCTCGACCACAGCACCTTCAGCCACATTCTCCTCGGGCATAAATACGCGCTTTAATCCCTTGTCGCGTGCCATGGCAACGAGAGAGAGCACACCCTTTACAGGACGCAGCTTACCATTGAGCGATAGCTCACCAATGAACATCGAGTCATCAAGCATATCGCTTGTTATCTGCTCGGTGGCTATCAGAATACCGATGGCTATTGGCAGGTCATACTGCGAACCCTCTTTGCGCAGGTCGGCAGGGGCAAGATTGACTACTGTCTTCTTTGCCTGAAGCTTAAAGCCCGAGTTTTCGAAGGCTGCCTGAATACGCTCGTGGCTCTCTTTAATGGTGTTGTCCGGAAGACCTACAATAAAGAGTCCTATGCCTCCAGCACCAACATTTACCTCAGCGGTAACCTCCACAGCTTCAATACCCGTGATGGCTCCAGTATGTACCTTTATAAACATACGATATGGTCTGTTATATTTGTCTACCTACACTCTAAAATGGGGCATCGTCGAAACCCTTGTGAGCTCCCATGGGGCTACCCTGTGGCGACGAAGAAATATCAAACTCATTAGGCATACCTCCACCCATACCCATAGGCGAGATACCCATAGGAGGCAGAGTGTTGCCGCTTGATGAAAAGTCATCGTAGCTCTCCTCGCGACCATAGTTGCTACCCTGTGATACCACAGCGGCAGTAACCGATGAGTCTGCATCGACGAACTTCGCCTGGTCCTTGATAAAGCGCAAAGGCACATCAGTAACCTCACCATTACGGTGCTTGGCGATGATAATCTCAGCCATACCCGCAGTAGGCATATTGTTTTCGTCGGTGGTGAGTCCGTAGTACTCGGGACGATGGATGAAGGCTACAACATCGGCATCCTGCTCAATCGCACCAGACTCACGAAGGTCAGACAACTGAGGACGCTTCGAGCCTCCACGGTTCTCCACATTACGGCTCAACTGCGAGAGGGCGATGATAGGTACGTTAAGCTCCTTGGCAATAGCTTTGAGTGTACGTGATATCAATGACACCTCCTGCTCACGATTGCCTCGTGTCTCGGGTGTCGCAGCCGTCATAAGCTGCAAATAGTCGATGATGATAAGCTGAATATCGTACTGCGTCTTCAGGCGGCGAGCCTTCGAGCGAAACTCATACACCGAAAGCGCAGGCGTATCATCAATATATAGTGGTGAGCGACCCAACTCCACGGTCTGTGACTCGAGGTGTGTCCACTGCGCAGGGGTTAGGTTACCCGTACGCAAATCCTTAGGGTTGAGCTGTGTCTCACCAACGATAAGTCGGTTCATAAGCTGCACCGATGACATCTCCAATGAGAAGAAGGCAACGGGGGTCTTGAGATCTACGGCCATGTTGCGTGCCATTGTAAGCACGAAGGCTGTCTTACCCATTGAGGGTCGTGCCGCGATGATGATAAGGTCGGATGGCTGCCAACCGAGCGTAATAGCATCGATGTCGGTAAATCCCGAGCGCACACCATTATATTCTCCCGCAGTTTTTGATGCCTCCTCAATCTGTGCCAACGCCTTGCGAAGGATGTCGGATGCCGACTGCACCGAGCGTTTCACATTACCCTCCGATACGCGGAAAATCTCCTGCTCGGCAAAGCCGATAAGCTCCGTAACATCGACCTCATCGTCGTATGAACGACGCTCAATCTCGGTTGCTGAACGTATAAGCTCACGCTGCACATACTTCTGTGCAATAATCTTGGCGTGGAACTCAATGTGGGCTGCTGATGCCACCTTTTGCGTAAGTTCTGCGAGATATGCCGCGCCACCCACCTTCTGCAACTCCTTTTGTGCCTTGAGTCGTTCGGTCACGGTGTAGAGGTCGATAGCCTTCATGTCGAACGAGAGTGCCTGAATAGCCTTGAAGATTATTCGGTGCTCCTCGAGGTAGAAGGTCTCGGCCTTGACATACTCCTGAACGTCGATGATGGCATCACGCTCAAGCATCAAAGCACCCAGTACCGCCTGCTCAAGTTCGACAGCCTGTGGTGGTATAGTGCCCTCAATGCCAGTGAGTTTCTCGAATGCCTCCTGATTATTTTTTGAATATTTGTTATACTGCTTTGCCATAGCCAATAGTTTATCGAAGCACAAATTTAGGTATTTTTCACGTAATGACAATGAATTTATATATATAAGTTGTTATAAGTTATCACCGCTTATTAACAATGGAGTGTTAACAAGTTGTGGTGGCTCCTGTTTCGTGGGTAGGGTTTTGTGGATTGTGTAGCCGTGATTGAATATTTGCTATCGATAAAACTCTAACCCTATTGACACCTATAAACTCTCTATGCATCTTCTGCTTTTGTCTTTTTCTATTTTTTTTCTATATTTGCAAGTTGATATATTGTGTGAACACATTTATGCGAACTGAGTTCTATATAGCGCGACGATTATCGAGCCGTCGTGATGGCAACAAGGCGGGTGTTATGGAGCGCGTGGCGACCATAGCTACTGCCGTGAGCCTCGCTGTGGTAGTTATAACGCTCTCGGTGGTAATTGGCTTCAAGGTGGAGATAGATGCCTTGATTTCGGGATCGGTGAGCGATGTGGTTATCACTGCACCCGAGAGTCGAGGAACTGTATTGTCAGCATATATCGAGCGTGGTGACGCGATAGAGAACCTGTTGGATGACGAGCGTGTGGAGCGTTATTCTGTGTATCGTGCCAGAGCTGGAGCCATAAAGAGCGAAGATAACATCGTTGGTGTTATGCTCAAGGGTATCGACTCGCTCTATAATGGCGACTTCTTTGCCGAGAGTATTGTTGAGGGCGAGATGCCGCGCCTGGTGGGTGAGCCGCGATCAAAGGATATCATCATCAGCGAGGGTGTTGCGCGCAAGATGGATGTTGTGGTGGGTGACCGCATAGAGATGGTCTTCATAAACGACGACGGCACGGTGCTGCGTGACAGGTTTGCCATTTCGGGTACCTACTGCACGGGTATAGAGTCGCTGGACAATACCTATACCTTTACGGACATACGTAATGTATCACGTCTCTACGATGGTGTAGATGAGCATATCACGGGCTATGAGGTGTGGTTGCGTGATGGTGTCGACCGTGTGGAGTGGGCGGCGGAAATTAACTATGCTCTGATGGATTTGTATCTTGAAGAGGGTGTTGTTGCCGAGGCATTTGCCATTGATGACATATTCGGAGATATATTCGGTTGGCTGGCTACGCACGATGTGAATGCTGTGGTAATCGTGGTGATAATGATTATCGTTGCGCTATTGAATATGACCACGGCACTGCTTATCATCGTCTTTGAGCGCAAGCGTATGATTGGAGAGTTGCGTGCTTTGGGCATGCGCCGTAAGTCGATTGTTGCAGTATTTGTCTTCCGTGCGCTGTTTATCGTGTGCCGCGGTGTGGCATGGGGAGCAGCCATCGGTATTGTTGTAAGTGTATTGGAGCATAATTACCACCTTATTCCACTCTCATCCGAGGGTTACCTGTTGAGTGCTGTTCCGGCATCGTTGTGCTGGGGCTGGTGGCTGGTAGCAGTGGTGGCTACGATTGCTGTAACCTTTGTTGTAATGTTGTTACCCGCAGCGTTCTCGGCGCGTATATCGCCTTCGGAAACAATGCGTTATGAATAAAAATATCTAAAATGAAACCCTATAATCAGGAGCAAACAAAGAAGGAGCAGGTGGAGGAGATGTTCGACAACATCGCTCCCAGCTATGACAGGCTAAACCACATCATATCGTTTAATCTTGACCGTATATGGCGACGCAGAGTGGTGCGTATCGTCGATCGTGCCAAGGCTACAAGGGTTATGGATATTGCAACGGGTACGGGTGACCTTGCTATAGCCATGGCAAAGCATCTGCCCTCGACAAAAATTCTGGGTGTTGACCTCTCGGAGGAGATGCTTGGTGTGGCACGTGGCAAGGTTGCAAAGCGTGGCATGAGTGGTCGCATAGAGCTTGTCAAGGGTGATGCCGAGAATATTGCTATGGTTGGTGACGGCGATATGGATGCCGTAACTGTGGCCTTCGGTGTGCGCAACTTCGAGAACCTGGAGCGAGGATTGAAGGAGATATACCGCACATTGCGTGAGGGTGGCACCTTTGTGGTGTTGGAGTTATCTGTTCCCAAGAACAGGTTTATTCGTTGGTTCTATGCGCAGTACTCTCACCGCATCCTGCCAGGCATTGGTGCCATGATATCAAAGGATAAGAAGGCCTATGTCTATCTGCCCGAGTCTATCGACGAGTTCCCTGCGCCGGAGCGCTTTGAAGAGATACTCAAAGGCGTAGGTTTCAAGTCTGTAAAGCGTCATAAGCAGAGTTTTGGTGTGGCGCATATATACGAGGCTGTTAAGTAGTTGCGTTAGTGTGGTATGTGGAGATTGTGCAGACTTTTTATGATTGTCGTGATGCTTGCCGTGGGGTGTGGCACCGCTGAGGCGTGCAAGCCTATGGCAGAGCGCATAAAGGAGCGTGTACATCTTGTAGGAGTCAGGGATGTTACTCACCTCTCCACGTCGGGTATGAACCTCTATGTTGAGGTCGATAATGAGACGCTGCACCGATTTGTAATCAGTGATGCAGAGATGGACATTGTCTCCAAGGGGGATGTTATAGCAACGATTTCATTGCGCGACAAGGTGGTTATCAGGGGTCGCAGATCTTCTACGGTGCTTGTGCCATTGCGCTTTAAGGCGCGCAGTAGTTTTGTGCTTGGTCGTCTGCTTGCGCGCTTAGTGGGCAATAGCGAGGCTCTGACGTTGAACTATAGCATAAGGGGTGGCATAGGGCCTTTCCGCCGCACGTTCGAGGAGGAGGGTATCACGATAGATGAGTTGTTGCCTGATGGTTTGCTGCGCGAATTGATGGGCGTGGTTGATAATAGATAATAGTATACCTAAAACATAAATCTATGAAGGGATTGTTTAGAGTGTTGATGATGGCGTTTGTTGTGGTTGTATTCACTGCTGTGGATGCCGAGGCACAGAGCGTCGATAGAAAGTGTAATGAGCTGGCACAGCGCACGATGGATGGTGCTATGGTACGTGTTAACGAGTCTGGTTCGGTGCGTAGTGCTGTTGCGAGCGTTGAGAGCAGGTCGCGTCGCGGTGAGGTTGAGGGCTACCGCGTGGTTATCTTCTCGGATAATGGCCAGTATGCGGGAGACAATGCGCGCAGTGTGTTGGAGGGCTTCAGAAAGAACCATCCACATATTAATGCCTATATGGTCTATGAGAGTCCCTATTTCAAGGTCTCTGTGGGTGATTGTCTGACGCTTGAGGAGGCGAGCCACCTTATGTCGAAACTGGAGGGTGAGTACCCCGAACTCTTCCCAAAGCGTGAGGTTATCAAGTTCAGTGACTTAAGCAATGTGAGACAGGCTCCACGCATTGATACTGATAGTTTAGCTGTTGAATTGGGTGTGCAAAAGCTATAAAAGTATAAAAAACACAAGTTTTTGGGTAAAAAATTGTGTGAAGAAAAATATTTTTTATACATTTGCGTAGGGAAATATTAAATCAAACACTAAAAAATAGCGTATTATGAAGAAGTTTTTTGCTTTGGCAGCTATGTTTGCTGCAGTAGTAATGGTATCATGTTGTGGTCAGCAGAAGGCTGCTGAGGAGAATGCTGAGGCAGCACAGCAGGAGTGCTGCGCTGAGTGCGACAAGGCTTGCGAGGCTGAGGAGTGCACTGAGGCATGTGTAGATTGCCAGAAGAAGGAGTGCTGCACTGAGGAGTGCCCAAAGGCTGAGTGCTGCGAGAAGTGCGAGGATGCTGAGAAGTGCTGCAAGAAGGCTGAGTGCAACAAGGAGTGCAAGGCTGAGGAGTGCTGCAAGAAGGCTGAGTGCGACAAGGCATGTGAGTCTGAGGAGTGCTGCAAGGAGGCAAAGTGTGAGAAGGCTGAGTAAATTATCAGTCCGCATGATTATGGAGTGCCCACCGAAAAGGTGGGCATTTTTGTTTAGTAAAAACGGCTCCATGTTGTAAGTTTTCGGAATAAACGAAGAAGAGAATACTCTTGTTGCCGACGGCGCATTTGTGTTGGATTGTTATCCATCAAAACATAATTTTGTACCTCGTTTGAACGTTTTTTGTTAGTATTTGTGCTTATTTTTATAGAAAAAGGGTCAAATTTTATGGAGTTTTAGTGGATTATGGTTAACTTTGTGGGAATTACTGAATCAGAAAACACCAACGAAGAAACTTTTATATGAAAAAAACTCCTCGTGATCACTCGTTATTTTTGAAGGCATTTCGCGTCTATTTGCAGTATGTAAACTCGGGTCTATACTTCCGTAAGGAGCATATCATCGGTCTTGAAAATGTGCCCGTTGATGGTACTCCCACAGTCGTGGTTTCTAACCACCAGAACTGTCTCAACGACCCTTTGTGCGTCTGCTTGCAGCTCACCGATAGACGCATGAACTTCATCGCCCGCGCAAACGTATTCAAGAATCCTATATTCAACAAGGCTCTCCGCGCCATGGGTCTTTTGCCTGCATACCGTATGAGCCATGAGGGTTTTGGTGCTATCAACAAGAACCGTTCGACAATGGATGCTGCGGGTCAGGCACTCACCGACGGTGAGACACTCATGCTCTACCCTGAGGCTGACCACCAGGATAAGCGTTGGTTGGGCACTTTCAAGCTCGGCTACTTGCGTATCGCCTTTGAGGCTGCCGAGAAGATGAACTTCGAGCAGGACGTGATGATCCTGCCATCCTGCAACCACTATTCAAACTACTTCCACGCCAGGACAGAGATGCTCATAAGATTCGGCAAGCCGATTTCGCTGAAGCCTTATTATGAGCGCTACAAAGAGGAGCCGCGTGCGACAATGATGGAGATCAACACCCTTGTACACAGCACAATAAAGGAGATGATGCTTCACATTGAGGACACAGAGCATTATGACCAGATCGACTGGCTGCGCGAGAATGAATATGGTAAGAAATATGCCCGCGAACACGGCTACAAGAAGAACTACCTTCCTTCCCGACTGCTCTCTGACCAGGCACTTGTAAATGACCTCCAGAATGCCTATGAGGCACATCCTGAAGAAATGGAAGAGGTCTACAAAGACACAGCGACCCTCATCGAGGGCATCAAGGAACTCAACATCAGAGACTGGCTCTTCAGGTACAATCCTAATTTAGAGGCTCTGCTGCTGAGAGGACTTGGACTTCTCATCCTTCTGCCGCTTTTCATCGTGTCGATCATTCCGACGGGTCTTCTTTTCATCGTGCCGGAAATCTTCCTGAAGAAGATGATCAAGGACCAGATGTTTGTCAGCACTTTCAGAGTGGCTGTCAGCGCACTGGTGACCATTCCGATATGTCTGATTGTGCCGATTGTAGTTCTTTGGACCAGCATCGGCTTCTGGTGGGCCCTTGGCTACTTCATCGCCTTCCCTCTTATGTTCCTCCTCGCCTGGAACTATATGAGACTCTTTATGAAGTTCCTCGGAACCTGGAACTTCAGGGCTCCAAAGAACAGAAAGAAGGTCAAGGAGTTACGCAAGCTCCGCAAGAGCATATTCAAGCGTCTTGACGATATGATTTAATATATAAAAATTCTCCCGGTTCTGATCGTCATCAGTCCCGGGAGATTTTCTATTTTGTTCCGAAGATCCTGTCGCCTGCGTCGCCAAGGCCAGGGAGGATGTAGTTCTTTTCGTTAAGTCCCTCATCAAGGGCTGCGAGGAAGATCTCAACATCAGGATAGGCTTCTGACACTGCTTTCACACCCTGAGGAGATGCTACAAGGCACATAAGTCTGATAGATGTGTACCCATCCTCCTTGAGACGTCTGATTGCATCGATTGCACTTCCTCCTGTTGCAAGCATAGGGTCAGTGACGATCACAAGACGGTCCTTCTCTGCAGGCATCTTGTAGTAGTAGAACACTGGCTGGCAGGTCTCCTCGTCTCTATACATACCGATGTGGCCGACTCTTGCTGCCGGAATGAGTGAAAGAAGACCGTCCACCATACCGAGACCGGCTCTGAGGATAGGTGCAATGACCACTTTCTTTCCTGCAATCTTAGGTGCATTCATCTTCATAAGAGGAGTTTCGATCTCTTCATATTCGATCGGGAAATCACGGGTCACTTCGTAGCCCATAAACATTGCGATTTCTCTGAGGAGTGTGCGGAACTCGGTTGTAGAGGTTTCCTTTCTGCGCATAATGCTGAGCTTATGCTGAACAAGCGGGTGGTCTATGATGTGTAAAGCCATAATGATTGTGTTAAGATTAGCTTTGCAAAGTTAAGATTTTGGGGATATAAAGCAACAGTTAATCGGGAAACTTTATTCCAGGGACTTGATCCAATTGAAGAGGTCATTGAGGTTGTAATCTCCTTCGTGGCCTCTGTTCCAAGGGAG
>JAZTYW010000016.1:0-101838 GCA_045637085.1 Alistipes sp. | reverse complement strand
TAAGACCGCTTGGCCCCCGACTTAAATGCGTTCCGCCCGCTGCTGCCCGACACAAAGGCCATCAGGTTTAACCATAAGGAGGATCTAAAGCAGATCACCGAGCGTACGGCCTGCGTGCTGTGTGAGCCCGTGCAGGGTGAGGCGGGTGTACGACCTCCCGAGGATGGATTCCTGCAGGCACTGCGTGAGCGTTGCTCGCAGGTGGGGGCGCTGTTGATTTTCGATGAGATTCAGGTCGGTATGGGCCGTACGGGCGAGATGTTCGCTATGCAGCGATATGGCGTAACGCCCGATATTGTCTGCCTTGCAAAGGCGTTGGGTGGCGGTATGCCGCTCGGAGCTTTTGTATCGAGCCAGAAGATTATGTCCACGCTCACGTTCGATCCCGTTTTGGGCCATATAACAACCTTCGGCGGCCACCCCGTATGCTGTGCGGCAGGATTGGCAGCGATGCGGTTTCTGATTGATAATAAGATTGTTGAGGATGTCGAGCGCAAGGGTGCGATGTACGAGGAGCTCTTAAAAGATCATCCGGCTGTGAAGGAGATTCGTCGCAGTGGATTGCTGCTGGCCGTTGAGCTTGGCGCAAGCGAGAAGTTGTATCGTCTGATGGATCTATTTATCGAGGAGGGAATTCTGAGTGATTGGTTCCTCTATTGCGATACGGCATTCCGCATCTCGCCACCGCTCATTATCTCGGATGAGGAGATTCGCGACAGCGTGAGTTTGATAAGAAAATGTCTTGATAGATTATAATAAACCACTAAAACTATTAAACTATGAGTAATCCGAACCAAGGCCCCGTAATTACGGCTGGCGCAGTTTTATCCATTGCGTTCGTATGTTGTGCAATTGTTGCGTTCTTCCTCTTTGGTGTGCCCCGATACAAGGTGTGGCAGCAGGAGATGAAGGGCCGCGCGGAGCTGGCGCAGGCTGAGCAGAATCGACAGATCAAGATCGAGGAGGCGAAGGCTAACCTCGAGGCTGAGAAACTTAACGCTCAGGCGGAGGTGGTACGTGCACAGGGTGCTGCCGAGGCTATCAAGATCGAGAATGGCTCGCTCACGCCCACCTACATTCAGTATCTATGGGTGCGACAGCAGAACTCTGCGGCTAATAAGGTTATATACATTCCCACCGAGGCGGGACTGCCTATCTTAGAGGCTAAAGGCGAATAAGAAATCGTCTAACAAGGCTCTTTTGGCGTCTGGCACCTACTCGAAATCCTCACATACACCTCAGTATGCTGCGGTTTCTCGGACGGCGACCAGCCTCAAAATAGCTCTTGTTATACAATTTCTATATAGAGTGAAGGGTGTCTAACTTTTGGTTAGGCACCCTTTTTATTTACTCTTGCGCAAAACTCTTCAGCATTGCAATCTCCTCGGCCCAGCGGCTCTCGTCGGGCGTCTCGAGGATGAGCGGAATGTCGTCGAAACGCGAATCGCGAGCAATATACCTAAAGGGTGTTATGCCCAAATGTCCCTCGCCCATCGGCGAGTGGCGATCGACGCGGCTACCGAGAGGTTTCATCGCATCGTTGAGGTGCATACCGCGCAGATACTCGAATCCTACCTCGCGCTCGAACTCGGCAAAGACCTCGTCGCAACCCTCCTCGGTCGAGAGATCGTAGCCCGCAGCGAACGAGTGGCAGGTGTCGAGACATACGCCCACACGCGATTTATCCTCCACACGGTCAATGATATAGGCCAAATGCCAGAATGCGTAGCCGAGGTTTGAGCCTTGACCGGCGGTATTCTCAATCACGGCCGTAACGCCACGAGTCTTATCCAGCGCGATGTTGATCGATTCGGCCACGAGTTTCAGACTCTCCTCCTCCGAAATCTTCTTCAAGTGGCTGCCAGGATGAAAATTCAGGCGGTCGAGTCCCAAACGCTCGCAACGCTCCATCTCGTGGATGAACGAGGCGCGCGACTTCTCCAGCCCCTCCGGTTCGGGATGGCCAAGGTTTATAAGGTAGCTGTCGTGAGGCAGAATCTGATGTGGCGCAAAGCCATATTTGTCGCAAGCCTCGCGGAAGGCAGCGATCTGCTCGTCGCTGAGTGCGGGGGCTGCCCATTGACGTTGATTCTTGGTAAAGAGGGCGAAAGCCGTCGCCCCTATCTCGAAAGCGTTGCGCGGGGCGTTATCAACACCGCCCGATGCGCTGACGTGAGCTCCAAAATATTTCATATCGTAGAATAGTTGATTAATTATGTACTTACAAATATAAGTATATTCACTGAAAAATTGTAACTTTGCATTGAGAAAAACAAAATATAAAAACAGCCGATTATGAATAGACTTTTGACACTGCTGATCGTAGTGACTACGATGCTGGCGCTGCCTGCCCGCGCGCAGTTCACCGTCGAGGATCAGACCAAAAACCGCACCGCCGGCAATGTGAATCATCAGACTCAGATACAGAATGCCAATATCAATGAGCTCTCATCGTTCAGCGAAGCACGCGACCGTCTGGAGCGTCAGCGCATCCGCAAGGAGCGCAACTATCTGGAGGTGACGCTCAAGTTGCAGGGTACGATGACCTCGTACAATGAGGCGTGGGCCGATACGAAGGGTGGTGATAACGCTATCTCGGTGCTCGGATCGTTCAATCTGGTGCATACCTATAAGAAGAACCTCTTCTCGAACAATACGCAGGTGAGTGCCAAGTACGGCTACAACCGTCTGCGTGTGGATACCGAGGAGGGCGATCGCAAGGGTGTGTGGTTTAAGAATATCGATGAGTTCTGGTTGCAGGTGCAGCCTAAGCTGGCGATGAACAAGACGTGGTCTTACACAATGATGTTTAAGTTCAAGAGCCAATTCTCGAACTCGTATCTCTCGCGCACACAGCAGACCGATAACGATGTGATCACGGGTTTCCTCGCGCCGGGTAATATGGACTTCTCGCTCGGTATGGACTTCGCCAGCCCCAATGCAAAGTTCCCGATCAAGATTTCGCTCTTCCCCCTCTCTGGTAATGGCGTGGTGGCGAACAACTCGCTCGTCGAGCGTTACTACCGTAACAAGGAGGCAAAGAGCTGGTTTGGTGTCGATATCGACAAGAATTTCCTCTTCACGGGTGGTTCGTCAGTGAAGCTGGAGTTCAAGCGTAGCTGGGGTAAGGAGAATTGGTTTACTTACGACACCAACATCTTTTGCTACTACGGTTGGATCACCAACGTGAGCACTCTGTCGAAAATCCGCGAGTATGACGACTATCTGACGGCGCTCGACAACTGGAAACAGAATGGTAGCCCCGAGGGACTGGAGCCGAAGGCTGTGCCTCGCCACGAGATGTTGCATCCGACGGTTGATTGGCGAAACTCGTTCAGAATCAAGGCGTCGAAGTATTTTGAGACTGAGATTACGGTCAATATGCTCTACGACAAGGCGCAGAATAGTGCAATTATGCTCAAGTCGTACATCTCGCTCGGTTTGACCTACACGTTTAAGAATAAATAATCCCGTCACGGGCAGATAGTGTGGCCCAAAGCGACGGTCCCGAAAAGAATGGTATGCCGATTGTTGGCATATAGGGGATAGATAAGTGATATATGTACAAAAACTCTAAACACACGATACTCTTTCCGCTGATTTTGGCCGTAGGAGTTGTTCTTGGAATATTGTTGGGACAGTTCGTCGGGCGCAACCGTGCCGAGTCGCAGATTCGCTCGCTCATACGTCGCAGCAGTATGAATATGACAAACAAGATTATGCAGACGAGTATGCTCGTCGAACATCGTTTTGTGGACTCTATCTCGATGGATTCGCTTGCCGAGCTGGTTATCCCGCTGATGATGCGCGAGCTGGATCCTCACTCGGTATATATCCCCGCACGCGAGATGCAGGAGTTGAACGAGCCGCTGGAGGGTGAGTTTGACGGTATCGGCGTGTCGTTCAATGCCGCGACCGATACGGTTATCGTGCTGAGCGTCATTCCCAATGGTCCGAGTGCCAAGGCGGGAATTGTGGCGGGCGACCGCATTATCGAGATCAACGATACGTTGGTGGCGGGTGTGAAGATGCCGCAGAACGACATCGTAAAGCGTCTGCGCGGACGACGCGGTACGGAGGTGCGACTCTCGCTCAAACGGCAGAATATCGACGATCTGGTCGATATTACGGTTGTGCGCGATGCTATCCCCATCAAGAGTATCGAGGCGGCGACGATGCTGACCGACAGCATCGGTTTTATCCGTCTGTCGCAGTTTGCCCGCACGTCGTTTATGGAGTTGCAGCTGGCTTTGGCGCAGCTGCGCGAGCAGGGTATGAAAAAGTTGATATTCGACCTGCGCGATAACTCGGGCGGCTTCCTCGATCAGGCTATCCTGATTGCCAATGAGTTCCTGCCCGCAGGAAAATTGATCGTATATACGGAGGATCGCCACCGCGAGCAGGTCAAGGAGTTCAGCGACGGCACGGGTACGGCAACGGATTTGTCTCTCGTGGTACTCATTGACGAGGGTAGTGCCTCGTCGAGCGAGATCCTGGCCGGTGCGGTGCAGGATAACGACCGAGGTACGATCGTAGGACGACGCTCGTTTGGTAAGGGCTTGGTGCAGAGTCAGATACCCTATGCCGATGGTTCGGCTCTGCGACTCACCGTAGCGCGTTATTATACCCCTACGGGCCGCTCGATTCAGAAGCCCTACACCAATGGCGACGATTACAACTACGATATGGACCTGATCCGCCGCTATAATAACCACGAGTTCTTCCCGGCCGACAGCATCCACTTTGCCGACTCGCTCAAGTTCGTGACGCCGAAGGGTAAGGTTGTGTATGGCGGAGGCGGGATTATGCCCGATGTATTCATCCCGATGGATACTACCGATATGACGCGATACTATGCTGAGGTGTCGGGCCGCAACATCCTCTATCGCTATACGTTGGACTATGCCGACCGCCATCGCGAGGCTCTCAATGCAGTGCGTACGATGGATGAGCTGACCGAGCTTTTGGATAGTGACAAGACGCTCTTCGATGATTTCATCCGTTATGCTACGGCGCAGGGCGTGAAACCCGTACAGCGCGAGATTGCCCGCTCGCGCAGGATTATGGAGGCGCAGCTCAGAGCCTATATCGGCCGTAATACGGTGTTGGAGGATGCGGCATTCTACTACAATATTATGCCCGTGGATAATGTGCTGGTGCGCTCGGTTGAGCTACTGAAGGAGATGCCCCTGCCCGAGCCCGAAGAGGGCGAGGAGGTGATCATCAGCCGCACACTGCCCGAAATGGAGATTAAACTGAATAGATAGCTATGATAAAGAAGATTATAGGATTGCTCTTCGCGGTGGGCGTGGTGGCGATAATCGTGATGACGGTGCTGGGTGCCGGGTCGTATAAGAGCCTGCTTCCTGAGGATTTGTTTGCGCCCGCTCTGCCGGCGGCGGCTTCAGTAGAGGAGGTCGTGGAGCAGATGGGTGAGCAGGTTGAGGCGGATGCCCAGACGGATGAGAATATAGAGTAAATGATAATAAAAACTACTGACTATGAAGAGATTATGTTTTAGCTTGATGCTCACGCTCTTAGCAGTTGTGGCATTTGCAGCCGATCCACCGAGAGTCAACACCAAGTGCGGCCCGTGGGTGGTGGGTGTCACCGAGACCGAGATGACCGTAGTGTGGACCTCGACCGATCGCTGTATGGGTTGGGTGGAGGTTGCCCCCGACGATGGCACGTCGTTCTACGCCGAGGAGCGTCCCCGCTATGATGAGGATTTTATGGGACGTCACGTCGTGTCGGCCGTTCATCACGTTCGTATCACGGGATTGAAGCCCGGCACGAGCTATCGCTACCGAATCTATCAGCAGGGTGTGGACGATAGCGGCCACAACCCCGTACCGAGCGGCTACATCAGCGCGAGCAACGTATATTCGCAGAAACCCTACGCCATCCGCACTATGGATGCGAAGAAGGCGGATTGCACCTTCACGATGGTGAACGACATTCACGGCCGCGACTCGATGATGCTGGCTTTGACGAAGGGTCTGAAGGAGCAGAAGCCCGATTTCGTAGTTTTCAATGGCGATATGGTGAGCTTTATGGGCTCTACTGAGGATATCGAGACCGGTTTTATGACGCGCGCAACGGAGACCTTCGCTACGGACATTCCGCTTGTGTATGTGCGTGGTAATCACGAGACTCGCGGCCCCGGCTTTAGCGAGTATCTGAACCTTTTCCCCACACCGACCAATACTCCCTATTTCACATTCCGTCAGGGCCCTGTAGCCTTCGTAGTGCTGGATAGCGGTGAGGATAAGCCCGATAGCGATATTGAGTATGGCGGCACGGCTGCTTACGACGCTTACCGTGAGAAGATGGCCGAGTGGCTGAAGGAGGCTGTCAAGAGCGAGGAGTTCCGTTCGGCTCCCGTGAAGATTGCTCTGCTGCACATCCCCTTCGATAAGGGTGTGGGTTGGTATGGCAACAATGAGCTGAAGCGTCTGTTGTTGCCCACTCTCAATGAGGCGGGTATCGACGTGATGTTGTGTGGTCACACTCACCGTTACAGCTTCCGCGACGTGGGTTCGGTGGATAATAACTTCCCCATCCTGGTCAATTCGAATAACGACAAGGTGAACGTGCGCGCCACTAAGTCGCAGATCGATATGGAGGTTGTGGATGCGACGGGAAAGGTTCTGCATCGTCACACCGTTAAGGTAGAGTAGACGTTGAGGATATAAAAAAAGGGGTGTCTAACCAAATGGTTGGACACCCTTTCTGTTTCTATTGGGAGTTACTAAAAATATTTTATCTCTTTACCCTCGATAGCTGAGAGGAGTTCGTTGGCAAGCGATGATGCTCCGATGCGGAATAGTTCGGGCGTGAGCCACTCTTCGCCGAGTAGCTCCTTAACGATGGTGTAGTAGAGTGCTGCGTCTGCGGCAGTGCGTACGCCACCAGCAGCTTTGAAGCCGATGCGGCGGCCTGTCTTACGGTGGTACTCGGCAATAGCCAGACACATTACAACCGCAGCCTCGGGTGTTGCCCCTTCGGTGATTTTGCCCGTTGAGGTTTTCACGAAGTCGGCACCGGCGGCCATAGCCAAGAGCGATGCGTTGTAGATAAGCTCGGGCGAATGGAGAGCCCCCGTCTCGAGGATAACCTTAAGTGTTGCTCCTTCCGACTCCTCGCGCAGTACCTCCACCTCGTTGGCCGCTTCGTCGTAGTTGCCGCTGAGCATCTTGCCAACGTTAAGCACTATATCTACCTCGTCGGCACCATTTTCGATAGCCATCGCCACCTCCAGCATCTTCACCTCAAGGAAGGTCTGCGATGCGGGGAAGCCTCCCGCCACGCTCGTGATGCGCATAGGCGTACCGTCGATGGCAAGGCCTACATTCTCAACAAAGGGGGGATAGACGCATACCGAGGCGACATTGCCAAGCGTCGGGTAGTCAATATAGAATTCGGCTGCACGGCGGGCCATAGCTGTAACCGACTCGGCAGAATCCTCGCACGAAAGGGTGGTAAGATCGACTGCCGAAAGGCATAATTTATAGACCTCCGTATTGCAGTTTGCTGCGGCAGCAGCTTTGAGCATTGCGACCTTATCGGCGACTTCGGCCTTGGTTGGAGCCGGAGCGTACTCTTGAAGATGGTTGGCGTACTCCATAGTGTAGGGGTTTACTTTTTACAAATATACGAATATATATTTATATAAGGTGTAAATTGAATGCAAAAAATCCCACGTCCCCCAGACGTGGGTGCCCATATCAAACAAAAAAGGTGCCCAACCATAGGTCAGGCACCCGTTTTTATCGTAGAGCGGATATTAGAGCTTGAAACCGCTTGCGAACAAGTTTGCAAGGTTTACATCCTTAGTAGCCTTAGCAGCGAGTGATGCATCCTTAGAGATTGAGCTCTGCAACTGAGCCTTTGCAGTCTGAAGGTCACCCTCCTTAGCTGCGATAACAGCACGCAGGTAGTCAGCCTTAGCCGATGCGTCAGCAGCGATAGCCTTCTTAGCAGCGGTCAGGTCGTTGTTCATCGTGTTAGCGATAGCAGCGTTGTAACCTGAAAGGGTTGAAGCTGCAGCGCTGTAGTTACCCTGAGCAGCAGCGATCATAGACTTGGTCTTAGCGTCAGCTGCAGCAGCGTACTGCTGTGCCTTTGCTACGTTGCCGTTAGCAAGGTTAACAAGTGCGAGGTTGCTGTTGAGCTCGTTGTTGTTAAGACCCAACTGAGCAGCCTTCTCGATGTTCTGGAGAGCCTTCTGAGCATCACCCAGCTTAGCGTAAGCTACACCGAGGTTGTTGTAAGCGCGAGCATCGTTGAACTTCTTAGCAGTGTACTCCAAAACGGTAGCCTGAGCCTTGATGTCCTTCAATACGCTCTCAGCCATATAGAGAAGCTCCTCGTTGGTGAGCTCATCCAGACGACCATTGTTGATCAGAGCAGCCATCTCAGCGTCGGTCTTACCCTTGATGTCGGTGCTGTTTACGAGCTGTGCACGACGGAGCTTGGGCAGAATCTCCTTCTTGAGCTCGGTGAATACAGCTGACATATTCTTGATCTCAGCCTCACGCTGGGTTGAAGAGTCGTAGCGGCTCAAAACCTGGAGGATGATATCCTTGTCGTCGATGTCTGAAGTAGCAACCAACTCCTTGAAGCCTTCCCAGTCCTCACCGTAAGATGCTACGTCGAGAGCCATACCGGTATCCTTCAAAAGCTTCTCAGCTGCCTTGTGACCTGACTTAGAACGTGCAGAAGAGAGGTTGTCGTTGAACTTCTCGGGACCATCGGGTGAAGCGTAACCGTGAACGTAGAGCTTCTGCGTTGCGCGGTCGTTGCCCTGCTGGTCAACTACGTTCTGCTTGAAGGCCTTGAGCTCATCGGTGTCGGCAGCCTTGCGAGCTACGGTTGATGAGTTGATAGCGTACATAATATCAGCCTTGGTAACAACGGTAGTTACGTTCTTGTAGTTGTTAGCGGTGTTAGACATAACGTCTGAGTAAGCCAAGTCGCTCTGCAGAGTGTTCACACCCTTAGCTACGGGCAGTGCGAAAGCAGCCTTGATAGCCTCAGCCTGCTTGCCACCAGCTGCGAGTGCAGCCTCCTCAGCCTTAGTAGGCATAGCGCCGTTGTTAGCGTTTACCAAAGTCCACTCCTTGCAGGGACCGCTGGGGCACTTTACCTCGATCAGAAGCTTGAGCTCGCTCTGAGCCATACGTGCGTCGTAGGGGAACTCAACGTGCTGAGTGAATGAACCACCATTTGCGGGAACTACGGTGTAGTTATCCTTAACCTTTGAACCCTGGAAATACTTGGTAGCACCCTCTACCATACCACCCTCGAATACCATTACGGGAGTTACCTTCAGAACGGCCTTCTTGTTGTAGTACTTAGCGGGATAGTTTACCGTGATGTCGGCCTCTACCTTGCCATTGTTGAGTGCAAGAACATCGGGCGTGCAGGCGATTGTTACATCGTCCTGATTCTTTGCCATCTTGCTGAAGCAGTTACAGCCGGTCAAAACGGCTGCCACAGCAATGGCAACGAATAATTTAAGACTGTTTTTCATAAGAGTTTGTAATTAGTATTATACATTTAGTTTAAGTATTCCTTATTAACGCTTGGGACGGTCTGAGCTACGACGCTCACCGCGATCACCACGCTCGCCACGGGGACGACCACCCTCCGGACGGGGCTTGCGCTCACGCTCAACCCAACCCTCGGGCTTGGGCATCAGAGCCTTGTGAGAGAGCTTGTACTTGTTGGTCTTGGGATCCATACCGATGAGCTTAACCTCGATCTTGTCACCCTCCTTAAGACCGGTCTCCTCCATAGTCTCGAAACGCTTGTAGTCGATCTCTGAGATGTGGAGCAAAGCATCCTTACCAGGGAGAATCTCAACGAAGGCACCGAAGTCTACGATAGAGCGAATCTTACCGTTGTAAGTCTCGCCAATCTCAGGAACTGCAACGATACCCTTGATGCGTGCCAAAGCTGCATCCAAAGCCTCCTTGTCCTGACCGAAGATATCAACAATACCCTTCTCGTCAACCTCAGTGATGGTGATAGTTGTGCCGGTAGTCTTCTGGATCTCCTGGATAACCTTACCACCAGGGCCGATAACAGCACCGATGAACTCCTGAGGAATAGAGATCTGAACGATACGAGGAACAAATGGCTTGTAATCCTCGCGAGGCTCAGAGATTGTCTCAACCATCTTATTGAGGATGTGCAAGCGACCCTGACGTGCCTGCTCCAAAGCCTTTGACAATACCTCGTAAGAGAGACCATCAACCTTAATATCCATCTGTGTAGCGGTGATACCGTCGCGTGTACCTGTAACCTTGAAGTCCATATCGCCGAGGTGGTCCTCATCACCCAAGATATCAGACAACACTGCCCAACGACCTGTTGCAGAGTCAGAGATAAGACCCATTGCAATACCTGAAACAGGCTTGCGCAACTTTACACCTGCATCCATAAGTGCCAATGTACCAGCACATACAGTAGCCATAGATGATGAACCGTTAGACTCAAGAATGTCTGATACTACACGAACTGCGTATGGGTTCTCCTCACCAACGGGCACCATAGGCTTCAATGCGCGCCATGCAAGGTGACCGTGACCAATCTCACGACGGCTCAAGCCACGTGCAGGACGAGCCTCACCAGTTGAGAATGGAGGGAAATTGTAGTGCAAAACGAACTGCTCGCTACCCTGTACCAAAACCTCATCCTTCTGCTTCTCATCGAGCTTCGTACCGAGAGTTACAGTTGTCAACGACTGGGTCTCACCACGAGTGAAGATTGCTGAACCGTGTGCACATGGCAAGTAGTCGATCTCGCACCAGATAGGACGAATCTCGTCAGTGCGACGACCATCGAGACGCTTACCCTCATCGAGGATCATGTTACGCATAGCCTTCTTCTGCACATCATCGTGGAAGTACTTGTGGATAAGTGGGGCCTTCTCCTCGAGCTCCTCCTCAGTGAAACGAGCAGCAAACTCAGCCTCCAAAGCGTCGAACGCCTCAGCACGCTCATGCTTCATTGTGCCGCTTGTAGCGATGGCGTATGCCTTGTCGTAAAGCTCAGTGATGATAGTCTGGCGGAGCTCCTCGTCGTTAGTCTCGTGGCAGTACTCACGCTTAACATCCTTACCGAGCTCCTTCATAAGCTCAATCTGAACTGCGCAGTGCTTCTTGATCTCCTCGTGAGCGAACATGATAGCGCCGAGCATAACCTCCTCAGAAACCTCCTTCATCTCACCCTCAACCATAAGGATGTTGTCGATAGTACCACCGACCATGATGTCGAGGTCAGCATCCTTCATAGCCTCGAAACCTGGGTTGATAACGTACTCACCACCGATGCGAGCTACGCGAACCTCAGAGATAGGGCCACCGAAAGGAATATCTGAAACGGCCAAAGCAGCCGATGCAGCAAGACCTGCCAAAGCATCGGGCTGAATATCTTTCTCTGCCGAGATAAGGTTAACAGTAACGAAAACCTCGGCATGGTAATCTGCGGGGAAAAGAGGACGAAGGGCACGGTCGATGAGACGCGCAACCAAAATCTCTGAGTCACCAGCCTTACCCTCACGCTTCATAAAGCCACCGGGGAAACGACCGCATGACGCATACTTCTCCTTATACTCTACCTGCAAGGGCATGAAATCTGTACCCTCCTTTGCATCCTTTGCAGCAACAACAGTTGCCAAAAGCATGGTGTCACCCATGCGAACAACCACTGAACCATCAGCCTGCTTAGCAAGCTTACCAGTCTCAATCATAATCTCGCGACCATCGGCAAGAGTGATTGTCTTCTGTACAGCATTGTACAATTTGTTAGCTTCCATAAAAAAAATTAAAACCTCTTAAAAAATTGTCATCAAATATATTGTCGTAACAAATAAATTTCAGTCGAAATGAAGGCAACACCGAAGCGTTGCCTTCATTTTCAGCACACTCTTACTTACGGAGGTTAAGAGTCTTGAGGATAGCGCGGTAACGCTCGATATCAACCTCCTTCAAGTACATAAGCAACTTACGACGCTTACCTACGAGACGCAACAAAGAACGCTGTGTGCCGTAGTCGTGGCGGTTGCTCTTCATGTGCTCGGTAAGGTGGTTGATACGATAAGTGAATAACGCGATCTGGCTCTCGGGTGAACCGGTGTCGGTTGTAGACTTGCCGTACTGGCCAAACAACTCCTGCTTCTTCTCAGGTGTCAAATACATAATTTTATTGGTTTTATGGTGCGTATCCTGCTCATTTCCCGAGGATTACGCCCCTGGTTGCACTCTACGACAGATCATCCTTACCTTAGATCCTGCCAGAGCGTGCGGCAAAGATACGTCATTTTTAGCTAACTACAAAGCCTTTTTCAAAGAAAAAGATAAAAACTCTCCATTTACCGAATAAAGAGCCAAATTCCACCCACGAACTCACCCCCTCAGGCGCAACCCACCACATTGCAATTCAGCAGCGCAATACAGCACAAAAACATCAACGATATTAACTTTATATTCTTTATAAAAATGATAATAAAACTATAAAAAACGATTTTCAAATTAGCCTAAATTTCCTCGACTTTTCCATTTTTCGCCATTTGCGCACTTTTTAATAATAATAGGTATTGTAAATTGGAAATTTTGACTATCTTTGTGCGTTGTATATACAATATTGGAATGATCTTTTCGAAACTACATAGACTGCTAACCGCTGCAATTATCGTTGCAGCGCTCGGCATAGTGGCATGCACAAACACCAAACGAGAGTACATCACCGTGGAGGGTGAGACACTCGGCACGTTTGTGGTGGTAAAGTGCAATACTACACATACTCAGTCCGAAATCATGTCTCGCATCATGGCTATTGACAGCCAGATGAAGACATCCATGTCTATCTTCGACGAGACGTCACTCCTCTCGCGCATCAACCGCAACGAGTGCGACACACTCGACCAGCATCTTAAGTTCAACATCGAGCTTGCAGAGTGTTTTTACACACTGAGCAATGGTGCCTACGACATCACCGTAAAACCCCTCACCGACGCATGGGGCTTTGGTCGTAAGAAGTCTGCAACAACCCCCAACATCGACTCTATATTGCAGTTTGTTGGCTACAACCACATCTCTATCGAGGGCAACCGCCTCGTAAAGGAGGATAGCCGCACACAGATAGACCTCAACTCTATTGCCAAGGGCTACACCGTGGATGTTGTAGGCGAGGAGCTTGAGGCGCTCGGCATTGTTGACTACCTCGTCAACATCGGCGGTGAGATACGCTGTCGTGGTCGCAACGCCGAGGGCAAACATTGGAGCATCGGCATCGAGACACCATACGATGGCAACATGGCGATGGACTCAATCGAGAAGATAATACGTATTGAGGATGGAGCAATGGCAACATCGGGCAACTACCGACGCTTCTACGTCAACGATAATGGCGAGAAAATCACACACACGATAGACCCACGTAGCGGTTATAGTGTTTCAAGCACCCTACTCTCAGCAACAGTCATAGCACCCACATGTGCCGAGGCTGATGCTGCGGCGACAATGTTCATGGCGCTCGGCTCTGAGGGCGGTGCGGTTGAGTTAGCCAGGGATTGTGAGCACAAACTCGGCTGGAAGTATTACTTCATCTTCGCGGATGGTGATGGTTACAGGATAGAGTGCTCGGAGGAGTATTGCGATTAACGAGACATAAATTGTGCGCGTTATGAGGGCAATGATACTTTACAATCCCAAGGCGGGCAGAGGCACCTCGGTAAAATTTGCAAAGGAGGCTGTGGCAATGTTTCGCGAACATGGCATAACACTCGAGCCACGACATTTGCGACTGGATGTCAACCCCTTTGAGGATGCACTCGACACGGAACTTGTCGTGGTATGTGGCGGCGATGGCAGCATCAACTACGTTGTCAACTGCATGCGTAGTGCAGGCATCAACCCCACTTTGGGTATAGTACCCATGGGTACGGCAAACGACCTTGCCAACGCCCTTGACATATCGCACTACCCCAGCGTTGCGCTACGCCGCATACTTGAGGGAGAGGTACACAACATAGACTGTTGCAAGGTGAACGACCGATACTTCGTCAACATATTGAGTTTCGGCATCTTTACCTCAGCATCGCAGCGCGCATCGCGAGAGGCAAAGCAACAGCTCGGCATATTGGCATACATCAAGCCGGGCATCGATGATGTGAAGGATATGCGCTCAATAAAGGTCGAGATAAAGACCGACAGGGAGGAGTACGAGGGTAACATATACATGTTCCTCGCCTTCAACGGCATAACGGCGGGACGAATACCCCTTACGCGCGACTCGCACGTTGACGACGGACTCATGGACGTCATAGTTCTTGAGAAGCGTAGCAAGCTGCTATCGTTTAGCAACATGTTGCGCTACGTGCTTGGAGGCAACCCCGAGGCGGTGCGTCACTTCCGCTGTTCGGAGATGACAGTGACCGCAAACCAGCACCGCATCACGGATGTGGATGGTGAGCGAGGCCCCAACTTCCCGCTACACATCACGTGCGAGCCAGGGTCGTTGAAGATTAAGATGTAAACACAGCCCACAGAGGCATTGACATAAAGCATTTAAGGAATAAATGAAGCAGGATGGCATTAAACGAGCGTCGATAGACAAGCTCAAATCGCGTTTCGAGACAGCATACTACTCGGAGGATATGGTTATCACTCCGTTGGTTATGTTCCGCGAGCTCGATGATATTACAGCACTCATACAGGGTGTCTCGATAGGCGTGACCGTGAGTGGCAGTGCCAAAATCAAGATCAACGGCAAGATGCACGAGTTGCGCCCCAACACGCTCTTTATCTTCAACGAGAATACCGTGGTTGAGCAGGTGAAGGCCTCGATACGTTCGTCGGGCTATATGATTACCTATTCGCGCCAGTATCTCAACAGCATACATGTTGACACACAGGATCTTATCTCTATCTACCATGGATTCTTGAATGAGCCATGCGTGCAGGTAAAACCCGAGGAGGCAGCATATATCCACGACATCTCGAAGCTCATGCGCTCGGTGTTGTGCGACTACGCCCCCACGGCCAACCGCGAGAAGATCATAAGCTCACTCTTTGCTGCAATGTTCCACTTTGTGATGAGCATCCTTCAGCAGCACAGCCTGCCCTGCAATGGCATCGTGAGCAACAGAACAGACGAGCTCTTCAACACCTTCCTCTCACTTTTGCGTGAGCACTGCAGTACTGAGCGTAGCGTAGAATTTTACGCCTCAAAGATGGGTATCACACCCAAGTATCTCTCGCTCATCTTGAAGAAGAAGAGTGGTCGTAACGCCTCAAAACTTATCGACGAGGCCGTTGTCTATGAGGCTAAGCGACTGCTGAAATATTCGGGCCTGAGCATCCGCGACATCGCCCTGAAGCTCAACTTTGCATCGCAGTCCTTCTTCGGCAAGTACTTCAAGCAGCGCGTAGGTGTGTCACCCTCTCGCTACAAGATCTGGGATGGCCGCACCGAAGAGATTATCGCAAACAAGGATTTCGCATCAACACTCGAGGAGTACGCCACAGTGGAGGTTGACGACACAGATATGGATTTGTAAACAAACTTAATCAAACAAATAATTTTTTAACCAAATTAATTTATGAAAAAACTTTTCAAGACACTTGCGCTCACGCTGGCACTCGTATTGCCATTCGCAGCAATGGCACAGGATGCCGAGAGCACAAAGACTACCATCAAGGTAGGCAACGATGAGGGTAGCCCCAACATCGAGTGGACTATCACAGCAGAGGAGGAGGGTGACAACATCTTCGTTATCACCTTCGACGGTGCTATCAAGGAGGGCTACCATGGCTACCCCATGACAGACTTCTCAGCACCATTGTTCGGTTTCGACAACGCAGAGGTTGAGGGTGACGTAGTTGAGACCCTTACACCCGAGGAGCACGGCATCGACGAGCTCACAGGCGAGCCTTCATTCATCTACTACAACCAGGCTATCTACATCCAGAAGATCAAGGCTGAGGCTGGTCAGGAGGTTGTTGGCTACATCAACGCTACAATCTGCACAAACGAGACTAACCAGTGCACAGCAAACATCGTAGATTTCACTATCCAGATGCCTGGTGAGGCTGTCGTAGAGGCTGCAGCTGAGGAGACTGAGGAGGAGGATGCATCATCTGCACTCGACTGGGGTTCTATCATCACAGCTATCCTTTGGGGCTTCGCAGCGCTTATGACACCTTGCGTATTCCCTATGGTGCCTATGACCGTATCATTCTTCGTTAAGGGTTCACAGTCTGTTGCACAGGGTCGTATGCGCGCATTGATGTATGGTTTCTTCATCGTAGCACTCTATGTGTTGCCTATCGCCATCATCATGAGCTTGACAATCTTCGGCATCGACGTATCTGGTGATATCTTCAACTTCATCGGTACACACTGGATTCCTAACCTCATCTTCTTCCTTATCTTCATGGTATTCGCTGCATCATTCTTCGGTGCATTCGAGATTACTTTGCCATCAAGCTTGGTTAACAAGAGTGACGAGGGTGCAGACCGTGGCGGTTTGATTGGTATCTTCTTCATGGCTCTTACCCTTGTGTTGGTATCATTCTCATGTACAGGTCCTATCGTAGGTAACGTTATCATCGAGGCTACAAGCGGCAGCACAAACTTCTGGATGCCTATCATCACTATGGCAGCCTTCGCTATCGCATTCGCACTTCCATTTACACTCTTGGCATGGTTCCCATCATTGCTCAAGAACCTTCCAAAGAGCGGTGGCTGGTTGAACTCTGTCAAGGTTGTTCTCGGTTTCATCGAGATCGCCCTCGGTTTGAAATTCTTGATGACTGCTGACCAGACTATGCACTGGGGCTTGCTCGACCGTGAGACATACCTCGCTATCTGGATTGTGACATTTGCACTTTTGGGTCTCTACTTGCTTGGTAAGCTCCGTTTCGCTCACGATGACGAGGTTAAGCACGTTTCAGTATTCCGTCTCTCACTCGCTATCGCAGTATTCTCATTCGTAGTTTACCTCATTCCTGGTATGTGGGGTGCACCACTCAACGCTATCTCTGGTTACATTCCACCTATGAGCACTCAGGACTACCGTGTTAGCGGCAGCCACGAGAACGTAAACTCAGGTCGTAAGTATGCTGACTTCTTGCACTTGCCTCACCAGCTCGAGGGTTACTTCGACTTCGAGGAGGCTGTAGCAGCAGCTAAGGAGCAGAACAAGCCTCTCTTCATCGACGTAACAGGTCACGCATGTAACAACTGCCGTGAGATGGAGACTATGGTATGGAGCAACGACCAGGTATTGCCTATGTTGCGTAACGACTTTGTTATCTGCGCACTCTATGTAGATGATATGACAAAGGTTGAGGGCGGCAAGCGTCTCGGCTCTATCAACTCTAAGTTTGCACAGGATCGTTGGGGCGTAAACGCACAGCCTGGCTACATCCTTCTTTCACCTGATGGCGAGACTGTTCTTGCAGGTCCTCGCGGTTACAACACCGACATCGACGGCTTCGTTGAGTTCCTCAAGAAGGGTAAGAACGGCGTTAAGTAATCGTTATACAACGCCTGAAATGAACTACCCCCGACTTCGGTCAGGGGTAGTTTTTTTTTTGGAGTTGAGTAGGAGGAGAGACATGAGAGACAAGTGGGACGGAAGGGACGGAAGGGACAAGAGCGAAGACGTTATCAACAGTTGTCTGTGACAGCTGACACTATCAACGGTTTTGTCCGAGACCTCTCTATCGTCTCTCTTGTCTCTTTCGTCTCTTTTGTCTCTACTCGAAACCCAAATTTATCGTCAGAGTGGTGCTAATTTGCCGCCGATAAAGAGAAAGAGCGGATGGGACATACTTGAGGTATTTTCCATTCGCTCTTTGGATTGAGGTGGCGAAGTAGCGCCACTATCACGATAAATTTATGTGCATGACTTCATCTATACCGTCTATCTTTGCAATAGACTCCATGGCTACCTGCAATTCGCTTAGTGAGTGAACATTAAAGTCGATTGTACATATCGCTATGCGATCAATGTTCTCGGTTGAGAGAGATGACATAGTTAAGTGTAGCTTGTCGGTTATGCAGTCGATAAGGTCACTCATAAGGTGGTAACGGTCTATGCCCTTGATGCGTATGCGCACAGGGTAGAGAAACAAGGGGTTCTCATCGAAGTTAACACTTGTTATGGAGTCACCATACTGCGATGCCACGCGGATGGCTATGTGGCAGTCTCGCTTATGCAGGGTTGTTGAACCGTCGCTCTCCTTGAAGCCGATGACCTCATCACCAGGTAGTGGATGACACTTCTCGCAACGTGTGTACTCAAGACGGGGCAGGTTGGCGAAGTAGCCACGCAGATACCTCTTTGCTCGGTATGTCGACACATGCTCCATCCACTCTATCTCGGGCTTGGCATCCTCGCTTGTGCCAATCTCCACGCAGTCGCCACGATGCAAAACTGTGCGCAGTGATTCGAGCTTACCATTGATGCGGGCATATACTGCCTGCGCACCCACCTTGCTGTGTATCTCGAACGCAAAGTCGAGGGCTGTGGCACCCTTAGGGAGTATCACACCGCGTCCCTTGGGCGTAAAGACCATGATGTCGTCGTTGTAGAACGACGATGTAACACCATCCATGAACTCCATGTCGTGGCTGTCGTCGGCTACATCCTGAAGCACATACTTAAACTTCTCGAGCCATGAGGTAACATTCTCCTCTGTACACTCTGCGGCACAGCCAAGGCGCGAGTTGCGCACCATGCGCTCAGAGGAGATATGCACCTCCTCCCATATACCCTGCTCGCTGAGGAGCTTTACGTGGAAGCTCTGATAGCCATTCTCCTTGGGTGCGTCGATGTAGTTTGCCACACTGCCTGGCTTCTCCTTGAAGTGGTCGGTGAGTGCCGAGTATATGCGGAGACTCATAGTCTTTTCGCTCACATCCGCACTCAAAGGATATATAATACGTATATAGTGCTTGCCATCGACATGCTTGAGGTCGCAACCCTTAGCCTGCATCTTACGCCATATGCTATATGGACGGCGGTAGCGTATCTCGGTGCGGACATCGAGGTTGTGCTCCTGCATAATCTTGTCTATAAGGTTGGTGAAGCGCGTAAGGCGTGGCTTGTCGGCCTCGCGCTCCGCCTCGAGCATACTCTCCAACACCGCAAAATCGCGGGGACAGCGATAGCGGAACGACAGGTTTTCCAGCTCGGTTTTGATATGGTAGAGACCCAGGCGGTTAGCCAAAGGGGCGTAGAAGTAGTCGGTCTCACCCGCAATCTTCATCTGCTTGTCGGGGCGCATGCTGTCGAGCGTACGCATGTTGTGTAGGCGGTCGGCAAGCTTGATGAGCAGTGCGCGGATATCGAAGTGCACAGACTCCAATATCTGGCGGTAGTTATCCACCTGCTTAGAGTGCTCATAGCTATCCTTCTTACGCTTGGTCACCGTATCAACAAGGAAGGCCACATCGTCACCAAAGCGAACACGAATATCCTCGACGGTATACTCCGTATCTTCGACTACGTCGTGCAGGAATGCCGAAATGATGGGATTATCACCCAACTCCAGCTCCTCCGCAACGATGGCGGCAACGGCAATCGGATGTATGATATATGGTTCTCCACTCTTGCGTCGTTGTTGGCTGTGCGCCTCATAGGCAAGTTCATAAGCAGCACGTATGCGTGCCAACTCCTCGGCTGTAGTGCGCGTTGCCATGTATCCAAACAAGGCGTCCACACTACTACGTATCTGGTTGGTATAAATATCGCTCATGATTGTTGAGTTAATAGTTATCCTTATGCGAATTGATATAGATAGAGACAAAGTTATGAAAAATTTCGTCTCGTTATCACACTTATAGCATAAAAGTTTTCAAAACATTGAATTTTATTTCTATATTTGCAATACGAATAACAGAATTAATCGATAAACCATGAGACAATTTCTAAAGAGCATCCTCGCAGTTGTAGTGGTAGTCCTCGCTGCGGCTTGCCAAAACGAGCCTCCACATGACCCTGTAACACCAAAGCCCTTTGCATTTGAGAACAAGAGTATCAAGCACACAGAACTTAGCCTGAACATCACACCCGAGGATAAGGAGTTGGAGTATGTGGTGCTCTTTGCCGAGAAGAAGCACTTCATAGCAAATGGCATTGACACACGCGAGGAGTTACTCGCTGATGACCTCACCATGCTGCGCGACTATGCCAACTACTACGGCATAACCATCCGCGAATTCCTCGAGGGCATGAAGTGGATAACAAAGGGCGACAAGGAGGGCTACAAAGTGACCAACCTCTACCCCGCCACCGAATATGTCGTCTATTGCTACGGCGTGAATATCGAGGATGACAACTACGAGGCTACAACCGAGGTTTACCATGAGGTTATCTCCACCACAGCACCCGAATTGCAGAATATAGAGTTCGATATCGAGGCTACGGTAAATGGCAATAGCATAGCGGTAAAGATTACGCCCGACGGCTACAACGGTCTATATTACAGCTATATCGTACCCGATACAGATAGCTACTATCTGCCCGAGGGTGCACCATTCAACGACGACTACATTGCCCACTACCGCAATAAGACATGGAGCACATTCAACGAGCATATCAATAACCAGGGTATCCCCGCGGAGCAGTTCTGTCATAGTGGCGAGGTGACCATCAACGACCGCCTCAACCCCAACGCCAACTATATGGTCATCTGCTTTGCGGTGAGCGACGACCAGACACCTATACTCTGTTCCGAGCCATCCGTGGCATACTTTACCACCAAGGAGAGCAACAAGAGCGACCTCAAAATAGAGATTAAGGTTACGGATGTAACGCAGTATAACGCCATGCTCACCGTGACACCATCGAAGAGGGGCGAGGAGTATGCCTGCGTCTTCCTTGCGGCATCTCAGCTCCCCCCTTTTGAGAGCGAGTACGAGCAGATGATGTTTATAATCGAAAACTTCGACCCCGCAATCTTCTCAGGCCCATTCAGCGAGGCACTTACACCACTTATGCCTGCTACGGAGTATGTCGTGGTGGCATTCGGCATCGAGAATAGCCTCCCCACAACAGATATGTTCGCTTACCGCTTCACATCGCTCGAGGCGGGAACAAGTGAGGTCTACATCGAGAGCATCGAGATTGTAAAACTCTTTGATGCCGAGGAGATTATTGCTCTCGACAGGTCGTACACAAGCATTCTTGCCGGCTGCGAGTGCGTGGCTATCGTCGAGGCCAAGACCAACATCCCCACTGACAGAGTACGCTTCTGGTGGTACGAGGAGTGGATGCGCGTGGAGTACTCAGAGGAGGCCTTCCTCGAGGATCTGCTTATGTATGACTACGCCAACAACCCCGAGATTATGGATATGTACTACAGTCTGAATGATCAGGATCGCTTCCTCTTTGCGGGCATCGCCGAGGATGAGAATGGCAACATGAGCGAGATATTCTACTCGGAGCCATTCCTTATGTCTAAGGATATGTGCGACCCCGCCGAGGAGTTTTTCTCATACGTTGGTAGTGCATCGACAACTGCCGTGCTATTTAGACGATAACACCTTATAGAGATGATATACTTCAATTCAGACTATACAGCAGGTGCGCACCCAAAGGTGCTTGAACGCCTCGTCGAGACAAACTTCGAGCACACCGTGGGCTATGGCAACGACCACTACACTGCACGCGCCAAAGAGCTTATACGCAAAGAGATAGGTTGCGACGATGCCGAGGTAATGTTCCTCGTGGGCGGCACGCAGACAAATGCCACAGCCATAGACGGCATACTTGCGCGCCACGAGGGCGTGCTGGCTGCCGAGAGTGGACATATCGCCGTGCATGAGTCGGGAGCAATAGAGGCATCGGGACATAAGGTGCTCACGCTACCCCACTATGCAGGTAAGGTCAAGGCGGAGGATGTTGAGCGATTTATCACGGAGTTCTACGCCGACGAGACATATCCACACATGGTGGCACCAGGCATGCTCTACATATCGCAGCCTACGGAGTATGGAACAGTCTACACGCTTGCGGAGCTGGAGGCACTCAGTGCAGTGTGTCACAAGCACAACATACCTCTATATATAGATGGTGCGCGCATGGGTTATGCCCTTGCAGCCGAGGGTGCCGACTTCACGCTTAGGGACATAGCACGCCTCGCGGATGTCTTCTACATCGGAGGCACGAAGCTCGGAACGCTCTTTGGCGAGGCACTCGTGGTAACAAACCGTGCACTACTCAAAAACCTCTTCCCACTTGTTAAGCAGCATGGAGCGTTGCTTGCCAAGGGCAGGTTGTCGGGCGTGCAGTTCGAGGCTATGTTTAGCGACGGGTTGTATTATGAGATTGGTCGTCATGCCGTGGCATTGGCGCTACGCATACGCGAGGCTTTTCGCGCCAAGGGGTACGAAGTGGTAATAGAGTCGCCCACCAACCAGCAGTTCTTCCGTCTGCCCAACGAGGTTATAGACCGCTTGAGCAAGGAGGTATCGTTCGACTACTGGGGAGCGCGCGGCGCAACGCACAGCATCGTGCGCTTCGTGACGAGCTGGAGCACCACGAATGAGGATGTGGATAAGCTCGTAGAGATACTTAATTAGCAATTAGGAATTAGGAATAGATAAGGGGAGTTTAGCACGATGCTAAACTCCCCTTATTTCCTTAATCTCCTTAATCTCCCTAAACTCACTACCCTACTCAGCGAACAATATACGCTCGGGGCCCTCATAGTCGGGCAGCGGCTTGGGGGTATAGTCTGCATAGCCGATGGAGATTACGCAGAGGATGCGGTAGTTGGCAGGAATCTCTGGCACAACCTCCTTAACATAATCCTCACTGCGCTGGCTCGCGGGGTCATCATTGATTGTGAGGTAGTCACCCACATGTACCCAGCACGATGCAAGGCCCTCATCCACGAGTGCAAGCTGCAACACCGTAGCCATAATAGCGGCATTGGTCTGCCACATTGGTGATGCCTCCTCATCGCCCATGACGACGATAGCGGCACCAGCCTCCTCCAAAAGGCTTGAGCCCCAATCGCGCAAACGACCAAGTGCATGCACCTTATCGAGGTTTGTAACAGCCATAAGGCGTGTTGAGCGTGTATTCTTTGATGATGGAGCGCGCAGTGCTGTCTCCATTGCCGAGCGAAGTTTCTCAACCTCAACGGGCTTACCTGTATAGCGACGTGTAGAGCGGCGCTTTCTTACTACTTCCTTAAATTCCATATTCAAATATTATACTTCGGGGATAAGCAACCACAAAACCAAGTACACCAACAACGACATGCCACCAAAAAGTGTGAGCAAAACCATTGCGACGCGTACAACGGTAGAATCTATGTTCAAATATTCCGCCAGACCGCCACAAACACCACCAATCTTGCGATCTGTCTGCGAACGAAGTAATTTTTTATTCATATAATTTAGATTTATTGCAATTAGTTATTGCAAAAATAGTAATTTTTTCTTAATTTTGAACCACATATATTAAAAAAAGCGCAATGAAAGAGAAGATTACCATAGCACTTATTTACGATTTCGATGGCACGCTCGCACCGGGCAATATGCAGGAGTATGACTTCATACCCGCCGTGGGCAAGAGCAACATGGAGTTCTGGCACGAGGCAAACACCCTTGCCGAGGAGCAGGATGCCGATCAGGTGCTGACGTACATGGCACGCATGATTCAGGCAGCGCAGTCGAAGGGTCTGTCGCTACGACGCGAGGCCTTCCGCGAGTCGGGTCGCAACGTCAAGTTCTACCGCGGCGTGGAGCAGTGGTTTGGTCGCATAAACAAGTATGGCGAGGCGCATGGCGTGCGCATACTCCACTATGTCAACTCTTCGGGCCTTAAGGAGATTATCGAGGGCACAAGCATCGCCCACGAGTTTAAGAATATCTACGCATGCTCGTTCCTATACAATGTCGATGGCATCGCCTACTGGCCAGCCGTGGCAGTAAACTATACGAACAAGACACAGTTCATCTTCAAGATAAACAAGGGTGTGGAGTCTGTCTTCGACACCAAGGACGTTAACCGCTTTATGGAGGAGTCGAAGCGTCCCGTGCCCTTCTCGCGCATGATATACTTCGGTGACGGTACTACGGACATTCCATGTATGAAGCTCGTCAAGAACTTTGGCGGCCACTCTATTGCTGTCTACAACCCCGAGGAGGAGGGTCAGCGCACGCTGCTCAACGAGCTCATACGCGACAACCGCGTGAACCATGTCTGCCCCGCCGACTATTCGGATAACTCCGAGATTGACACCATCGTCAAGACCATCATCGACAAGGTGATTATGGACCAGCGTCTGGCTGAGTTGGAGGTAGCACGCTAAGAGAGATAACTTTGGAAAATTCACTTATAGCTGTCGTCACCGAGGGTTAGGTGATAAGCATTCAGGCGGACTGGGTTCTAACGAGTTCTGATGGGTTCTGGTGAGGGAGGGAGCTCAAGTTCAGCGAAAGAGAATTTAGGGAATTTAGGGAATTTAGATAAAATTCCTTAATTTCCTTAAATTCTTTAATCTCTTTAATCTCCCTAATTTCCTTAATCTCCTTAAATTCTTTAATCTATTTAATCTCCCTGATTTCCTTAACATCCCGAATCTCCCTAACACCCCTATTCTTCCACAAAAAACCACCTCAAATCAAGCCTAACACATTGACTATCTGCGCATTAACCCTATGACACGCGTAACTCATTGATAATCAACAAGATGAAAAACTCGCAAAATCACACTTTGTAACACACTGATTATCTGATACATAGAAAGTGGACATAGGAAAAATTTCTGGTAAAAAAATTTGGTAAAAGGGGGATAAATGGTCTATCTTTGCACTAAGCAAATAACCTAAACCGACCAAACCATGAAACATAAATGTTGTATAGCACTTCTGGCTCTTATTACAATAGTTGTCGTGCTGCCGAGTAAATCAAGCGCACAAGGCTACGAGTACGAATACTCTGCGGAGTCATATTATGAGCAGTATGGAGACAACGACATAGAGGGCAAAAACATTACGCTACCCACACGCAATGAGATACGCATTGGCGCGGGAGTACCGGGCGCAACAAGCATACTCAACCTTCAGGGTCTGCTGCTGGGCATGACAGGCAACAGTCATTTCCCGCTGAATGACTTCTTCAGCCCCGATACAAAATATGTAACACCACTCTCGTTTGAGTACAATCGCTATCGCAAAAAGTGGTTAGTCGTGGGCGTGAAGATGCATTACTCCTCTATAAAGAGGGATCTATATGACCCCGAAAGTGGTGCATATCAGGGCAGAGTTGGCAACCACCTCATTGGAGCCATGGCAAACTGGCGTTTTGAGTATCTGCGCAGAGAGCACGTTCAACTATATTCGGGCTGCGCCGTGGGTATTGGCATTCGCTTCACCGACATCATAACCCTACCCACATTGCTGGTGGACTGGACATATATCGGTGTAGCGTTCGGCAGTAAAATCTTTGGCTACACAGAGCTTGGTGGCGGCATAGGAGGTTTTCTGCGCGCAGGCATAGGTCTAAAATTTTAAATAACATAATACCTCTACAACTATGAAACGAAAGCATCTACTATTACTAATATGCTCAATCTTCGCACTGTTGCCCTGCGGAGCATCGGCACAATATGACGAGCATGACTACGAGACCATAGACTCACGCGATAGAGGCAACACGGTGCACACCGCCACAACAGAGGATGGCTACCGCACCATTCCTCGCTATCATCACGACCTCCGTCTTGGCATTGGTGCTCCAGGCATCTGGCAGGTGGCATATATGAGTCTGATATTACCAGATGTCGATGTTAATGACAACTACTACGACCCACCGACAGCGAGTGACAATCTGCTGGAGGCGCGAACATACGACACACCCATATTCTACATCACCCCTATATCACTCGAGTATAGCGGTTATGTAAAAAACTGGTTGCTTATTGGCGCAAAGTTCTCATTCTCATCACTCTATCGCCACAAACTACACATCGCCACAAACAAGCGATTCACAACCGATGCCAACTACGGATTGAGCGCGATATGTAACTTCCGCTTCGAGTATCTACGCCGCGACATCGTGCGCCTATACTCAGGCATTGGTGTTGGCGTGGCTACGCGCTTTACGAAGGATGAGCTCTACGCCACACTGCCTATGTTTGACTTGACATACATAGGCATAACACTCGGTCGCAACTTCTACGGCTTTGGTGAGTTGGGTGGTGGCATAAGCGGATGCGTGAGATTTGGCTTTGGTTACAGATTTTAAATAGTGCAATATATTATGAAACGATTTTTAAAATATACCGTAATTGCGATGGTTGCACTTGCAACTGCATCGTGTGAGTGGAGTGGCAGCGGCGATTCTCGCGACCCTGATAATCTTGGACTTACGCTATGGGATATAGCGAAGGGCGACCTGATGCGCGTGAACGAGATTTTCGACTTCATAGCACACTACAATCACCTACTCACAATCGAGGATGAGCAGGAGCGCACAAACTACCAGCACACCCACTTCTACAACATGATAATCACCGTGAATGGCAATGTTCACATGATTACCCGAAACACAGCCTACGACACCAAATACTACACCATCATCGAGATGAACGCCGACAACTGGCGCGTGAGACGCTCGGGAGGCAACAGCTACGACCTCACCATTAGAGCAGAGGGCGAAGACAGATATACGGTGGAGTTCAACGAGCTGTATATCAACGAGTCAAAGGGTACGGGCAGACTCGATATTGCGCTTGCGTACGAAGATGGCGAGCCAAATGTCAGATATAGTGGCGAATTGGTTATGGTGGACCCCGAGGAGAGCCGCGCAAAGCCACTCACCGTCACTACGCGCATCACAAGCCCAATTGAGTACTCGACACCCTGGCACTTTATCGATGGCGCGCTCACAATCGAGGCATACGATGCTCTCTACGACAACACCGACAAGGCAAAAGTTACTATCTTGAATAACGGATACAGCGACCAGGTTATTATTGAGTGCTTGGGCAGCATCATAGGATACAAGTTTTAAGAAAATTTGTATATTTGCGCCATGAAACGAATTGTATTTGCTACGAATAATGCCCACAAACTTTCCGAGGTGAAGGCTGTACTGGGCGATGGATATGAGCTTGTAACGCTACGCGAGGTGGGCATCACAGAGGATATTCCCGAGACGGGCGAGACGCTCGACGAGAATGCATCAATCAAGGCGCGCTACGTATATGAGCGCACAGGTCTCGACTGCTTTGCCGACGACACAGGACTTGAGGTTGCTGCACTAAATGGTGCTCCTGGGGTGCGCTCGGCACGCTATGCTACCGATGGTCACGACTTCGCAGCCAACAACGCAAAACTTCTCCGTGAACTTGAGGGCAAGGAGGATAGAAGTGCACGATTCCGCACCGTCATCTCGTTGATACGCAATGGCGTAGAGGAGCATGTTGAGGGCATTGTTGAGGGCACAATCGCAACCTCACTATCGGGTAGCGAGGGCTTCGGCTACGACCCCCTATTCATCCCCGAGGGACACAACATCACCTTCGCCGAGATGAGTGCCGAGGAGAAGAACGCTATCTCGCACCGTGGTCGTGCAGTGGCGGCACTGGTCAATATTTTGTAGTGGAGGCATAACATCTACCACATGGGTTGGGAGCATTGCTCTCGACCCATTTTTTGTTTTTATTAGGCTTGTGTGCAATAATCTGTGATTATTGTGCGTTAAACCAAAGAAAAATTATATCTTTGCAAGTTGATTTATGCGAAAACTACTCTACATACTCAGTTCAATGCTCATGATGCTCACCACGGCGTGTACCGAGGGTGACACAAAGAGTACATCACAACTCGACGACGATGTAATTGCCGTTGTCGATGGCAAAGCCCTGCGCATCAACGACGTTAAGCGCGATATGCCCACAGGAATTACCGAGGCCGACAGCACAACATTCATGCGTATGTATGTCGAAAACTGGGTGCTCAACCAACTTAAAATGAAACGCGCCGAGGAGGTGCTCTCTACATCGGACGATATTGAGCGACTCGTGGAGGGTTATCGCCAGTCGCTCATGATGCGTCAGCTCGACCAATACTACATCGACAAGACGCTCGATACGGAGATTACCGACAAGCAGATTGCTGCATACTATCGCGCCAACAGCGCAGCCTTCAGACTCGACCACAACGTAGTGAAGGGTGTGGTGGTAAAGGTGCCAAAGACATTCCGCAACACCACAACGCTCACAACGGCGATTAAGAACTCGGCAAAGGCTGAGGATTGGGCAGAACTTGAAGCACTGGCAGAGAAACACTCACTCGGCATGGTAAACATGACCGCACAGTGGGTATCATACTCCGACTTCTTGAGCAACCTCCCCACGGAGCGCACACGCTCATACAACGATCTCATCACCAAAACTACGGTGCAGCAGATGACATCGGATGACGCCATCTTCCACTTCATCATCACCGACCGAGCACTCAAGGGCGAGATTGCCCCAATGGAGTCTGTCGAGAGTGACATACGCCGTCGTCTCTATGCCGACAGACGTGCCGAGGTGGTCGCGGAGTATGAGGCAGAGCTGAAGCGTCAGTCGGTAGAGCAGGGTCGCGTGATTGTGCGCGACGAGGCACTGCTGAAGTCTATGAGCTACACCCCTGCTGTCACCGAGGAGATTACGATTCGCGATGCCGAGGAGACAATAGCCGAGGAGGAGCCAATAATCGGTGATACAACAACTCTCAATTAGGATAAACGACACAATATTGTAACGACAGATATATTATGATACGAAAGATTATGATTATTGCGGCGGTTGCCGCGGGGCTTATGGCCTATACCACAACAGCTTCGGCACAGGAGCGTCGTCAGGTGATGCTCGACAAGGTAGTCGCTGTGGTGGGTGGCTCAGCCGTTCTACACTCCGAGGTTACGGAGTATGCCGAGGCACTCGTTAGTCAGCGCCGACAGATGGGCTACACCTCTGACCGCGACCCAATGGACGAGGCTCTCGAAGCACTCTTGGAGCAGAAGCTACTCTATAACCAGGCCCTCATCGACTCTGTGGAGATTAACAACTCCGACATCGCAAGTCGCATTGAGAGTTACATACAGATGCTTATCGCCGAGGCGGGAGGCATCGCCGAGTTCGAGTTGAAGGAGCACATGCCCATCTTCACCTACCGCGAAATGTTGCGCACCCGCTACGAGGAGCAGGCATACGCACAAGCAATGCGCAACGACGTGGTGAGCAGAGTGACAATCGCCCCCGGAGAGGTTGAGCAGTTCTACAACAACATCGACAAGGATAGTCTTCCAATCATTGGCGAACAGTATGTCTATGCACACATCACCAAGTTCCCAGCGTCGCTAAAGGATGCACAGCAGCGCACAAAGGAGCGTTTGTTGGATATGCGTGAGCGTGTCATCAAGGGCGAGACCAAGTTTTCGACCTTGGCGCGTATGTATTCACTCGATGGCTCGGCCATGTATGGTGGCGAGATGGAGCCAGGTCCATCATCTATGTATGTACGCCCATTCGCAGAGGCACTCGAAAAGCTAAAGCCTGGTCAGGTGTCGGAGATTGTGGAGACGGAGTTTGGCTTCCACATTATCGAGCTTATCGATAAGAAGGGTGAGAACTACCACTGTCGCCACATCCTTCTACGCCCATCATTCACACGTGACGAGCTTATGCAGCCCGCACACCAGCTCGACAGCGTAGCGCGTCTTATACGTCTCGACTCTATCACCTTTGAGGATGCAGCACTGCGCTTCTCGGATGATGCTTCGTCACGCAACAACGGCGGTATCGTATCAAATCACGATGTGCTTACACGCCAGGGTGTCTACGATGGTGCGCGACTCACCGCCACACGCTTCCTTAAGGAGGACTTCGGACAGATGCAGGGCAAGTCACTCGAAGACTACAACGCTCTTATGCGTCTGAAGGTCGGCGAGATATCAAACTCGTTCCAGACAACGGACCTCAATGGCAACCAGCTCAGTAAGATTGTAAAACTTGTTGAGATAATTCCGCCACACGTAGCATCGCTCGAGGATGACTACATCCGTATCGAGGAGATGGCTCTCGTTGACAAACAGGAGAAGGCATATCGCAAGTGGCTTGGGTCAATGATTGATGGCATGTACATCTATATCGACCCAGCATACCGCAGCGAGGAGTTCGAGTATGATGGTTGGATAAAGTAGTAAATATTCCCTATGCGTTTGAAGTATATCTTCCCCGTACTATTTATCTTGCTCATCGTCGGTGTGTTCTGCATCACCGCGAGTGAGCATGACTACGTTATATACACAGAGTCGGCAGAGGCCGCACCCACACCCGTAGCGGCAGCACAACAGAAAAACGATCGCCGCATGGTAGATATGATTGCAGACGACAGCTATCTTATCGAGAAGGGCGACTCTACAATCTTCATCCTTGTGGGTAACTTCGCGGCACACCACAACGGCACAGTAATTCTTGCCGACAGTGCCGTGCGCTACTCAAACCAGAGCTTCGAGTGCTTCGGCAATGTGCTTATCAACCAGAATAGCACATACGCCTATGCGGACCGCGCAGCATACAACCGCATCAACAGCTCGGCAACACTCTTCTCGGAGCTTATCAAGGTGGTGGATGGAGAGGCCGTAATGTACACATACGAGTGTACGTTCGACACCGCAAACGAAGTGGGACGCTTCAATGGCGGCTGCTACATCGAGAAGGGCGAGAGCCTTATGGAGTCAGATCGCGGATACTACTACACAGATACTCATGAGCTTATCGCCGTGGATAATGTGGAGATGCGCGACGAGACCTACCTTATGACAGGCGACTCGGTGATATTCAACACACAGACCGAGGATGCACGCTACTTCACCAACACAAATATCTGGAACGATAAGGATGAGTATCTCTTTGCAAATGAGGGTAGCTACACCAAGGCGCGCGATCTTCACAACCTGACACGCGACGCATATATTCTCTCACCCGAGCGCGAGATATGGAGCGACTCGCTGGAGTATTGCAAGGCTGAGGGCCACATCGTTGGTCGTAGCAACATCCAGGTGGATGACACCGAGCAGAAGATACTCGGTTTTGCCGACTATGGTGAGTGGTGGGACGAGCCAGGCAACGCACTCTTCACTCGCCGACCCTCGATGATCAACTACGATCCCGAGCAGAGCGATTCACTCTTCCTTGCTGCCGACACCATGTGGATGTACACCATCGCGGTACTTCCTCCCGATACATCTCGAGACACGACATCTGTCGAAGAGAGCAAAGATAGAACAGGTGAGATGGGCAATGAAGATAGAGATCTCAAAGAGAGAGACAGCCACGACAGAGACCTTGAAGAGAGCATGGAGGCTACCGAAAGCACAGACAGCATAGGCGACCTCCCTGGTGCAGAGCCTACACTCGACACAAAGGGCGCAGATAAGGCACCTAAGACTGATGCAAAATTGGATAAATCAGAGGATAAGGACAAGGGCATTGAGAGAGAGAGGGGCAAAAACAAGGATGTCAAAGATGAGCAGAAGAGAGAGCTTAAACCTGAGCAGAAGCCCGAGACCCGAGACTCAAAGAACATTGGTGCAAAGGATGAGAACAGACAGCCTAACCGAGAACTAACGACCAAAGAGGCAGCCACAACGCCCAAAGAGATTGCACAACGTCCTGCGGAGGGCAGACCAGAGGGTATAAAGGAGGATGCATCGACATCGAGCGAAACTGCGCCCAAGCAGGAGATAGAGGCTGAGGTGGAGGAGACAACCGAGAGCGAGCCAGTAGTTGAGAGTGACACCACAACTATCGACGTTGCCGCAGATACGCTCGCCATAGACACCCTCGCGGCAAACGACTCAATAAAGCCACTCACAAAGCGTCAGATACGCTACCGTGCAAAGATGGAGAAGCGCCGTATTCGCGACTCGGTATTGAGCATCGAGCGCGCAATACGCGACAGCATAGACTCAATCAAGCAGCGCGAGGAGGACTCTATACGCCACATCCGCGACTCTGTGTTAAAGATTAAGGTTGACTCAATCATCGCCAAGCGTATTGCCCAAAGTTCACGCATAGCAGATGAGGAGAAGGCACGCATCGAGCGCATCAAGCAAAAGGGCATTGAGCGTGAGCGACGAAAGATTGACAAGGCAAAGGCGCGCGCAGCACGTCGAGGCAGAGAATATAGAGGCCCCGACTACACCATCGACAGCCTGGCAGACAGCGCGGCAATGGACGACATAGCGGACAGCTTGCGCAGTGGAGAAATAGACTCTATGGCACAAGACTCGATAGGGATAGACTCTCTTGGCGCCGATTCACTCGCCATAGACTCTACCCTGCTCGCGCCACCATTCCCCGCGGACAGCACCTACAAGATGATTAAGGCATACCGCAACGTACGCATGTATCGCCCCGACACACAGCTCGTCAGCGACTCACTCGTAATGCTTAATACCGACTCGGTAATTCGTCTATACCGCGAGCCAATCCTGTGGAACGACAGCAACCAGGTGACGGCAGACTCGATGGCGATATACACGCGTAACGAGGTCATCAGCAAGGTGCACTTCATGGGCGACCCTCTGATGGGCTCCGAGATTGACACCATGTATTACAATCAGGTGAAGGGCAAGGATATGATTGCCTACTTCGCCGACGGCAACGTATATCGCAACGACGTGAACGGAAATGCCCAGACCATCTACTACCTTCAGGATGACGGCAACAGCGAGGTTACAGGCCTGATGTACATCGAGAGCTCGGGCATCAGCTTCTACCTCCTCGATGGTGAGATGGACAAGATTACGTACAAGCAGAACCCCGAGTATGTAATCTACCCTATGGGCATGGTTCCCGAGACGCAGAAGTATCGTCTCGACAACTTCGAGTGGCACAACGACAAGCGTCCAGCGCGCGACTCGATAATCAACCGCGAGATACGCCCTACACGTCGTGAGGATGCGTCGGTGCAGCAGAAGCCACGCTTCCGCATCACAGAGCGCATCAAATACGACCGCCGCAGACTTACCGAAAACAGAATGTGGGAGGACCGCGTGGATGAGCTCACACCAGACATCATCGAGTGGCGAGACTCACGCACATCATCCACAAAGAGATAAACTATAAGTGACAATGAAGCGACACGTTATATATGGTTTTATGGCGGCACTCGCCACACTCCTTGCCACAAGTGCCACGGCGCAGCAGAGCAAGGGGCATGACAATCACCGCACACGCCTGATACCCTATGCCACAGCAAATGAGGCGACAAAACAGAGCCTCGACAAGCAGCGATACATGCAACCCGTCACCGAGTGGCAGAACAGCGACAACGAACTGTTTACGGGAGAGTTCACATACCCATTCTCATGGGTTGAGCGTCAGATATTCGTGCGCATAGAGGGTGTCAACCGCCCCTACGAGGTGCTGGTTAATGGCAAGAGCGCAGGCACCTCAGCAAATGGCCACGCCGCAACGGAGTTCAACATCACGAAGATATCGCGCGAAGATAAAAACACGCTCGCCATACGCATTCTCGATAATAAGGGCGTAGCGGCAATCGAGGGTTTTGATGTTGCGGAGCCCACACCTGTGGCATACGTCATGTCACAACCTCGCGTGCGCATGCGCGATATATACTATCGTACCACAATGGGCGTAGGCTCGGTTGTAAATGTCGACTTCGGCGCTATCATGCACAACCAGACCCTCGGCGACAAGACCTCACGCCTGTATTATGAGCTATACCTTAACGACACCATCCGTCTTGCTGCGGGACACCGCGATGTGAGCCTCGGTATGTATGGCGTCGATACGATGCGCTTTGGTGCGCCTGTACCCGACTCCGTGCTATGGAGCAGCAACAGCCCCACACAACTCTCCCTGCGTCTTAAAAACCGTATTGCAGGCCGTGATGTGGAGTTCTATGACATACCTCTATCGTTACGCGAACTTAGCTTCGAGAATGGCACATTCTACATCAATGGCAAGGCAACAACCATGGACTGGGCAGAGGTATCACCCAACGCTACCACGGATGTTGTACGCGGCCTATACGAGCGCGGACACCGCGCACTACGCTTTACAGCGGGAGTAGTTAGCGACGAGGTGCTCACGGAGTGCGACAAGCTGGGCATCTACGTTGCCGTTACCGCACCAATAAACTCGTCACACATGGGCACGTCGCGCAAACGTGGCGGCAATCCATCAAACAACCCACGCTGGCGTGACCACTACACCGAGCGCGTGATGCAGATGATATACACCACACAGCGTCACCCCTCGGTTATCGCCTACCATCTCGCCGATGACAGCGCAAATGGCATATGCCTATACGAGGCCTACCTTGCGGCAAAGAGCATTGCCGGTGACCGCCCAGTGTTCTATGAGGATGGTAATAACGAGTGGAATAGCGACAGATAATGGCTATTTTCGCCCGAAACGCCATTTTTAGCACCAATAGAGTCGTTAATATATCTCACTGATTTACAATGCTTTCAGAAAGCAGTTTGAAAAATATTCAAGAATAGACTAAAAAAAGTGCAAAAATATTTTGCGAAATAGAAAAAGTTTCATACCTTTGCACTCGCAATCGAAAAGATAGCAAATGCCTCTTTAGCTCAGTTGGTAGAGCACGACACTCTTAATGTTGGGGTCCAGGGTTCGAGCCCCTGAGGGGGTACTAAAGAGGACAGTCGAGAGATTGTCTTCTTTGATTTAGCAAGTCGAGCACACTACGATTTGCACACTATCTTGAGATTGCAAATGCCTCTTTAGCTCAGTTGGTAGAGCACGACACTCTTAATGTTGGGGTCCAGGGTTCGAGCCCCTGAGGGGGTACAACAAAAGGTCCGATGGTTTTTCCATCGGATTTTTTGTTATATACCCTCGAGGAGCGAGAACAATGTATGCGCCTCACTCTCAGGGGGTTGGGAGGGTGTAAACCATCGAGCACACGACTGCCTACTGCAAGTAGCGCAGTCAAGCACCCATGGGAGTACAGAGAGGAAGATCGAAAGGTCTTCCTTTTTTTGTGCACCCTGAGGGCGCGAGAACCATGGGTGCTCCTCCCTTTCAGGGAGGATGGGAGGGTGTAAACAAAACGAGCACACGACTGCCTACTGCAAGTAGCACAGTCAAGCACCCGTGGGGGTACAGAAGAAGACAATCGAAAGGATGTCTTCATTTTTTGTTCCATGTTGGAGCGAAAACATGGTTGCACACACCTTTGTAGTGTGGTGTGACGGGGATTGTAAACACAATTACATACGACCACAACTTAGTAATATAGTCTTTCTGTTATCACTTATCGGGGACTCATTGAATTTATTTTTTCGATACGTTTTTGTGCATTACCTTTGAGTAACCAACTCAAAACACCACAACAATGAAGGTCTTAATTGTAAGCAACAACGTGTACATGAAGGGTAACGGAGTGAGCTCCGCAGTAGTGGCACTACGAGCACGCCTAATTAGCAAAGGAGTTGACGTGCGCGTTATCGCATGCGAGAACCCCGACAAGGATGGCCCACAACCAGACTACCCTCTCAAGCACTATGTTTTTCCCATCTTCGAGCCTATAATACGCAAAAACGGATTCCGCTATGCCTCAATCGATAAGCACATAATTAGGGAGGCTGTGAGCTGGGCAGATGTCGTACACCTAATGGAGGGTTTTCCCTTTGAGGCAACAACGGCAAAGATTGCAAAGCAGTTGGGCAAGCCATGTGTGGGCACATACCACATCTTCACAGAAAACATTACAGCAAACCTCGGCAACGGCAGAAGCACATTTATTAATAAGCTCATAAACAAGTGGTGGAGCAGCGCGGTGTACAACCATTGCAGATATGTTCAATGCCCCACGCAGACCGTAAAAGAGCATCTCGAGGCTAATGGATACACCTCGGAATTAAGAGTAATAACAAACGGCATTGACCTTAGCCAAACACCGACAACACAAAGTGAGCCTTCAACAAACCCCTACCGCATACTTTGCGTGGGACGCTTGTCCAACGAAAAGGACCAGACAACGCTGATAAAGGCCATAAGGTATTCGAAATATGCCGACAAAATTGAGTTGGTCTTTGCGGGTAACGGACCCAAGGCCGACAAGATTAAGAGGGCAGCACGCAAGCTCTACGAGGATGGCGTGGTGAAGCATGAGCCAACATTTGGTTTTTACACTCTCAAGCAGCTACAAGAGTTGGCCGCATCGTCGTGGCTATATGTACACTGCGCAAAGATTGAGGTGGAGGGACTTTCATGCCTGGAGGCCATTCAGCAGGGCCTCGTACCTGTTATCGCTAAGGGCAGACTCACGGCGACATCGCAGTTTGCGCTCGATGAGCACAGCACATTCCCAACCTCCGACTACAAGGCACTTGCCGAGAGGATAGACTGGTGGATAGAGCACCCCGACCACAGAAAACAGATGAGCCGACTATACGCCGAGTCGGTGCAAAAGTATAGTGCCGAGGAGTCAACTCGCAAGATTATAGAGATGTATGAAATGGCCTTGCGTAGCTAAACACCTTCGATGGGGAGCGGTGTCGCTTGTTGCCACGCTGATGACTGCGTGTGCAACGCATAGGCATGCTGTAAATGTGGAATATCCGCAGCTATCTGCCACCATCGAGTATGACGGCATACTCGAAGAGCGCACATACAAGTGTTCCGTGGAGGAGCTTACGGAGCGTCGCATGCTCGTATATCTGCCCAGAGAGTACCACAAGAGCAATGCGTCATACCCCGTATTATACCTTTTGCACGGTGCAAGGGGCAACGAGCTATCGTGGATAGAGAATGGCAACCTGCTGCATAACATCGACAGCCTTACGTCAGCCAAACGCATGCGCGAGATGATTGTGGTGTTGCCCAATGTAAACCAGTATGACGACGACAGAGATTATGGCAAGTCACGAATAAAGGGTGCTGTGGAGTCGCTCTTCGAGACGGACGGCATGGTCGAGACGGCATTTATCAACGATGTTGTGGGCACGATAGACAGCCTCTATCGCACACTCCCCGACAAGCAACATCGAGCCATAGCAGGTCTCTCAATTGGGGCGATGCAGGCTATGCACATATCGGCAAATGCTCCCGATATGTTTGGATATGTGGGCGCATTCTCAGCCATGGTGCACCCCGTATTGCGAAGGAGTGAGTGCTCGGCTTTTTACAAAGACTTCAAATATAAGCAGAAGGTGCAGTTCGCTACCCCACCGCTGTTATACTCCATAATGATAGGTCGTTGCGACTTCTACTACCCAAGAATGAGGTGCTACGCTCGCTATCTTGACAAACGAGGCTATCCCTATGAGCTGAGCACGTCACCTGGTGGCCACCAGTGGTATAACTGGGAGGAGTTCGCCAATATATTCATGCAGCGACTGTTCTAAGGTGCTTACACCAAAGTTACCGTAATATCATCTGTAATCAATTACGATTTGCCTTAAAGCGACAAAAAGCGTCGATAACTATTGTATCTACAACATAATTGCTAATAAACCTCGTTTTTCTCACTACTATACGCATATTGCATATAGTTTTAACAAAATACCCAAGGATAAAGTGTTGCACTCTTAGTTTTTATTGCTATCTTTGTGTAGTAGTTCAAGTTGTCAATGATAAAACTTGCCATATCAGCAAAACCTTTAAAACCACAATAACATGAGAGCAGTTAAACTTCTTACAATCCTTTTGGGATGCCTATTTTTTATTAATTGTAATAAGTACCCGAACAATCCACCACCACCTGTAAGATATTACTACGTCTACACATCAGATCGCATCACCAACGACTACAACAAAAATGGTAATTCATACGGAATGCCTCAGGAGGTTGTAAAGCCAGGCAACATTGTTGCAGACTACATGGTTAACCATGGATATCGCGAGGTGCACACCATAGGCTCTGACGTGATTGACAACACCCTTGTGGTTAAATATGACGAGTGTAGTCAACCCAACTCGAATGGAGGTTACACAAGCACAATTACCATCAGGCTGGTATCTGCAAAGACAAACTGCGTAGTATATAAGACTACAGCTACATGTTCTGACTCAACATACAACTATAGTCTTCGCTCTGCAACATACGAGGCAATCAGCAAGCTATTCTAAGCAAGTTGAGACAATACGATAATGTTTAAGATGGTGTTCACAGAATTTGTGAACACCATCTCTTATATATTTCATATAACGAGTATATAATGCAACTATAGCTACACTTCTTAGTGCTAATTGATTAGTATGCAAGAGGAGACCTGTGGAGCACATAAAAATATACAAGAAAATATTTTACGTCCTTGGGAGGATAGCGTAGAACAAGGGTTGAGCAGTGGTAATGATAGAAATAAAAAAAAGAGAAACAAGTTTATATTTCTTGCTTCTCTTTTGATTATCAGCGTGTTAGCTGACAAAATCTACTAATACTCCTCCTCGTTAAACAAGTCTTGGGTCCATTTTTACCCTCTGATAGTCATCTACATAGACCTAACTACCCCGTTAGGGCAGTTTTTGGGTAGTAAATGCCTCTTTGGGTAATGCCTAAACACATCTTTAATTGCCCTAAAAACACCTTAAAAATCCACTACTCCTCTTCTTCGTGGAGGATGAAAGAGCACCAAATAATAATTATTATTCGTGTTAGACACCGAAATATTTTTCAAAAAAGACCTTCAACTTATCTATCACGGTCTTCTTTTTCTCTTGTCGGTTGCCGCCACCGAAGCGGGACATCACGGGGAGTATCTTGTCAATATCGGTGCCTGTTGTGCGTATCGCTCCATCACGAAAAGCGTTCTCCACAAATCGGGTTGTCTCGTCTGCTTTCAGGTTCTCGCTTGCGATAATCTCGTTCAGTTCATCCTGCTTACGCTGCTTGATATACGCCTCCCACGCCTCATCAACATCGGTATCGGCATTGACGCTTGCTACGAAGTCCTCAATGAGTTCTTTCTTGCTTCGTAGGTGCATACTCGCACCCACTGCCTTGCTGATGCTAACGAGTATCTCCTTGTTCAGACAGTTGCTCTCGTGGTAGTTCTTCACCAAAAGCAGTATGTAGTCAATGTTTATCTCAACCTGCCTTATTAGTTCGGTCTCAAATATGATGTCGTCATTGACCACCTCCTTATCGCCCTTATTCTTCTTTCGCCACTTATCTTTCAGGTCAAGATAATGGCTCTGATAGTCCTGCATCTGACCGTCTGATAGCAACTGCTGACCCTCAAACTGGTCAAATGACTGCAACACATTGATAGACTTCAACAAACTACCGAAGAGGGTGATAAAGCGTCGCTCCTCCTCTTCGCCAACTGGTATATATCCATCGGGATATTGCTCTTGTAGTTGCTCCACCAACTCTTTGTATCCATAGCAATGCTTGCCGTTCTCTGCATCGTATCCCTCGTAGTATGACTTAAAGTCTTTGAGCAGAACAATGCTCGCCGCATCCTTATCACCGAACAGTGCAATCGCATCATCGGTCTCTTGTTGGAGATTGCGAAAACATACGATATTACCGAAGGTCTTCACCGAGTTGAGTATTCGGTTAGTTCGGCTGTATGCCTGTATCAATCCGTGCTGTTTAAGGTTCTTATCTACAAACAGCGTGTTGAGCGTGGTAGCATCAAATCCCGTCAAGAACATATTGACCACGATGAGCAAATCCACCTGACGGTTCTTCATTCGCAGCGATAGGTCTTTGTAGTAGTTCTGAAACTTATCGCTTGATGTGTCGTAGTTGGTTGAGAACATCTGGTTGTAATCCTTGATAGCACCCTCCAAAAAGTCTCTGCTCGGTTGGTCAAGGTTGGTGGTGCTCTCTGGGTTCTCCTCAACGAGTATGCCGTCAATCTCCTCCTCATTTGCTCCGTATGAGTAGATGGTAGCAATCTTCAATCGCTGTGCTTCGGGCAGATGTGCCTGCTGTGCCTTAAACTCGTTGTAGTATGCCTTCGCCATATCTATTGAGGCAACGGCGAACATAGCGTTGAAACCCGCCAGTTTCTGCGTCATCTTCTCCTCTCTCACCTCGCCCTTCTTTGCCGATGCCATCTGCTCGATGTTCTGGGCGACACGGTAGGAGTAGTATGATGACCTCTTGGTCTTTTGGTCAAAATGCTCCAATATATACTTCACCACCTCCCTCACTCTTTCGGGTGCTGACATAATACGCTCTCGGTCAATCGCCGAAATCTGCTTATCCAATATGTCCTCCTTCGTTTTGAGGGTATTGACATAATCTATTCTGAACGGCAAGACATTCTCGTCGTTGATAGCATCCACAATGGTATAGGTGTGGAGTTTATCGCCGAATGCCTGCTGCGTGGTTTTCAGTCGCAGGTCGCCGCCGCTGCTTGCGTTCTGTGCGAAGATAGGCGTGCCCGTAAAACCGAAGATATGGTATTTCTTGAAGTTCTTGGTTATGGCGTTGTGCATCTCACCGAAGTTGCTTCGGTGGCACTCGTCAAATATAATCACCACCCTCTGCTGAAATATCGGATGGTTCTTGTTCTTCTGTATGAAGATAGAGAGTTTCTGTATGGTGGTGATAATAATGCGGTAGTCGTGATAACCGCCGTTCTTATCCCTATTTTCAAGTTGTCGTTGAAGGACAGAGGTAGAGGTATTGCTGTCCGCTGCACCCTCCTCAAATCGGTTATACTCCTTCATCGTCTGATAGTCAAGGTCTTTTCTATCCACCACGAATAGCACCTTGTCTATGTAGTCAAGGCGTGAGGCGAGTTGTGCGGTCTTGAACGATGTAAGGGTCTTACCCGAACCTGTCGTATGCCATATATAACCACCGCCCTGTGTCGTGCCGTATTGCTTGTAGTTGTGGGCAACATTTATGCGTGAGATAATACGCTCCGTTGCTGCAATCTGATATGGACGCATCACGAGCAGCATCCTTTCGCTCGTAAATACGCAATACTTGGTGAGGATGTTTATCAGGGTATGCTTGGCGAAGAATGTGCGTGTGAAGTCAATCAGGTCGTTGATAGTCTTGTTGTTGCTGTCAGTCCAAAACGATGAGAACTCAAACGAGTTGCTCGTCTTCTTACCCTTGTTCTTGCTTCGCTCCTGCTCCTTGATATGGTTGAAGCGGGTGGTGTTGGAGTAATACTTGGTGTTGGTGCCGTTGGATATGACGAATATCTGCACATACTCATACAGTCCGCTGCCTGCCCAAAAACTATCTCGCTGATAGCGGTCAATCTGATTGAACGCCTCTTTGAGTTGAACACCTCTTCGCTTCAACTCTATATGCACAAGTGGCAATCCATTGACGAGTATGGAGACATCGTAGCGAGCATCGTGGTTGCCCTGCTCCTCCTCGTATTGGTTTATGACTTGAAGGTAGTTGTTGTGAATGTTTCGCTTGTCAATCAGGTATATGTTCTTGGTCTCGCCCGTATCTCTTTTGAGGACTTGGATATGGTCTTCCTGTATCTTGGCGGTCTTTGCCTCAATGCCTTCGTTTGGGTTGGCAATCACATCATTGAAGAAACGCTCCCACTCGCTGTCGGTGAAGGTGTAGTCGTTAAGTCGCTGCAACTGAACACGGAGGTTATCCACAAGGTCTTTCTCCGTGTGGATAGCGAGGTATTCATATCCCTGCTCGGTGAGGTTCTTAATCAACTCCTGCTCCAATTGTGCCTCGGTCTGATATTTTTCGCTTGTGCGATAAGCAGACTGATAGTCGCTCACAATCGTGTAGTTCTCGTTCTCTGCAATAATGTTGTATTGTGCCATATATTATGCCTTTTGCTTGAAGGTCAGTAATTGGTCTCTGTAATACTCGTATTGTTTTCGTCTTGCCTCTATCTCGGCGGGTAGTCCTGCCGTGATGTCGGTGGTTAAAGCGTAAAATCTGTCTAATATATCCACTATCCTCTGTTGCTCTGCGAGAGGTGGGATAGGGATTTCTATTTTGGATAATTCTCCTAAATATACACCTCCTTGAGCACTTTTACTTGTCCTTGCTGCCAATTTCTTTTGCGAGGATGATGTTTGCAGAGCATAGGATAAATATGAAGATAAAACAATATTGAGCGGTCTTAAGATACCAACACTTCTCTGAAATGCAACTTCAATTCCATCTCCTACAATTGCCGTTCTGCCAATACTACCAACAATAGTAATAAGCACATCGCCTTTTAGAAGTTTATACTTCTTGTATATAGAATTATAATCTTCTTTAGATATTCTTCTACAATCTTGTGGAATTGAGATTACCCCATTGTTTATATCTTTTGCACTTAATAATGGATAACCATCCTCTACATTATTATAACTGCCGTGAGTGCCATCCTTAATAAACTTACACACATCACCAAGTTTCTTCCATTCAACGCTTACGGCATACCCCCCCCCATTTAAGTCGTTGAATGACAACAATTTATCACGATAATAGTTGTATTGTTGTAATCTTTTTTGCAATTCTGCTTGCAATTCTGCTTGCAATTCTGCAAAATTATCTAATATCCTTACTATCTCCTCCTGAACAGGCAGCGGTGGGACGGGGATTTCAAACTTGTCTATACTTGAAATATGCACGTGCGGCACGCCTCCGCCTTTCTTTGTAGCGTAAATACGCTCTTGGATACTTGTTAGGTAATAGTAGATATATTTGGTCATTAGACCATCGTTGCCTTTTATTGAGAATGCATCACATACGAAGATAGGTTCATTCCAATATTGAACATAACCTGCACCTGCACCACTACCTGCAACAGTGATTGTTTCTCCTATTCTATTGGACTTATCGCAATAGAACGCAGGTTGCTTACCACCAGAAATAACGGGGATTTCGCCCGTTTGCATCGTGCCTTTGGTTGCGGATGTTCCTCTCTCCATCAAGCAGGCTTTGCCTAATGGCATATACTCAACTCCATCAGGGCAGTATTGCTGTATAAGTTCTTTCAAATTGCTCATAGTCTTATTCTCCAATTTCAGCAATAATCTTATCTATCTCTGCTCTCAACACATTCTCCCTTGCCACAATCTCGGCAATCTCCTCGTTGAGTTTCACGATATCAACCTGCTCACGGGTGTCTTCCTGCTCAACATAGGTAGAGACAGAGAGGTTGTAGTCGTTCTCCGCAATTAAACCGTTTGCCACCAACTTGCAGGTATAATCAACATCCTTTCGCTCGGCGAAGTAATCAACGATATGTTGGATGTTCTCGGGGGTGAGTTTATTGTTATTGGTAATCTTCACGCACTCACGGCTCGCATCAATAAAGAGCGTAGAGTTATCCTTCTTGCTCTTCTTCAATACCATAATGCAGGTAGCGATAGAGGTGCCGAAGAAGAGGTTATCGGGGAGTTGGATAATACAATCAATATAGTTGTTGTCTATCAGATATTTGCGTATCTTCTTCTCCGCTCCGCCACGATACATTATGCCCGGAAAGCAGACTATGCTCGCTGTGCCGTTGGTTGCCAACCACGCCAACGAGTGCATAATAAACGCCAAGTCTGCCTTGCTCTTTGGTGCAAGCACGCCCGCAGGAGCATAGCGAGGGTCGTTGATAAGGGTAATATCATCATCGCCCTTCCACTTGATAGAGTAAGGAGGGTTAGAGACAATAACCTCAAATGGCTCATCGTCCCAATGCTGTGGCGAGAGAAGTGTATCCTCGCAGGCGATATTGAACTTGTCGTAGTCAATATCGTGCAAGAACATATTGATACGGCAGAGGTTGTAGGTCGTGAGGTTAATCTCCTGACCATAGAAACCCTGACGCACATTGTCCTTGCCGAGTATCTTTGCCGCCTTCAAGAGCAGCGAACCCGAACCGCAAGCAGGGTCATATACCTTATTGACTTCGCTCTTGCCGAGAGTTGCCAAATGGGTGAGGAGTTCGCTTACCTCCTGTGGGGTGTAATACTCGCCACCGCTCTTACCTGCGTTGCTCGCATACATACCCATCAGGTATTCGTAGGCATCACCGAAAGCATCTATCGTATTGTCCTGATAGTCGCCGAGGTTCATCTGCTGAATGCCACGAAGGAGTTTTACGAGTTTCTCGTTTCGCTTGATGACGGTCGCTCCCAACTTGTTTGAATTGACATCAACATCGGCAAACAGACCCTTGAAGTCGTCCTCGCTGTCGGTACCCTTCGCACTTGCCTCAATAGAGGTGAAAATCTTCTCCAAAGTCTCGTTAAGGTTGGCATCCTTGTCGCACACCTTGCATACATTACAGAAGAGTTGGCTCGGCAAGATGAAGAAACCCTTCACGCCCACCATCTCCTCACGGATGCACTCGGCAGTGGCATCGTCCAAAGTGGCGTAGTCAAAATCGGTGTTGCCTGTATCCCACTCGCCCTTGTTGATATAGTTGGTGATGTTCTCGCTGATGTAGCGATAGAAGAGCATACCGAGAATGTATGCCTTGAAGTCCCATCCATCTACCGCACCTCGCATCTCATCGGCGATCGCCCATATTGTTCTGTGGAGTTCTGCACGCTCCATCTCCTTCTTATTCTCTGCCATAATCGGTCTGGGTTGTTATTTTTAATGTCTTAACCCACAAATATAGCAATTATTTCGCAGAAGTCAAAAAAACAACCACCATAATGTTTTAACATTATAGTGGCTGCATATGAAGATAGTTTTATGTATTGAAGGTGCTTATTCCTCTTCTTCGGGTTCTACGCCTCGTTCGTGCTCGTCAATGAAACTATGGATGTAGTCCTCACGGAGTTTTACATAACCGTTCTTCGCTGCTTGATTATAGTCTTTTGCGGTTCTGACCTTACTGACAGGTTTCTTTCTGCCGTTCTTGTTATCCTCCTTGATGAAGTCATCAAACTTCAATATGTTTCTGCTTTCTCCCAATCCGAGAGCATTAGCATATTCTTGGGGCATATTGAGAATAAACATTGATTTGTCATCCATCGGGTTGCCAAACGGCATACCATCCAGTCCGCATTTCATTTTCTTGCCGCCATATCTCAACTCTACTATATACTCCCCGTCCGTGATTGGGTCTTTGACGGTTATTATATCCAACAACGAAGCATCAAATGTCTCGCCATCGCTCACTTCAAGAATATACTCATAGATGGTATTCTCGCTGTCAAACACATCAGCACTCATAAGGGTCAGTCCCTCTCTTTGGTTGGCATCATCAATAGCGGTCAGTATCGGATGATTTAGATGAGATAACATATTGTGCATTACTACATTGCCCTTTACATTACCTATCTCATAATATATTTCGCCATTATGACGGATTGCAACGCCAATATCAGCACAATCAAATGTCTCATAGTCTCTGATTATGTCCAGTCTGTTGCCATCACAATGGAGGTAGTTCTTCTTATCCTCCCATCGCCACGCATTCGCTTTCTTCAAGTCGCTTTCAGCGAATGTTACTTTTGATACTTGATACTTAATACGCTGTCCTGCAACGCTCACCTTTAATACATTACTCATAGCAAATAATAATTGTTATTGTATAATGTATTTATGTATAGACGGTATTTATGTATAGACGGTTATGCTGCTTGCTTCACTGAACTCCAACCTTTTTTCTTCATAACTACCTCTTCGGGGATAAACTTGAAATCATCCATAATAGTCTCGCCCAAACTGCTCTCCAATTTGATATTAAGTGTAGCGTCAAACATCTCCTTTGCAACAGCGAGCATCGCCTGCTTCACCTTCTCTGCATCAGATGCTTTACAACCAATACAATCGTGGATGGTATAGAAGTATTTGACATCAGGAGCGATTGCTTTCAAACACGCCTTGATATACTTTACCTCCATCTCCGTCATAGAGATAGAGAGGTTGTTTCTCTTCTTCGTTGTTTTTCCTTTCGCTGTCGGCTTTCTCCGCTTCACCTTCTTCAAATTAGTTCTATGCTCATAGACCAATTCATACAACTTCGGCTCTTCCGCTTTGAGATAATTCATTACGATAAAATCAAACGACTTAAACAATTTGCCCGTTGCCAGATTTTCTCTCTTGCTTGCATCCTTCTCCTGTAAGTAAGTCTTCAAATACCACCAGAATGGTGTTTCATCCTGCTTCTCCGTAGGTCGTTGAGCAGTGTAGAGCATTCGCATAACCATCAACTTGATAACCGTTCTCTCCTCTTTCGTTATACCTCTACCGAGAACCATATGACCAATCCACTCATAAAAGTCTCCCTTCTCACAATGCTCTAACCACGCCGATTTGATGTCAGGGTGTTGCTTTCGGAGCAGAAGACCTAACATTGTAGGTTGAGCAGAAGAAATATCCACCTCCATAATTGGTTCTCCCTCTATACGCAGTTCTCGTCTTATCTCACCGTGCATATTGGTGAGGCAAGTGTAGTATCTGCCAGCATTATGTATCATTTTCTCCTCATCGTTATCCTCGCTGTCATCACTGTGGCGGAGCATATGGTAGGTGTCGTGTTCAGCAATAGCAGTCAATGACCTTGCCGCAAACCACTTATCCGTGAAATGCTTCTTCTCGTCTGCTTTCAGCGTGGTGGTAAAGAAATACTCGTCATATCTCTCTATGTAAGACTTTGCCTGTTCATAGAGTGTTGCTTCTACTGTCATTGACTTTATCGTCTCAAACTGCCTCTCGCCAAACCAATCTTCATATCCTGACCAATCAACCTCAATATCCAACGATATAGAAACATTGCCCTTTGAAACACCCTTCGTAAGTTCAAACCACCTCAAATAATCTACTTTGTATTGATAACCGTGAGGATTTTCCTTTGAATGGCTGTAATTCTCTTTGACCTTTTCCAACAATCCCATCAAACCCAGAGCGAGGATAACCTTGTGAGCGTAAATCTTACTTGAACACTTATCCTTCTTACTCTTCTTAATTATCTCCTTCTTATATAACTCAAAACAGGTTTCTCCAAAACAACCATTACTAAAACTACTCTTACAGATAACGAAGAACCACTCCTTAAACTTTCGCTGGTAGTCCTTTCTCTCTTCGTTTAGTTGGTCTTCTAAATCAACTACCTTCGTAGCGTGAGGATAAAGTCTTCTGGTCATACTCTCATACAACTCAAATCTCTCCTCCTTTGTCTTCTCTCTCAAACTCTCTATGAGGGTTATATGCTCCTCATACAACCTCTCAATTCTTCTACTAACTACAATATCTATTTTCATATCCTTTTAATTATATATATAATATCTCTATCCATTATATGAATGCCGCTTTCAGCGTCATTTGGTTTCTTCTCTCCGTTTCACTACAAGAAGAAACTTTTATCTCAACCTTTCTCTCCATACATTTCTTTCTTCTCTCTTATATCCTTTTCTTCTTTCATTCTCACTCCCCGTTAATTCTCTTTCATCGCCTATATTCATAATGTTGCCCACATACTTAAAAATAACAAAAATCAAAAATAATTTCATCGCAATTGGCATCACCCATAAATACTTTATACAAAATAAATTAGAGTTATGAAGATATTTCAGGTTTTGTTTAACCGTCCTCTACAATATGAGGATAAGGTTATATATGGTGTGCGTGTTGCTTGCGATGAGGGTAAAGCGAAGCGTCTAATGGACTATGCTGTTGAGATAATCGGTCAATGGTGTTTTACACAAAAACACGGTGGTAAGATAACAGAGGACTTCACCAAATGGGTAGATGCAAATGGTAATATCTACGAGCCTCGGTCATCCCGACAACTATACGCATACACAGCAGCACTCGCCACCCAAACATACTTTCGTATTGACGAGTGGCGTGTAGATGACAACTGTGATATAGAGAATGAAGTAGATATAACCGACCCAACAGAGTATTTCAACACCCGCTGCCTGTTAGAAGAAGATGATTTCAAAACGGGGTATAACGGCTGGTTGCAGGTCTATCAGAAGTTGCTATCAAGGTATCAGACGCTAACACAAATCTGTTCTACCCATACTGATATGCTGTTGGACTACGATGAACAGGAGATGTGGGGAGCGGAGGATTTGTGTCTTCAATACATATTGAGTTAGAGGGTCTTGGATAAGTTATTATCCTAAATACTTGATAATCAGCGATATTAAACACCACTATACAATAAACCGAAACTTTTAGGTCAATTTTAGTCAGGAGGATGTCCAATTTAGGACATCCACTTGACTATTTATTATTTTGGACCAATTTAAGTGGTTGAGGACCAGGTAGTTATAAAATAATTATTTTATCTTTGCAGAAGAAAAAGAGTTTTACAACATAACTATTAAAATTATGGACAGCACCCTTATTTCTGGCAAGCGGCATTTATACGCCCTCTCAATTGTTGATGGGGCATTGGACGATATGGATGAAGAAAGACGAAACGAAATCATTATGACAATTACTGAAATCAAGGAGAGTATGCTGACTGACATTTACCCACCTAAATCGGCGGAAAGAACACGGTAAAAAGTATCAATTTAATGGAGGTAGTCAAAATAATGCAAAAGTATCAATTTAACCTTACGGCGAGATAATTTGCAACTTGCTATCCACGAAAGAACTGAATATAAAATAACTTAAAAGATTAAAATGATAGAATATATGGAAGAGAGAATGAAAGTTGTCATTTATGCGAGAGTAAGCACATCCGCACAGGACTACACACGCCAAATAACCGAATTGCGAAAATACGCAAAGAAGCAGAACTACGAAATTGTGAAGGAGTTCGGTGAAAAGATTAGCGGCGGTAAGAAGATAGAGGAGCGAGCAGCGATTAAAGAATTGTTGGATTTCGTTAAGTCCAACAATGTAGAGAAGGTCTTGATATATGAGTGTAGCCGACTTTCTCGCCGCCAACTTGACTTCTTATATATAATAGAGCAACTGACCGAAGCGAGAGTGAGCCTGTATATCTTGCAGAATGGTCTTGAAACACTTCTACCTGACGGCAGACCCAACCCGATAGCAAATCTCTGTTTTGGTATCATCGCCGAGTTCAATAACCTGGAAAAACATCTCATCAGGGCGAGAATGGCAAGCGGTTATGAGCATCATAGAGCATCAGGTGGTCGTGTGGGTCGCAAGGAGGGATATAGAAAGAGCGAAGCGGACTACCGCACAACTTATGACCGTGAGATTGCATTGTTGTCAAAAGGCAACACGCTGGCAGATGTGAGAGCCATCACGGGAACATCCATCAACACATTGAGAAAACTGAAAGAGAAGTATTGTTTGGTATGCTGAACATAAGAAGAACAATATGGATATATGAGCACTGCGGGATGGCGTGTGCTATCAAATGTGTATGTTATGATATAATCGCTATTCTCGCTATTCTCGCTTTTGCTGGGTATTGTTTGACGCTCCCATTTCGGTTCATATGGTTGCTGTGTAGAGGGCGAGGAAAAGACAGATTGTAGATTAAATGCGGACTTAAAAAAGTTTAATTTTTTTTTAAGAAAATCGCTTTATCCGCCACTTTTTTTGTTATATTTTATATGTAAAAGGTTAGTGAATTAGTATAAGTCCCACCCTGTGCAGTGATAGTTGCTATTGACATTTTGTAGAGCGAAATGGGTAGGTGAGACGCTGATAAAATCAGCATAAAAAAGTGAAAAAAATCTCATTTTTTTGAAGAAAATCCACAAATCGTAGAAAAATTTGTTATATTTAATATAAAGGTTAATGAATTGGATAACTGAAAGATAAGTCCAATTTTCAAGCCTGTTTTAGTAGAAACTTTATAAAATGTTTATATATGGAAGAACAGATTAGTATTATGAGAATGGAGGCAGAAGTATCTGCTATTCTCGCGATGCTCCAAGAGTTGAAGGAGCAGACAGTTGGTAAGGTGTATAACACACAGGAGTTGTGCGAGTATTTGAAAGTCGGCAAAGCAGTCATTGACAAATTGCGACAGGACGGCGAGTTGGAGTTTTCAAAGTTGGGAAGAACTATTGTTTATACGCAGCGAGATGTTGAGAAGTTATTGGAGAACCATCATTTTAGTTTTGTTGTGTAATGGAGGGAAAGTTGATTTTGAGAACGGATGGTAATCCGAATGAGTTTGGTGAGTATCCAGTGGTTATACAGTATTGCACACAGGGTAAGGCGGTGAAGAAGGCAACGGGTATCAGGATTACCCCTGAACACTGGTTAGATGGTAAGGGTGGTCTCAACAAGTATGTTAAGGGTGGAAGAGATGGTCATCCAAAGGCAGAACTACTTAACAACAAGTTAAGAACCTTCAAGGACACTTGCGATAAGATGTTAGATGCGTTTATCGGTGATGGCAACAAGATTATAACCGAAGCGGCGTTGAGAGCAATCCTTAATGGAAGATACGAAGAACATAAGGAGAGTTTAGAGGGAAAGGTGCCATTTATACCGTTCGTATTGAAACATAACGAGAGCCTCTACAAAATGGACAAGATTGGGGTATCCGTGTGGGAGAATGTTAAATGTTATATGAATAAGTTTGATAAGTTTCTCCGCACAATGAAAAGGAAGAACACCAATGATAGCAATATCCTCTATTGCCGAGATGTAAATAAGAAGTTGATTGAGGATTATATTATTTGGCGAAGAGAAGTAGAGGGAAATAGTAATGATACTATCAACAAAGCACTCGCACCAATTTTCAAGGCGATTAAGGAGTGTTGTATAGAGGGATGGATAAGCAGAGAGCAATGTGATAGGATTTGCACTCTTTATCAAGAGACAACGGGTAAGAAATCATATGTTGATAGCGTAGAGAAGGAGTTTCTGACTATTGAGCAGTTGAAGAAGTTCAAGGAACTTGCTGGTAAGGCGAAGTATGATAGGACACGAGATTTTGCTGATATATTTCTCTTCACCTGCTTCACGGGACTTCGTGTAAGCGATTTGATAAGTCTGAAATGGAGCGAGGTTAATATGGACGAGAATATCATTTCTCACAAGCAGTATAAAAACCACGCCCGCAAAGCGAAAATGCTTTACATCCCGCTCAATGATACATCAAGGGAGATTTTAGAGCGATGGAAAGGTAGATACGATGAGTTCGTGTTTGGACTGTTGCCTTCTGGTTATGATTTGAGCAATGCCGCAGATTTCAAAAAGGTGAAGAATGCAAAGACCAGAACCGTCAATCAATCGCTTCGCAGTATAGGTGATAAGATGGAATTGCCATTCAATCTTCATATGCATCTCGGCAGACACACATTTGCAATGATGGCTCTCAACGGTGGTGTTGATGTTAAGACCACCTCTACGATGCTCGGACACGCTTCTACCACGGTAACAGAGATTGTATATGCGACACTGCTGCCGAACACGATAGCAGAAAGGGTTGGAGATAAACTCAATGTTAAGTTAGATTAACATAAGGACAGAACTTCGGTTTTGTCCTTTTTTTTGTTTCAGGGTAGTGGTGGTAAAGACTACCCGTGATTTTTCTGCCTTCAATGAGAGGTTTTGGCAGTTCGGTCAATTTGGGCAAAAAGTGCCTTGTAGAGCGTCAGGGCAGTGTTCGGGTAGTCATTCGTCCCTCACTTACTACTCTTATTTTTAGGGGGATATGGTAAAAGTTTCAGGGTAGTATTTGGGTAGTTTCGCTCAATTTTGGGCAGTTTTCGGGTAGTTTTTAGGCAAAAAAATGACCGACTGGTTGCCCAATCGGTCATTGTAAATCGCTGATATTTAAGGTTATAACCTTTATAAATCTGCTAATACTCCTCCTCGTTAAAGAAGAAGTCGTCCTTTGAGGGGTAGTCGGGCCAGATGTCCTCGATGCTCTCGTAGATGTCACCCTCGTCCTCAATCTCCTGCAAATTCTCCAATACCTCAAGAGGTGCGCCCGAACGTACGGCGTAGTCGATAAGCTCCTCCTTTGTTGCGGGCCATGGTGCATCCTCCAACTTCGATGCAAGCTCAAGTGTCCAATACATAGTTTTATATTCTTTTTAAGTTAATATTTCCTATCCTTAAACGATATGTTATCGTCGTTTAGCGTGCAAATGTATAAAAAAAATTAGATTTCCAATAGCATAGGTCTAAAATATTGGGAATTATCCACTTTAGGCATACCGAAGCGAAGTGTCATGTGCGTTGACTCTTGTCGGCTTCGAGGAGATGCTTGAGTTCCTCGACCTTGCTCCGCCTCGGCATAACAAGTAAACTTGTTCTGCACTCGGCTTAATCGCAACGTTCGCGTTGCTCAGCATGACATTGTCGCGGATTGTCATTCTGAACGAAGTGAAGAATCTCAAGGTCTCTGAGACGGTGGATGGTAGTGCAAGCCTCGGGATGCTTCGCGTTGCTCAGCATGACAACACTGGGCGTCATTACTAATTCCTAATTATTATGGAATCCACAGCGTCTCCTCGACCTTCAAAACCTCCGTAACCACTCTGCCAAGCGTATAGAGGTAGTCCGAGAGGCGGTTCAAGTAGCGCAATGCCGAGGCATCGATGTCGGCGACCTCAGAGGCGCGTAGTGCGGCGCGCTCAGCCCTGCGGCACACAGTGCGGCACACGTGGCACAGCGACACGGCCTTATGGCCACCAGGGATGGTGAACTTGGTGATGGCGGGTATCGTAGCCTGCATAGCGTCAATCTCGCTCTCGAGCTCCGTGATGCGCTCCTCGGCAATGGGGGTTACTTTGCACTCGCCACCCTTACCCACGGCGAAGAGTGCCGCGACGGTCATCAGTTGCGACTCTATGCGTTGCAGGGGCTGCAAATATGGCGCAGTGCGCTCATCCTCCGAAAGCACATCGCCAAGCAGTGCGAGGAATGCCGTGAGCTCGTCCACAGTACCATAGGCCTCGACGCGGAGGTCGCACTTCTTGACGCGCTCGCCACCTATCAGCGAGGTTGTGCCGCCGTCACCTGTCTTGGTATATATCTTCATATTCGACTTTGCTATTAACTTATTTTAAACGTTTTAGAGCGTAAATCGCTGCCTTGGAAGGTGGTTGTTGAACACCAGCAGGTAGGCGCGATTGTCCACCGTCGTTGAGGGGTGTGCATCTATAATCTCCTTGCACACGCGCCAGCGGTTGGCGTTGTTGTAGGGGTCTATAACGCAGAGCGTGATGCCATGCTCGCGCACATAGTCGGCATACTCAGCGAGGTGTTCGTAGGTGGTGTCGAGCGTGCAGACAACAAAGCTGCAATCTGCCATAGTATCGAGCCTCCAGCTATCGTAGCCACAGTGCTCAACGAGGTTTTGCAGCTGCACACAGCGGCGTGCGGCGATGCCACGCTCCCTGAGTGCGTCGTGGAGGTCGGTAGATGTAGCGACGAGTTTGCTCTGCATGAAGACCTTACGCACGATGTCGTAGACGTAGGGTGAGTGGACACCATGTCCGCGGAAGTGGCGCGCACGGCGCAGATGGTGAGGCAGGTGCTTCAGTCCGTAGAGTCGCTGTTTGAGTGTTCGTCCCGACTTCTTCATAGGCAATAGGTTATAGGTGTAGGGTTGGGGGCGTGCTACTTCTTGAGTTGTCCCGCGAGGCGACCCGTAGAGAAGGCAATCTGCATGTTGTAGCCACCCGTGTTGGCATCGAGGTCGAGCACCTCGCCCGCAAAATATAAACCCTTGATTTTCAACGACTCCATGGTGTATTTGTTGACCTCGCTACATGCCACGCCACCCGCAGTGACGATAGCATACTGGAAGGGTGCATAGTCCGAGATGGGGAACGCCATGCCCTTCAATATCTTCACGAGGCGCATCTTCTCCGCATCGGTGAGCTTGCCGACATAGGTCTTAGAGTGGAAGTCCACCTCCTTGGCAAGGGGCACAACCAACTGCTTGGGCACGAGCTTACGCAACAACTCCGAGAAGAACTCCGACGACTGCATCTCAGCAATCTCTCTGTCGATACGGGCAAGCAATGTCTCCTCGTCCAATGCGGGCTTGAGGTCGACGATGATTTTAACACGTTTCTCGTCGATGAGCGCATCCACAGCGTCGCGGCTCATGCGCAGTGCCACAGCACCCTCGATGCCGCGCTCCGAGAAGCCCAACTCGCCAAACTCCTCCTGCACAAGTTCGTTGTCGATGTATAGTTTAGCACCTACGTTCTTGAGTAGCAAGCCGTTGAGGTACTCGCGCTGGGGGTGTGAGGTAACGAGGGGTGTCAGCGAGGGGCGCACAGGCTCAATCTCGTGACCCACCGATGCGGCGAACTCATAGCCGTCACCCGTAGAGCCCGTAGAGGGGTAACTAACGCCTCCCGTAGCCACGATTACGTGCTCGCACTCCTCACGGCGCTCGAAGCCGCGCGAATTGCGGTAGCGCACACCCGTAACCTTGCCGCCAATATGCTCAATGGCAGTGACTTGCGTCTTATATACGATTTTGACACCCTTATCCTCGCAGAAATCCACGAGGGCGTTTGCGATGTCCCACGCCTTGCCACTCTTGGGGAATGCACGCTCGCCACGCTCGATCTCAATTTTGACGCCCTGGCGCTCGAAGAACTTGATTGTTGCGCGGTTGTTGAACTCGGCAAATGCCACCGAGAAGAAGTCCTGATTTGTGCGCACCTTCTCGATGAACTCCTCTGCGGGGCGTGCGTTGGTGAGGTTGCAGCGACCCTTACCCGTGATGCGGATTTTGCGTCCTGCCTTCTCCATCTTCTCCATCAGCAGCACCGAGCGACCGCCCATTGCGGCTGTGCCCGCTGCCATCAAACCGGCTGCTCCCGCGCCAATAACTATTACGTCGTATGCCATATATGTGGATGTCTAAAGTTTACAAAATAAGTTTAATTAGGCAAAGATAGTAAAAATAATTAGTAATGAGAAATTAGTCATATTTTTTTTGAGACCATAGGGACGAGAGGGACAAGAGGGACAAAAGGGACAGGAGAGACAAAAGGGACAACAGAGACGACACTATCAACAGTTGTCCGAGACCTCGCTTTTGTCTCTTGGGTCTCTTTGGTCTCTTTCATCCGAGCCAACGCCATTGCTAATTACCAATTACTAATTGCTCATTACTAATTGGTGTATCACACTTTGTCACACTTATCACATCACCCCCACCCCCTGTGACTCTGTGATTTTGTGACTTTGTGACTTTTGGGCTCTTCACAATCTTGTCCTCGAGGATCAACACTCCTCGCTTTATCAATCTGTTTACTTGCATCTGCGCAGTATTGGAATTAAGATGTTGTGTCTCAATGAGTTTATGCACAAGCGTTACGCGCTCGATAGCACCGCCATACTCATCCTCTAAGAGTGCTACGGCGGGGTGACGCTCCTCACTCACACCCGGCAAGGGAGATATCTCGGGTATGCCCTCCTCGTTAATCGCAAAGGCGAAGCGCTCGAAGGGCTCGTTGCGGCAGAACTGCGGCTCGACAATGGAGGTCTCACCCACGCGGTGCACGAAGAGTACCGTCTCGGCCTTGCGTTGCAGCGAGGAGCCGAGGTGTCCGCGTGCCTTGTCGCTACCAGGGTTGGTATGCAGCACACACATGATATGTGTCTTTGCAAGCGTGCTAAGTGCCATTAGTTCAGTAACTAAGGCATCGCTCTCCTCGAGGTCGTTGGTATTGCGCTGAAGGTCGGCAATGCCATCAATAACCACGAGGTCGTAGTGCATCAAGAGCATAGCATCATACATGCGTTGCTTACGCTCGTGGGGCGATAACTCTCTGAGTGCGAGGGTTGTTAGGCGAGGCTCTGATACCAAGCCGCCTAACTTTGCCCCCGTCATCTCGCTTATGCGGTCCACGACCTTGCGCACGTGCATCTCGCCCTGCTCGGTATCTACCCACAGCACATCCATCGTGTGGTTCTTATCCACAATCTCAAAATTATTGAGTTTGCTGTAGGGTATCGCCATCGCCGAGGCTACGAGTCCCGAGGTGAGGAAGGTCTTGCGCGACTTAGCCTCGCCGCACACTGCCGAGATGTTGCCCACGGAGCAGATGCAACTACCATTTATACTTACTAACGGTAGTACCTCGGGCAACTCCTTGGTCATATCGATGACGTAGGGCTTTACGCGCTCCTCAGCAAGGTCATACTCCATCCTTTTTAGTTGTCTGTCGATGTCGCTCTGAGTTAAAGGATTGTACATGGTTGTTGAGGGCATAGCAGCACCCTCCAACTTGTTGGTTGTAGTCTTCATAGTAGTAAGGATTTATTTATTGTTTATTGTTGTGGGTGAGAGGGTTGGCAGTGTTAGGAATTAGGAGTTTAGGGAGTTTAGGGAGAGTAGTGAGTTTAGGGAGATTAGTGAGGTTGAGTAGTTTAGTGAGTTTAAGGAGTTTAGGGAGCCTGAGTCTCTACCTCGCTAACTTCCTTAAATTCCCTAACTTCCTTAATTTCCTTAACTCACTCCCTAATTTCCCTAAATTCCCTAATTTCCTTAACTTCCCTATCCTCCTTGTCCTCTCAAACACTGCTCCATGCTGCACTTTCCCCTCATGGGTATCCCTCTATTCTGGATGCAAATATACAATAATTGAATACCCGTTGTCAAGTGTTTTAACGAATATTTTTTCTATACTTTTTAGAAAGTGGCTTCGACCTCATTTCTTGTCAGAGTGGTGCATCTGCGGCGCTATCACAAGAAGTCACAGAGTCACAGAGTCACACAGTCACAGGGGGTGGGGGTAAAGTGAATAGTGTGACTTTTTCAATTAGCAATGGCGTTGGCTCGGATGAAAGAGACCTGAAAGACCAAAGAGACGAGAGACCTGAGAGACCAAAGAGACGAAAGAGACCAATGCGAGGTCTCGGACAACTGTTGATAGTGTCGTCCCTCCCGTCCCTTTTGTCCCTCTCGTCCCTCTCGTCCCTGTTGTCCCTAAAAAAAACAAGAGACCAAAGAGACCAAAGAGACCAAAGAGACCAAAGCGAGGTCTCGGACAATCGTTGATAGTGTCGTCCCTCTCGTCCCTCTCGTCCCTCCCGTCTCTCTCGTCCCTGTCGTCCCTAAAAAACAAGCGCATCACCCCTCCTACATACTCTTTTCTCGCTTTTTTCGTGCGATATTTGCTTTGTTAGGCAAATATTATTATATTTGCGGATTAATTATAACACGATAAACACAAAACAACAATATGCAAACTTTCAAGCGTTGGAACAACATCACGGGCTGGCTCGTCTTTGCCGCAGCATCGCTCGTCTATCTGCTCACCATGGAGCCCACGACATCCCTATGGGATTGTAGCGAGTTCATAGCAACGTCGTACAAACTTGAAGTGGGTCACCCACCCGGAGCACCCCTCTTCATGCTCCTGGCACGTGTGGCATCGCTCTTTGCCCCCACGCCCGCCGATGTGCCCGCAATGATTAACGGCATGAACTGCATAGCCTCGGGCTTCTGCATCATGTTCCTCTTCTGGACCATCACACACCTCGCACGCCGCATCACGCACCGCGATGGCGAACCTATGCCACTGCATAAGTCGCTGCTAATCATAGGCTCAGGTGTTGTCGGCGCCATGTCCTACGCCTTCACCGACACCTTCTGGTTCTCGGCTGTCGAGGGTGAGGTGTATGCTCTGTCGTCGATGTTCACAGCCCTTGTCGTGTGGCTTATGCTCAAGTGGGAGGAGAATGCCGCGAGCCCCACAGCGATGCGCTGGATAATACTCATCGCCTACCTCATGGGCCTCTCTATCGGTGTGCACATCTTGAATTTGCTGACCATCCCCGCGCTGGTTATGATATGGTTCTTCCGCCGCTATGAGTGCACTAATGTCAAGCGCTACATCGCGATGATGGTTGCCGCACTTGGCGTCTCGTTCCTCATCCTCGGTGCCATAAACGGACTCATCATACCCTACACCGTAGCCCTCGGTGCTGCGTTCGACACCTTCGCGGTGAACACGCTCGGCATGCCCGTAAATGCGGGTATGATAGCCTTTGTCGTGCTTGTCTTTGCGGGTCTCGCCGCGCTTGTATGGTTTACCCACAGCCACCGCTACCGCATCCTCAACGCCGTTACGCTGGCAGTTACGGTTATACTCATCGGCTTTGGCTCATACGCCGCCGTGGCCATTCGTGCGAATGCCAACCCACCGATGAACTCCAACAACCCCTCTAATCCCCACATGTTGCTGAGCCTCCTGAACCGTGACCAGTATGGCAACCGACCCCTCGTCTCGGGTCCCTACTACTCGGCAACACCCTCGCCCATGGTTGCTCTCAACGACGACCTCACCTCGGACGACCAGTATATCCCTACGGGCGAGTATGTCAGCAAGACGATGACATGGCTCAACCCCACTACGGAGCAATACGAGAGCCGCGAGGTGTTCCAGGACTACATCTACCCCAGCGAGGCGAATGCCCTCTTCCCCCGTATGTGGTGGCACCAGCGCGCCAAGCAGTACGAGGCGGGATGGGTGAACCTCGAGAATGGCCACCCCACGAAAGTTGTGAGCGACGGCGCGGGCAACACATGGTATGAGCCTACTAAGGGCGAGGACATAGCCTACTTCCTCGACTATCAGTTGGGTGATATGTTCGTGCGCTACTTCATGTGGAACTTCGTGGGTCGTCAGGACGATATTCAACTCACCACCGACCCCTACAACGGCATCTACCTTCACGGTGGCTGGCTCTCGGGCATCGACTTCATCGATGAACTCTTCACGGGTCCCACAGACAACCTCCCTAGCAGCATGGCGAACAACCCTGCGCGCAACACCTACTTCTTCCTGCCGCTACTTTTGGGCATGCTTGGCATCATCTATCAGATGTCGAGCGACTGGCGCAACTTCATCATCGTGTCGTTGCTCTTCGTGATGATGGGTGTGGCGTTGGTTGTCTATTTCAACACCGCCCCCAACGAGCCACGTGAGCGTGACTACGTCTATGCGGGTGCCTTCTACGCCTTCTCCATTTGGATAGGTCTTGGTGCTACGGCACTTGGCCATCTGTTTAGCTCGTTGTGCGACAGACTCTCCGAGCGTAGCCGCGCTATACCCACTGCGGCCGTCACCCTCGGACTCCTATTCTCGGCGAGCGTGCCCACGGTGCTTGCTACGGAGAACTGGGACGACCACGACCGTTCGGGTCGCTACTACGCCCACGACCTCGGCATGAACTACCTCAACTCGGCACCCAAGAACGCCATACTCCTGAACTATGGCGACAACGACACCTTCCCCATCTGGTACTGCCAGGAGGTGGAGGGCATACGCCCCGATGTGCGCGTCATGAACACCTCATATCTTGGTGGTGAGTGGTATGTCGATGAGATGAAACTCGCGGCAAACGACGCTGCGGGCGTACCCTTTACCATACCTTCGGAGAAGTATAGCTTTGTGAACGACTATGTCATCGTCGCTGAGCCTATCGACCTGCTCATGGGTGATGCCAACGTCAAAATGCGAGCCGAGGTGCGCCGCATCCTCAACCATGAGTATTACACCATCTACATGCCCGACACGGGCAGCGAGGCAGAGCTTACCTACGAGGAGCTCGAGTCGCTCTACAACCAGGCACAGCAGATATTCTTCGAATACGACAGCGATGAGTTCTACGCCTACCTCATTGGCAGCCGCGAGGTGCCAGCCGAGAAGATGCAGGCCTTTGCCGAGTATCAGTATGCGTTGCTCATCCTCGAGGAGGTGGAGTACAACGGCAAATTCCTCGCCGACATGCGCACTTTGGGCGACTACGAGCGCAAGTACCGCAAGATGAAGAGTGCCGACATCTACCTTAAGGATGCCATCCGCCTCTTCGTACACGATGGTGCCAACGCCAACCCCAACGCCCCAGCCGAGGAGCGAGCCCTGTTGTTGGTCATCAACGACGGTGTTATGCGCATCGTCGAGAGCGACAAGGAGATAGCCCTTGAGGAGCGCGCTGCCGACTTCGAGATTATGGGTCGTCTCAACCCCAAGGCAGACAGCTTCATCGACGGCACAGCGTGCGACTACATCCTTGCGGCGAAGAACTACCGCATACCCGTAGATAAGGATGCCGCCATCGCCGCAGGCATCGTCGAGGAGAGCCGCCGCGAGCAGATGCTCGACGAGGTGACTATCACCATCGACAAGAGCTACCTCACCAAGGACTACCTCATGATGCTCGACCTCTTGGCTAACTTCGAGTGGCAGCGTCCCTTGTCCTTCACACAGCCCTACATCATGAAGGACTACGGCATCGCCAACTATGCACGCTACGACGGCTTCTGCTACACCCTCGTGCCCATCCGCACCGAGAACCGCAACAGCAACGTCGGCTACCTCGACCACGCCAAGATATACCCCATGTATATGGGTGAGACGAGCGACAACACAACCAAGCCCCTCGCCTTCGGTAATATTGCCCAGGAGGGTGTCCTTGCCGACTACTTCCTGCGCTACAACCTCTCGGCTACACGCCTGCGTGAGAGCTTCACACACGTGGCAAGTGGCTTTATCGGCGATGCCAACCTCGCCATCAACAACAGCTACTATGCCGACGACACCGAGGCTACGTTGCAGCATACTGCGGCAGCCATGGAGCATCTCGACAAGGCCGAGGCACTCCTAAATCGCGGTTTGGAGATGTTGCCCAGCCACAAGATTGAGTACGCCTACGACAACACTTACCCCTACATCCGCGCCTACTACAATGTGGCAACCTCGCGCCTTACCCTCGCCATCGACGAGTATGCACGCGCCATCCGCCACCTCAATAGCGCCCTGGGTACCGACCTTCAGCCCGAGGCATCGATGGACGACATCGTCTATATGGACAACCACGCTATGCTCTACCACGACCTCGTGAACACCGCGGCACATCGTGGCATCAACGCCGAGAACAACACCGACTACGCCCTTGCTGTGGAGCATGGCACGAATGCCGACATGCTTGCCGAGGCGTGCGAGGAGTCCTACATGAGGGGCGACATCCTCGCTTCGGAGTTCATCGCTGACCGTGGCGAGTGGGCTAAGTACTACTTGCAGTTCGGCACCATCGAGACCTTCTCTCCCGCCATCAACCGCGAACTCAACATCGCTATTATGGATATCCTCGACGTGCTCACCGACGTTTCGACAGTTGCGGGCAGCTACGACTGGGTTGCCAACCCCACTGCGGAGGATGCCCTTGTTGCGCGCCCCTTGCAGTTCGACGCACTTGCGAAGAACTACATCGCCACTATCGACCGTCTCACGCCACGTTCGATGAGCGACCCACAGTTTGCATACATGGAGGCGCACATCTTCAACATCTACACGATATACTACTACCTCGACCGTTCGCCACAGATGGGCTATGAGGGCGAGGAGACCATCTACCACAAGGACATAGTAAAATTCCTCAATCGCTCCGAGATTAAGGCTATGATTAAGGAGTACGCCCACGAGTATGGCATGGAAGCCCTTGAGGTGATATAACCACAATTAGGAATTAGGAATTAGAAATTAGAAATTAGTAATGATATTATGAATGTCATCCTGAGTGTAACGAAGGATCTCCTCAATGGCAATACACCATGAACGTCATTCCGAGGAGCGGAGCGACGTGGGAATCTCAAATAATTAGTAATGAGTAATTAGCAATTAGTAATGGGTGTAGAGAGTGATTAGTAGTGAATTTAGGGAATTTAAGGAGTTTAAGGAATATAGCGACCACAGCAAAACACTAAACTCCCTAATTTCCCTAAACTCTCTAAAAAATAACAACGCAAATCAACAAAAAAAACAATACAACAATGGAGAAAATAACACTGTACAATACGCTCACACGCCGCAAGGAGGTGTTTGAGCCTATCAACCCCGAGCATGTAGGCATGTATGTCTGCGGTCCTACCGTCTATGGCGACCCACACTTGGGTCATGCACGCCCTGCCGTGACCTTCGACCTTATGTTCCGCTACTTCGAGTCGCTGGGCTACAAGGTGCGCTACGTGCGCAACATCACCGACGTTGGCCACCTCGAGCAGGATGCCGACGAGGGCGAGGATAAGATTGCAAAGAAGGCACGCCTCGAGCAGCTCGAGCCTATGGAGATTGCACACTACTACACCGAGCGCTACCACGACGCTATGCGCGAACTCGGCGTTAAGTCGCCCTCTATCGAGCCCCACGCCTCGGGACACATCATCGAGCAGATTGAGATGGTTAAGCGCATCCTCGATGCGGGCTACGCCTACGAGTCAAATGGCTCTATCTACTTCGACGTCGAGAAGTACAACAAGGACTACCACTATGGTCGCCTCTCGGGCCGCAACCTCGACGACATCGTCACCAACACCCGCGAGCTCGATGGTCAGAGCGACAAGCACCACTCCTACGACTTCGCCCTCTGGAAGAAGGCAGCACCCGAGCATATCATGCGCTGGCCCTCACCCTGGAGCGATGGCTTCCCCGGCTGGCACATGGAGTGTACCGCTATGAGCACCAAGTACCTCGGTGAGCAGTTCGACATCCACGGTGGCGGCATGGACCTCATGTTCCCCCACCACGAGTGCGAGATTGCACAGTCAACAGCCGCTATGGGCAAGGACTCGGCACGCTACTGGGTGCACAACAACATGATTACCATCAACGGACAGAAGATGGGTAAGTCGCTCGGCAACTTCATCACCTTGGAGCAGCTCTTCACAGGCTCGCACCCCATCCTCGAGCAGGCCTATACGCCCATGACCATCCGCTTCTTCGTGCTCCAGGCGCACTATCGCTCTACGCTCGACTTCTCGAACGACGCATTGCAGGCTGCGGAGAAGGGTCTCGACCGCTTGATGAAGGCTGTGGAGGCACTCGGCAAGCTCAAGGCTGCGGATAAGTCAACAGCCGATGTTGCGGAGCTGGAGCGCCGTTGTAAGGAGGCTATGGCGGACGATTTGAACTCACCTATGGTTATCTCGGCACTCTTCGACTGGGTGCGCATCATCAATCAGGCTACCGAGGGACAGCAGTCGTTCACTGCTGAGGACCTCGAGGCGTTGAAGGCTACTTTCAACCGCTATGTGTTCGACATCCTCGGTTTGCGCAACGAGAAGGCAGCAGATGCTGGTGGCAAGGATATGGTATCGCCCTTGGTGGATATGTTGCTCACCATGCGCATGGAGGCCAAGGCTAACAAGGACTGGGCTACGTCGGACAAGATTCGTGACAACCTCACCGCAATCGGCATCCGCGTCAAGGACCGCAAGGATGGCTTCGACTGGGAAATTGAGTAAACAATTAGTAATTAGCAATTAGTAATTAGTAATGATATTATAAATGTCATTCCGAGGAGCGTAGCGACGTGGGAATCTCCTCAATGACGATACACTATCAACGTTGTCTCTTGTCGGCTGCACCGTTCAGCAATGACAGCACTCAACATACTAACATAATGATTAACACAGACCAAATAAACGACCTTAAAGCACGTGTGGCGAAGCTCTCGGCATCGATAGATGTCGAGCAGCGCCGCATAGACCTCCAGAACGAGCAGGAGCGCACCGAGGAGCCCAACTTCTGGGACAACCCCGACGAGGCACGCAAGCAGCTCAAAAAGGTTGCCGACATCAAGGCCGCCATCGACGACTACGAGGCTGCCCTGCGTACGGTTGACGACCTCGACCTCGTCCCCGACTTCGTGGCTGAGGGTGTGCTTACGGAGGCTGAGGCCGAGGCTCAGTATGCCGCCGCCGTGGAGCTCATCGAGAAGTTGGAGCTCAAGCAGATGCTCTCGGGCAAGGAGGACAAACTTGGCGCTATCATGGACATCAACGCAGGTGCTGGCGGCACTGAGGCCCTCGACTGGGCGCAGATGCTCATGCGCATGTACACACGCTGGGGTGAGGCACATGGCTACACCGTAAAGGTTGCTAACTACCAGGCTGGCGAGGAGGTGGGCGTAAAGTCGTGCACCTTAGAGTTCGAGGGTGAGTATGCCTACGGCTACCTGCGCAGCGAGAGTGGCGTGCACCGCATGGTGCGCCTCTCGCCCTTCAATGCCAACAACAAGCGCCAGACAACCTTCGCCTCGGTATTCATCTCGCCCGCCGTTGACGACTCAATAGAGATTAATATCTCGCCCGCCGACATCGAGTGGGACACCTTCCGTTCGAGTGGTGCAGGAGGTCAGAATGTCAACAAGGTGGAGACGGCAGTACGCCTGCGCTACCACGGCAAGGACCCCGACACGGGAGAGCCCGTAGAGTTCCTCATCGAGAACATGGAGACACGCTCGCAGCTCAACAACCGCGAGAATGCTATGCGCATCCTGCGCTCGAAGCTCTACCAGCGCGAGCTGGACAAGCGCATGGCGACACAGCAGGCCCTCGAGGCTACGAAGAAGCGTATTGAGTGGGGTTCGCAGATACGCAGCTATGTCTTCGATGACCGCCGCGTCAAGGACCACCGCACGGGCTACCAGACCTCGAATGTCGATGCCGTGATGGATGGCGACTTGGATAACTTTATTAAGGAGTACCTATTGCAATACTAATGCTACGAACGCTACACATACTCTTGGCCACGCTCACTCTCTTTGCGTGCAACAGCCATGCCGCCACACCCAACGAGGAGGCTGCATGCGAGCCTTCGCGCGAGGTTATCGTGGGAGCACAAGACACCGCCGCCTACATGCCGCTACTGCGCGACAGACGTGTTGCGGTGCTGGCAAACCACACGGCTATGTACGACACCGAGCGACACATTGTCGATGTTATGCACGCCGAGGGTATCAACATCGTGGGTATCTTCGCGCCCGAGCACGGCTTTAGAGGCTCTGTGGAGGCGGGAGCAAAAATTGAGGACGGCATAGATAGCAAGACGGGCATCGCTATCCTCTCGCTCTACAACGGCAACACGCAACGCCCCTCGGACGATGTCATACGCTCGTTCGATGTGCTTGTAGTCGATATGCAGGATGTGGGACTGAGGTTCTATACCTATTATATATCTATGCTCCGCATGGTGGATGCCTGCGCCGACTTCGGCTGCGAGGTAGTGGTGCTCGACAGACCCAACCCCAACGGCCACTATGTCGATGGCCCCATCCTCGACATGAAGTACAAATCTGGCGTGGGATGGTTGCCTATACCCGTTGTTCATGGCATGACCATGGGCGAGATAGCAACAATGGCAATCGGCGAGGGGTGGGCAAAGCCCGCGAAACTCACGGTCGTCAAATGTCAGAACTACGACCACACTACGCACTACGACCTGCCCATCGCGCCATCGCCCAACCTGCCCACGCAGCACTCCATCTACCTCTACCCCACCACCTGCCTCTTTGAGGGCACGGTGCTGAGCATGGGACGCGGTACGGAGGCACCATTTGAGATATACGGACACCCCGACCTCACGGGCTACGACTTCTCGTTCACCCCCGCACCCAACGCTGGCTCTGCGGAGCCACCCCACATGGGCAAGCGATGCTATGGCCGCGACCTCCGCGCACTCCCCAACGAGGAGATATGGGGCGAGGGCATAGACCTATCGTACATCATCGAGGCATACCACAACCTCGCCATAGAGGAAAAATTCTTTAAGCCTATGTTCGAGAAGCTTATCGGTGTGAGCTACGTTCGCGAGATGATTATGGAGGGTCGCACCGCCGAGGAGATTGAGGCACGCTGGGTGGAGGATGTCGAAAAGTTCAAGACACAACGACGCAAATACTTACTATACAGAGAGTAAAATAAAATAAAACTTTATACTATGGGATTTTTTGATCTATTCAAAAAGAAGAAGGTGGAGGAGCCAAAGGTTGAGGCTACTCCCGCAACAACAGAGGAGGCAGCAGCCATTGCCGAGGAGCAGCAGAAGCAGGCGGAGGCAGAGCGCGAACAGGAGCGCATCGAGCAGGAGACCGAGCGCAAGGAGCTCGAGGCGGGACTCGAAAAGACTAAGGAGGGCTTCTTCGGCAAGCTCAAGCGCGCCATTGCAGGCCGCACAACGGTGGATGCAGATGTACTCGACGACTTAGAGGAGGTGCTCATCACATCGGACGTTGGCGTGGATACCACCGTAAAGATTATCGAGCGTATCGAGGCACGTGTGGCACGCGACAAGTATCTCAACACCGAGGAGTTGCAGTATATCCTCCGCGACGAGATTGCACAGCTCATGGAGGAGTCGCACCGTTCAACCCGAGACTTCGGTATCGAGGTTAAGGAGGGCATGCCCTATGTACTTATGGTTGTGGGTGTTAACGGTGCTGGCAAGACTACCACCATCGGTAAACTCGCGGCACAGCTCACCAAGGCTGGCCGCAAGGTATATATTGGTGCTGCCGACACGTTCCGTGCTGCCGCTATCGACCAGTTGGCCGTATGGGCAGACCGCGCAGGTGCAACTATGGTACGTCAGGATATGGGCTCCGACCCCGCATCTGTGGCATACGACACCCTTCGTTCGGCAGTGGCTAACAACGCCGACGTTGTGCTCATCGACACAGCAGGCCGTCTGCACAACAAGGTGGGTCTGATGAAGGAGCTTACCAAGATTCGCAACGTGATGTCGAAGGTCATCCCCGACGCACCACACGAGGTTATGCTCGTGCTTGATGGCTCGACAGGTCAGAACGCCTTTGAGCAGGCTAAGCAGTTTACCGAGGCTACACAGGTGACATCGCTCACCATCACGAAGCTCGACGGCACAGCCAAGGGCGGTGTGGTTATCGGCATCAGCGACAAGTTCCATATTCCTGTTCGCTATATCGGTATCGGCGAGGGCATCGACCAGTTGAAGATGTTTGACCGCAAGGAGTTTGTACGCGCCATGTTCGGTGACGCCAAATAGTGATGCAATATGAAGAAAATCAACATTATAACCCTTGGTTGCTCGAAGAATACTGTGGACTCGGAGCACCTCGCAGCACAGTTGCACGAGTATGGCTACAAAATAGTCTTCGACAGCGACCGCACAGATGCCGACGTTGTTGTTATCAACACATGCGGCTTCATTGGCGATGCCAAGCAGGAGTCTATCGACACCATACTTCGTGCGGCAGAGCTTAAGACCGCAGGCAAGATTGAGGAGTTGTTCGTTGTGGGCTGCCTCTCGCAGCGCTATGCCGATGAGCTACGCCCCGAGCTACCCGAGGTTGATGACTTCTTCGGCGTTAACAACTGGGCAGGCATCGTCGAGCGCCTCGGTGCGAAGTATCGCGCTGAGAACGAGACCAAACGCGAGCTCTCAACACCCTCACACTACGCCTACCTCAAGATTTCGGAGGGCTGCAACTGGATGTGTGGCTACTGCGCCATTCCTCTTATCCGTGGCCGCCACAAGTCGGTGCCCATGGAGGCACTTATCGCTGAGGCTGAGGCACTTGTAGCAAAGGGCGTACGCGAGATTATGGTCATCGCACAGGACACCACCTACTACGGCGTGGATATCTACGGTGAGCGCAAGCTCGGTGAGTTGTTGGAGCGTCTCTGCGCCATCGAAAAGTTGGAGTGGATACGTCTTCACTACGCCTACCCCACCGACTTCCCCGACGAGGTTATCGAGGTCATGGCACGCCAGAAGAAGATTTGCCGCTACCTCGACATCCCCTTCCAGCACATCTCTGACAACCAGCTCACGGCTATGAAGCGCCGCCACACCAAGGCTGAGGCTCTGCGCCTTATCGAGAAGCTGCGTGCCTCAATTCCCGACATCGCACTGCGCACCACACTTCTTGTTGGCTACCCCGGTGAGACAGAGGATGACTTTGCGGAGTTGATGGAGTTTGTGCGCGACACGAAGTTCGACCGTCTGGGTGTATTCCCTTACTCGGAGGAGGAGGGCACCTACTCTGCCACACGCCTTAAGGATGACGTACCCGAGGAGGTTAAGCAGGAGCGCGTAGATCGCATCATGCGTCTTCAGGAGCGTGTGTCGCTGGAGAACAACGCCCGTCGTATCGGTCAGCAGATGCGCGTAATCATCGATCGCAAGGAGGGTGACCTCTACATTGGCCGCTCGGAGTACGACTCTCCCGAAGTTGACCAGGAGTTGATTATCGAGAGCCACGGAAAGCGCTTATTGCGAGGTCGTTTCTACAACGTAACCATCACCGACTGCGAGGACTACGACCTCTATGCGGAGCTAAGTTAAGCACAAGCGGGCGATGGTAAAAGATAGTTTTTTGGTCTAAAATTTTGATGTTAGCCGAAAAAATACTATCTTTGGGCATTAATAAAGATGGCACATAAAGCGACATTGCACTGTTATGGCAGAGAAAGAGATCATAAAGCGACTACGAGATGAGGTTGAGAGACTCATTGCTGACCATAGTCGTATGGCTGCCGAGTGCCGCGCACTTACGAAGGAGCGCGACAGACTACAGGGTGAGAAGCGTCGCCTTGAGGACAAGGTACGCGATCTCGACACTCGCCTCAAGAGCGCAGAGCTCGGAGCAGTAATGCGAGGTGAGAGTGGCAATGTCGAGCGTGCACGACAGCGCGTCAACAGTTTATTGCGGGAGGTTGACCGTTGCATAGCCGCCATAAAATACGAAGAGGAAAATAACTAACGACGATGGCAGAAGGTAAGGTAAAAATAAACATATCGATAGCTGGCAAGAGCTACCCCATGACCATCGACGCAGCAAACGAAGAGCTATATAGAGTTGCAGCGAAGAGACTCAATGAGAAGATTACGGAGTTGTCAAAGATTCCAAACTTCGACATTCAGGATCGAATGGCACTTGCAGCATTCAGCTTTTCAATATTTGCACTTTCAACCGAGCACACCTCGGCGCTTGGCGATGATGATGTAGAGGAGCTACACGCCATCGAGGAGCGCATACGCAAGTATATCAAGGGTTAACCTTAATATAGACTGTGCGTGTGTCAGCAGCTACGCATGACAAAAGCGTAGCAGCAAGGCTCAGGTTAGGCTCGATAATTGCAGACGTGTGGAGGGCACACCCCATAAGTGTGTCGCGTTCTTGAAATAAAACAATCTATCCCGCATAGATTCCTTAAAAGCTTTGCGAACTGTACAATTTATATAACATTGGGACAACTCTCGAGAAGAGCTACAAAACAAGGCCTCAACCCTTCGGGGTGTGCTAATAACACCAGTGGACTGTTGCGTGCCTCGGAGCCCCACCTATGACTTATCTGCGGATTCGTCAAACAAGTTAAGGATTCTGTGCGGATTTTTTTTGACCTAATTTACTAACAACTATATAATATTCACTTAAACTATGGTACATGTAATTCTACCAGTCGTCGGTTTAGTGGTTGGTGCTATTGTTGGAGGTGTTGCAGCCTTCTACGTGGCTAAATCACGCGCCAAGGCAATCGTTGCGAAGGCCGAGGCAGATGGCGAAATGATAAAGAAGGAGAAGATGTTGCAGGCAAAGGAGAAGTTCATTCAGCTCAAGAGCGACCACGATCGCCATGTGAACGAGCGTAACCAGAAGTTGCAGCAGAGTGAGCAGCGAGCAAAGCAGATTGAGAACAACCTCCAGAACAAGGAGCGTGACCTCGACAGAAAATCTAATGAGTGCGACAAGAAGGTTGCTGAGTATGAGAAGCGCAAGGAGCAGCTCGAGACACAGCTCAACGCACAGCTTCAGACTGTTGAGACAACAAAGGAGGAGCTCGCAGCAGTAATCAAGGAGCAGAACACACGCCTCGAGCAGATCTCGGGTATGAGCTCTGAGGAGGCTAAGAACGTTCTTATCGAGAACATGAAGAATGAGGCTAAGGCCGAGGCTGCAGCCTACATCGCCGAAACCATCGAGGAGGCTAAGCTCTCAGCTACGAAGGAGGCTAAGCGCATCGTCGTGGCATCCATCCAGCGCGTGGCTACTGAGACCGCTATCGAGAATGCCGTTACGGTATTCAACATCGAGAGTGACGAGGTTAAGGGTCGCATCATCGGTCGTGAGGGTCGCAACATCCGCGCTTTGGAGGCTGCTACAGGCATCGAGATTATCGTTGATGACACCCCCGAGGCTATCATCCTTTCGGGCTTCGACCCCGTTCGTCGTGAGATAGCACGCCTCGCCTTGCACCAGCTTGTAACCGATGGTCGTATCCACCCCGCACGCATCGAGGAGGTAGTAGCAAAGGTTAAGAAGCAGATCGAGGAGGAGATCGTAGAGGTTGGTAAGCGCACAACCATCGACCTCGGTATCCACGGCTTGCACCCCGAGTTGATTCGTCTCATCGGTAAGATGAAGTATCGTTCATCGTATGGTCAGAACCTCTTGCAGCACGCTCGCGAGACCGCAAACCTCGCAGGCATCATGGCTGCGGAGTTAGGTCTCAACCCTAAGGCAGCACGCCGCGCAGGTCTTCTTCACGATATTGGCAAGGTGCCCGATGACGAGCCAGAGTTGCCACACGCAATCATCGGTATGAAGCTCGCGGAGAAGTATAAGGAGAAGCCCGACGTATGCAACGCTATCGGTGCTCACCACGACGAGGCAGAGATGACATCGCTCATCGCGCCTATCATTCAGGTGTGTGACGCTATCTCTGGTGCCCGTCCAGGTGCTCGCCGCGAGGTTGTTGAGTCGTACATCAAGCGATTGAAGGAGATGGAGGGCATCGCACTCTCATACCCAGGTGTTGTTAAGACCTACGCTATTCAGGCAGGCCGTGAGTTGCGCGTCATCGTTGGTGCCGACAAGCTCTCGGATCAGGAGTCTGAGGCATTGTCACACGACATAGCAAAGAAGATTCAGGACGAGATGACCTACCCAGGTCAGGTGAAGATTACCGTTATCCGCGAGACTCGTTCGGTATCATACGCAAAGTAGTGATAAGCAAACCTGTCACTAACAGAAAACCACCCAGGGATGTTCCCTGGGTGGTTTCTTTATTATAAATGTAGTGATTGCACACTATGGCAGCAACTGAAACTTCGCTTGAATGGTATGGCTGATAGTCGTCTCGGCAAACTCCATGGGCTCTGCCTCCTTAGCGTATGCCTCGGACAAACCATCAAAGCTGCTGATACCACGAATCCTTACGCCGCTGTTGACGTTAAAGTAAACGTCGCCATTGCTGTTATAGTCCTGAATATATGTGCATAAGCCTACCTCCTGCTCGATAGCTTCTGCCAGTACCTCGGCATTACGCTTTGCATCGCGCATAGCCTCACGGCGCAACTCCTCGCGTATAGCATCGAGATTGGTGCAAGTGGCACGACTCAATGACACGCTGTGCAGATTGAGTTCCTCGAGCGTAGCAAGTGCCACAGAGAGTCTCTCCGCACCATGCACTACAAGCTCATAGTCGCGCGTTGCAAGAGCACCACGTCGCATGTAGGAGCTGTAGTTGTTCTTAAGTCGTAGCGCCTCGTCAGTGTCAAAGTTCTCGGCACGCAAGCTCTTAATGATAGAACGTTCCTGCTCGTCGAGCGATATGCGACCCTTTGTGTCGGTCTCGCTGATGGTGATGGCTACGGTAAACTTGTCGGGCGTAACCTTACGCTGTGCATAGCCATTTACCACAACCTCATCGCGCGCACTCTCCTGTGCCGAAGCACCCCACGCTACAACAAGCGCAAGGGCGCAAAGAATAAATCGTCTCATAGAAATTCAGTTAGGATTTTATATATTTAACGCAATCGTTTAAGAGGATATTGTCCGCTACGCACCGATAGTGCCAGCCAACATTACTAATTGCTAATTACTCATTACTAACTAGTTAATGAGATTCCCACGGTCGCTACACTCCCTCGGAATGACGCACATGCTACCGTCATTGCGAGATTGATGTTGTACTCCGTCATTGCGAGACTGATGCCATACTCCGTCACTGTGAGATTGATGTTGTACTCCGTCATTGCGAGGCTTGGAACAAGCCGTGGCAATCTCCTCCCGTCATCGTCATTGCGAGGAGGGCTATGCCCGACGTGGCAATCCCCTCGCAGCCCTCTGTCATGCTGAGCGAAAGCGAAGCATCTACGGGATAGCACAGCAGTCGAACGTCAGTACTCTCCGAGAGATTCTTCACTACGTTCAGAATGACGTTGTTATATGTGTCATTGCTAATTGCTAATTACTCATTACTAATTGGTTACATCTCCTCCATACGCCACTCCTCGCAGTCGCTCGCAAGCTCTGCGCGCTCCTCAGCGCTAAGCTCCAGCGCGTAGGTCACAACATAGTTATCCTCGGCATCAAAGTGGTTGATATACGTTTTCACCACCCTATCGGCATCACCTCCGCAGTAATCGATGATGTTGCTGACGAGGTCGTTCCACATATTGTCGTCATAGTCGCGCGACTCACAATCGGGCTCCGAAGTAAATGTGTAGTTACTGCGACAGGGCACGCTCTCAACCAACTCGCCAAGTGTCACGCGCTTAGTCACTACCTGTGCGGTCTCAGCCTCGAAACACTTGACTATACGCTCGAGCCACAACTTATCAACCTCGTCGAACGAGGCAAGCTCCGTGCTGTCTATATCCAACACTGCGACTACCTTACCGCCGCGCCATACGGGAACGACAATCTCGCTACGCGAGAGTGAGCTACAAGCGATGTGACCAGGGAACTTCTCAACATCCTCAACCACGAGGGTCTCACCGCGCTCCCACGCCGCACCACACACGCCCTTGCCATATTTGATGCGGCTACAAGCCAACGGACCCTGAAAAGGACCAAGCACCAACTCATCGCCCTCGACGCGGTAGAAACCAGTCCATAGAGGCTCTATCGTGGCGTGTATCATAGCCGCGATATTTGCCATGTTGGCAATATCATCTGCCTCACCCTCAATAAGAGCAACGACCTGCCTATATAGCAGGTCGTAACGCTCATTCTTGCCACCATGGGCAATCTTTAACTCTTCAGCCATTGCGATTAGATATCGTTGTTAAGCTGTGGAATATCTGTCGTTGTCTCACGCTCACCCAACAAGTGCTCAGAGAAGTAGTCCGCCATACGCCAGAAGAAGTACTCGTTCATATCGCCGAAGCCGTGACGCTGACCTGGCAACAAAAGCATGTCGAAGCGCTTGTTGTTGCGGATAAGAGCATCGACAACGCGGAGAGTACAACCAGGGTGTACGTTCTCGTCGATGTCGCCATGCACGAGCAAGAGGTTACCCTTCAAGCGGCTTGCAATCTCATGGTTTGCAGAGATGTGATACTCGAACACTATCTCGCCATCCTGCTCCACCTCCTTGATGCCGTGGTGCTTCTCGCTCCACCAGCGGTTGTAGATGTTGTTGTCGTGGTTACCTGCGCACGATACTGCAACATCGAAGAAGTCGGGGTACATCAAAATTGCCGCTGTTGACATGAAGCCACCGCCAGAGTGACCGTGGATACCCACGCGCTCGATGTCGATGAAGCTGTGGCGTGCTGCGAGCTGCTGTGCTGCAACAACCTTATCCTTCAAGCCGTAGTCACGCAAGTTACCGTAGCCATAGTTGTGATACCACTTTGAACGGTCGGGGTGACCACCGCGGTTACCTACGGTGATTACGATGAAGCCCATCTGTGCGAGGCGGTCTGTACGCACCAATGGCTGATACCATGACTGCTCCACAGCCTCGGTCTGAGGTCCTGGATATACATACTCGATAATAGGATACTTCTTGTTAGGATCGAAGTCGTAGGGCTTGAACATCACGCCATGGAGGTCTGTTACGCCATCCGCAGCCTTAACGACGAAGGGCTCGGGATACTGATAACCCATAGCGAATAGAGGCTCAAGGTCAACCTCTGCGAGGGTCATAACCTTCTTACCCTCAACGGTGTAGAGCTCTGAAACGGGAGCCGCATCGGCGCGAGAGTATGTAGTCACGAAGTGGCGACGGTCATCAGAGAGCGAGAACTCACCATTGAAATCCTTAGGGTCGAGCTGCTTGAGACCAGTACCATCGTAGTTCACGCGGAAGAGGTGCAAGTAGTATGGGTTCTCCTCCTTGTTGTAGCCCGTAGCGGTGAAGTAGATAACGCGCTTTGCATCGTCAACGCCGAGGACATTAGATACGTGCCACTCGCCCTTTGTAATCTGATTGATAAGCTCACCCTCAGCCGAGTAGCGATAGAGGTGTGCCCAGCCTGTACGCTCCGACCACTGGATAATCTCCTTGTCGCCATTGATGAGCGTAGGCATCTGCCACTCGATAGATGTGTTCATCTTCTCCTCGATAACATCCTTAGCCGTTGCTGTTGCTACGTCAACGACGCAGAGGTCAGCGCGCTTGATGTCGCGGCTCTGGCGGATAACATAAAACTTATCATTGTCACCCTGCCATACCATGCGCATAGGCTTAGCATAGCGGTCAGCATGCTTTGCAGGACGGTTGCACACAAAGAGCATCTGCTCCTTGTACTTTGCCATATCCACCTCGCGACGCTCCATAGTCTCGGTGTCGAACAACTCCAACCAGAAGTCGGGGCTCTGCTCGCCAGGCATCTGATACTTATACTCGAACAACTCGGGACGCTCCTTCAAGACGTTGATAACCCAGAAGTCCTTCAACATTGCTGTGTTGCAACGTACTGTCGCGAAGTGCTTCGAGTCGGGAGACCACTGCAAGTGTACGCGGTAGCGCTCATCCTCCTTAACCTGCTCGATGCAGTCCTCAAACCAGTGGTATGCAGTATCCTCGGTTGCATCGGTTGTTATCTGATGCTCCACAATGGTTGTATCCTTGGGGTCGCGAGCCAACTTCTCAACATCCTCAAGGCTCATATACCAGAGGTTGCTATTCTTCTGATATACTGCGATGCGACCATCGGGCGATACGTTTGCCCACTCGGGGTATCTCACATCGCGCTCCTCGATGAGCTCCAGAGACTTTGCCGCAATATCCCACTTGAAGTGGAAAACAAGGCGCTTGCCCTCCTCGTCCTTTGGTGCATAGTCGTTATTCTCAACCATTACATCTGCGGGTGCGATATCAAAGAGCACATACTTATCCTCCTTGAGCTGCATAGCCCTGATGGGGAGGTGCTGCCAGTCGAATGGATAGTTTGTTGCGAGCGTAACCTTCTCGGCCAACTCACCCATGTTCCACAACTCGGTGCGCTTACCCGATGCAGGGTCTACGATGTAGTAGGTTGTGCCGTCAACATTACTCCATGAGTACCAGAACTTTGACGAGTTCTCGAACCAGTTGGGGCGCACAGCAGTCTGTGGCACAAGGCGCTTCATCTTTGTGGGAGAGAAACGCTCCGCCAACTCATAATTAGGCTTCACCGCCTCGGGATTTGAGGCGATAGCAGGTGTTGCAACAGCGATAGCCGCAGCAGCAACAAAGAGCATTGATAGTTTCTTAATCATATGTTTTAAAGTTTTAGATTGCAGTTTTATTCTCCACTTAATAGTCAATCACTATTTCAACCCCAATCGGCGTTCAATCCATTCGATGGTCATTCGGCGACCCTCGTCAGTCATCTGGTCTATCGAGTTGAAGCATCCGAACTTATAGCCACTCTTCTTATCAAACTCCGCAAGTTTCTTGGCAATGTACTCACCATTGCGCTTGGGTTTCAGGTACAGGAGGTCGTTATATGCCTTGCGCATAACCACCCTACCCTCACGCTGCAAAAGCAGATAGTTGAGCTCCTCGACATTGTACTGCGACGGCACACGAAAGCGGTGACGTATGTTATCCAAGAGGTTATCGGGATAATTGGCAAAGTAACGCTCATAGACACTACGCACGAGAGCCTTGGGCGTGTGGTAAATCTTGATAAACGATTTACGCTCACCAAGCAACTCCGCAGCATTGCGCATCGTCTGGCGGAACGACACCTGCTTTGAGCCATCCTTGTGGCGACGCAACAGGTGACTCACAGTCACATACAACATTCTGTATCGTTTGCCATAGCACACCACCTTGCCCTCCTCAGCGAAGAAGTCCTCGGGGCGTGTTGGCGCAGCAAGTATAAGGTCGTCGTTGAACTCTATGTAGTGCTCCGAAAGGCCAGGTATGCGCCACGTCATAGACTCGATAGAGATGGAGTTGAACGTGGGCAGATACTCCTCATAGCCCCTAAAAATAACCTTATGGTCAACAATCTCCATGGGTATGGTACCCTCGGGGAAGTGCTTTTGCAGGAACTCCTCAACCAGGGGGTTCTGCTCATCGGTCACGATGTATATCTTATTGAGCCATGGTGCAAAACGATTGAGCGAGGCGATGCAATAGAATATCTCTCCAAGACTCTTATAGCGGGTACTGCCCGCCACATCGTCCTGCGCAAATATACGTCTATCGCCATACTGTTCGCGCTTAGCCTTATGTCGTGGGTCATCGCCATCAACCCATGTAATAACGGCATCAATCTTCATATCGTTGGGTAGTTTCAAGTTTGGTTAGGTCTCTTTATCGTAGCTTGATGCGCTCTTCTATCCACTCAATGACCATCCTCTGCCCCTCCTCGGATGCCAAATCAAGCGAATTGAAACATCCGAACTTCTTACTGCCCTGACTTGTGAATAGTTTAAGTTTGCGGCATATATATTTCAAATCCTGCTTCGCCATGAAGTAGAAGTGCTCCTTCTCGGCATCTCGCACCTCGCAACGCCCCTCATCGGCAAGCATCAGGTAGTGTACCTCCTGAATGTTATATTGCGTGGCGTGGCGGAAACGATGCTTTATGTTTCGCAACAACGCCTCGGGGTTAGCACCAAAGAAACGCTCATAGACACTACGCAAGAGCGCCTTGGGCGTATGGTACAACATTATAAAGTCGTTTGTATGGCGGGCAATCTCCGCTGCATTGAGCATCGACTCCTTGTACGACACCTGCTTGGGCTTGTTCATACGATATTTGAGTATGCGGCTCAGCTTAACCAACAGCGAGGAGCGATGCCTGCCGTAGCAGATCACCTTGCCCTCTTCGGGGAAGAAGTCCTCGGGGCGTGTTGGCGCGGCAAGTATAAGGTCGTCGTTAAACTCGATGTAGTGCTCCGAAAGACCTGGTATGCGCCACGTCATCGACTCAATGGAGATGGAGTTAAACGTGGGCAGATACTCCTCATAGCCCTCAAAAATAACCTTGTGGTCAACTATCTCCATTGGTATTGTACCCTCGGGGAAGTGCTTTGCCAGAAGGTCTCCCACCATAGGGTCCTGCTCGTCGGTTACGAGATATATCTTATTGAGCCATGGTGCGTAGCGATTAAGCGAGGCAATGCAATAGAATATCTCCCCGACGCTTCTGTAACGGGTAGTGCCCGCCACGTCGTCGAGGTTGAAAATGCGTTTATCGCCATATTGCTCTCGCTTGGCTCTGTGGCGTGGGTCGTCGCCATCGACCCATGTTATCACTGCGTCAACCTTAAAACTCATTTTCGAACTTTGATTTATTTGGGAAGCGAGTCTCAAACGACTCCGTAAGCACACGGCGCAACTCCTCATATCGCTCCTCGCTCAACTGCACATCGTTGATACAGGTGAACATTCTGTCGGGATTGATGATGAACTTACGCAGTTTCTCCACCGAGGTTATGCCCAACGAGAAGTGACGCTTCGACAAGCGACGGTTTATGAGTTTGCCCTTAAGATACATGTAGTTGAGAAAGAGATACTGCGAGATGTTCTTCGCAGTGCGCGTCTTCGATATCGAGGAGCGTATATCCTGCTCCACACTCTCGTACAACTCGCAACACTCGCTCCTGAGCATGGGCGTACACACGTGCTGCGGGCGCAGGAAGGTTATCTGCGGGCGCTTACCCAATGCCTTACGTGCTACAACATCCGAATTACGGCATATCTTCTTGAACATATCCAACGACAGAATATGACGGCTCATGCCGAGCACACCCTTGCCATCAATGAAGAGGTCTGTGGGTTTACATGGCAACATAGGGAATACATCGTCGTTGAAATACATGTACTCTTCATCCAAATCCTTGATGCGATGCAGGTGCATCTCTATAGGGTTGCAGTTGAATGTCGGAAGAAACTCCGCAGGGATGATATCTTCGTGCAACACCACATTTACCTCATCACGGTTCACCCACTCGGGCACCTGACTATCGCGCGCCACTACAAGGTGCACCTTGCGAATGAAGGGCATGTTTACCTCGATGCCGCGCATAAGGTATCGGAGCGTACCCCAGTCACGAAAACGCTTCGTTAGGACTGGTATGTTGGTGTGCATCTCGTAATCCTTCTGCCACAAAGGGTCCAAGCCATTGACGTATGTAATAACGATATCCATCGGGTGTTGCTTTATCTTATATCAAAACGCAAATATAGTGAAAATTATTTTTTTACGCCATCATTTTCAGATACATTTTTGCTTTTCCCCCACGAAAAGTACAAATAAAGGCTCATATAGCACTCAGGAGCAACTTACACACAGGAATAACGCATATAACATCAAAGCAAAAGCCCTAAAAATTAGCAATTTTCAGAAGATGACTTTCGATATGCTTAATCTGTTTTAGCACTACAACAAGTCGGATTGAACAGAGAGCATTCCACCCCTCCATTCAACCCGACTTACACGCCACACACCACTTCACAGCCGATGACGAAACAAAAAAAAGGCCACCCGATTGGGTAGCCTTCATATTTGCTGTCAAAACGCTAAATTACAATGCGTTAACGTGCAATGCAAGTGAGCTCTTAAGGTTAGCAGCCTTGTTCTTGTGGATAATGTTGTGCTTTGCGAGCTTATCCAACATAGAGCTTACCTTTGGCAAAAGTGCCTCAGCTGCGCTACGCTCTGTAGAGTTGCGCAATGCCTTAACTGCATTACGAGTTGTCTTGTGGTAAAGACGGTTGTGTGCACGCTTAGTTGCGGTCTGACGAATTCTCTTCTTAGATGACTTGTGGTTTGCCATAGTTCTTTGTGTGTTATTTTTTAATTTTTGTCTCTTTTTTTGTTTTGCTGACTCACTGGACTCAACCCAGCAACATGTCTGTCAGCCGACACTTCAAAACGACCGTAGTCGCTGTCGGATAGGCAATCAGCCCGCTCCTGAAACAAGTTTTAACCGCACGCACCACACCAGAAGTGTGACACGCCAAGAGTAGCCCGTACGAGAGTCGAACTCGTCTTTCAAGAATGAAAATCTTGTGTCCTAACCGATAGACGAACGGGCCAAACCACTAATGCCCACAATTTCAGTGAGCAGTTTAGCGGCGCAAAGGTACGCAAAATTTTCTATTTGGCAAAAGAATTTACAACTTTTTTACAGAATTATTAAGTAATTATGGATTTTGAAGAGCAATATCCGATACTCTGTTTCAAAATTGCAAATCAACAATTTCAGAATGCGAACTACAAATTAGTCTCTCTTAAGCCTAATTGAGCGCGTTGCGGCATCGAATGCCACATACTTACTATCGAACAATCTTTCGATGTTGCCCGACGCAATCATCTCTGCCGTAGGCATATAATGCAAACGTGGCGTATCGACAAGAGTAATATTATCGGCCAACGTAAGAGCGATATCAAGTTCATGGGTAGAGAATATCACACACTTACCCTCGTCATGAGCCAAGCGTCCCAAGAGCGTGCACAACTCATAGCGATTGGGCATATCGAGGTACGATGTCGGCTCATCAAGCAACACCACAGGAGTATCCTGTGCCAGCGCACGGGCAATCATAACACGCTGACACTCACCATCAGAGAGCGTATCAACATACCTATCCGCAAGATGTTCAACACCTGCGACTGCCAGCGAACGCTCCACAATCTCATGGTCACGACGTGTGAGCCTGCCACTCCAGTCCGTATATGGCGAGCGCCCCACAGCAACCAAGTCATAACCACGCATAGCCTCCACCGAGACGCGCTCCGTATTCACAAAGGCAACCATACGGGCAAGTTCTGCACTCGAGAGCGTGGTTATATCTCTGCCACCCACCTCAATAACGCCCCCCTGCGCCCTGCTCAGCGATGACATGGCGCGCAAGAGCGTACTCTTACCCGTACCGTTTCTACCCAACAAAGCCGTCATCGTGCCACACTCGAAGCGTGCCGATGCACTGCTCATGAGCGTGCGCGAACCAAATGAGAGTGTTATGTTTTTAAGTTCGATCATTGACGGTTGCGGTTACGAAGTACAACAAATATAATAATGGGCACACCCATGAGTGCCGTAATGGTATTAACGGGCAACATGACACTATAACGCGCTATGACATCACTCAACAGGCAGCACCCCAACATGGCCACAGCACCCCACAATATTGCGGCGGGCATAAGCACGCGGTGGTCAGCCGTGCGGAAGGTCATACGCGCGAGGTGCGGCATAGCCAGACCTACAAAGCCGATAGGACCACAGTAGGCAGTCACCGTACCGGCAAGAAGTGTAGTGGAGAGAAATATAATGGTGCGCGAGACACCCACACGCAAACCCAATGTTCGCGCATTGTTCTCACCCAAGAGCAACATATTAAGCGACTTAACAGCCACCATAGCCAACACAAGACCCACCAGCACCACAGGCACGAAGAGATACAACTGATCCGTAGTGACGTTTGACAACGAGCCCATGGTCCACACCACAAATGCCTTCAACGACTCCTCCGTACCCATATATTGCAGTATGCCTACCACGGCTGATATTGCCGAGCCGAGCATCATACCGAGAATGAGTATAACACTGATGCTTCTTATCCTGCGCGAGAGCACCATGACCATAAGTAGTATCGCCGCCGAGCCTATCCACGCCATGCCCGTAAGGCCAATATCGTAGAGCCACGGCGTGCGTGCCGCAACCATTGGCATCGCCAGCGTGAACAGCGCCACACCAAGACTCGCGCCCGAGTTGATACCAAGCACATAGGGTCCCGCCAGGGGATTTCTAAACAGCGTTTGCATCAGAAGACCGCTTGCCGAGAGCGCCATGCCCGCGATGATGGCTACGATAACCTTCGGCATTCGTATTTTGTAGATAATGGTCGCATACTCGGCACTCGCATCGCCCCACAACGACGCGACAACCTCACCCACGGGTATCGGCTCGGGGCCTACGAGCATATCTACGATAGCCAGAGCCACAAACAGCACTCCCAGAAGCACAAAGAGTGAGACATGAAGTATATGTTGTGTAGTGCGATTCATACTGTTATATACTATTGTAGTTGCTGATAATAACAGGGCTCACAAGCCTCACCAGCCACGATTGCTGCGAGCTCCGCCAATACCACATCGGGGCGCACGATTGCCGACTCCCAGAAGTCGCTACCCCCAGCAGCCGTACGACGACGATTGTTGTTATAGACCTTGCCACGCTCAACCACAGACGTAGCCATGAAGTGAGGTGCTGCACGTTGCAACTCCTCAATTGTCGAACACTGACCTACATTGAGCCACACATCTGCATCAGCAACAAGCAGATACGCCTCCTCAAGATTTATCGCCACAGAGCCGCGCGTAGTGTTCTTACCCTTATATATATACTCGCCGCCCGCATCCTCTACAAGCTGCACCATGTAACTCTCATCCGAGGGCATATACCACACATCCTGATACGGAAGGTTGAACATCACCTTAGGGGCATTGCCACCACGCGATACGTTCGCCTTGACTGCCTCATATCGCTCCACCACCTCTCGAAACTCCTCCACGCCACGCTCGCGGCAGCCCACAATCTCCGAGATGGCAACCAGCCACTCAGCCTTGCCCAGCGGCGACTCCTCGGTGTAATCACCGAGATAGAGATATGGAATACCGAGGTCGCGCAACTTTGCCGTTACAGCAGAATTCTCCGCCGCAACGCCATACATCAGCACTACATCGGGTTGCAGCATCACCAATAGTTCATAGTTAAGGTTGCTGTCATAGCCCACATCCTTCACCGTGACACTCTGCGACACATGCTCATTTGTTATGTATTGCTTTCCCGAGACACCCACAACAGCGTCCACCATGCCCACAGCATCGAGCATCGCTATGTGGCTTGTCGACATGCAGACTACCCTATCTGCCGCGCCCACGATATACTCACCCACGTAGCCCTCTGCCGCCTCCTCGGTTGCGAAAATCGCGAGAGTCTGCTCCTCTACATCACCACCCTGCCAGGGCTGTGTCACACGGATAATATTGTTACCTTCACCGTCCGTATCTATCACAAAACCAGAGGCATACTCGGGTGTATATAGTGAATTTTTGAAGTTTTCAGCCCCTTGTTTCGTCTGCACACCACAACTCACACATAGAGAGAGTATTATAATTATATGTAGTATATCTGCGATCTTTTTCATGGTACAAAGTTACATTTTTTTTGAAATAAATTTGCACAATTGAAAAAATTATTATTATCTTTGCACCGCAAAACGAATTCGGGATGTAGCTCAGCCCGGTTAGAGTACACGTCTGGGGGGCGTGTTGTCGCAAGTTCGAATCTTGTCATCCCGACAAAGCTGAGTAAGCAGAGGTCCTCAATCTTTCGATTGAGGGCTTTTTGTTTTTCATACCACCTGATGCGGCTTATTGGTCAAAATAGTAGGCTTGCATCATAGGGGTATGGGAAACAAAAAGTGCTTGATTTAGAGCGTGACTATGCTTACGAATGCTTTGTGCAAACGCGACACTCCACCCCTCGATATAGTCATTTCACCCCGCAATAGTGGCGTTTTAGCGCAGTGCAAACACCTTCTCACCACGACGAGCACTAACTTTGTAGTAGTAACAACAATTATAACTATCCAAACTACACTACTATGAAAAAGTTATTTTCACTCTTTATCGCGCTTTTGGCCGTCACAACGCTCACGGCGCAGCAGCCCTACACCGCCTACTGCAGTTTGTCGGGCGGAGGATACTCGCAGCTTGATTACGGACAGGAGAGCCTCGCGAAGAATACGCTTGTCAATGAGAATGGCAAGCCGATATATTTCAACTCCTTTATCGGCATGCTCAACTATATGTCTCAGCGCGGCTGGGAGTTTGTAGGTCCATACACCACTGTGGACTCGTCAGAATTCATGGGGGAGTTCGAGGTATCGAGCGACACCAAGTGGCTGTTTAAGAAGGAGGTCACATCTGCTGAGGAGATCACCGAGGGACTGGTAACACGCCTACTCTACCAAGAGAGTAAGAGATAGGGCAACCCTACGCGCTGCACGGCGCATATTCAACATCGCAACATCGCGCTGCATAGCCTCTGCAAGTGGCATACTTGTGGGGGTTATGGCGCGCACATCGCCAAAGCCGCCCGCCAACAGAGCCTCCACGCCCTCTACCCTACCTCCGAGGGCTACAACAGGGATACCGAGGTTCTGTGCTGCGCGGAGCACGCCCGCAGGAGCCTTGCCGTGTAGCGTCTGTGCATCAATCTTTCCCTCGCCCGTAACAACAAGGTCGGCACCACGAGCTACATCATCAAACCTTACGAGCGAGAGGACAATATCTATGCCTGGGCGCAACGCGGCACCGAGTACCGCACGAAAAGCATATCCCATGCCTCCCGCAGCACCTGCACCCGCAACATCTGCCGCATCGGCATCCACAACCTCGGCATAGTGTTGCAACGCACTATCGAGGCGTGCAATCATAGCATCATCCGCACCCTTCTGTCGCGCAAAGACCTCGGCAGCGCCATACTTGCCACATAGTGGATTATCTACATCCACAGCCACGGTGAGCCTCACACCATCCAACAGAGGATTACGCTGCTCAGCCGAAAGAGTGTGCACGCGCTCCAATATAGATATGGTATCGCACAACTCCACGCCCGCACTATCGTAGAAACGGTAGCCCAGAGCACGCAGCATGCCCGAGCCTCCATCATTCGTAGCACTACCACCAAGTCCTACGACTATCTCCTTGCACCCTCTGCGCGCAGCATCGAGGAGCAACTCACCCGTACCATATGTAGAGGTTATAAGAGGGTTGCGCTCCTCGGGCTTTAAGAGCGTGAGCCCACTCGCCGCCGACATGGCTATAACCGCCGTAAAACCATCATTTATAATGGCATAACGTGCCTCAATCTTGCAGCCAAGCGGATCACTCACAACTGCCGTGACCATCTCGCCACCTACGCCCTCCGATATAGCTTCGGCCATACCCTCGCCACCATCGGCAATGGGTAGTATGACAACCTCGGCATCGGGGTGCACCTCCAAAAATCCACAGCGGAATGCCTCGCCCGCCTCGCGTGAGGTGAGTGAGCCCTTAAATGAGTCGAAAGCAGCGATAATACGAGTCATAGTTGCACAGTAAAAATCTTTTCAACTACAAATATACTAATTATTCGGCGAATATTCTTACCTTTGTGGATGCAGTTTTTTACACAAAACCTATTACGACTATGAGACGACTACAAATATTTGCACTATTTTCGCTTGTCATGCTCCTTTTGCTATCAGTTGTTAGCGCCCAGGACCACCGCTACGATGCGGGCGTAAGTCGCGAACTTGCCGAGTGGCGCAAGGCAACCATCAGCGACTTGCGATATGAATTGAGCTTCGACCTGATTGAGAATTGTGGTGTGGCAAATATCACACTAAGCACATCAAATAAACAAGATATAATCTTCGATTTTAGAAACACCGACAAGGTCTATGCGGTCTATGATGTAGCAAGCGATGAGCGTATCGAGTATCGCTGTGAGAACGAGCATATAATAATAGCGGCGAGCTCGCTCGAGGGTCGAGAGATGCCACTACAAATAGCAATAAACTTCGGCATTGACAATCAGTCGCTTAACCGCAAGCCCGACTTCCTATATACACTACTTGTACCCGACCGTGCGCGCACACTCTTCCCCTGCTTCGACCAGCCCGATATGAAGGCTCAGTTCGAACTGCATCTCACTATTCCAAAGGATTGGGTGGCTGTGTCGAACACCTCGGTAAGCAGCGTACTAACCAATCTATCTCCCGACTACAACATTGTGAGTTTCAACCCCACAGAACCTTTGAGCACCTACCTCTTCTCGTTCGTGGCGGGCAAGTTCGATAGTCGCACTTATGACGATGGCAACCACCGCTTTACGGCATACTACCGCGAGACCGACCCCAAGCGCCTTGCGCAATTGGACACCATCTTCGACCAGGTGGCAGCATCGTTGGAGTGGCTGGAGGAGTACACGGGCATCGACTACCCCTTTGCCAAGTACGACCTTATCATGCTCCCCGGCTTCCAGTATGGCGGCATGGAGCACACGGGTGCTACGCTATACAACGACAGCCAGATGTTCCTCGGCGAGAACCCCACGCTCGATGAGGAGTTGCGCCGCATGCAGCTTATCGCCCACGAGACCGCGCACATGTGGTTTGGCGACTATGTTACGATGGAGTGGTTCAACGATGTGTGGACAAAGGAGATATTCGCCAACTACTTCGCGGCGCGCATGACCGAGCCCCTCTTTCCCGAGGTTAACCACCGCCTTAACCGACTCAAGACTTATACCCATGCGGCATACAACGAGGACCGCACCGCGGGCAATACATCCATTCGCCAAGAGCTTGACAACCTGAACAATGCGGGACTGATTTACGGCCAGACAATCTACAACAAGGCCCCCATCGTGATGGATAAGATTGTGGAGCTAATGGGCGAGGATGCCTTCCGCGCGGGCATTCAGGAGTACTTGCACACCTATGCCTATGGCAACGCCACATGGCCTGACCTCGTGGCAATCCTCGACAAGCACAGCGAGGAGGATATCGCCACATTCAGTGAGGCATGGGTCGAGAAGGCGCGCATGCCATTTATAGATTTGGTATATGGAAAGGGGCGATACATTCTTTACGCCCAGCACCCCGAGTGGGCGCAGCGCTTTAACTGCTATGTGGAGTATAAGAACGGCAAGACGGAGATTGTCGAGGTGGAGATAAAGCCTGGCAAGAAAAACCGAAAAAATAGCTACACCTTCCCACGCAACGCCGAGGTCGTTATCCCCAACTGCGATGGCCGAGGCTATGGACTCTTTGGTTTACAGCTAGAGACTATCGAGTTGATGATGAACAATTTTGGCGAGGTGGAGGATGACCTTATGCGTCAGTCGATGGTGACGATGCTCAACGAGGTCTACGAGTGGCGTAATATTGAGACAGAGTGCAGTGTGTACGCATGGCTCGACTTCCTTATCGACTACATCCCCCGCGAGAAGAACTACCTCATAGCCTCTACGCTCAACAGCTACCTCACGAAGCCTATGCTCGAGGTGGGCACGGCCGAAGATGAGGCACGCCTCTGGAAGATAGCCTCGACATGCGACAACCCCTCCCTCAGCCGCCGACTAAAGATGACACTTGCCCATGTTATGCGCTCGGAGGAGGTGTGCGCAAAGATGTATGACATGTGGAGCACAGAGAGCGATAAGATGCTCAACGAGAGTGACTATATGACCCTTGCCTACGAGCTTGCGGTGCGCTATCCCGAGCGTTACAATGAGATATATACCACTCAGCTTGAGCGCATTAGCAATGCCGACAGGCGTAACCAGTTTGAGTATATCATGCGCGGAACACACCCCGACAGCGAGGTGCGCGATGCTCTGTTCAAGTCGCTCATGGAGCCCGCAAACCGCCGTATAGAGCCATGGACAGCAACACTCCTCAGTTACCTCAACCACCACCTTCGTCAGGAGGAGGCCGTGAAGTATATCTATCGCGGCTTGGAGGAGATGGAGGAGGTGCAACGCACGGGCGACATCTTCTTTCCACGCAACTGGGCGGGAGCGCTCCTCGGAGGTCACACCAGCGACGAGGCTAAAGCCGAGGTGCAACGCTTTCTGAACGACCACCCCGACTATCCTCGCCTACTACGCAACAAGATATTGCAGGCGGCAGATATGCGACACGAGGAGCATCCACTGAGCCAACTACTGACGCACCCAGATAAGCCTATCAGTATCGTAACCGCGGGCTTGTGCTTCGGCCAGGATATGCTCTAAGGTCTCCTCTGGGAGGCTTGGCGTGCGCGAGAGTATCCACAGATACTTTGGAGACTTGCTACCCACCAATGCCCAGTCGTAGTTCTCGCCGAGAGCCATGATGTTGTAGTCCGAATAGAAGAACAGAAAAAACGACACGCGCAGCTGACCTGGATACTTTCCCGGCTTTGCCTTGCCATCCGAAATTTTCAGTACTCCCGTGCGAGAGTCTATGCCGCTGTTGCGCACCCCAATCTTGCCATCGGGTTCAAGCGTATAGTAGGCCTCGCAGTGCTCCATGTTGCGCTCGAAACTGTGGTCATAGCGTGCCAGCTCGTACCAGCGTCCCATATATCGCTTCAGGTCGAGATTATCAATGGTAGATGTATTAATGCTCTGCGCCTTGCACGCCGATGCTGTCATTAGAATTGCGGCCATAAGAATAGTGTAAATATGCTTCATAGGTGTTGTGTTTTCCACATAATGAGCATATATAGTGCCAACTCGTCGCCACTATTTGCATTTTTCCGTAAAAGATGCTATCTTTGTTGTTTAGAAAACTAAATACCAACAAAAATATGAACGCTATTGTAAAGAACGATTTTCAGTTCGAGGGCCAGAAGGGTCACTATGTAGGCAAGGTACGCGACGTCTATAACATCAACGACGACTACCTCGTAATGGTTGTGTCGGACCGCATCTCTGCATTCGACGTTGTACTTCCAAAGGGTATCCCCTTCAAGGGTCAGGTGCTTAACCAGATTGCAGCCAAGTTCCTCGACGCTACAACCGACATTCTCCCCAACTGGAAGATTGGTGTACCCGATCCTATGGTTACTGTAGGTCACCGCTGCGAGCCCTACAAGGTTGAGATGGTCATCCGTGGCTACCTCTCTGGTCACGCATGGCGAGAGTATAAGGCTGGCAAGCGCACAATCTGTGGTGTTGCAATGCCCGACGGCATGGTCGAGAACCAGAAGTTCCCCGAGCCTATCATCACCCCTACTACAAAGGCTGACGAGGGTCACGACGAGGATATCTCAAAGGAGGAGATCATCGCACAGGGTCTCGTTTCACGCGAGGAGTACGAGCAGTTGGAGGCATACACACGTGCTATCTTCCAGCGCGGCACCGAGATTGCGGCTAAGATGGGTCTTATCCTTGTAGATACAAAGTACGAGTTCGGTAAGAAGAACGGCACTATCTACCTTATGGACGAGATTCACACTCCCGACTCTTCACGCTACTTCTACATGGAGGGCTACGAGGAGCGCCTCGCTAAGGGCGAGAAGCAGAAGCAGCTCTCTAAGGAGTTCGTTCGCGAGTGGTTGATGGAGAATGGCTTCCAGGGTCAGGAGGGTCAGCAGGTTCCCGACATGACACCCGAGGTTGTTGCAGGCATCACCGAGCGCTATATCGAGTTGTATGAGGCAGTTACGGGCGAGAAGTTCGTTCGCGCTGAGGATGGCGACATCGAGGCACGCATCGAGAAGAACGTTTCGGAGTACCTCAAGACATTGTAGTCGAGAAGTGCAATGGGCAATAAATAAGAAAAAGAGGGCTGACCCTCTTTTTTTTGTGACAGGATTCGCTGCACACCCAATTTTTCATCAGAGTGGTGTGGTAGTGGTGCATCACAAAAGAGACCTCCCAAGGATAGTACTAAAACGTACAGCCTTGGGAGGTCTACTTTTAGGAATGTGCCGCTAACGCGCCACTATCATGGAAAATTAATAGCTCTTTGCAAAAAGAACACGATACTTCGAAGGCTTGCCTGAGAATACGCATGTACCCTCCTCCTCAACTACGTCCATAGGGATACAGCGGATTGTGGCCTTTGTAGCATCCTTAATAGCCTGCTCGGTCTCGGGTGTGCCATCCCAGTGTGCTGAGATGAAGCCGCCCTTCTCGTTGAGCACCTGCTGGAACTCCTCCCAAGTGTCAACCTTGGTAATCATAGAGTTACGATACTCCAAAGCCTTATTGAAGATGTTAGCCTGAATCTCGTCGAGGAGGTTTACGATGCGCTCTGTGAGACCCTCCTGTGAAACAACCTCCTTAGAGAGTGTATCGCGGCGAGCAAGCTCGATAGTGCCATTCTCCATATCGCGAGGGCCGAGAGCGAGGCGTACAGGTACACCCTTCAACTCATACTCCGCGAACTTGAAGCCTGAGCGAACGTTGTCACGGCCGTCAACCTTAACAGATACACCCTTTGCGCGAAGCTCCTTAGCCATCTCCTCGAGGCGTGCAACAACCTGAAGGCGCTGCTCCTCACCCTTATAGATAGGCACCATGACAACCTGAATAGGAGCCAATTTTGGAGGAAGCACAAGACCGTTGTTATCAGAGTGAGCCATGATGAGAGCACCCATAAGGCGTGTTGATACACCCCATGATGTAGCCCATACATACTCCTGCTTACCCTCCTTGCTTGTGTACTGCACATCGAATGCCTTGGCAAAGTTCTGGCCAAGGAAGTGTGATGTACCGCTCTGGAGAGCCTTACCATCCTGCATAAGAGCCTCGATGGTGAGTGTATCCACGGCACCAGCAAAACGCTCGTTAGGAGACTTGTGACCCACGATAACGGGAACACCCATCCACTCCTCAGCGAAGGTCTTGTAGACATTAATCATGCGCTCTGTCTCCTCGATAGCCTCCTGGGCTGTAGCGTGTGCTGTGTGGCCCTCCTGCCAGAGGAACTCTGCGGTACGGAGGAAGAGACGTGTACGCATCTCCCAGCGCACTACGTTAGCCCACTGGTTGCAGAGGATAGGTAGGTCGCGGTATGATGTAATCCAGTTCTTGTACGTATTCCAGATAATAGTCTCAGATGTAGGACGCACGATGAGCTCCTCCTCGAGGCGTGCTGCGGGATCTACAACAACACCCTTACCCTCCTCGTCATTCTTGAGGCGATAGTGAGTAACCACAGCGCACTCCTTAGCGAAGCCCTCGACGTGGCTTGCCTCACGCGAGAAGAACGACTTGGGGATGAAGAGTGGGAAGTATGCATTCTCGTGACCTGTCTCCTTGAACATACGGTCAAGGACATCGCGCATCTTCTCCCAGATAGCATATCCGTATGGCTTGATAACCATACAGCCGCGGACTGCCGAGTTCTCAGCAAGACCTGCTTTGAGGACCAAGTCGTTATACCACTGTGAGTAGTTCTCGTCGCTCTTGGTCAAATCTTTAAGTTCAACTGCCATATTCTATATTTTTTTGTTATTCGTTTCGCACCTATATAAAAAAGCATAATGCGCGACAAAGGTAATAACAATTTACCATTTGTCGCACACAATTTCCATTTTTTTATTCGTCCAATCGCTATTTTTGCTTTGTCACCTCCTCCACAGCCGCCATTGCCGTGTCGTAGTCGTAGCCAAGCCCAAGGGCATAACGCAACAGCTTACCGCGCAGTTCGTAGTCGTTTGCAGCCTTCGTGGTACGCACCTTACGCTCCAGCTTGGAACGCAGGCGCTCACCCTTATCCTTATCATCCGCAAGTTCCGCGAGCACTGCGCTTATCACCTCTTTCTCAACACCCTTCAGGCGTAACTGCATGGCAATCTTGCGCTCTCCCCATCCCGAGAGACGACTCTTCTCGCGTGTGTACGCCTCAGCATAGCGACGATTGTCTATATAGCGATCGGCAATGAGTCTGTCAAGCACACCCCTCTGCTCCTCCTCGGGCACACCCCATGTGCGCATCAGGCGCAACGCATCACCCGTGCTCTTCTCGCTACGAGCACACAAGCGCATCAGCGACTGCAAAGCCTGCTGTACCGTCTTTGGTTTTCGCTCACGCTGTTGTGGCGTCATCTCGCTATCGAACTCACCCTTGCGCATATCATTCTCGGTTTACCTCTGAAATCCTCTCTTACAACGACATCCGAATACCCCTCGGTCTCCAGCATCGCCTTCATCTCCTCGGCCAGCGACTCATAAATCTCGAAGTATAGGCGACCACCCTCTGTAAGAAGTTTTCTGCCCGTGCGAGCAATCGCGCGGTAAAAGATTAGTGGGTCGCTATCCTCAACAAAGAGCGCAATATGAGGCTCATGCTCCGTGACATTTGGGCGCATCAAACTGCTATCGCTATTGGGGATATACGGCGGATTTGAGACTATTACATCGAACTTAACACCTTCAAAATGAGCATCAAATCCACCAAGAGCATCGCCCTCAACGAAGCACACATCCGAGGCATACTCAGCACCATTCTCTCGTGCAATAGCAAGAGCCTCGCGCGATATGTCCATCGCCCAGACCGCACTATCTTTAACCTTGCGGCGCAGTGTAATGGCAATACATCCGCTACCGGTGCACACATCCAAAATCTTTGCCCCGTGCTTCGTCTCGCGCGCCACCCAATCGACAAGTTCTTCCGTCTCAGGACGAGGAATGAGCACCCCCTCACGCACCGCGAGCATCATATCGGCGAACTCCGCCTTGCCCACGATATACTGCACTGGGCGCCACGAACGCAGCTCCTCAAAAATTGTCTCTAAGTCAGTGATTACCACCCCCTCATTGGGTTCTACAAGAAGATCATTGCGCGAGATATGCCCCTTTTCGAGGAGTATCATCTCGGCAATCTGTCGCGCCTCAACCTCGGGATAACACTCTTTGGCCACAGCCACGAGTTGCATGAATATCTCTCTGCGTGATGCCATTTACAACTGTAGTTTTAGGTCAGCAAGCGCCAAAGCAGCCATCGCCTCAACAACCACTGCAGCACGGCGTGCAATGCAAGCATCATGGCGGCCACCTATGACAAGGGGGCTAACCTCTCCCTTCGCAAAATCGTAGGTCATCTGCTCCTTTACGATGCTGGGCGTAGGCTTAATCGCCACTCGCACAACGATGTCGTTGCCATTGGCAATACCACCATTTATGCCACCTTCGTTATTTGTGTATGTCGCACCCGACTCACTGATAATCATATCATTACGTTCCGAGCCACGCTTGCCTGCCGATGCAAATCCATCACCAAACTCAACGCCCTTAACCGCAGGAATTGAGAATAGCAGATGTGCCATAACGCTCTCCACAGAGTCGAAGAAGGGCTCACCAAGAGGCTCAGTAATACCCGAAATACGACACTCAACAACGCCTCCTACGGAGTCACCATCGGCTGCCGCACGACGAATAATATCTTCAAATTTAGCCTCGTCACACTCGCCACCAACCTCTATAAGACGTGTATTAAATATCACATTTTTAAGTATCGCCTTTGCCACAACACCCGCAGCAACAAGCGCCACAGTCATGCGACCCGAGGCCATGCCTCCACCAGCAATATCGCACTTATCGCCATACTTGCGCAACTGCACCAAGTCGGCATGCGAAGGGCGTGGCTGACGGCGCAAATGGTCATAATCGCGACTACGTATATTGCTATTTTTGAAGCTAATACGCAACACTTCACCCGTAGTGCGATCATCTGCATCGAGACCCTCAATCGTTGGTATATCGGCCTCATGTCGGGGGGTCTCGCCACAACGCGTTGGGCGGCGGCGATCAATATCGGCCATAAAGGCATCCATGGGCAACATAACACCCTGAGGTACACCCTCAATAAGTACACCCACCTCCGCGGCATGCGAAGAGCCGAATATGGTTATTTTGAGTCTATTTCCGAAGCTGTTGTTCACAGTTACTTATTGGTTTTAAGCATTTCGAGGTCCTCAAAAAACGAAGGATAACTCTTTGCCACGCACTCACGGTTACGGATTGGCACCTCCTCCTCGATACGCAATGCAGTAATTGCCAACGACATAGCAATGCGATGGTCATCATGTGAATCGACCTCCGCAGCATGGGGCTTACCACCCACAATGCGCATTACGTTCTCCTCATAGTCGAGCTCTATTTCTATGCCGAGCTTCTTGTACTCCTCGCGCAACACCTCACCACGATCACTCTCCTTACCACGCAGGCGCTCAATGCCATAGATTGTAGATACACCCTCCGCCGCGGCAGCAAGTGCCACAAGTGCGGGGAAGAGGTCGGGAGAGTTTGTTGCATCGAACGTGAAGGCCTCGAGGGTTCTATGCGACACGGTGATTGCACCCTCCTCGATTATTATCGAAGCACCCGCACGCTCCAACGCTCGACATACAAGCGTATCGGCCTGACGTGAGAGTGTAGATATGTTTTTTATGGTAACATCGCCGGCGATAGCTGCAGCGACCATGATAAATGCCGCGGCACTCCAATCGCTCTCGATTGTATAGTCCACGGGCTTATACTCCTGATTGCCTTCAATATAGAACTCCGTATAGTCACCCTCATTATGCATGACCTCAACGCCAAAGCGCTCAAGAGTATCAAGGGTCATGTCAATATATGGTGTAGATACGGCATTATGCACTTCAACGGTTGTGTCACTCTTTGCCATTGGCAGAGCAATGAGCAAGCCAGTGATAAACTGCGACGATATACTGCCATCGACAACAATCCTGCCACCAGCGATAGGACCCTTAACCTCGATAGGGAGTCTGCCTCCTCCATCACGCACCTCAACACCCAAGTCTCGCAAGGGGGTAACCATCATAGCCATGGGGCGATGCTTGAGCGTACCCTCGCCATCTATGGTCATCGACTCGCCACCAAGAGCGGCAATAGGCGTAAAGAGTCTCGCAGCCAGACCCGATTCACCAACATTTAGTCTGTTGACCTGGGGGCGCAGACCTCCATCAATAATAAGGGTGTTATCATCCTTAATCTCAACGCGTGCACCCAACTTTTGAATGGTGTCTATTGCCGAGCGCGTGTCACGGCATAACTCAATGCCGCGGAGCGTCGTACGTCCCGAGGCAAGAAGTGCCGCAGCCAACGCACGTTGTGCATAACTCTTTGAGCAGGGAGGCGTCACCTCACCATGCAGTCTATTCCCAAGGGGAACCGTACTATCGTCCATATATCTATATTGTTACTTTACTATTATAAGTCAGCCTCGTCATTGTGAGTAACACCCATCTGGCGCAGAGCCTCCTCGCGCTCGGCCTCCTCCTTCTCGCGCATCTGACGACGCATCTGTGGTGAGGTACGAAGCTCGAAGTTGCTACCGAGATATACCTTACGCACCATCTCGTCGTTAGCCAAATCCTCCGCCGTACCCGCCTTGAGAATCTTACCCTCGTAGAGAAGGTATGTGCGGTCGGTAATTGCGAGGGTCTCATCGACGTTGTGGTCGGTGATGATAACACCGATATTTTTATCCTTGAGCGTACCCACGATATTCTGAATATCCTCCACCGCAATGGGGTCTACACCAGCAAAGGGCTCATCCAGAAGGATAAACGAGGGGTTGATTGCTACGGCACGTGCAATCTCGGTACGACGACGCTCGCCACCCGAGAGTTGGTTACCATAGCTACGGCGCACCTTCTGCAAACGGAACTCCTCGATAAGCTGCTCGACACGCTCACGCTGGTACTGACGTGAGTAGTTGGTCATCTCCAACACTGCTCTAAGGTTATCCTCCACCGTGAGGCGACGGAACACCGAAGCCTCCTGGGCAAGATAGCCCACACCCATCTGTGCACGGCGATATACGGGCAGTTTTGTGATGTCAGTAACCTTGCCATCGTTATCTTCAAGGAATATGCGACCCTCATTTGGTTTTATGAGTCCCACGATCATATAGAAGGTTGTTGTCTTACCCGCACCATTGGGTCCGAGAAGTCCGACAATCTCGCCCTGATTAACGTCGATGGTGACATGATTCACGACTGTGCGTGATTTATAGGATTTTACCAGCTCACTTGTGAATAGTCTCATTGGCCTATTGCATTTTTTTTGTAACTTTTTTGCAAAGTTATCACAATTTTTCAAAAAAAATATATTATTTTTGAGTAAAATTTTTAGACAACTATTATGGACAACGAGCAAAGCGTATTGTTACACGATAAATTACGTGAGTATTTTGGTTTTTCTTCGTTCAAGGGAAACCAGGAGGCAGTCATCCAGAATGTGCTCTCGGGCAAGGATACTTTTGTGCTTATGCCCACAGGCGGAGGTAAGTCATTGTGCTACCAGTTGCCTGCCCTTATCATGGATGGTGTAGCAATTGTCATATCGCCACTCATCGCTCTGATGAAGAATCAGGTCGATGCCATGCGTACATTCTCTACGGAGAGTGGCATTGCCCACTTCCTGAACTCATCGCTCAACAAGTCGGCGATTGCACAAGTACGACAGGATGTGCTTGAGGGTCGCACCAAACTACTATACTTCGCCCCCGAGTCATTGACAAAGGAGGATAACATCGCCTTTTTGCGTAAGATTAAAATCTCGTTCTACGCTATCGACGAGGCACACTGTATCTCGGAGTGGGGTCACGACTTCCGCCCAGAGTATCGACGCATACGTCCTATTATAAATGATATAGGTCAGGCACCTCTTATTGCCCTTACAGCAACGGCAACACCAAAGGTGCAGATGGACATTCAGAAAAACCTCGGCATGACCGATGCAACGGTGTTCCGTTCATCGTTCAACCGTGCAAACCTATACTACGAGTTACGCCCCAAGCAGAACGTAGACCATGACATCATCCGCTTCATCAAGCAGAACGACGGCAAGAGTGGTATCATCTACTGCCTCAGCCGCAAGAAGGTGGAGGAGCTTGCCGAGTTGCTCATGGCAAACGGCATCAAGGCACGCGCCTACCACGCGGGCATGGATGCGCAGACACGTGCCGACAATCAGGATGCCTTCCTGCATGAGCGCGTAGATGTCATCGTGGCAACCATCGCCTTCGCTATGGGTATCGACAAGCCCGATGTGGGCTACGTTATCCACTACGACATTCCCAAGTCACTGGAGGGCTACTACCAGGAGACTGGTCGCGCAGGTCGTGATGGTGGCGAGGGTCACTGTCTGACATTCTATAGTTATAAGGATATTCAGAAACTCGAGAAGTTCATGCAGGGTAAGCCCGTTGCCGAGCAGGAGATTGGCAAGTTGCTGCTTCTTGAGACCGTTTCGTATGCCGAGAGCTCTATGTGCCGCCGCAAGTCGCTCTTACACTACTTCGGTGAGACATACCCCGAGAATAATTGCGGCAACTGCGACAACTGCTGCAAGCCTAAGCCAAAAGTGGAGGCTAAGGAGGAGCTTCAGCTCGCTCTCGAGGCACTCAAGGCTATTGGCGACAAGTTCAAGGCAGACCATCTTGTATCGGTGCTCATGGGCAAGGTTACGGCAATGATAAAGAGTTACAGCCACAACAAGCTCGAGATATTCGGTGCGGGCGAGGACAAGGATGCTCGCTTCTGGAATGCAGTCATCCGCCAGGCACTCATCATGGGCTTCGTGGATAAGAACATCGAGAACTACGGACTTATATCTATAAACGCGCGAGGAGAGGAGTATATCAAGAAGCCTACCTCTGTGACCATCACCATCGACCACGACTACGACGCCGAGGAGGAGGGTGAGCCATCAGGCCCAATCAAGGGTAGCGGTGCCGCAGATGAGGAGCTCTATGCTATGCTTAAGGATTTGCGCCGCAAGGTGGCAAAGCAGAACGACCTGCCTCCATACGTCATCTTCCAGGATCCATCGCTTGAGGATATGTCCATCCAGTACCCCATCACAATCGAGGAGCTGCAGACAATCTCGGGCGTTGGCGCAGGCAAGGCACAGAAGTTCGGCGAGGAGTTCGTGAAGCTCATCAAGGCATACGTCGAGGAGAAGGAGATTTTACGTCCTCAGGACTTGGTTGTCAAGGGCGTGGCCAACAAACAGAGCAACAAGATCTTTATCATCCAGTCTATCGATCGCAAGATGGACTTCGAGGATATTGCACGCGCGAAGAACCTCGATATGGATGAGTTGCTCACCGAGATTGAGGCTATCGTAAACTCAGGAACACGTCTCAACATACAGTACTACCTCAACACCGTTATGGACGAGGATAAGGTTGAGGATATATACCTCTATTTCAAGGAGGATGCCGAGACCGATTCGTTGGAGGATGCTATTGAGGAGCTTGGTGCAGAGTATAGCGAGGAGGAGATACGTCTTGTACGCATTAAATTTATATCGGAGGTAGCAAACTAAGAGGCTACAAATATTTACATGGCAGAAGTTAGAGCAAAAAAGGCTCTCGGTCAGCACTTCCTGACCGACCTAAACATAGCACGTAAGATTGCGACATCCCTCTCGGGTGGCACAACCGAGGCTCCAGACAAGGTATTGGAGGTGGGTTGTGGCATGGGTGTGCTCACACAGTTTTTGTTGGAGCGCACAGATGTTGAGACCTACGGTGCCGAGATTGACAGCGAGTCTGTGGAGTATCTACACGCCCACTATCCCGACTTTGCACCCCGACTTACGGAGGGAGATTTTCTTAAGATGGATTTACGCGCCGAGTATGGTGACAGACTTAAGATTATCGGCAACTTCCCATACAACATATCGTCACAGATATTCTTCAAGGTTCTCGAGAATCGCGACATCGTGCCCGAGTGCGTGGGTATGATACAGAAAGAGGTTGCGGTACGTTTGGCAGAACCTCCAGGCTCGAAGGAGTATGGCATCTTGAGCGTGCTGCTGCAGGCGTGGTACGATATTGACTATCTCTTCACTGTTGGCGAGAAGGTATTTAACCCACCCCCAAAGGTCAAGAGTGCCGTGGTACGCCTTGTGCGTAACAACGTCGATAAGCTCGACTGCGACGAGCAGCTATTTATAAAGGTTGTCAAGGCGTCGTTTGGTCAGCGTCGCAAGATGTTGCGCAACTCACTAAAGGCTGCTTTCGGCAACTTTGGCGGCAACGAACATAAGTTCTTCACCATGCGTGCCGAGCAGTTGTCGGTTGCCGACTTTGTGGAGCTAACAAACTGGGTAGCAGAGAATAAATAGAGGGGGGGGGAAGAGAAAAGAGTATGGCTTTTGAGAAGTATTATGCGGCACCTTTTCGCTGGAGCAAGATGGTGTGGGTTATGAGCATCATAACCACGATTATACTCGTAGGCTCGAGCATAGTCACTCTATGCATCCCCGAGTTGGCAAGCAGCAAGGGCGTCTACGTGGTCATGCTACTTATCTTGCCACTACCAATTATATGTTTTGCACTTGCACCACGTTACCTGTATCTCTTTGGCAACACGCTCATCATCAAGCGCTGGGTAGGTCGCGTAACGATACCCACCGAGGAGATTACATCGGTGGAAGTTGCCGACAAGTGGGTCGTTCTACGCTCGACACGCACAATGGGCAATGGAGGCTACTTTGGTTACTATGGCCACTACTATAATGTCCACTATGGCAAGTTCAGAATGTTTGCCACAGAGACCACAAACCTCTATCTGATACGAACAAAGCGACGCAACTACGTTATCAGTTGCACAAATAAGGAGCTTATCGCAGAGTTGCAAAATAGAATTAAGTCATAGACAATGTCTATGACTTTTTTTTGTGGAATAGAGACTAATTGGTTGCGGGTATAAATATTTTGCAGTCGCTCAGTCGCATAACCAAATCGCCATGATAGCTATCCACAACGCCCATGAGCGTCACTTCATCCTCCATTATTGGTTCGGTGGCGTAGTAACACCTGTTCATGGTAGCCACCGTAAGCGTATCGCAGCCATCAGTAAAGTGGCGCAACGACGACTCAAAAGACGCATCCAAGGCTTCGGCATCGCACCACGCTGAGCCATGCTCCTCGTTAATAAGTTGCACACCATCGACTCGCACATAGCACATCATATCTGCGTAACCAATTTCAGCTACCCTCATCTTGCGGGCAGGGAGTCGTGAGTCGCCATCAGTCGCTATGGTCATACGATTGAGTATCTCCGCCTCGGCAATGCGATCCACGACATACTCCGCCGTGGGCTCTGCACCAAGCACATAACGCTCACCCTCACGACCAACATACAACCCCTCGCACCTGATTCTCACACCAGCATATAGTGGCACTACCCTATCTACATCATCAAGATCAATCTTTACGTCAATACCCGCAGTACCGTCATAGAGCACAAAGGATTTGTAGCACTCATCGAGTTTATCGTTAAGCACAACACACCCCTCAATCCATACGTCATCCCTGAGTCGCTGACTACGACCATCAGCAAGAGAGTGCAGATAGGCTATTGAGATGTCACCCTCGACAACTCGGCTGCCACCATCACCTCCCGAGCACGACAACACACATAGCGCGACACTAATAAGCAACGCAATCCTTCGCATAGCGCATCTTTAGTTGATAACACTCCTTGCCACCATTGTATGCCGACCACTCTAAAATGCCGCACAACGACACCTCCTCAACGGGAATATGCTCCTCGGCAAAACGTGCGTAGTTACGCGTATAGACAGCGACACTGTCGCCTGCGCCATCCTTAAACAGCGAATACCCCGCCCACTGTGCATCGTAGATAGTCTCATCATCTCCGACGCTCGACGCATCGACCAAGTGCAGATCATCTATTCTCACAAGACGACCACAATCATCTCTTTGCAACTCGGCAATACTCACCGTGCGAGGCTCCAGCACCTCAACATCGCCACCACGCACAACAACCCTGTCTATCGTTTCACGAGAGGCGAGATAGCCAACATCATAACTCTCATAGGCAGGGGCAAGTGTGCCTGTTACTGCAACACCACGCTGATACGAGACATAGCAACCCTCAAGACAAAGGGCAACAATCAACCCCTCGGGGTAGTCAGCCGAAAGAGGCGAGATGCCCATCATGACCTCAATTGCACCCGTGCCATCATCCACAACCATAGAGCGATAGTAGTTCTCCTCGGCATCCGACGACACCACACGCCCCACAACCACCACATCGTGTTCAATCTCATGGGGATGCGTTCCTACAATACGTGTTTTGAGTTCCGCAACCGTAATTGTTGGCACCGGCAGGTCGGGACATATATGAGGCTTGTCAGCCACATTATAGCAACTGACAAGCACAAAACATAGTATTATGTATATGATATTCCTAATCATTAGTCGACCTCTTTGCCTCAACCCACGAGTCCTTCAAGCCAAGGAAGTACAAGATACCATCAAGTCCGACCGTAGAGAGCGACTGACGTGCATTCTCACGCACCTTTGGCTTTGCATGGAAGGCGATACCAAGACCCGCAATATTGAGCATCTGAAGGTCATTGGCACCATCACCCACAGCCACAGACTGCTGAATGTCGATATTCTCGAACTGACACAAAAGACGCAACAGCTCAGCCTTACGCGCACCGTCGACAATCTCACCCTGATAGCGTCCCGTGAGTTTGCCATCCTCAACCTCAAGGTCGTTGGCATAGACATAGTCGAAGCCAAAACGACGCTTCAAGTAGTTGCCAAAGTAGGTAAATCCACCCGAAAGAATAGCAGTTTTATAACCCACGCGCTTCAAAATGGTCATCATGCGGTCGACACCTTCGGTAATTGGCAGATTGACGGCTATATCCTCCATGACACTCACATCCAAACCCTTCAACAACGCCACGCGCTGCTCGAAGCTCTCACGGAAATCTATCTCGCCACGCATAGCGCGCTCGGTAATCTCTCGCACCTGCTCGCCAACACCTGCACGGTCTGCGAGCTCATCGATAACCTCCGTACGGATAAGCGTGGAGTCCATATCGAAACATATCAGGCGGCGCGAACGGCGGAAGATACCATCCCTCTGGAACGAGATATCGACATCACCCTCCTTGGTAATCTTCATCAACTCATTCTGGAAGTGGCTCTTATCGGATAGCGTACCACGCACCGAGAACTCGATACTTGTCTTTGGTGCACGCTCATCTTCATCGAGGGGCATACGACCCGTCAGGCGGTTGATATCATCGATATTTAGTTCTGCCTCGGAGATAAGCTGTGTAACACGAGATATGTGCTCGGCAGTAATCTTACGACCAACGAGCGTGAGGATATAACGGTTCTTGCCCTGACCCGTAACCCAACGTCGATATTCATCCTCGTCGATAGGCGTAAATCGAATCTGAATATTCATCTCCGACGCCTTGAACAGCAACTCCTTCATAATCTGACCCGAACGCTCGGCAGTAGTCATAAAGAGGATGCCAAGAGTCAGCGACTGATGAATATTCGACTGGCCGATATCGAGGATAAAGGCGTCGTGACGCGCAAGAATGCCTGTCAACGATGATGTCAAACCCGGTTTATCCTCACCAGAAATGTTTATCTGAATAATCTCTATCTTCTCACTCTTCATATCTGAATGCTCTCCTTTTTTATATCACAACCACAAATATACAAATTTTTGCGTTACGTTGTAACCATACGCAACCATAAAATTACATCATTGCGTAACTTTCGCCGAAGAAATAGTGATTTTTGCGAAAAATAATTAACTTTGCGACGTTAAAACTTTTGAACATTAATTTAAGCAATTTTTTATAGCTATGGAATTAAAGGATATTTTGGCTATCTCGGGTCAGCCCGGCCTCTTCAAGTATGTGGCTCAGTCACAGCGTGGCGTTATCGTGGAGTCGCTCCTCGATGGTAAGCGCATGAACGCTGCTGCAACTTCACGCGTAAGTGCTCTGACCGAGATTTCAATGTTCACTGAGGGTGAGGATATTCCACTTGCAGATGTATTCACCAACATCTGGAACTACACCGAGGGTAAGGAGGCTATCTCACACAAGGAGTCTGCAGAGAAGATTCAGGCAGAGTTCGCTAAGGTATTGCCCGAGTATGACCGTGAGCGCGTACACGTTTCAGACATGAAGAAGTGCTTTGCATGGTACAACCTCTTGGTTAAGGCTGGCTTCACAGAGTTCAAGTTGCCCAGCTACGACAACGAGGAGGGCGCAGAGGAGTAATCCCACAAACGCCAAAGATGACAGAAGAGTGTCCCGTGGGGCACTCTTTTTTTGTGGTGATGAAAGGGTGGTAATGTAAAAATAATATATGCGACCAACCAAAGCAGTAGACCGAATTTCTTGTCAGAGTGGTGCAGATGTGTTGCTGACATGAGAAATCCCCACTACCCTAATTTCTTGTCAAAAGTCGTGAGATGTGGTGGCAAATGAAAACTCCCCAGATGGGACATACTGGACTGAAGTGACCCCAAAAGTTTAGACAAAAAACTTTTGGGGTTTCTTTATGCGCAAAAAACACGATTACGCAGCATTGCTCAAATATATGAGAATGCTTGACAATGGCTACTCTATTCATTACATTCACAAAAAATTCGG